>NZ_GL882504.1 GCF_000195595.1 Actinomyces sp. oral taxon 170 str. F0386
GCCTCCTGCGCAGGAGGCCGCCGACGCCGTTCTATGTCCGGGCTGTACCCGGGTGCACGGGGAGTGTCTGGGGCGTCCCCGGGTACTGCACGAGTTTTCCACGGGGGCATCTGCCCATGGCCCGCGGGGTGCCCTGCTGACTACGGTGCAGGCATCGGTGGAGCACCGGATTGGGGGAGTGGTAGAAGCCGGTCGTCCTCGTCCTTGTCTCTCCCTCTCGCAAGGACGAGGACGACCTCCCCGCTCGGCGGCTCGGGTGCGTCAGCTGTTTTTAACGGGAATGTCGGTGAGGCGGTATGCGTTGTCGTTGGTGCTCTTGTCGGCTTGGTGGTCGAGGGTGATGGTGTCGCCGCCGGGGTCGGGCCAGACGACGCAGATGGTGGTGACGCCGGTCTTGAGATCGTCGGAGACGTTGAGTTCGCTCAGGGGGAGGTGCTGCTCGGCGGCGGCGTCGAGGTAGTCGGCGGGGAAGATGCGCTCGCCGCCGGCGATGAGGGTCAGTCCGTCGCTGGCGTTGAAGGTTGGCAGGGCGCTGCCGTCCTCGTCGCGCTGGTTGGCTAGGAGTTTCTGCGGATCTTCGAGCAGTGGGTGCAGTGGGGCTCCGGTGGAGCCGTCTTTGATAGTGCAGGTGACGGTTCCCAACAGGTACCCGTCAGTGCGGGTGAGGTGATCGAGGGTGATGGTGACCTCTCCGCTGGTGTCGGTGCCCTTGGCAGTGAGGGTGACGCCCTCGGAGCCCTTGGCGACGGGGCCTTGCGGGTCCGGCAGTTTGCCGCCGTCGTTGCCGGGGGGTGGCGGTGGTGGTGCTGCTCTTGGGGGCGGTGGTGCCGCCGGTGGGGGTGAGGGTGATCTCGACTCTTCGGTTCGCGGCCCGAGCCTCGTCGGTGGTCTCCTTGACACGGGGCTCGGACTCCCCCTTGCCGGTGGTGGTAGGGCTCCACTTGTCGAGGGTGGTGAGCTGTTGGAGCCGGTCTTTGACGGCGTTGGCGCGTTTCTCGGAAAGGGGCTGGTTGTAGGCGTCGTCCTGGATGTCGTCGGTGTGGCCCACGATGCTCAAGGTGCCGCCGTCAGGGTACTGGTTGAGCTGGTCGGCGACGGTCTGAAGCTGGGTGTCGGCTGCGGGGGTGAGGTCAGCGGAGTCGGAGGCGAAGGTGACATCTGATGCCAGGGTGACGGTGATATCCTGCCCGCCGGTGTGGGTGCTGGTGGAGTCGTCCAGGGCCCGGGTGTAGCGCTCAATGGCGACGGGGGCGGCGAGCTCGGTGGCTGCGCCTGGGAACTGGTCGAGCTCGCTGCTGGCGGCGTTCAAGTCGACGCCTGCTTTCTTGGCGGCGTCCGCCTCCAGGACCGAGACGGTGGTGAAGCCGGCCATGGGGACCATGACGGTCACGGTGTCGGTGTCAACCTTGCCGAAGGACAGGTAGGAAGTGGTTTGCTCGCCGGGGGTGACCTCCAGGAATCCGTTATCGTTGGCGCCGCTACCGTCGGTGGTGCTCCACACGCGTCCGGAGCCCAGGTTGAGGAGTTTGACTAGGGAAGCGCCGGTGCCTGGGCGATAGATGGACGGGGATCCGAGATAGTTCGAGATGCTGAGCTTGTTGCCCTCTGAGCCGGAGGAGTTGGTTTTGACGCGGTCGACGGAAGCGTCGTCCTTGGCGCGAGTCAGTTCCAGCGCCATGATCGAGGTGGCCTCGTCCTTGCGGATGACGGGGGAGACCCGCACCGCGACCTTGTGGCCCATGACGTGGGCATCGAGCTCCTGCCAGTCAGTGCTACCCGCCTTGGCCTTACCACCGGTTGAGGCCAAGGAACCTGACGATGAAGTGGGTCCGCCTTTGTTCTTCGACCACCCGGGGATCTTGCACCCGGTCAGCACCGGCAACCCGACCCCCGTCAAGACCGAGAGAGCCAGGAAAGACCGACGAGAAGACCTCGTCGAATCAACGCGGGGTGAATGTTGAAATTCTGACGTCATGGGGGCTCTTGAGTACGAATGCTGGAATGTCTAAAACGGAACGTAGTCGCATTGGGGTTACTGAGGCAAGGGGGACTACCCATGTACTACCCATCGCTCCACGGGGAGTCCCCGGGTACTCCGGATATCCCATGGGGACCCCGGATGTATCCGTGTACTACACGCTATCTCCCCGTGAGAGCCTCCCCATTTCTTGGATGAAGAATGCTGCTTAGAGTTCTGGCATTCCTCAGGCTGAGGTGGCCTGAGAACTAGCAGTGGAGGTTCCATCATGATGACTGTTTCTCAGCGAGTTCTGGCCGTTGTGAGTGCCATCGGCCTGACGGCGACACTGGCGTCCTGCCAGTTGGGAGGCGGATCGAACTCGAAAGGATCAGGTGCGTCAACGTCGGCATCTGCGCCGAAGTCCGCGCAGGCCGGGGCGAGTGGCAATGGCGGTAACGGTACGGTCATCGAGTCGCACCCGACCACTATTGACAGTAAGTCCGGCACTGTTTCCCTGAACTCTGTGTCCGGTGCAGGAACGACGGTGACCGTCATGTTCTCGGTGACGAATGATGACAAGAAGGATGACATGTGGATCAGTAGTTCGTTCTCCGATGGAGATGACTCAGTTCCTCAGGCCAGTGGTAATGCAAGCCCGGGAGGGAGCACGAGCAATGCTGATGGTCTGACGCTCATCGAGCCATCTTCCTCGAGCATTTACCGTGTCTCCTATGACTCCCAGGGCGGTTGCCTGTGCTCCGGTGATCTCTCTGAGTTTATCAAGCCCGGCCAGACGATTGCGCTCCAGGCGACCTTTACCGGTGTCCCGGCGGAGGCGCAGAGTGTCACCGTCACCATTCCGAACGGAGGTACCTTCAGCAACGTGGCGGTGGCCCGATGAGACAGCAGGTACTCTCTGGAAGGTGGACGATGGGTGTCGAACATCGCCGTCGGGCTGGGGTGTGTGCTGCAGCAGTCGTTGCTGTGAGTGCCGTGTCCTGGTCGGTTGCCGTTGGAGCTGCCGCTTCACCTGTGGCGCCGCTGGCGGGCCGCCCGGTGGCGGCTGCGACCAAGAGTGCCACAGCCGATCCGACGACGATCGTCAAGCAGCCCGGCAGCGCGGGCCCCGGCAACCCCAGGGTGGCTCAGACCGTGGACCGCGTTGTCACTCCGGTGTCGCGATCGAGCAGCTCGGACAGTGCGGTCACCTACTCCTCGGACGGCCAGACGACCGTGGCCTCGCTGTCCGGTGACGTCACCTTCGACGTCGACTCGGCCACCCTGACCGACCGCGCCAAGCAGGTGCTCGACGAGATCGTCACTCGCTGGAACGGCAAGCCGCCGGCCACGGTCACCGTGGTGGGACACACCGACTCCGTGGCCGACGACGCCTACAACCAAACGCTCTCCGAGCGGCGTGCCAAGGCAGTGGCCGACTACCTGACCTCCAAGGTGGCGTCACTGAACGTGCAGTCCTCCGGCAAGGGGGAGAGCGAGCCTGTGGCCTCCGAAACCAACGAGGACGGCAGCGTCAACGAGGCCGGCAAGGCCGCCAACCGCCACGTGGACGTGCGTTGGGGGTGAGAGGCGGATGTGTACGCGTCAGCGCAGCTCGATCCACTGGCCCACGGTTGAGATCTGCTTGTCGGTGATCTTGGCGCCTGAGAAGTCCACGAGGCAGATCTTTGAGTCCCGGCTGATGGCCCACAGGGAGCCCTTCTTCTGATAGGGCCAGGTGATCTGGTACTGCTGCTGCGCCAGGATGATGGATCCGTTGGTGATGGCTGTTCTCGAGCCAACGGGTTGGTACCCGCGAGTGACGGCCCGGGCGGCGTTCATCGCGAGGTCAAGGGCCTGGTAGCCGTCCTTCGCTTCGACGGACTGAGCTGTCATGAGAACGGCCGACTTGTCTGATGGGTCGGTCCACTTGGTGCCCCAGATGCTGGACTGCGCCACCGACTGGTCCCAGTCCTTGGGTACCGCAAGAAGCAGGTCGCCGTCCTCAAGGCGCTCCCAGTCACCTTCCGGGCCTGGGTGCTTCGTCAAGGAGCAGCTGGCAAGAAGCGCTGCGGCTCCGGCCGTCGAGGCTGTGAGAAGTACGCGTCGTCGTTGGATCGTCATTGTTGCTGCCTCGTCAGAGTGAGAGTGTTCTCGATGCCGTTGCGAAGGCCGTCATCCAGGGCAGTGCTCAGAAGAGTGACAACGCCGGTCCCCACTTCTGAGGCGAGCAGCCAGGTCCACCCCAGCCAGGATGAGTTGGGCCCCCAGTAGAAGGCGACCCTCTCAGTGGCGGGTGTGTTCCCGTCAGCCTCCCAGGAGACCCGGCCGATCTCCGAGTAGTTCTCAAAGAGGTAGGAGCTCATGAGATTGGCGGTTTGCCTGATGCCGTCAGCGGTGGTGCTCGCGTCGATGCCGGAGAGCAGCACCCGCTGCTCGAAGCTGGTGTCGTTGGTCTGCAGGTCGTAGGAGACGACATACGGGGGCCATCCGCTGCGCCGAGTGGGTCCCTTAAGAGAAGACAGCAGACTGAGAGAGATGCCGGAGAAGTTCACGCCGGTCCACTCCTTGGGAGCGTCCTGAGGACCCTTGGACGGGGCTTGCGGCTGCTTCACGTCATCGACCGAGGTCATTCCTGAAACAGGCGTTTTTTCTGGTGAGCTGCTGCATGAGGCGACTGCGCTCAGCGAGGCGATACCGCTTACGGCCATGAGGAGACGGCGCTTCATGAGGCGTTCACCGCCACGGATGAGAGGACGGACGACATGCGCTCCAGACTCTCCTGATTCTTCGGATCGGCGAAGACATAGACCCCGTAACTGTCACCGCTCGGTCCGTCAACGATGACTCCCGCACACGTGATGGGGACCTCGGCGGTCTTACGGTCCTGCAGCCATGGCGGGATCGCCGTGGTCTGCCAGTCCAAGCGGTTCCCTCCGGTTCCGCCAGGAACCTCCGTGGGAGTGACCGTGGGCTGGATGGACTGGGCGGTCAGTGACTGCTGCTCCGTGGCCAGGACGCTTGCCGCTGGTTTGACGCCGGCGGCGTAGTACTCGACAGCAACTGTGAGAGGGGAGCCTCCTCTGCTGTCGTAGTAGGTCTGCTGCATGCCGTCGTCATAGGTTGTGGTGGCCCCAGTGACGGCGTCTCCCGGCACCTGGATCACGAGGTTGCCGGTTGGGAGAAGCGTCATCATGCCGTCCGACGACGCGGCGCCCGAGCCTCTTGACGTCGATGGTTGGGATGCGGAGGCGGCAGCTGATGCGGTGCCTGAGTCTGAGGATCCGTTCTGGCCGCAGGCACTCACGGCGAGTGCGGCCATCGCTGCCGTCGCAGCCGCTGTGGCTGTTACAGAAGTCTTCATGCACTGTCCTTGCGTTGTCATCAGGCGTCTTTAGGGAGGAGGTCGCTATTGAGTTTGACTGGCTAGCGGCTGTCGGCCCGCCGTGAGCTGATCAGTGCTCCAGCTGCCGGAGAGGGCGTCGAAGCCGCCGTTGTCTGTGATCGCCGTGCCGTTAACAACGAGCTGCGTGGTGCTCGCCTTGGTGGCAAGGAGTGCGGCAAGTGTGTTTTTGGAGGAGGAGCCCTGTGGGTTGCTGACGGACAACGCGGCAGTTGGGACGTTGACGGTGCCTGACGACAGCAGAACGGATTTGGCGTAGCTGTTGGCGAGATCCCGATCACTTCCGCTGAGTACTGATACGTCAAGAGTTGTGGTCACCACGGTGGTGACAGCTGTGCCTGCTGCGACTCCCGAGATGCTGCCGTCGGCAGAGCCCTCGGTGACATGGGTGAATGTCATCTTGTCGAGGTCTCCTCCGGTGTCGTAGGACAGAGCGACATTGCCCAAGCAGATGCGCTGACCTGCGGAGGGAGAGGAGATGCCGAAGGTGTTCCACGCGGAGTCGACCTCCTGGCTGTGCTCCGGTACGGGGATGTCGGCCTTGTAGGAGAACGTGTGGCTGACCGCACCGGTTCCGTTGGGCTCGGTAGTCGTTGCACGCCGGTAGGCGACATAGCCGCTGACAGTCAGAACGGGATAGGTGACTGAGGGCTCGGAAGGAGCCGCACCTTGAGCAGTGTTGCCTGACGACGTTCCACCGATGGTCAACCATCCAGCTGACGACTCGACCGTGGAGTCGGGCAGGGTCGCTGCAGAAGGATGCCCGTGCTTGACTCGTCCGGCCCCGACATTCTCCGCCTGCGTGTTGACCTGCTGAGACGAGGCTGAGGCGCACGTGCGTTGATTGAAGCACTGCGATGTTGCTCGCTGAGCTCGCGTCTCAGTGACCTGCTTGGTGACTGGGTTGGACTTGGGGCCTTCTACTGTGTAGCCGCTGGACAGCGAACTGGTGGTGTCGACGTCCTGGTCAGTGCCGGAGTCCGACGCTGCGTCAGCTGGTTGGATGCTGACTAGCGAAACGCCTACGAACAGTGCTGAAACGGCAGCCCAGCCTGACTGGGGAGCGTGGGAACGGCGGCGCACGGAGTGCGTCCTTTCGGTGAGGCGACAGGTGCAGCGGTGTCGTCGGGGTCGATACCGTTATCTGTCCGAGACTCTACGGACAGATGCGGGCTGGTGCCAACGTTGCGGAGTGTGGGGCTGCGTCCAGTTGCAGGGGTGTGCCTCCATCGAGGATGTTCTTCGTCTCTCTGCGCAGGAGCGTGATTGAACTGGGAGTAGATCCTGCTGGGTCAGTTTCGATCATACCTGGAGCATCGCAGTGCGACAGCGCTCACAATGGCGGCCTGTGACTCTATCCCTGGAGGTCTGGGAAGTGGATGAGAGGGGTGGGGCGGTGGTGGGGCGTTCACCCCTACCTCAGGGGGTGGTGTCCGCATAGCATCGCGGTAGTACAAAGCCACAATACGATTCGGTGTGGCTATCGATAAGACACAAGGCGATCGCGAGGTAGGTGCGTGAGACAACGGCGTTTATAGGTATATCTTAAATCCAAAATAGGTGCTGCGATGCTTCCAGGGGTGGGGAGAGATGCCCATGTGGGGTGCTGAAGCATCCAGCCCCTGAGCGAGTACTTTCGGGTATAGTCCCCGATGCAACTGAAAGATTGCGATTTGATTGCTATCTGCAAGAAGGGCTTGTGTGGTGGAGAGATCTACTTTGAGACTCCGAAGGCTTGCGACCTTGGATGGATGGAGTCTCTCAGTTCGCCGTCAGACGGGGAGCCCTCGAGTGTCAGATGGTTGGCAGTCGAGGTGGGCACTATGTTCCTGACTGCAGGCATCAGCGTCGCGGAGTTTGCCCCGGGTGTGAGGTCAACAGATACTCTTGAGGAAGCGTGCCAGTTCATCCCTCATCACCCCAGCGAGGATGTTCTGATCATGTGTGGCCCTCGAGACAGGAGTCGCGCGCCGCGGGTTGCTCGTGCTGTTGCGGAGCATGATCGGGTGGCAGCAGTGACGGTCCAGGGGACTCCAACCCGGCAGGCTGCGATTGCTTCTCTTCTTCTCTCAATCCCGATCACCTATCTAGGTGTGGCGCAGGCGGTGGCTGATGCCGCGCAGAGCGTAGTGGAGACGCGAGTCGCACTGACCTCAGTCTCTCGACTGGAAGCGGGGCGTCCCTCGATGAGACAGCATCTGCGCAGTTTTTTTCCGGGTGCCAGTTTCGATGTCGACATCAGGACGCAGAAGGTTGCTTCCATCAGCCCAGTGGATTGGTCCAGACTTCCGACAGCGCTGACTATAGAGGCTCGTTCCGACCCGCCCGGCCAAGGGCGAGGGCTCGAGGTGATTGCACCACAAGCGAGCATCTACCTTCGCCTAGACCGTACGAGCTGGAACGCACGCAGTTGGGTGGAGCGCTCCGCACTGCCCGATGCTCCAGGCCGGATGGCCATCGTTCTGGCGCAGCAAGCTGGATGCGAAGAATGCAACTGCTGCGGTCGACCCGCAGGCCCTTCCGGATGTCTCTTCTGCGGGACTCATCAGTCCCCCACTTATGCATCCTTATCCGCACAGTAAACACCGCCCGTCACCGAAGGAGCTTCGATTCGATGAATCCCCGTCAGCGTAAAGGCATTATTCTCATCTTCTTCACCATTGTCGGGGCGCTGGTTACCTTCGGCTTGGTTCTGTCATACGTCAACTCTGTGGCGAGCCAGGTTGGCCCGATGACTACTGTTGTCACCCTCACTCGGGATGTGGAGTCGCTGACATCACTGACGGAAGCGGATGTGGAGGTGAAAGAGGTCCCGAAACGATGGGCGCCTAATGGGGCGTTGCACTCGTTCAAAGAGACGTCCGGCCTGGTGACCGCCGGCACCTACCATAAGGGAGACATGCTTCAGTCTGGGATGCTCGAATCGCCACCGGGGCTCCAATCTGGATATCGTGAGGTTGCCATCATTGTCGATGCCGAAACCGGCGTGGCAGGTAAGATCTCCTCAGGGGAAACTGTCGACATCATCGCTACGGTCGAGGACCCGAACACGAAGGCTCAGCAGGCGAATGTCGTGGTGGAGAATGCCGTTATCCTCGATGTTGGTGTCACTACTGATATCAAAGAAAAGGATGAATCCGGCAATTTCACCGATGAAAAGGGAGTCCCTGTAACTTTCGCCTTGAGTACGCAGGATGCGCTCAAGGTCGCCTACGCAGAAAGTTTTGCTGTGAAGGTAAGACTGGCTCTGCGTGGTGAAGGCGATGATAGTGCGCTCGGGCCTGATTCTACCCAGTACGGTGGAGGTTCTGCTCCAGCTCCGGCTACGCCTGAGACTCCTGCTACAGGGAAGGGTGGAAACTGAGTAATGACATTGTTTATCGTTTCTCAGGATCACGAGGTCGTCGAGCAGGTTCGTGCCACATTGCTCGAGATCGACGCGGCCTTCGCTGTTAACGCCGTCGGCTCGGCCGAGGCCTTGCGTCTGCGTCTTCAGGACGATTCTGAGGGGCACGTCGTTCTGGTCGATCTGCACATTAATGATGGGCTGGGCCTAGATCTGGCCCGTGAGATCAGCATGTCTTGGCCGTTGGTCGCCACACTACTGCTGACAACCGAGCGCGGTAATCAGATCTATGAGAGTGCCTTAGAAGTGGGTGCTCGCGATGTGCTTCCCCTCCCGGCATCTCTGGAGGCTTACTCGACAAAGGTCCCTGCGGCGGTGGCCTGGACGCAGGTTGTCCACCATCGTGTCGAAGGTGTTGCTGCCGAACAACAGCGTCAGATCGGGCGGGTTGTCGCTGTTGTGGGAGCAAAAGGGGGAGTGGGTACCTCACTGCTGGCACTCCTGTTAGCGCGTGAGCTTGCTCACCGGGCACCGACGTGTCTCATCGATCTCGATCTGCGCAACGGTGACCTTGCTGCATACTGCGGTGCCAGACCACGGCGATCGGTGGCAGACCTTGTTGGCGTGGGAGAGAATATTGGAAGACGCGAACTCGATGAAGCGAGCTTCCCGGTACCTGGCGGCATTATGCTCTTAGCCGCACCTAAGTACGGAGAGGCCGGCGAAGCAATGGGGGAACCTCAGATCCGACGAGTCATCCAAGCGACGCGATACCAGTACGCTGCCATCGTCCTGGACTGCGGATCTCGCCTGGATGATGTCCAAGCCGCCGCCCTGGACTTTGCTGATGAGGTGCTGGTTGTCGCTACACCGGACATTCCTTCTCTGCGCGCTGCCAGACGCCTTCATGAATCAATGGAGCGGCTAGATATTGCCCGGTCCACTCCACTGTCCCTCATCTTGAACAAGGTAGATCGTAAGGCGGAGATCCAGCCTTCCGCTGCGGGCCGCCTGACGGGTCTGGCTGTGGCAATGGAGATTCCCGGAGCTGAAAGGCTACTTGAATCGTCTATGAATACTGCCACTGTTCTAGAGCAGCCACTTGAGCTGGTTGTCGGGCCGTTCACGCAATGGGTTAATAGTAGTGGCAGTACTACACAAGCAAATCCTCTCCCGCCGCAGAATCCGATAATGCTTGAGAGAGGTGCTTTGAGTGCTAACCAGGAGTCTGGTCGATCTAATCAGAGGGTGAAACGCAGCGAACGAAATAAACGTGGCAAACGAGGTAAACGTCAAGGCGGTTGGGGACGACACCGGGAACGGGGGCAGATTCTCGCTGAGGCTCCGGTTGCCTTCGCTCTTATCACCTTGGCGATTCTGGTGTGTATCCAACTCGTTTTCTGGGGAGCCAGCCATTTGGTTGCCGCTAACGCGGCCAAGGATGCGGCGCGCTATTATGCGGTGGGGATGTCCCCGGTAGAAGTGCAAAAAAAAGTTGCTGATCGCCTTCCTTGGGGCTGGGGTGGTGGCCTCAGGGTCGGTTCTCCCCATAACAGTCAGGTGGATGTCAGTTTGTCAATTCCGTCGCCCTTTAACCTTCCGCCAGTCGATGACAACGCAAGTATTCAATGGGAACGTTGATTATGAACACTCTTCAGTGCGTTGAACGCTCTACAGGTAGCAAATCATGCCGCAATCGCGAGCAAGGATCACTTTCAGTTGAACTTGTAATTGCTATTCCCATCGTCGTTCTTATCACTCTATTCGTTGTACAGGGATTTTTGGCTGCGTCGGTTATCTCGTCAACCCAGGCTGCTGCCCGAGATGGTGCCCGAGCTGCTATGACGCATCAGATGTCGGTTGATAATGCGGTTGCCGAGGCGCTGCCTGACTGGGTTGTTATTGACCACGTGAGTAGAAATTGCACCGGAGAGAATTGTGTTGCGGTCACTACTCGCGTACCTATCGGCATTCCATGGATCACCAGTTCGGAGTTAACAGTGACGCGCAGTGCTTCATTCCCCAGAGGTGATTCCTGATGGCGTTACGTGATAGGATTCTACGGGATTCGGATCATCTCGCTAATGAAAACGAGCGCGATAGTCTCGTTACTACGTATCGTAATCGACTCCTGGAGGAGATTAACCTCGATGAGGTCTCCTCCTTGTCGATGCCGCAGCGTCGTGCCCGGCTTGAACGGATGCTGTCGCGTATTCTCTCCGCCGAAGGGCCAGTAATGTCCTCGACGGAGCGTGTGCGGCTCATTGAGCGAGTGGTCGATGAATCAGTGGGACTTGGTATCCTTGAACCACTCATTGCTGATCAGACCGTCACTGAAATCATGGTGAACGGGATGGGGAACATTTTTGTGGAACGCGCCGGACGACTAGAGCGGTTGCCCCAAGGGTTTTCCTCTGAGGAGGAAATCTATCGGACTATCGACCGTATTGTGTCGTCGGTTAACCGTCGTGTTGATGAGTCCAGCCCGATGGTGGACGCGCGTCTGGCGGGTGGTGAGCGTGTCAATGTTATTATTCCTCCTTTGGCACTCGACGGGCCGACTATTACGATTCGCCGCTTTCCGCAGCCGTTTCGTCTCAACGATCTCGTGGCTCGTAAGAGTCTCCCCAATGATGCAGCAAGCCTTTTGGTGTCAATGGTTCGTGCACGTTTGAACATCCTGGTGTCTGGAGGGACTGGTACGGGAAAGACGACTTTTCTCAATGCCCTTTCTGGAGCAATTCCGGAGGCAGAACGCATCTTGACCATTGAGGATGCGGCAGAGCTCTCCCTTCAGCAAAGTCATGTCGTTCGAATGGAAGCTAGACCTGCCAACTCCGAGGGCAAAGGGCAGGTTACCATTCGAGATCTCGTACGCAACGCGCTGCGTATGCGCCCCGACAGAATTGTCGTCGGAGAGGTGCGTGGTGGTGAAACGCTAGACATGCTTCAGGCCATGAACACTGGACACGAGGGCTCCCTGACGACAGTTCACGCAAACAGTACCGTGGATGCCCTCAGTCGTCTCGAGACCCTAGCGTCCATGTCGGATGTCTCCCTCCCCGTTGATACTATTCGTGATCAGATCAACGGGGCAATTGATGTTATCGTCCAACTTGAGCGTGACGCAACCGGGGCAAGACGCGTCAGTGAAATATCGGAGGTCACTTCGGAGCGTAGAGAAGCCTACGTAACTCAACCAATTATGCGTTCTTTGGCCGGTGCTCCAAATGCCGAAAAAAATGCTGTTGCTCGTTTCCCACTCTCAGAAAGACTGGAGCACCGGTTGACGCAAAAACAGGAACAGGTTGTACCAGCATTCCTTGGGAATGTGGGAGGTGCTCAGTGATGGTCGCTCCTTGGACGGTCCTGACCTCGGCGGTAGCCTCTCTGGCTATAGGATGTTGGGGTATTGCAACCTTAACTGGGGACCGCAGGCGTACCCAAGATCTTGAAGAAAGCATGGGTGTCAGTGAGAAATCTGTATCACCAAGTATGAGCAGCCGCCTGGCGCGTCGACTGCGGAACGCGCGTTGGGTGACGGGCATGCAAAATCGGCTCATGGCAGCGGGATTTCAATGGCCCGCCGATCGAGTGCTTATCGCGGTGATTGTTATTATTCTTGTGATTCTCACTGGTGGACAGGTGCTGATGGGAAAGATCGCCTCGGCAGTTCTAGCGGTAACGTTTCCGTTGGTATTTCTCCGATGGTTGGAGCACCGTCGTATGAAACGAACCCAGCGCTTCGTTGCCCAGCTTCCTGACCTTGCGCGTCTGCTGGCTAACGGCAGTTCAGCCGGGCTATCAATGCGTCGATGCCTGGGTATGGCCGCAACCGAGTTAATGAGTCCCGCGTGTGAAGAAATTGGCGGTGTGGTTACTCAGTTGGATATAGGTTGGCCGGTAGAGCAGGCGCTCCAAAAGCTCTCGGAGCGGCTTCCGTCGCGTGAAGTCGGAGTTCTTGTTCGTACTATTGTTATTCAACAGCGTGCTGGTGGTGAGCTGGTTCGCGCCTTGAATGACATTGCTGCATCATTGGAGGACCGTAAGGAGCTCCGTCGCGAGGTCGGGACTACCATTTTAGGAGCATCTATCTCTGGATATGCAGTAATTCTCATTGGCTTGGGGGCCGTTCTTCTTATGAATATAGCGAAGCCGGGGATTCTTGACATGATGGCCTCGTCTTTCCTCGGGCAGATAGCTCTGGCGGTTGCAGGCGTGCTCTTTGCCGGAGGTGTGGTGATGATGCGTCTCGTTTCGAGGGTGGATATCTGATGTATCCTGTGTCGATATTAACTGCTCTGGCGGCCTTTATTTTAGTCTTGTGCGCAGCGCAGGGTGTGAGGATGGTCAGTTATGACGCAGCACGGTCTTTGTCCATGGAGGAGAATGTTGCTTCTCAGGAAAAAGGAAGTCTCGTTATTAAACTCGTCGACAGGGCTGGCCTTCGTTTTAGTCGCCTGCTGTCGGGAGCCTACGGTCCTCGACGGAGGGCACGACTGGAAAGTCGACTGAAACGAGCTGGTTATCCGGCCGGTTTAACTCAAAGAAAGTTCATTCAGCGTGAAACTGGATTCGTTGTATTAGGAATTATCGTTCTTTTATTTTGCTTTCTTATTGATGAGCTGATCATAGGGGTTGGGCTCGGCCTGTTGCTGGCATTTTGGATGCAAGTTTGGCTTACTAATACTGGCCTCAGACGTTCGCAGCAGATCGACCGGGATCTGCCTGACTTTCTGGACGTCCTGTCTGTGACAGTTCGATCGGGGATGTCGTTCCGTCCAGCCGTCGAACGTGTGAGTTCCTTCCATGAAGGCCCTCTCGCCGAAGAAATGAGAGGTGCTATTTATTCCATGCGGCTAGGGGTGACTAGGCGAGATGCTTTCATTGCGGCCCGAGATAACTCTAGAAGTGAAAATGTTGCCATATTCGTATCCGCTTTTCTGCAGGCTGAGGAACTTGGTACTCCTTTGGCTGATGCTCTCGTGGACATTTCGTCCGAGATTCGCCGCGAACGAGCGCAGCAGGTTCGGCGTGCGGCAGCTAGGGCTCAGCCGAAGATTGCCATCGTAGTGACGACCATGATTCTCCCCGCCACTTTGATTCTCATACTTGGAAGTATGATTCTGATGAACGCTGGAATTGGGAGTTGAAATGCATCATGAAGAGGTCTCGCTGGCTACTCAAGTTCAGTCCGGGACCATCAAGTCCACGGTATCCTTCTTCGCCTGTGCGAGGTTGGGGGTGCTGGCATCTACCGGCGTCGTAGCGGCTTCGGAATCCCTGGAAACTAGCTTAGCTGTGATGCTGCTTCTGGCAATGCCAATGAGCGCGCTGCTTCTATGGAGTTGGCAGTACGTGTCGAATGCTGTACTTAATGGTAGGATGTTCCCGGTTGTTGATGCGTTGGTAGCGGGACTTCTTTGCCTGTTGTCTGTTGTTCGACTCGATACGCCAGCGTTAGGGGGAGCCTATCTCCTACTCTCTGCGGTCTTGATCGGGATTACTCGCTCCTTTCCGTGGGTCATGGGCTGGTTCGTTGTCACGGGAGTTGTTGTCATCTTGGGGGGTGGCACAACTTTTGTTCACGCCCATGGTTTAACTCTCGTAATTTTTCTATTTTTTATCGGCATGACAGCGATTTTGGCGTTCAGGATGGGCAATCAGTTCCGACAGACCGGCCGATTGACAGATGAGCTCGCTGATGCTCGTATCCAACGGGCGGCTAGCGAGGAAAGGCTATTCATTGCCCGAGACTTGCATGACTCTGTGGCCAAGTCAGTCCATGGGATTCGTATGCTCGCTGAAGCGCTGCGGGATGATCTCGGCGATTCCGATTCGGCCACACGGCGACTTGCTGAGACACTCTTCGAAGCAGCCGATGAAGCCAGCAGGGAGGCCCGCGCTGTGCTCGATGGCCTCAACTCTTCAGGGCAGATTCAAGATCTAAGTGTGCACTTGTGTCGTCAAATTCAGGCATGGGGAAAGCGTACCGGGCATAACACCGTTTTTAATGTGCCAGAAGATCTACAGGTGCAGCGACCCCAGGGGGAATGGGCTTGGAATGTTGAACGCGTTCTCGGAGAGCTGTTGAGCAATGTGGAAAAACATGCGGAGGCAGGCGGTGTTCTCGTAACAATGTCTTGTCTTGATGAAAAGGTAACCGTCGTTGTTGAGGACGACGGAAGGGGTCCTCAGGAGGCGATGCGAGGCCAAGAGGACCTGGTGCTGGAGGGGCATTACGGATTAGCAGGTGTGCGGGAAAGATTGCGTAAGTTCGGGGGAGAATTGCGAATCGCTCATAGTGCAAGAGGAGCGGGTACAACGGCCACTATGATAGTTCCTTTGCCCGATACATAGCATTAGGTGCAGATAACAATGGTAGACAGCATGAGGAAGGAAGCATGTGATGCATGTTCTTGTTGTGGATGACAATCCGATCGTTAGAATTGGATTAGTCACACTTCTCCGTAGAATTGATCAGGTGGAGAGTGTCGAGGAGGCGTGTGATGGTATCGATGCGATCTCATTGGCTCGCCAGAATACTCCTGATGTGGTGCTCCTTGATATAGATATGCCAAAGATGAATGGATTGGAGGCTTTACCTGAACTTGCTGCAAACTCGGCCGTTCTTATGCTCACTAATTCCAGTGAGTCGACAATGATTGCACGGGCTTTGGATCGGGGGGCAAAGGGTTATCTCGTGCACGGCGGTATTGGCATCAGGGAATTGGCTGGGGCGTTGGCGACTGCTCTGATGGGAGGAATGGTTCTTGGACCTGAGGCTGCGGAGGTTGTGGTGAATGGGCCGGAGCAAGAAACGATAAATCCGTTGCGCGCTAAGGTGACAGAACGTGAAGCGGAAGTGCTAGATGCTGCCGCGCGGGGTATGACTAATGAGGAGATAGCCAGGGAGCAGTTCTTGTCTGCTAGAACTGTCAAGAATTATCTTAATGCTGCCTATCCGAAACTCGGAGTTCATAATAGGGCAGAGGCTGTCCTTGTTTGGGTTAATGGAGATGTGCCTGGCTCAGGGACAGCGATGCCGGTTTGACCAACCTATGTGGTTGTTGTCGGATTTTAGGTGCTTTCTTGGGTCAATTATTGCGTGGAGTCCATGAGGTTTATTCATAGGGTGTAGGTGAATAT
>NZ_GL882505.1 GCF_000195595.1 Actinomyces sp. oral taxon 170 str. F0386
CCCCAGTCCGAGAAACACCACGCACCCCAGTGGATCATGTGGCCCGGGAAGCGGGCCACGATGGGTTTACTGGTACGGTTGGTCTGTCCGGTGGGGTTCGGGTGCCGCCTCAGCGGCTTGGGCCGGCTCTGTCCAGCCATCGGGTCACGGTGCGTACCGACACCACTGTCCCGCGCGCGGCGAGCTCGTGGCTGATACGACGGGCGGACCACTTGTGGGCGCGGCACCAGTGCTCGATGAGGTCCACCATCTCGGCACTGGTCCGGAGCGGTCCTCAAGAGCCTGGGTTCCTCCTTGGTGGTAACGAGCGACCCACTTCGACACCCATGGCGCGGGCGATGCCGGCCTCGGCGGCTACATGGGCGATGGGGCGACCGGCCTGGACACGCATCACGAGCCGGTAGCGGCCCTGAGGCGTCAACACAGCGTTACGGTGGGTCATGGCAGCGGGGCTTTCTCCTATCGGAAGGATGATTCAGCACCACCCATCCTGACAGCCCAGGCCCCGCTGCCCCCAGCACCCCATGACTACAACCTCATAACCCACAACAACTAGTGTCTTGTGTTGATAGTTTGTTTTTGGTTGGTATTTGGTGAGGATCTCGTCGGGGGTCTTGGTCCAGGTGAATGGGTGGCAGCGCTGGTTCCAGCCGTTGATGAAGGCGCGGATCTTGGTGTTGAGGTCCTTGACGGAGGTGAAGACTCCTCGGCGGATGGCCGCACGGTCGATGACGGACAAGAAGATCTCGACCATGTTGAGCCAGGAGGCGCTGGTGGGGGTGAGGTGGACGTGGACGCGAGGGTTGGCCTCCAGCCAGGCGCGCACCTCGGGGGTCTTGTGGGTTGCGTAGTTGTCCATCACCAGGTGCAGCTCGTCGTCGGGGTAGGCGCGCGTGACCTGGCGCAGGAAGACGAGCAGCTCGGTACTGCGGTGGCGGGGCTTGCAGGCGGCTGTGACGCGGCCGGTGGCGACCTCCAGGGCGGCGAGCAGGGTGGAGGTGCCGTGCCGGGTGTAGTCGTGGGTGCGCTGCTCGATCCTGCCCGGCTGCATGGACAGCATCGGGGCGGTGCGGTCCAGGGCCTGGATCTGGGACTTCTCGTCGACACACAGCACCACGGCGTTGTCCGGGGGTGCCAGGTACAGGCCCACCACGTCGGTGACCTTGGCGACCAGCTCGGGGTCGGTGGAGTACTTGAAGGTCCCCGACCTCCAGGGCTGGATCCCATAGCTGCGTCACACCCGCGCCACGGTGGCGTTGCCGATGCCCAGGTGACGGGCCAGCAGCCGGCTCGACCAGTGCGTGACCCCGTACCTCTTGGGAGGTGGCGCCAAGGTGGCGGCCACGACCCGCTCCCGAGGCACCTGCCTGGGACGCCCCGAGCGGGGCGCGTCCTCCAGCCCCCGCACACCCCCGGCCTGGTAGCGGCGCCGCCAGGAGACCGTCGTGGGGACGCTGGCCCCCACCGCCTGCGCGATCCGACTGTTAGCCACCCCCTGAGCGGCCAGGAGCACGATCCGCGCCCGCCGCGCCAAACCAGCCGGCACCGTCGTGGTACGCAGCCAGGACTCGAGCACCTCCAGGTCACCCTCACGTAGAACCAGTCCAGGAGCAGGTCTATTCGCCACACCCCCATCACCCTAAACACCAACCACAAAACAACTAACGACACGCAACACTAGACCAACACACCCTCAAGCATAAAAAGCCACGACACTCCCTAGAATCCCACCATCTTCATTCCAGTAGCCTAACTGATTAAATCTCACTGTTACATTTGACGCAACTACAAAATGCAGACTTCCGCAAACTTCTATATTCACATTAATACTTTTAAAGCGAAGGCATTCACCAAAGCGATGAAACCATGCTTTATATACGCTTTCTTTTATGCAGAATAAAAGGCGATCAAATGCAACGTTCGGCAATTTGTTTGATAGTGTTTGTACGTGAGTGCGCTCAGAAAAGGACGCAATCCTCTCTAACATTCCAGACGAGAGTGATTCATTGGGCTCGGCGTCGATCCCAATTGACTTATATACATCAGAGGGCGCTACAGCAGCAGCGCAGTAACTTGGACAATGAGTCATACTTCCCGCGACCCCCTCCGGCCACGTCGGCTCGCCGGCCAGCCCTGGCACCATAACCGGACGTTCATATCCCAGATAACTCAACGCAGCTCTAGCGCAGTGTCGAACCGCTGAAAATTCAGATCGGCGCATTCTTCCCACCTGCGTCAAATATTTTCGTTCCACTTGAAATAAACTATCAAATACATCACCCTGCGTCTCGATAACAACCATTGAATCTATCTGCAGCAACGATAATGGTTTCATAATGACCTTACTTGATACAAAAATTGGGGTATATCGTTTAAGTGTTTGTAACACTTCAGGGGTGGATGCTGAGGTTTAGGCGGGCGTATTCTATATGGATAAAGGTTCGTTGCTGTAGAAAATTTTTATCGCCAGACTCACTATAAGGAAACAAGCTATCGCCAACATCAATACCTATGACGCCCCTGTAACCCAACTACAGAAGAGCACTAAGAACCGCAGTCCTCGGGTTTACGTTGATATACATCTTTCAAACAAATTAGCCTCAAACAGTTTCAAAAACCCCAACAGTCCACAACCACTCACCGATTTTGCCAATCCTCCACCCTATGAGTAAGTTTCCCCACCGACAACTCAACTATCCCATAGAATCTTGCTGAACTAATGCAAACCTAGACGTCTTAAAATTGCGTCAGCTGACCGCATGGCCAATGCGACACTATATAAGGTCGGATTTGACGCGGTAGCCGTGGGTATAACGCCATTACCAGCCACAAACAGATTAGGCTCACCCCAAACCTCACCAACACTGTCACAAACACTTTTCCCGTTATTCCGCTCCCCCATTCTGACGGTGCCCTGATAGTGCAACGAAGAGCCTCTCGGCAATACCTTAGGCGACTCAGGAAGCCAACTTGCACCCAAAATACGAGCAATATTCAACGAAGAGCGCATAACCTCCTCCCTTAAATCAGGTTCAGACGCCTCGGAGTTTTCGGACAGCATTGGAGCAGGAAGTCCCAGCCAGTCGGTCCTCTTTTCAGAGAAGGAAATTCTATTCTCTGCAGAGAGCAATTCCGGAAGATATAAATGGATAGACGCCAGGGCAGCAGTATCACTCATACTCAAAAGTGACTCCTTTTTATCAATTCTCGTTATCATGCCATTATATGGCAGATCACACACTCCGTAAGGAAGCCAAGTCACGCCGGCCGGGATTGACTCGTGTGGGGACAAGTCTGCACCAAGAGGTCCACCTATGAGATCAGCACGAGGAGTCCCTACCGGCATCTCAATAGGTGCAATTAGGCTAATCTGAGTATGCTCGTTGAAGTACGCCCCCAACGCATCCAAACGAACTCCGGATGCATATAGAAGCTGCGCAGAGCGAATCGCATCACAGGCCAGAACTACAAATCGAGTATTCTCGTAATACGTCCGTCCAGTTTGATTGTCCTTCAGTTTGACTAGCCTAATAACGTTGGTATCAGGCGGCTTCACTTCGAGACACGAGGTTTCTGTACGAATCAGAAAACGCCGAGGCACCTGACGTTCGATCTTCCGCAAAGGAACCTCAACGCTATTCGTCACTGCCCTAGTGTCCGAAGAGCGAACGGCTGCCATAGGCATACGTTTGACGCCTGCAAAAGGTGCTGTGTCTGCAAGCTTATTCTGAACATAGTCAGTAAATCTTGAATCTAAAAATTGATCATTTTGAACTGACAAGATACAGCGAGCTTCCGCAAGGGCGGATCTCATTTCTGTATAGGGAATGAAGGTTGGTAGCTCCGACGGACTAGGATCTGGACACGCGCCGAGCCAATACAACCCCATACCGCCAAGCGCAGTAGCGCCCTGCAAACGGATCGCACCGTTCCCTCGGGCTACCTCGTGAAGTCCAGCCCGGCGAGTCAGACTGTTAGCTCGCTCAGACACTGGAAGATTGTGGGCAGCTGCGGAGGCTGCACGACTAATGGATACTCCTCTAAGCGGTCCTTGTGAGAGCCTCGTTGCTGACTGGCGCTCAGCGTCATCCCCAATCGATCTAATGTGCGCCCCATTGCATGTGGCCTCGGGTCCCGCCTCCACAATTAGGCAACTAAGAGACGGACACTCTGTGACAAGCGAACACGCCAAGGACAATCCGACTAAGCCTCCACCTACGATAATGACGTCCCAGACCGAATTAGCTAAATCAGTATCTCGAAAGCTTGGAGCTATGAGGCGGGAGATAGATTCAGTCATCACAGTTCTCATAGCGAGTTCTTCACCGTCTGCAAGAGAGCTTCGCGCGTCCCCTCTATAAATTGAAGAAGCAACGCCTCCTGTAGCAGTCTGGCGTATGGCTGGTCCAGCGTATACCCGATTCCCCCCACCATTCGCAAAGACTTTGAGACGCAATCGATTGCAGCATCGACAGCGCAGATCTTCGCTTTCGCGGCCAGTACAGTCAATTCTGCCCCCCGAAGGGAACTATCAAACCGGGAGGCAACTTCAGTAAGTAATGCCTGCGCAGCACTGACACGAATTGACAATTCGGAGAAGTTGAATCCAATCGCTTGAAAATCGAATACTGGCTGCCCAAATTGCCTACGTTGTTTAGTATACCCCCGCGCTTCAGATAAAGCTCTATTAGCTATGCCGAGCCCACAAGCGGCAATCCCGAGTCGCCCACGGTCAAAGATCTGTGAGGCAACCAGTAGACCGCGCCCGCGCTTACCGACGATCGACTTCTCCTCTGCTTGGACCGCCTCAAAAACAACAGAGTTCGTCGGCAATGCGGCAACTGCCAACTTTTCCTCAGACTCTCCTATTTTCCATCCGCTCTCGTCAGCAGGCAAGAAAAACATAGTGAGACCTTGAGGTCCTTCACCTGTTTTACATAGCACATTCAGTACGGAAGCTTCTGCTGCCGGAGTTGCCCAACGCTTGCGCCCACTAATGCTATAATTACCTGATTCGCGTACGGCTGTAGTTTGAATATTAACGACATCTGATCCAGCATCGAACTCCGAAATACAATTGGCTGCAATTGATCTACCAGATAATAGTTCTTTGCGCCATTGAAACTTTTGATCAGATGTGCCAAATTCGATAAGTGGAACTGAAGCGAGAACTTGAATATGAATCATCTGCGCAATAGTGAAACTATGGAAAGCAATTTCTTCTAACGTGTGTATATAGTCGACCATCGGCTGTGGTACGTTGATACTGCGAGGCAGGAAGGGAAGTTCCAAAAGACCAACTTCACCGGCTCGCAGAAGCAAATCGTAGGGGTACTGCACTGGTTGGCCATGACGCTCTATCCAATCCGGCACTTCGACCGCCGCAAACTGAGTGATCTCGCGTACTTGTACATTTCGGTCGTGTCCGAGCAAGGTCTCGGCTGCCGAATGAGCTATGGTTACAGAATCCATGGTTATCCAACTCTTTCTGCGGGTCTCTAGCGATGCACTATTCCATCTTTGCAAAGGGTGTCACTATGGTCTATAGATACTTCGTCAGGGGTCTTGTCGCTGTTGACGGACGCGGGAGTGGTTTGCGCGGCGGTCGTTAGTGTAGAAGTTGGAGCAGACGGCGGCAGTAGAAGTGGCAGTGCACGGCGTTGTAGCAAGTCAGCCAGCTGAAGGTCTGACGGCGGCTGGCACTCATCAGCGGTCCGGAGCAATGAACGAGGCCGCGTTGTGGCTTGCTGAGGCCGACTCGCCAACGGCACTGAAAGACACCATGGGTGCATTGCAGTGCATGCTCGGTTCACTACGAGCCGATGGGATCGCATCGGCAGCTGAGGCGAGTAGCGTCGACGGCATGAGCGAGCGACATCCTTCTTCTGACAACGTGGTCCTCAAGGGCATCCGCGAGGAGCCCGGCCCCGACGACGGAACGCGGGTCCTGGTGGACCGGCTCTGGCCCCGAGGCGTCTCCAAGGAGCGTGCCGACCTGGATGAGTGGGCCAAGGACGCCACCCCCACCACCGAGCTACGACGGACCTTCCACAGCGGGGAGATGCCCTGGCCCCAGTTCGTCGACGCCTACCGGGCCGAGCTCACCGAGCGGCCCGAGGCCAGAGCCGCCGTCGAGCGCCTGCGCGACGAGGCCCTCAAGGGACGGGTAACGCTTCTGTTCGCCGGTCACGACCACCTCCACAGCCACGCGCGCGTCCTGCGCGAGGCCATCCTCGGCGTCGAGGAGGACCTGTCCTGACTTCCTCAGTAACTCTGTCCTCTTAACGACACGACGGCCCGCGCACCGATCTCCGGTGTGCGGGCCGATCAGAAACAGGCCAGCAGTGTTCGCAGCCCGGTCTCAGACGTTGAAGCCCAGGGCGCGCAGCTGTTCGCGGCCCTCCGGGGTGATCTTGTCCGGCCCCCACGGCGGCAGCCACACCCACTGGATGCGGACGTTGTCCGCGATGAGGGACAGAGCCTGCTGAGCCTGCTCCTCGATGACATCGGTCAACGGGCAGGCAGCGGTCGTCAGGGTCATGTCGAGCACGACCGTTCCGTCGGGCTCGATCGACACCCCGTAGAGCAGGCCGAGGTCGACGACGTTAATGCCGAGCTCGGGGTCGATGACGTCGCGCAGGGCCTCCTCGATGGCGGCGACATCAACGCCCTCGGTGCTGGCGACAGCGGCCGGGGGCTGCTGAGCGGCCATGGGGTTGTCGGCAGCAGCCGGCACCCCGGCGGGATTCTCGCTCATGGCTTCTCCTTCTCTCTCGGAGGTAGGACGGTGGTCAGGCAGTGGGACGATCGGGCTACTCGGGGTCTGCCGACTCGGAGGCGGGCAGGGCGACGCCGGACTTGGCCAGGGCGTCCTTGAGGGCCATCCAGCCCAACAGGGCGCACTTGACACGGTTGGGGTACTTCGAGACCCCTTCGAAGGCGGCACCGTCCTCGAGGTCATCTAGGACGGCGTCGTCGACGCCCTTGCCACGCGAGTGCATGAGGGTGTCGAAGTCCGCCTCGAGGCGGGCGACGGTGGCCAGGTCGGCGCCGTCGACGAGGTCGTGCATGACGGAGATGGAGGCCTGGGAGATGGAGCAGCCGTCCCCCTCCCAGCCGACGGCCTCGATCTTCCCGTCCTTGACGCGCACCCCCAGAGTCACCTCATCCCCACAGGTGGGGTTCACCTGGTGGCTGGTGGCGTCCGGGGTATCGAGGGCGCCGGAGCCGTGGCGCTCGCGGGAGTGGTCGAGGATGACCTGCTGGTAGAGCTGGTCGAGTTCGTTCATGCTCACCTCTGGAAGTAGCGTCGGACGTCGGCGATGGCGGACAGGAAACGGTCCACCTCCTCGGGCGTGGAGCAGGCCCCGAAGGACAGGCGCGAGGAGGCGTGGATGCCGAAGTGCTTGTGGATAGGCTGGGCGCAGTGGTGACCGGTGCGCACGGCGACGCCGGCGGCGTCGAGGACCTGGCCGACGTCGTGGGGGTGGACTCCATCGATGGAGAAGGCGACCACGCCCAGGCGGTCAGTGGTATCGGATGGGCCGACCAGGCGCAGTCCGGGAGCCTGGTCGAGGCCCTCGAGCACCTGCCGAGTCAGGGCCTGCTCGGTGGCGTGGAGCCGGTCCAGGCCGATTCGCGCCAGGTAGTCCACGGCTGTGCGCCATCCTGCGGCCTGCGCCAACGGCTGGCTGCCGGCCTCGAAGCGGGGCGGGCCGCTCATGTAGGTCGACGACTCCATGGTGACGACCTCGATCATGGAGCCTCCGGTCAGCACCGGCGGCATGGCTGCGAGGAGCTCCTCAGTGGCCACGAGCGCGCCGATGCCGGTGGGTCCGAGCATCTTATGGCTGGAGAGCACCATGGCGTCCACGCCGGCCGCTTTGAGTGCGCGAAAGTCCAGCGGGAGGTGAGCGGCTGACTGGCAGGTGTCCAGGACGACGAATGCGCCAACCTTCTGAGCGCGCGGGAGGATGAGGTCGAGCGGGCTGATAGCGCCGGTGACGTTGGAGGCATGGGTCAGGGCAAGCACGCGGGTGCGCTCAGTGATGACGTCCAGCGTGCTGGTGTCGATGCGCCCGTCCTCGGTCAGGTCCAGCCATCTCAGGGTGGCACCCGTGCGGGCGCACAGCTCCTGCCAGGGCACAAGGTTGGCGTGATGCTCGGCCCGGCTGACGACGACCTCGTCCCCCTCTCCGATGATGAGGCGCCGAGCCGGGTCAGCGCTGTCCGCGACCCCACCGCCACGGGCCGCCGACCGCCCCAGGCTGGCGTGCCCGATAGCCAGGGCCACGAGGTTGATGGCCTCGGTGGCGTTCTTAGTGAAGACGAGCTCACTGCCGCGCGTACCGACGAAGGCGGCGACGGCGTCACGGGCATCCTCGAAGGTGGCCGTGGCCTCGTCGGCGAGCTGATAGGTCGAGCGCCCCGCAGCACCGTTGGAGGTGCGGTAGAAGTCGGCCTCGGTAGTGATGACACTGGCGGGCTTCTGGCTCGTGGCGGCCCAGTCCAGATAGGCCAGCACCTCGCCGTTGCGTGCAGGTCTCTCGAGGTAGGGGAAGTCGGCGCGGATCGCGGCGACCTCCTCGGCACTGAGCGCGCCGGCGGAAGGCGCCCCGGTGGACGGTACCGTGGACTGGGTCATGACGTGCCTTTCCGATTCGATGCGGACTGTGCCCGATGCGCTCGCCGGAGGCTGGGCGCCGAGGTCACGAGGAACCTTAGTCCCACTTCTTCAATGCCGGGGCCGACGACGACGAGAACATGCGCGACGCGCCGTCGTCGGCTCCTGCACGGGTGGGACCGGTCAGGCGAGGTAGCGGTCGTAGCCCTCCTCCTCCAGACGGTCGGCCAGGTCGGGGCCGCCGGCCTCGGCCACGCGCCCGTCGACGAAGACGTGGACGTAGTCGGGCTTGATGTAGCGCAGGATGCGCGTGTAGTGGGTGATGAGGAGGAATCCGGCGTCGGACTCGTCGTGGAGGCGGTTGACGCCCTCGGAGACGATGCGCAGGGCGTCGACGTCCAGGCCGGAGTCGGTCTCGTCCAGCACGGCGAAGCGGGGGCGCAGCAGCTCCATCTGGAGGATCTCGAAGCGCTTCTTCTCCCCGCCGGAGAAGCCTGCGTTCACGTCGCGCTGGGAGAAGGCGGGGTCCATGCGCAAGTTCTTCATGGCCTGGTTGACCTCACCGACCCACTGGCGCACCTTGGGGACCTCACCGTCGATCGAGGTCTTGGCCGTGCGCAGGAAGTTGGCAACGGTGACACCGGGAACCTCGACGGGGTACTGCATGGCCAGGAAGAGACCGGCGCGGGCACGCTCGTCCACGCTCATCTCGAGCAGGTCGACGCCGTCGAGGAGGACCTCGCCGTCGGTGACCTCGTAGTCGGGGTGGCCGGCGATGGAGTATGCCAGGGTGGACTTGCCCGAGCCGTTGGGGCCCATGATGGCGTGAACCTGGTTGGAGTCGATGGTCAGATCGACTCCCTTGAGGATGGGCTTCGGGCCGTCGTTCGTGGCCACCTGGACGTGGAGGTTCTTGATCTGCAGAGTGCTCATACGGCGTTTCTTTCAGCTGGATGGTGTGGTCTGGTTGCGGGTAGGCGGACCGCTGCGCGGGTCCGGCCTGTCACTCGGCTGCCGGTACGGCCAAGGGGTCCTGGCCGGTGCGGACGGCGATGAGGCCGGTGAGCTCGAGCTCCTTCTCGATGGCGGCCATGAGGCGCTCCTCAACCTCGTCGACACCGATCTCGGCGACGATCTCGTTGAAGAAGCCCAGGACGACGAGGCGACGGGCCTCGGTCTCGGGGATGCCGCGGGCCCGCAGGTAGAAGAGCTGCTGGTCGTCGAAGCGGCCGGTGGCGCTGGCGTGGCCGGCACCCTCGATGTTGCCGTTCTCGATCTCCAGGTTCGGCACGGAGTCGGCCTTGGCTCCCTCGGTCAGGACGAGGTTGCGGTTGAGCTCGTAGGTGTCCGTACCGCGGGCGGCCTGTCCGATGAGGCAGTCCCCCACCCACACGGCGTGCGCGCCCTCGCCCTGGAGGGCGCCCTTGTAAGTGACGCGGGAGTAGCAGTGGGGCTCGGTGTGGGCCACGTAGGGGCGGTGCTCCTGGTGCTGGCCGGCGTCGGTGAAGTAGACGCCGTAGGCGTCGATGTGCCCGCCCTCGCCGGAGTAGCCCAGGTCGGGGCAGATGCGCACGTCTCCACCGAGGCTGACGACGACGTGCTTGAGGACACCTCGGCCAGAGACCTTCACCCGGTGGTTGGAGGCGTGGACGGCGGCATCCTCCCAGCCCTGGACGGTCACCAGGGTGAGCTCGGCGCCGTCGGCGACCGTCACCTCGACCCCCTGGGTCAGGGCTGCGGTGCCGATGTGATCGAGCACGACGGTTCCCTTGGAACCGGACTCGGCGGCGACGAGAATGTGCTGGGCCGCGGGGCGCGTGAGCTCCGGGTCCTGGCCGATGACGGCCAGCCGCGCGGCCCGCTCCAGCTGGACGCCTGCCTCAACAGTCAGCACGGTGCCGGTCTCGGCGGCGTTCCAGGCAATGACTCCGGTGCGGTCGACCGGGGCGCCCACAGCGCCGATACGGGGGTCGCTGCGCGGGACGGTCTCGAGGCGCGCGCCCTCGGGCAGATCGGTCTCGATACGGACAGCGGCGATGTCGGCATTCGCCTCGCCTGCGGCGGTGGCCGCGCGAACGGTGTCGAGGTCGAACAGCGGGGCGAAGCGCTTCATGGGCGTGAAGCGCCACTCCTCCTCACGTCCGCGCGGCACCGGGATGTCGGCAGGGTCGAAGGAGATGGGGCGATCGGCGCGCGAGGAGACGTAGCGCGGTCCGCCGTGGGAGTGGGCGCCCTCGAGCGTGGCGCTCGAATGGTCGGTGGAGAGATCAGGCATGTGGAGGTGCTCCTTGGCCGGCGTCCGGCCGTGTGATGAGGTGGGGTTCGAAAGCTGGGCGTGCTGACTGAGACGGTTCGGTGCGGCGGCGTCAGCCGACCGAGTTCTCCATCTGCAGCTCGATGAGCCGGTTGAGCTCGAGGGCGTACTCCATGGGCAGCTCACGGGCGATGGGCTCGACAAAGCCGCGCACGATCGTGGCCATGGCCTCGGTCTCGGTCAGGCCGCGCTGCATGAGGTAGAAGAGCTGGTCCGCGCTCACCTTGGAGACGGTCGCCTCGTGGCCCATCTCGACGTCGTCGGTACGCACGTCAACGTAAGGGTAGGTGTCGGAGCGGGAGATCTCGTCGACCAGGAGTGCGTCGCACAGCACGTTGGACTTGGAGTGGCGGGCGTTCTTCATGATCTGTACCAGACCGCGGTAGGCACTGCGTCCTCCGTGGCGGGCGATCGACTTGGAGACGATGTGACTGGAGGTATGCGGCGCCATGTGAACCATCTTGGCGCCGGTGTCCTGGTGCTGGTCCGCACCGGCGAAGGCGATGGACAGGGCCTCGCCACGGGCATGGGGCCCCATGAGGAAGACTGCCGGGTACTTCATGTTCCGCTTGGAGCCGATGTTGCCGTCGACCCACTCCATGGTGGCGCCCTCCTCACAGGTGGCGCGCTGGGTCACGAGGTTGTAGACGTTGTTGGACCAGTTCTGAATGGTCGTGTAGCGCACGCGGGCGTTCTTCTTGACCACGATCTCCACGATCGCCGAGTGCAGGGAGTCGGTGGAGTAGATGGGGGCGGTGCATCCCTCGACGTAGTGGACGTAGGAGTCCTCGTCGGCGATGATGAGCGTGCGCTCGAACTGGCCCATGTTCTCGGTGTTGATACGGAAGTAGGCCTGGAGCGGGATCTCAACGTGGACGCCCTTGGGGACGTAGATGAAGGAGCCTCCGGACCACACGGCCGTGTTGAGGGCGGCGAACTTGTTGTCACCTGCAGGAACCACGGTCCCGAAGTACTCCTTGACGAGCTCGGGGTACTCGCGCACAGCGGTGTCGGTGTCGACGAAGATGACTCCCTGCTCCTCCAGGTCACCACGGATCTGGTGGTAAACGACCTCCGACTCGTACTGGGCGGCGACTCCCGCTACGAGGCGCTCGCGCTCGGCCTCGGGGATGCCGATGCGGTCGTAGGTGTTCTTGATGTCCTCGGGCAGGTCGTCCCAGGAGTTGGCCGGCCGGTCCGTGGAGCGCACGTAGTACTTGACGGCGTCCATGTCGAGCTGGGAGAGGTCCACGCCCCAGGTGGGCATGGGCTTGCGCTCGAAGGTCGAGTAGGCCTTGAGACGCTTGGCGAGCATCCACTCCGGCTCACCCTTGATGGCGGAGATCTCGCGGACCACCTGCTCATCAAGGCCTCGTTTGGCCCTCTCGCCGGCTTCGTCGGAGTCGTGCCAGCCGAAGTCGTAGCTCGTTGAGATCGAGTCAATGATCTCGTCGTCGGTGCTACGCGCAGTCTCGGTTGTTGGCAGTGTCATCGGGTTCCTTCCATTCGCTTGGTCTCAAGGCCTCGCGTCTTAGCCGCCGCCCGGACCGCGCGCTTGCGCAGCGCGGGCATGGCGATGGGAATGTGGGTGGTACAGACGTGCTCGCCTCCGGCCAGGGTGGCCAGACGCTGGACGGGGACGCCGACGAGGCGGGAGATCGCCTGCGTCTCAGCGTCGCACAGCTCGTGGAACTCCCCCGCGACGTCGCGCACCGGGCAGTTGCCCTGGCACAGCTGGACGGCGAAGGAGCCGTCTCCGACGTCGCGCACCGAGGCCGCGTACCCGTCGAGGGTGAGGGCATCGGCCAGGGCACGGGCCCGCTCGGAGGGGTCCTTGCCAGCCGACTCGACGACGGCGGCGTAGCGCCGTTCGAGGTCACGGCCCCTGGCCGCGGCGAAGGAGTCGACCGCCTTGTCACCGGCGACCTGGGACAGGTAGCGCAGGGCACGGTTGGCCAGATCGGAGTAGCCCTCCGCGAAGGAGGTGCGGGCCTTGGGCGTCAGGACGTAGTGCCGGGCCGGGCGACCACGGCCGCGCCTGCCCGTCAGCGCCGGGGTGTGGACCTCGATCTGCTCGGCGTCCTCGAGCGCCGTGATGTGCCTGCGCACGGCGGCCGGCGTCAGGCTCAGGACCTTGGCGAGCTGGGCCGCCGACACAGGACCCTTCTCAGCGATGAGGTCGAGAACGCGTGCCCGCGTGGAGTCATCGTCGCTCTGTGTCATGACTGCTCCTCCCCTAGTCGCTGCGACGCCTCACGGCCTGACCACATCGCGGCCGGTCCGACCACGTCCTTGTTGGCCGAGGGAGTCTGAGAACCAGCCCAGAGGCTGACCCAGGATCGGCTGCGGGGCGTCGCTGGTCGTCGTGCCACGAGTTTAACCAAGATCATGCTTGCCGAATTCAACGCTGGCAAGTTCAGACTGAAGTCCAATACAGTGGACTATAACACATCAACCAATCAAAGGCTTATCTTACTTAGGATTGGCTGATTAATCTGACTCGAGAGCACGGTAGGCAGCACCTACGGGTCTGTTCGGGATGGAGTTGGATGGTGCATCGTTGCACCGGTTAGGAGTCGAGATCCCCCGATGATGAGAACTGCTACACACGCCACCTGAGGGTCCTCGACGTGCATGAGCCTACCCTCACCGACTCTGATCTGACGAATTTCCTGGGCCTGGAGGCCCTGGGGCTGACCCCGAGGAAGGCCATTGTGGAGTGCCACATGCGATCGGGTTTGAGGCCCGTTACCTTGTTGGTGGTCCCGGGTAGTCCGGGGCGGGGCCGGCTGCTGTGGGCACGGGTGTCTGGGGTGCGTGGTGTTTCTCGGACTGGGG
>NZ_GL882506.1 GCF_000195595.1 Actinomyces sp. oral taxon 170 str. F0386
CGGCTCCCGCTCCCGCACCGGCCCCTGCGGCCCCGCCAGCACCGGCACCGGCGGCGACCGAGGCACCTGCGGCCACCGCCGCGCCGGTGAGCTCGGGCGCCACGGGCTCCTACGTCACACCGATCGTTCGCAAGCTCGCCAGGGACAAGGGCGTGGACCTGTCCACCGTCACCGGGACCGGAGTGGGCGGCCGCATCCGCAAGCAGGACGTGGAGGCCGCGGCCAAGGCAGCCGAGGAGGCCCGTGCCGCAGCCGCTGCTGCCGCCCCTGCTGCCCAGGCACCCGCTCCCGCCGCTGCGGACAAGCCGGCCTCGGCCAAGCCTGAGGTGGACACGACCCTGCGTGGCCGTACGGAGAAGATGAGCCGCCTGCGCCAGGTCATTGCCGAGCGCATGATCGACTCCATGCAGACCTCCGCGCAGCTGACCACCGTTGTCGAGGTGGACGTGACTCGGGTGGCCGCGCTGCGGGCTCGCGCGAAGAACGACTTCCTGGCAAAGAACGGCACCAAGCTGACCTTCCTGCCCTTCTTCGTCCAGGCGGCTACGGAGGCCCTCAAGGCCCACCCGAAGATCAATGCCTCCATTGAGGGCAAGAACGTCACCTACCACGACGTCGAGCACGTCGGCATCGCGGTGGACACGCCGCGCGGCCTGCTCGTGCCCGTGGTCAAGAACGCCGGGGACCTCAATATCCCCGGGTTGGCCAAGCGCATCAACGATCTGGCTGCCCGCACCCGGGACAACAAGGTCAACCCCGATGAGCTCAGCGGCTCGACCTTCACGATTACGAACACCGGCAGCGGTGGTGCACTGTTCGACACCCCGATCATCAACCAGCCGGAGGTCGCGATCCTGGGCCTGGGCGCCATCCAGCGCCAGCCCCGCGTCATCAAGGACGCCGACGGCGGCGAGGTCATCGCCATCCGCTCGGTGTGCTACCTGGCACTGTCCTACGACCACCGACTGGTGGACGGCGCGGATGCGGCCCGCTACCTCATGACGGTCAAGAAGCGCCTTGAGGAGGGCGACTTCGGCGGCGAGCTGGGTCTGTGAACCTGAGCCCGGCCCGCTAGCCGTCAGCGGGGCCCCGCACCATCACGGTGCGGGGCCCCGCTCGTCGTTTGCCAGACGCATCAGGTCCCAGAACAGGAACCAGGCGGAGCCAGAAGAGGGGCCGGGTGTCCACGCAGCGGACATGAACCGGATCCACCGTCGACGCGCCCAGTGGGCATCCTTGGAATTCTACGGTTCACGCTCAGTTTGCGGAGGCTGCGCGGTGTTCATGTCCGCTGTGTGGACACCTACTACCTGAGAGGCCGCCCTCAGCGGCTCACCGCCGTCTTCAGGACGACCAGACCCGCCAGAGGTTCCATCGAAGCGAGCGTCTCAGAAGCCATGACACCCAAACGCCTCAGAAGTGAGGAGACACGACGCCCCTGGTCTCGCCGCTCGGCCTCAGCAGCCCTCGTCCGCTGCCCGTGTGATGTCGGTGAACGGGATCTCGGTCAGGCCGACGACGCCACGAGCGAAGTCGATGCGCTCCTCAACCGAGGTGAACTCGCCCGCCAACGGGCCATCGAGCAGCAACGAGGCCAAGCCGTGCACGCCGGACCAGAACAGGACCTCCACCTCGAGCGGAGCGTCATCACCCAGCACGACCTTCACCAGGCGGGCCAACTCACCACGCGCACGCCCACCGGCCTGAACGACCTCCGGGAAGCGCTCCGGATCGCAGACGTCTGGACGGAACATCACCCGAAACACCCCGGGGTGACGTAGCGCGAACTCGACATACGCGTTTCCCGAGGCCGTCAGGATCGCACGGAGATCCGTGCTCTCGAGCCCCTCATGCGCCGAGGCGAGCCGGTCCGCGAGCTCATCGAAGCCCTCGTGCACCAGCGCCGCCAGGATGGCCTCACGATTGGCGAAGTAGTGGTACGGCGCCTGGTGCGTGCAGCCGGCGCGACGCGCCACCTCCCGCATGCTCAGTGCGCCGGGACCGGACTCATCCAGGAGCTGCCTGCTGGTTCGCAGCAGCTCGGAGCGCAGGTCCCGGGCACCGCGGCGCCCGGAGGAGCCTGTCGATTCAGACGTCATACGGAGAGTGTAGAGCCACCCGACTAGACACTGTCCAGTAGGCTGTTATGCTGGCTTGACGCTGTCTAGTCGAGTGAGGGGTATGCATGTCCTACGACGTCATCGTGATCGGTTCGGGTATTGGCGGGCTGACGACTGCTGGTCTGCTGGCGCGCGCCGCCGGCAAACGAGTTCTTGTCCTGGAGCGGCATACGGAACCGGGCGGCCTGACCCACACCTTTCGGCGCGACGGCGCCTCCTGGGACGTGGGGGTGCACTACATCGGGCAGGTCGCGCCCGAAAGCCAGGCCCGAGCCTACTTCGACTACCTCTCCGATGGCGAGTTGGAGTGGAACCGCATGCCGGACGCCTACGACCGGTTCGTCTACCCGGGGCTCGATCTGAGCGTCAGCAGCGACCCCAACCGATACGAGCACGACCTGATCGCGGCGTTCCCCACGGAGGCCAGAGCCATTCGCCGTTACTTCAAGGATGTTCGCCGCACGATATCGTGGCTGACCATGGGCTTCGCCCAGGGTATGGTTCCCCGCCCGATGGCATCACTTCTGAGGGCTGCCCAACGCCTGGGTAGACGGACGGCCACCAGCACGACGAAGGAGTACCTGGACGCCCACTTCCGCTCCCCCGAGCTCAAGGCCGTCCTTGCCAGCCAGTGGGGAGACTACGGCCTGCCGCCATCCCGCTCGGCCTTCGCCGTGCACGCGACGATCGTCTCCCACTACCTTGAGGGCGGATGGTTCCCCAAGGGCGGCAGCGCTCGGATCGCCCGCACCTTCGAGAAGGGGATCGAGCAGGCAGGAGGAGCTGTCCGCGTCGCTCAGGAGGTCACGGAGATACTCCTTGATGACGGCGGCGCAGCCACGGGGGTCCGAGTCATGGATCACCGAGGCGCAGCCGTGCGCGAGCGGGTCTACCAGGCCCCTGTCGTGATATCCGCCGTAGGCGCCTTCAACACCTTCAACCGTCTGCTGCCTACGTCCGGCAGGATCGGTCGCCTCACCGGGCCGACGCGCCGTACTCTGGCGAATCTGGGCACCGGCGCATCGGCGGTCACCGTGTTCCTGCGCCTGCGCGACGACCCGCGCAGTATCGACATCGACGGCGGCAACATCTGGGTCAATCGGGATCTCGACCACGAGCGCAGTCAGGAGCACAGTGCCTCCCTGCTGGAGGGCCGCCCCCATGACGTCTTCGTCTCCTTCCCCTCACTGAAGTCCGGGGAGTCCCCACACACGGCCGAGGTCATCTCCTTCTGCGACGCGAAGGCGTTCCAGCAGTGGGCCGAGCACCCCAGAGGACACCGAGGCCCCGAGTACTCCGCCCTCAAGGAGCGCATCGCCCGCGGCATGCTGGAGCTGGCGGATAGCGCGGCACCGGGCCTGAGCGATCTGGTGGACTACATGGAGGTCTCCACGCCTCTCACCTACGAGCACTACACCGCCCACCCCGCCGGTGCCTTCTACGGACCGCCCGCTACTCCACTGCGGTACAGGTCCGCCCCGTTGGGCCCGCGTACGGCGATCCCAGGACTGCTTCTGTCCGGGCAGGACGCCGGGAGCGCCGGCATCATGGGCGCCATGATGGGCGGGGTGGCGGCAGCCAGTCAGGTGCTCGGTCCACGCGGGTACGCCACCATCGCCTCCGCCCTGAAAGAAGCCCCTGCTATTCCCGACTCGGGCGGCGCACGCCGGCTGCCCGAGGGCAAGCATCACGCCGTGCTGGCCTCCAAACGCCTCCTCACCTCCAGCGTCTGGGAGGTGGTGCTGCGGCTGGAGGGTCAGATCGAGCCCTGGGCGCCGGGGCAGTTCGCCCGCCTGCACGTGGGTGATAACGCCTGGCGCGACTACTCGATCGCTGGGCTGGAGGACAATCATCTCCGTCTACTCATCTCCACCCGTACCGGCGGCCAAGGATCACGGTTCATCGAGCATGCAGGCACCGGCACCAGAACGGTGGTCGAGCTGCCCCTGGGCGAGTTCGGACTCGCCGACTCAGGCAGACGCCGACTATTCATTGCCACAGGCACCGGGATCGCCCCGATGCTGGCCATGTTCGCTCAGGCCCCCGGACTAGAGCACGACACCCTGCTCTTCGGGTGCCGTTACCGGTACGAGGACCTGACGACCAAGATCGGCTCTCCCATGCCTGGGCGGGTGGTGCGCTGTCTGAGCCGCGAAGAGGTACCGGATACGTTCCACGGACGGGTCACCGACGCCCTCGCGCAGTTCGCCGGCGACCCCGACCTCGATCCTCACAGCACGGATGTCTACCTGTGCGGCTCCGCCGCGATGGTCGCTGATACTCGAAGCCTCCTTGAGCGCGCGGGCTACGCCTCCGTCTTCACTGAACCGTACTGACGTCAACGAATCGCACTGGGCGTCTTCGTAAGGTGCTCCGCTGTTCGGAGCCGTCCCAGTGGAGGCAGGCGCATTCAGAAGACGGACCGGCAGGTCATGGAGCAGAGCGGATGTCGGCGACCCGCCAGGGCTCTGGGACAAGAATGAGCACGACCTGCCGGGGCCTGAGGGCAGGTACTGTCCGTGTTCCGGAAGGGCCTGAGCGTGTCGAGGCGCTCTGAGACAGCGTGACCCGCACCGCCACCGCACCGGGCCAGAGCGCGGCCGCGTCATCTGGCAGCTGCACCTCGGAGACCTGGCTGACGGAGGTCTGCAGGCCCTCGACGTTCTCACCCGACTCGATCAGATCGTCCAGAACCTGCCCATCGGCCTCGGCCGCCGGTGAGCCCGGTACCGTGGTGGCTGCAAGTGCAGCAGCGTCAGCAGTCATCAGCGCGCGGTCTCGAGCCGTGGAGAGAGCGACAACAACGCTCACCAAGCTCGTGGCATCGCTCTCAGTCATCTCAGCTGATGACGCCGTGGCAGTCGCGCTCGCAGCGCCGGTGGGAGATGAGCCACCTGAGGGGCTGGTGCCGGAGCCGGCCGAAGCGCTCACTCCAGTACCCGAGGCGGCACCGAGCGCCCATGCGGGCCTGTGCGATACCAGTCCTCGCGCAGGCCCCCAGGCAGCCAGGCAGAAGGCGACGAGCATTGCCACCGCAAGGCCCCAGGCACGGGAGCGCCCACGCCGCGCACCTCGTCCTGTCTCCCAGCGTATGGCCGCAGGTTCTTGCTCAGCACGGCTCGCGCCGCCACGGCCTCTCGCCTCACGGCTGTCCCGATCTCGTCGGGGCTCAGCCTTCGACCTCGACCTGGAGCTCGGTCTCGCACCAGGCCTGCCCCTGGAGCCGACTGTGCGCGTTGGCGTCCGGGCGGCCGCGCGCAAGCAGCCGGCGGCGAGTCGGGCGCCGTCGGGCAGCTCGATGGGCGAGGTCTGCCCCAGCTGCGGTGCTCGGGCCGCCAGGTCTCGAGCCTTGGGGCGGTCGGCCGAGTCCTTGGCCAGGGCGTCGGTCAGGAGGCTCGTCACACGCCTGGCCACGGATCCGTTCTGTCCCGCGCACTCCGTCAAGAGGCGGGCAAGGGCGTAGACGTCGGAGGCCGCCGACGGCGGAGCGCCCGCAAGTCGCTCCGGGGCGGCGCAGTCCTGCGTGCCAGTCTCCATGACGGAGCCCAGGAGGTCGATGAGAACCGGGAGCCCCTCGGTGGTCACTACGACGTTGCTGACCGAGACGTCACCATGAGCGGCACCGTGCTCATGAAGATAGGCCAGTGCCGAGCCCAGAACATCCAGAAGAGTCGCCAAATGGGAGTTGTTGAGCCGTCCGCGCGCCCCGAGAACCACGTCCAGCCCGGCTCCGTCGACGAGGTCCGTGACGACGCCCGCCCGGTGCTCGGGCAGGGACACCACCTCCCGCACGGTCGCCAGGCCGGGGTGACGCAGGACGCGCAGATCGGCCAGCCGCCGTAGAACGGATGCGCCACCGCGCCCATGTGGCAGGTCAACGACCCTGATGACCACATGACGGCCCTGCGCATCCAGACCGCGCCGAGGCGCGCTGGGAGCGGTGGAGCGCCCCATGACCTCGCCGACGGTGTAGCCCTGCTGGGACAGAGCACTCAACGCTGAGTCCGGAATGCTCGGCTCGGCGTCCGAGGGCGGGAGCTTGGAGGCACGAGGCGTGCGAGCGCCACGTCGTCGAGGCACTGGGCGGCGCTGCGGACGTTGACGGCCGGCACCATCGGACGACCGGTCAGCAGGATGGGGGCGCGTCGTTGAGCTCATGCACTCCATGGTCACCACGCCACCGTCAGAGGGCCAGACCGAGTTGCTGGCCTGTGGATAACTCCGACGCCGGCACTGGTTGTGGTCACGTAGACTGCGCGCGTGCTGCGTCAGGACATGGAGCTCGGCTCTCGGCTCATCCCCTTTCATGAGGGCTGGCAGCAGCAGAGAACTGTTCATGCCGAGGTCGTGGCGGGACTGCGGCCCAGCACGCTGCTGCTCGTGGAGCATGAACCGGTCTACACGGTCGGCAGGCGCGCCCACTCGTGGGAGCGGCCCGACGGCGACGTCATCGAGCCCGGTCACGTACCGGTGGTCGACGTGGACCGCGGTGGCAAGACCACCTGGCACGGGCCGGGACAGCTGACCGTCTACCCGATCCTGCGCCTGGCGCAGCCGATCGACGTCATCCGTTACGTGCGCGCGCTGGAGGCCGCCGTTATCGACCTGTGCACCCTTCACGGCCTGGAGACGGTTCGGGTCGAGGGCCGCTCGGGAGTCTGGGTGCCGGCCGAGCCTGCCGGCACCGCGGACGCGATGACCCCTGGCCGGCATCGGCGCACCGAGCGCAAGATCTGTGCGCTCGGAGTGAGGGTCGCCCGGGGAGTGACCATGCACGGAATCGGCCTCAACGTGGATCCTGACCTGGACGCCTTCTCCTTGGACCGGATCATCCCCTGCGGGATCGACGACGCCGGAGTGACCTCCCTGAGCACGGAGACCGGTCGGCATCTGGAGACCAGCGCTCCAGCGAACGCCCTGGTAGCCGCCCTGGAGACTCACCTGGCCCCGTTGGTGGCGGATGCCACGTGACAGCAGGCGTCACGTCTAGGCCTGAGGTCCTATGAAGTCTCGGAAGAGTACTAGAATCCCTGTGGAACCGTTGTCGGCGAGGAGAGGTAGACGTGAGCACCACCGTGGCCCCTGAGGGACGCAAGCTCCTGCGGGTCGAGGCGCGCAACGCCCAGACGCCCATCGAGTCCAAGCCCGACTGGCTGCGCACCCGGGCCGTCGTGTCGGACACCTACCAGGAGGTCCGTGGCCTGGTGCGGGAGAAGAGCCTGCACACGGTGTGCGCCGAGGCGAACTGCCCCAACATCTACGAGTGCTGGAACGACCGCGAGGCCACCTTCCTCGTGGGCGGCGAGATGTGCACCCGGCGCTGCGACTTCTGCGACATCGCCACCGGCCGTCCCACCGAGTACGACGTCGACGAGCCCCGGCGCGTAGCGGTGTCCGTCAAGGAGATGGAGCTGCGCTACGCCACCGTCACCGGTGTGGCCCGCGATGACCGCCCCGACGGCGGCGCCTGGCTCTACGCCGAGACCGCCCGCCAGGTGCACGAGCTCTCCCCGGGCACCGGGGTCGAGCTCCTCATCCCTGACTTCAGAGGCAATCCAGAGGCGCTGGAGGACGTCTTCTCCTCACGCCCCGAGGTGCTCGGTCACAATCTGGAGACCGTTCCGCGCATCTTCAAGCGCATCCGTCCCGCCTTCTCCTACGAGGGCAGCCTTGACGTCATCACCGCCGCCTCGGAGTCGGGGCTGGTCACCAAGTCCAACCTCATCCTGGGCATGGGTGAGACCCGTGACGAGATCGAAGCGGCCATGGCCGCCCTGGTCGAGGCCCGCTGCGACATCCTCACCATCACCCAGTACCTGCGCCCCTCCAAGCTGCACCACCCCGTTGACCGATGGGTCAAGCCCCAGGAGTTCGTCGACCTGAGCCGACTGGCGGAGGAGATCGGCTTCGCCGCCGTCATGAGCGGCCCGATGGTGCGCTCCTCCTACCGCGCCGGCATGCTGTGGGGCAGGGCTATGGTCAAGCGCGGCTGGCCCATCCCTGAGCGCCTCGCCCAGCTCGCCGAGCCCGCCACCGCCCGTCAGGAGGCCTCAGCTCTGCTGGGAACCCACCCCCATCTCGCCGCCGCCTGCTGAACACCACGTCCTGCCTCATGCGGCCGACTCGTCCACGGAGCTGAGCCCACCACGCTGACGGCGAGACCGTGTGTGCCAGCGCACCGACGTCGTCTATGGTGTGCCCGTGAGTAGTGCCCAGTCTCCCCAGCCGAAGAAGAAGCGTCGGCTGGCTCAGTACCTTCAGAACATCAAGGACTCCTACACGATCTCGCGGCGCACGTACCCGTGGATCGGATGGGCGATGCTGGCGGCCTTCGCCGTCTGCATCGCCGTGGGCGTGGCCATATCCTTCGCCAGCGGAATGTCTCTTTGGTACTGGCTGATCCTGAGCATCATGATGGCGCTTATGGTCGCCATGATCATCCTGTCTCTCACGGTGCGTCGCGCCTCTTACGCACAGATCGAAGGCATGCCGGGAGCCGCTAAGGCCGTCCTCGACCAGATCGGCCGGGGCTGGTACGTGGAGCCCGAGCCCGTGGCCTTCACCAAGCACCAGGACCTCGTGTGGAGGCTCGTGGGACGTCCCGGGGTCGTACTCATCGCAGAGGGGCCGGGGACCCGCACTCGCCGCATGCTGGCCGAGGAGGAGCGCAAGGTCCATCGGCTGCTGTCGACCGTCCCCATCCACACCCTTCAGGTGGGTACCGACGCCGGACAGGTGCGTCTGACAGAGCTGTCAAAGACGCTGCGCGGGCTGCCGACCAAGCCGACCTCGCTGACCGACAGCGAGATCACCCAGGTCTCGAAGCGCCTGACCTCGATGGCCGGTAGGAACCTGCCCGTTCCCAGGCACATCGACCCCAACAAGGTGCGTCCCGACCGTCGCGCGATGCGTGGCCGCTGAGCGCCGCTCTCCACGTGTTTCAGCACCGCAGCACCCCCACTTCCCTTAGGTTCCTGCCAAAAAACCGAGCGAAACACTCAGGCAACACCCATGCCATTCCTGTGTCACGGGTAGGTCAATATAGTTGTCGAAGTCAGCCGCAGTGCATACGTGCGAAGTATGTGCGCCTTCCCACCTGGAGGAGATATGTTCAAGGACGCATCCGAGGCACTGACGTTCATCGAGAAGGAGAATGTCGCGCTGGTCGATGTGCGGTTCTGCGACCTACCCGGCGTCATGCAGCACTTCACCATCCCTGTGGCCGCATTCAAGGATGAGGCCCTCACCGATGGCCTCATGTTCGACGGCTCCTCAATCCGCGGATTCACCGCGATCCACGAGTCGGACATGAAGCTGATCCCCGATGTGACCACCGCCTTCCTCGACCCTTTCCGCGAGGAGAGGACGCTGGTCGTCAACTTCTCGATCGTGGATCCCTTCACCGATGAGGTCTATTCCCGCGATCCTCGCTCGATCGCGGCCAAGGCGGAGGACTACCTGCGCTCCACCGGAATCGCCGACACCTGCTACATCGGTGCGGAGGCGGAGTTCTACCTCTTCGACTCGGTGCGCTACGAGTCCTCGCCGGCCGAGTCCTTCTACGCCATCGACTCCGCCGAGGCCGCCTGGAACACCGGGCGAGAGGAGGAGGGGGGAAACAAGGGCTACAAGACCGCTTTCAAGGGCGGCTACTTCCCCGTCTCCCCCAACGACCAGATGGCTGACATCCGCGATCGCATGGTGCGCACCTGCCTGGCCTCCGGCCTGGGCATCGAGAGGGCCCACCATGAGGTCGGCACCGCCGGGCAGCAGGAGATCAACTACCGCTTCTCCTCCCTGCTGGCCGCCGGCGACGACATGATGAAGTTCAAGTACATCATCAAGAACGAGGCCTGGCGCAACGGTAAGACCGCCACCTTCATGCCCAAGCCGATCTTCGGCGACAACGGCTCGGGCATGCACACGCACCACTCGCTGTGGAAGGACGGAAAGCCGCTGTTCTTCGACGAGCGCGGCTACGGTCAGCTCTCAGACCTGGCCCGCTGGTACATCGGAGGCATCCTCGCCCACGCCCCGGCGCTGCTGGCCTTCACCAACCCGTCAGTCAACTCCTTCCACCGACTAGTTCCCGGCTTCGAGGCACCGGTCAACCTGGTCTACTCGGCCCGTAACCGTTCGGCCTGCATCCGTATCCCGGTCACGGGTTCCTCCCCCAAGGCCAAGCGCGTGGAGTACCGGGTGCCAGACCCCTCCTCCAACCCCTACCTGTGCTTCGCCGCCGTCCTCATGGCGGGCATCGATGGCATCCGCAACCGCATCGAGCCCCGCGAGCCCATCGACAAGGACCTCTACGAGCTCGCGCCCGAGGAGTACTTCGACATCGACAAGCTCCCCGACAGCCTGGACCAGGCGCTGGAGGCACTGGAGGAGGATCACGACTTCCTCACCGAGGGGGACGTCTTCACTCCTGATCTCATTGAGACCTGGATCGAGTACAAGCGCGCCAACGAGATCGAGCCGCTGCGACTGCGCCCCCACCCCTACGAGTTCCAGCTCTACTACGACCTGTGAGTCGTTCATACAGCTCAGACGTCGGCCCTGAGCCTCCTATGCACGAGGCTCAGGGCCGACGTCGTGCTGAACGCCACCTTCAGATATTGCATACCTATACTGCATTGCGGATATTCTTTCTCCGTCTTGATCCACTCCGAAGAGGACAATCCACGATGAGGTCCCGCCAACACACCGCTCTCGGGCTGGCAGCCGCCGCGTGCCTGATCTTGAGCGGATGCACCAATGCCGCTGACTGGAACGCGAACCGGAGCTCGCAGATCCACTCCTACGACACCTCCTCGATCCAGGCTCAGCCCGACATCATCGCCACGCTCCCTCAGGGAGCCCTCGACGACGGCGTCCTGGACGTGGCGGCATCCACGGACTATGCACCGGCGGAGTTCCTCGATCCCTCGGGCAAGGCCGTGGGCTACGACGTTGACCTCACCAACGCGATCGCCGCCGTCCTGGGCGTCAAAGGAAAGGTCCACACCGCCGAGTTCGACTCGATCATCGCCTCGATCGGGTCGAAGTACGACGCCGGTATCTCCTCCTTCACCGTGACGCCCGAGCGGACCGCCGAGGTCGACATGACGACCTACATCAACGTGGGCTCGCGCTTCAACGTCCAGGCCGGTAATCCCAAGGGCGTCGAAACCTCAGACCACCTCAAGCTGTGCGGACGGACCATTGGCGTCCAGGTGGGAACCGACCAGGAGACCGCCATGCGCAAGGCCGCTGACGAGTGCTCCGAGGCGGGCAAGGGCGTCTTGTCGGTACGGGCCTACTCCAAGCAGTCCGAGGCCACCACTGGTCTGGTCGGTGGAACCATCGACGCCACCTACTCCGACTCCACCGTGGCCGGGTACGCCGTCGAGCTGACCGACGGCCAGATCGTCACCCTGGGAGAGGTGGAGGACGCCGCCCCCCAGGGCGTGGTGACCTCCAAGGCCGACCCGCAGTTCACCGCAGCGATCCAGGCTGCCGTCCAGTACCTCATGGACCAGGGCATCTGGCAGAAGATCCTGGACAACTGGGGCGTGAAGGACGCCGCACTGACCACCGCAGAACTCAATCCCGCAGTGAAGGAGTGAGCCGTGACTGCCTCACCCGCCTCCGACGACGACAAGGTCGTCCTCAACAACCCCAAGCCGGTCCCCCGCCCCGGGACCTGGATCAGCGCCGCGATCGTCACGGTCCTGGGGGCCATGCTCATCCACGGTCTGGTCACCAATGAGAAGTTCCACTGGTCCACGGTCTGGTTCTTCCTGCGCGAGATCCACGTGGTCAAGGCCGTCGGCTGGACGCTGCTGCTGACATTCATGGCCATGGCCATCGGCATCGTCCTGGCGGTCACGACAGCGATCCTGCGGCAGTCCTCCAACCCGGTCCTGCGCTGGGTGGCACTGGCCTACCTGTGGTTCTTCCGCGGTACCCCGATCTACACCCAGCTGGTGTTCTGGGGGGCACTGTCCGCCCTCTACCAGCAGCTGAGCCTGGGCATCCCCTTCGGCCCCGAGCTGCTGACCTTCAAGACGACGACGGTCTTCACGCCCTTCGTCGCAGCCGTTCTGGGACTGGGCATCAACGAGGGGGCCTACCTCTCCGAGATCGTACGCTCGGGTCTGAACTCCGTGGACAAGGGCCAGAGTGAGGCCGCGGGGGCCCTAGGCATGAGCAAGGGTCAGATCCTGCGGAGGATCGTTCTGCCGCAGGCGATGCGGGTCATCGTTCCGCCCACCGGCAATGAGACCATCTCCATGCTCAAGACGACCTCCCTGGTGCTGGCAGTCCCCTTCACCCTGGACCTGACCTTCGTCACCAACTCCTACGCGTCGCTGACCTACCAGATCATCCCGCTACTCATCGTTGCGGCCATCTGGTACATCATCATCACCTCGATCCTTATGGTGGGGCAGCACTACATCGAGCGCTACTACGGCAAGGGTTTCGAGTCCGACACGGACTCCGCCCCCGGTGACCGGGGGCTGTCCGCCCGCCAGCAGGCCATCCTCAATGCCCACACCACCAAGGACGATCCCTTCCTGGAGGTCACCCCATGAGCGCGTCCATTCACACCGCGGCTGAGACGCCGAAGGTCGAGATCAGCGGTCTGCACAAGTTCTTCGGCGAGCTGCACGTGCTGCGCGGCATCGACCTCATCGTGCCTCCGGGATCGGTCACGGTTCTCATCGGCCCCTCCGGCTCGGGCAAGTCAACGCTTCTGCGCTGCATCAACGAGCTGGAGTCCATCGACGCAGGCCGGGTCAAGGTCGACGGCGAGCTCATCGGGATGCGCGAGGTGGAGCGCGGCGGGCGCACCGAGCTGCACGCCCTGTCTGACAAGGCCCGTGCCGCGCAGCGTGCCAAGATCGGCATGGTATTCCAGCGCTTCAACCTCTTCCCCCACATGACGGCTCTGGAGAACGTCATGGAGGCACCGGTTCAGGTCAAGAAGACCCCCAAGACCAAGGCCCGCGAGCGCGGCATCGAGCTTCTGGAACGGGTGGGGCTCGGCGATCGGCTCGACCACTACCCCTCCCAGCTCTCCGGCGGTCAGCAGCAGCGGGTGGCGATCGCCCGGGCGCTGGCGATGGACCCCGAGCTCATGCTCTTCGACGAGCCAACCTCCGCCCTGGACCCCGAGCTGGTCGGCGAGGTTCTTCAGGTCATGAAGGACCTGGCCGCCTCCGGGATGACGATGGTGGTGGTCACCCATGAGATGGGTTTCGCCCGGGAGGTCGGTGACCAGCTGGTCTTCATGGATGGCGGCGTCATCTGCGAGTCCGGTGACCCCGTCGAGGTTCTGGACAGCCCTCAGGCCGATCGCACCCGGGCCTTCCTCTCCTCGGTCCTCTAAGGCGAGCAGGTCAGGAGGAGACCTGGTCCCACGCGCCGTCGTCCCAGGAAGTCAGGCTCCACCCGGCACTGGGATCGCCGTCGACGACGGTGATCCCAGTGTTATGCATGGGGCGCTCGGCGATCCACAGCGGGTCCACGGCGCCTCCGGGCGCGGCCTTGAGGGAGGTCCACAGGCGCAGCGCGGTGCCGTGGGAGACGAGCAGGGCTGCTGCGCTGCCCGCCTTGGCGGTCTGTTCGGCGACTCGGCCGACGGCGTCGTCGAAGCGCTGGAGCGTGTCGGTGCCGTCCTCCGGGGATCCGGGGATGCGGCAAGCGGGACGCCCGGCCATCCAGGAACGGGTGGTGTCCACGTAGCAGGCCACTGAGCGGGCGTCAGTGCTCATCTCCAGATCAGCGGCCAGGACCTCGCGCAGGCCCGAGTCGATGGTGGCGCTCAGGCCGGTGGCCGCCTCAATGGGGGCGATGGTCTGCCGGGCGCGCAGGATCGGGGAGACCCACAGGGATCCCAGTCCATCAAGCAGGCCTGTCTCCTTCAGGCGGGCCGGCAGCCCGTCGGCCTCCCGGAGGCCGACGTCGTCCAGGGGGTTCCCCGGGAAGGCGGTGTCGAGTGCCTGCATGACATTGGCGACGGTGCGACCGTGGCGTACGAGAATGAGCCTCACGGCGCCAAGTCTGCCAGGTCCGCAGTGCGCCGGCCTTCGACGACGGTGCGATCCTCGTCGCCCAGCCTTGCCCGACTGGTTCCGTGTCCGCCCGGTCAGCTCCAGGGGTAGGGCCCCTCCGGACGCCTCCTGGTTGCCCGGTTACGACCCGCACGTCTGGGGCTCCTGGATCCTGACGCCGCTGTACCCCGACGGGACTGTCCGTGAGCATTCCTGGCCGAGCCTGTTGAGCGGCCCGGCGCCGGTTCCGCGCTCTGATCCTGACTCACCGAGGTGCTGGTCGATGGCGTCGGCGCGGACGGGGGCGAGCCATGGGCGGTGCCGTCGGTGAAGACGATGCGTTCGGCCACGGCTCGCGTGTGGCGTGCACTGCGGCGGTAGAGGTCCTCCAGCTCGCGCTCCTTGCCGCTGCCCAGGCCGATGAGACGCCCCACCAGACGGATCTCGCGGATCTGGATGGGAAGGACCTGAGAGCGCGGCCCGGAGGCACGCCCGGTGCCCAGGACGATCGCGGAGCGCAACCGGCTGGCCAGGATCCAGGTCGAGGCCAGTACTCCCCCGTCGTCGGCGCTCAGCAGCCCAGCCCGAACCGCTGCCTGGAGCGCGCCGATGGTCGAGGTGGTCCGCAGCTCCGGAGTCCGTCCGGCGTGGGCGAGCTGGAGCACCTGAGCACTCCACTCCACGTCGCTGAGTCCTCCGGGGCCGAGCTTGAGGTGACGGGCCGGGTCGACACCTCGGGGCAGGCGCTCGGTCTCTACCCGGGCCTTGATCCTGCGGATCTCCCGCAGGTCCTGGGAGCTCAATCCGTCCTCGGCCCAACGCAGCGGGTTGATGAGCTCCTCGAAACGCCGACCCAGGTCACGGTCCCCGGCACAGGCCCTGGCGCGCAGCAGCGCCTGCCGCTCCCACAGGGCCGACCAGCGCCCGTAGTACTCGCCGTAGGCCTCCAGCGAGCGGCTCATAACACCCTGGCGGCCCTCTGGCCGCAGATCGGAGTCCACTTCGAGGGGGCGCGGACGGGCTGAGGCAAGAAGCCCTACGACCTGCTTGGCCACGGCCTCGGCCTCCTGAGCGGCGGCGGCCTCGCTCACCGCGTCGTGGGCCTCATGGACGAACAGGACGTCCGCGTCGGAGGCGTACCCGATCTCCCGGCCTCCCAGGCGCCCCATGGCGATGACGGCGTGCCGTGCCAGCGCCCCGTCCCATCCACCGCTGGCGTCCGGCCCCGTGGCGACGGCCCCAATACCGTCACGCTGGGCAATGACCAGTCCGGTGGCGACCGTCAGCACCCCGTCCAGGACCGCGTCGGTGGCGTCGGTGAGGATGGAGGCGGTGCGCTCGGGATCGATGCCGTCGAGGCAATCGGCCAGTGAGGCTCGTACCTCCTCGCGGGCTCGCACCCTCAGGATCGCCTGGACCGCCTCAAGCGCCTGTTCAGCGAGCGCAGTGTCATCCGGCCCGCTGAGGCTGCGTCGGCGCAGGACGGCGGCGACTTCCTCCGCCAGGGCGCCGGGGCGGCGGGGCTCGAGCTCGGCGTCGTCGTCGAGCCAGGCGATGGACTCGGGGAACTCCGCCAGGCGCTCGGTGGCCCAGTGAGCGCCTGAGAGCACCTGGCACAGTCTGCGCGCGGCCACCGGCGAGTCCCGCAGCATGGCCAGGTACCAGTGCGATCCCCCGATGGCCTCCGACAGGCGGCGGAAGGACAGCAGGCCGAAGTCGGGGTCGGCGCCTTCGCCGATCCAGCCAATGATGACCGGCAGGAGCTGACGCTGGATGGCCGCTCTGCGGCTGACGCCTTCGGTGAGGGCCTGGATGTGTCGCAGCGCCCCGTCCGGGTCCGTGTAGCCGACGGCGGCGAGCCGCTCGCGCGCCGCCCGGGGGCTCAGAGCCATCTCGTCAGCGCTCAGGGCGGCTGCAAAGCTCAGCAGGGGGCGATAGTAGATCTCCTGATGGAGGGCTCGCACGCGCCGGCGCAGGTCCTTGAAGTCCTCCCACAGACTGTCGCCCCGGCCCAGGCAGTTGCTGACACCGCGCTCGATGCGGCGCAGGTCCTCCTCCTTACTCGGCAGGTTGTGGGTGCGGCGCAGGCGGAAGAGCTGGCTGCGGTGCTCCAGGAGCCGCAGGGCCTTGTAGCAGCTGCTCATGGCCGCGGCGTCGGCCCGGCTGACGTAGCCACCGGCGCTGAGCGCGTCGAGGGCCTCCAGGGTCCCGCGCACGCGTAGGCTCTGGTCGGAGCGGCCGTGGACGAGTTGGAGGAGCTGGACGGTGAACTCCACGTCCCGCAAGCCACCGGGCCCCAGCTTGATACGCCGGTCCGTACCGCCGCGCGGTACGGACTCCTTCTCCACCCGGCGCCGCATGGCACGGGCGTCCTCGACAAAGTTCTCCCGCCGGCTGGCCTCCCACACAAGGGGCGCCACGCCATGCTCGTAGCGCGAGCCCAGCTCCGTGTCCCCGGCGCAGGCCCTGGCCTTGAGCAGGGCCTGGAACTCCCACGAGGCGGCCCATCGCCGGTAGTAGGCCAGGTGAGAGTCGAGCGTGCGCACGAGCGCGCCGTCCTTGCCCTCGGGGCGCAGCGCCGTGTCCAGCGGCCACAGGGGCGGCTCGGGCGCGGTGGCGGAGACGACATGGGCGAGTACGGTGGCCAGGCGGGTGCCGATGTCCACGAGGTACTCCTCGCTGAGTGGCTCCCGCGGTATCCAAGACTGCTGGGCCTGGCCGACGACGTAGACGACGTCGACGTCGGAGATGTAGTTGAGCTCGCGCGCCCCGGTCTTGCCCATGGCGATCACGGCGAGTGTCACCTCATCGGCTTGGGGACCGACAGCGGCACGGGCAATGAGCAGAGCGGAATCCAGGGCGGCATCAGCGAGCTCGGCCATGCGACGGCAGACGGTCGAGACGTGCTCGATCGGGTCCGAGCTGGTGAGGTCATCGGCGACGATCGCGGTGAGACGGTCACGGTAGGCGCGACGCAGCGCAGCGGTCGCACGTTCCAGGGCAGGGTTCTGGCCACCCGGATCCTGGGGGCCCTCATCACCATCTGAAGGAGCCGTCCCCAACGCGCCTTGGACCTCTCGCCGCAGCTTCTCTGCGGCCCCCGGTTCCTGGGGTGCGTCCCAGGCTCTGGCCGGCGCAAGCGCTGTGATGCGCTCCGGGTGGGCGACAAGAAAGTCTCCCAGGGCCTGGGAGGCGCCCAGAACCGCCAGAAGACGATGCCGGTGCTCACGAGTACCAGCATCGGGCGCGCTGAGCAGGCCACGTAGAAGGGCTGCCGGCGTCGGCGTGCACCCGGGCTCGACGTCGTCGGGCGAAGCAGCGGGCCGTGACTCGGCTGCGGTTGCGACCTCAGCCAGTCGGACCAGGCTGAGCAGGGCCATGTCGGGATCGGCGGTGAGAGCCAGGGACTCGATGAGCTCCTCGGCACCGGGGCCGAGCCGCATACCACCCGCTCGGCCACCTGGCCGCTGGGCGCGACCAGCCGAGGGCCGAGCGGATGGCCCGTCGGTGCGGTCGGCGTCGTCGGCGTCACTGTCGGTTGAGAGGAGGAGTCTTAGCGCCGGGTCATCCAGGAGGGCACCGGCGCGGGTGGCATTCTGGAAACCGGCTCGCAGGAGCAGCGTCCTGGGTGAGGAGCTGTGCCGTGAGGGCGCCCCCACCGGTGGTCGTTGCGCGCGATGCTCTCTCACGACGGCCTCCTGCTCCACTCAGACGTGGGGGAAGAACTGGCTGATCTCGAAGTCGGTGACCTGGGCGTCGTAGGCCCGGTACTCGCGGCGCTTGTTGCGCAGGAAGAACTCGAAGGTGTCCTCGCCGAAAGTGTCGGCCACCAGGTCGGACTGCTCCATGGCCGCCACCGCGCTCTTGAGCGAGGTGGGCAGGGCGTGGATCCCCAGGGCCTTGCGCTCCATCTCGGACAGCGCCCACACGTCGTCCTCGGCCTCGGGGGGCAGCTCGTAGCCCTCCTCGATGCCCTTGAGCCCCGCGGCCAGGATGACCGCGTAAGCCAGGTAGGGGTTGGCCGACGAGTCGATGCCACGGAACTCCACGCGCGCGGACTGGGCCTTGCCGGGCTTGTGCATGGGCACACGCACCAGGGCTGAGCGGTTGTTGTGGCCCCAGCACACGTAGCTGGGGGCCTCGTCCCCGCCCCACAGGCGCTTGTAGGAGTTGACGTGCTGGTTGGTGACCGCCGTGATCTCCGAGGCGTGGTGCAGCAGCCCGGCGATGAAGGACCGACCGGTGGCGGAAAGCTGGTACTGGCCGGAGGGGTCGAAGAAGGCGTTGCGGTCGCCCTCGAACAGGGAGAAGTGCGTGTGCATGCCCGAGCCGAACTGGTCGGGGAAGGGCTTGGGCATGAAGGTGGCCAGGCAGCCCTCCTCCAGGGCGACCTCCTCGACGACGGCGCGGAAGGTCATGATGTTGTCCGCCATGGACAGGGCGTCGGCGAAGCGCAGATCGATCTCGTTCTGCCCGGGGCCGCCCTCGTGGTGGGAGAACTGCACCGAGATCCCCATCTGCTCGAGCATGAGGATGGCGTGACGGCGGAAGTCGTGGGCGGTCCCGCCGGGCACGTGGTCGAAGTAGCCGGCGTCGTCGGTGGGGCGGATGCGCCCGTCAGCGTCCCGGTTGACCAGGTAGAACTCGATCTCGGGGTGGATGTAGCAGGTGAAGCCGGCCTCGGCGACCCGGGCGAGCTGGCGCTCGAGCACGGAGCGCGGGTCGGTGCGGGCGGGCTCGCCGTCGGGCGTGAGGACGTCGCAGAACATACGGGCCACACCGTTGGCTCCGTCCCGCCATGGCAGCATCTGGAAGGTGGAGGGGTCCGGTGCGAGCAGCATGTCGGACTCGAAGACACGGGTCAGGCCCTCGATCGCTGAGCCGTCGAAGCCGATGCCCTCCTCGAAGGCGCTCTCAACCTCGGCCGGCGCGATGGCCACCGACTTGAGCTGCCCGGACACGTCCGTGAACCACAGGCGGATAAAGCTGATGTCACGTTCCTCGATGGCTCGGAGCACGTACTCCTGCTGCTTGTCCATGGGGCCTCCTCAGCGTGGGGTGCGGCAGCGGGCCGACGGCGCTGCTCGCCGTCGACCGCCTGAGACGTTGGTACTGGCATCCAGCCTAGTGCGCGGGTGCGTCAGGCAGGTTTCGAGGATCGCCCCCGGTGAAGGAGGAGCAACGAGGGCAGTGACGCGCTGAAGCCTCCCCTCACCTCGGGTAGCCTCACCCCATGGCTACACCCGAGTCCCCTTACGGTACTTCCGCCGCCATCGGAGGCGGCAAGCCCGTGCGCGTTCATCATCTGGCCGCCGCCAAGAACGACGGCGTCAAGCTGGTCATGCTCACCGCCTACGACGCCGTGACCGCCCAGGTCCTGGACGCCGCCGGAACCGACCTGCTGCTGGTGGGTGACTCGATCGGCAACGTTATGCTCGGGCACGACTCGACGCTGCCGGTGGAGCTGGAGGAGATGGTGGTGGCCACGCGCTCCGTCGCGCGGGCCACCAAGCGCGCGCTCGTCGTGGCCGACCTTCCCTTCGGCACCTATGAGGCCGGCCCGGAGCAGGCGCTGGCCAGCGCGGTGCGTCTCATGAAGGCGGGAGCCAACGCCGTCAAGCTCGAGGGCGGCCGCCCCCGGACCGCGAGCGTGCGAGCACTGACCCAGGCAGGCATCCCGGTGGTGGGCCACCTGGGATTCACCCCGCAGAGCGTCAACATGCTCGGAGGCTTCCGGGTCCAGGGGCGCGGCCAGGCCGCAGAGGATCTGTTGGCCGATGCGCGGGCACTGGCCGAGGCGGGGGCGATCGCCCTCGTCCTGGAGATGGTGCCCGAGCCTCTGGCCGCGCGCGTCACCGATTCGCTCGAGATCCCCACGATCGGTATTGGCGCGGGCGCCCGCTGCGACGGCCAGGTCCTCGTGTGGACGGACATGGCCGGGATGACGGACTGGTCGCCGCGCTTCGCCCACCAGTTCGGCCAGGTCGGCCAGGCGCTGCAGCAGGCGGCCGCCGACTACGGCACCGCGGTGCGTGAGCAGACCTTCCCGGCGGAGAAGCACTGGTTCTCCTCCTGACGGTGACAAGACTCATAGCGCGGTTCGAGAGGCAAGCACGGTGCGGCTGAAAGGGAAGTCCCACGAAGCGGACGCCTGCTCCTATGCTGATGCTATGAGTTCTTCGGCTTCCTCTGCGCCCTCGATGCCCCAGGCCTCTCTGGCCGACCGCGCGCCGCGCGGCACACTCACTCCCGGAACGCTCAGTCCTGAGAGGCCTGTCCCGGCATCCATCGAGCGACCCGAGTACATGTTCCACAACGGTCCCGAACGCGTGACGGCCTCGGAGATCAAGGATGCTGAGACGATCGAGCGGATCAGGGTGGCTGGCCGTCTGGCAGCTCTTGCCATGGCCGAGGCCGCCAAGGCCATCGCCCCGGGTGTGACTACCGATGAGCTCGACCGGATCGCCCACGAGTACCTGTGCGATCACGGCGCCTACCCCTCCTGCCTGGGATACATGGGATTTCCCAAGTCGATCTGCACCTCGATCAACGAGGTCATCTGTCACGGTATCCCGGACTCGACCCGCTTGAACGAGGGCGACCTCATTAACCTTGATGTCACCGCCTACATCGGTGGCGTCCATGGCGACACGAACGCCACCTACGCCGTCGGCGAGGTCGATCCTGAGACGGAGCTGCTCATCGAACGCACCCGCACCGCGATGGAGCGGGGTATCAAAGCAGTCAAGCCGGGCCGGGAGGTCAACGTCATCGGCCGGGTCATCGAGGCCTACGCCAAGCGCTTCGACTACGGGGTAGTGCGTGACTACACCGGCCACGGCGTCGGTGAGGCGTTCCACTCCGGTCTCATCATCCCGCACTACGACGCCGCTCCCCTCCACGACGAGATCATCGAGACAGGGATGGTGTTCACCATCGAGCCGATGCTCACGCTCGGTGGCATCGAGTGGGAGCAGTGGGACGACGGCTGGACGGTGGTCACCAAGGACCGCTCCCGTACCGCTCAGTTCGAGCACACGCTGGTGGTGACTGACGACGGCGCAGAGGTACTCACTCTGCCCTGAGGCGCTGGGTATCGCTCCCCATCCGCATCAGCGCTGGTCGGCCCCTGTCACGTTGCCTCACGACGAGGTGACGACGTAAGGTCCGTGGACAGTGGCATCTGCATTCTGCCCAGGAAACCCTCGCCGGGTTTCCCCCATTTTATTCCCTTCCGGAGGTTCTCATGGCTTTGCGCTTCAATCCACCACCGAACTGGCCCGCACCACCAGAGGGTTTCGAGCCGCCTGCAGGCTGGCAGCCTGACCCCGCCTGGGGCCCGGCACCCGAGGGCTGGCAGATCTGGGTTGACGACTCTGCCACCTCCAGTGGATCAGCCGCCTCGGCCGCAGGCGCTGGTGGCGAATCCGACCCGGCGTGGGCACCGACCCAGGCGGTGTCGACCGCTCCGACGGCCCAGATGGGCACCAACGCCTCGGTTGCCGACCCGACAGGCATGTCAGCCTCAGCTCCTTCCGGTGACTATGCCGGCCAGGCTGCCGGAGCCAGCCCGTATGCGGCCAACATGGACTACGCCCAGTCCCCCACACCGTTCCAGGGTCAGGGAGCTCCTGGTGGCCCGCAGCCTCCGGCGGGGGGCTGGCAGCCCGGCGGCGTCGGTGGGCCAGGTGCTCCTGGAGGCGGATCCAAGCCGATCACTCAGCAGTGGTGGTTCTGGGCGAGCGCGGCGGCGGTCGTCGTTGTGCTGGTTATCAGTGGTGTCGTGTGGGCCATGAGCGGCTCCGGCGACGACGATGGCGGTTCCAAGAAGGCCGAGCAGAGCTCCTCGCAAAGCAGCAAACAGAAGTCGTCAACGAAGGAGAAAGAGAAGGAGAAGTCCTCGAGCTCCAGCGACGACTCCTCCGCCGCGGCATCCGGAGACTCGTCGAAGGGGAGCAACGGACCTGGGTCCGACCCGAAGAACCCCATCGACCCCACAACCTCGTCCGTCGAGTTCAAGGCCAGCAAGTATGACGACGATCCGGACGCCTCGGTGACCATCACCGTTGGCACGGTTGAGTGGAACGCGAACGAGGACATCAAGGCCGCCAACAAGTACCTCTACCAGGACCCGCCCGCCGGCAAGGTCTACATCCGCGTCCCTGTCGAGGTCTCCTACAAGGGCAAGGGACAGTACGAGAAGTACGGTCTGCAGATCGACTACTCCCACGACGGAAATACCTCGGGAAGCGAGTCGTTCGTCGACAAGTCCATGTTCAACCAGCAGGACATGCCTCGAGATGGTGGCACTGCGAAGGGCTATTTCGTCTTCCTGGTGGACGAGGCCACAGCCAATGACGGCAAGGGCGTTTTCGCCGTCAAGGGCTTCTCCGGCAGCGATGAAGTATATGTCGCCGCAAAGTGAGTGAGCCGCTCGCTCGACGCATGTGGGTGGGGCCGACCAGAAGCTTCTGGTCGGCCCCACCCACATGTCATGATCAAGAGTGGCACGGACGAGCCGACCTGTACGCCGGGTTCTGTTGCCGCCCGCCGTTACCGGACTGGGCGGTGGCGACCATTCATCTTGGACCGTTGTTGCCAACGGCCTCGTGCGACCTACCCGCTGACTTGGGCGAGCAGCCTTCAGTCGCCAGCTGTGCGGTCTTGCTCCGGGCGGGGTTTACCGATCCGCGGCGGTCGCCCGTCGCGCTGGTGGGCTCTTACCCCACCCTTTCACCCTTGCTCACCGGGATGCGGTGGGCGGTCTACTCTCTGTGGCACTGTCCCGCGGGTCACCCCGGGTGGCTGTTAGCCACCGCCCTGCTCTGTGGAGCCCGGACGTTCCTCAGCCCCGCGCCGCCGTGAAGACGACTGCAGGTACCGCGGCCGCCCGGTCGGCTCGTCCGCACGCGTCAGTGTAGCCGCATGGTGCGTCGTCGAGGAACCGTGCCCGCCGCAAGGCCCTGATCTGCCGGGAACCGCGTCACAACCTATTATGTGCGGGTGCTGATCCTGCTGCCTCCGTCCGAGGGAAAGACCGCTCCAGCCAGTGGACCGTCACTGGATCTCGACTCGCTTCTGGATGCCGAGCGGCTGACCTCGCCACGCCGTGAGGTGATATCGGCGCTGACCGAGGTGAGCCGGCGTCCGGACAGCGCGTCCGTTCTGGGGCTGGGGCCACGCAGCGCAGAGCTGGCAGAAGCGAACCTGTCTCTGGAGACGGCTCCCTGTGCCCCCGCCTATGAGCTGTTCACGGGAGTGCTTTACGAGGCCGCGGGACTCGACTCGATCGCCGAGGAGACGACCGGGCGCAGAGCCTTGAGAAGCCACTGCGTCATTCTCTCAGGCCTGTGGGGCGCCCTCTCCCCCACTGACCTGGTCCCGGACCACCGCCTGTCCATGGGGACGTGTCTTCCGGGAACGGGGCGGTTGCCATCCTTCTGGAAGCCGTACCTTGCGCCGTCGCTCACCGGCATGGCAGCGCAGGGACTGGTGGTCGACTGTCGATCGGCGGACTATGCGGCCGCATGGAAGCCGTCCGTACGTAACGGCATCGAGGTCATAACGGTGCGCGTGGTTCGCATTACCGAAGACGGCTCCCACAAGGTCGTCTCCCACATGGCGAAGCAGGCTCGGGGGCTGCTCACCGGAGAACTTCTCAGAGCCGTTGCCGGCAAGTCCCTGTCCGTGCAAGCGCACGCGGACGACATCGCGAACATCGCCGGGCGGCTGAACGGCGTCGACGACGTTGAGATGTCCGAGCCGGACCGGCAGGGGCGACGAGTCCTCACCCTGGCGACTCACTGAGACCGGCGGCCATCGTTCACGCCGGGCAGGAGCCCGATCGTCAGGCGGACGGCTAAGAAGCAGCCGCTCTCAGATATCCATCCGTACGACGATGACGTCGTTCTCCTCTGCGTGGATGACCTCCTCCTTCGGGGCCGCCACGATGCGCGCCAGCTCCTGGGGGCTGACCTCAACAGCGCCGCCCTCAATGGCCCGTCCTCTCAGGGCGACCGCACCGAGACCCCCGGTGGAGGTTCGGACAGCCTCGTAGTCAGCCAGGAGGGCCGTTTCAATCGTTCCGGCCAGGTCTGCCCGCTGGTTCTCCAGGGACTCGACCTCCTTATCGATTCGGGCGAACTCGGCGTCGCGTGTGGCGGTGAGCTCACGTCCGGCCGCGCGGATCTCATCCTCCTCCCGGCTGAGGCGCTCCGCCTCCTCTCGGGCCGAGTCAAGAGCCTCCATGGCGGCGATCTGAGCCTCCTCCAGGGCGGACTGGCGCTGACCGAGCTGGTCGATCTCGTCCTGGATGGCGGACAGGTCGCGGGCGGCGCTGCTGCCGGAGTGGAGACGCTCGCGCAGGACCTCGGCACGGCGCACTACCTGGCCGACCTCGTGCTCGCTGCGGGTTGCCTGCGTCTTGGCCTCACTGAGGGCGGCATCGGCCTGAATGGCGGCCCGTTTGTTGGCCTTGAGGCGCTCGATGACTGATTCGATACGGGCCAGGACCGGAAGGTGCTTGCGCTCGTGACGCAGCCGTGCCAGGCGGGAGTCGAGGTCCTGGAGGTCGATGAGAAGGCGCTGCTGGGCGATGGGGGCGCTGGTCACGGCGTGTGCTCCTTCAGGTGCGTACAGGTTGGTGCTGCGAATCCTCTCATGATCCTCTCACGCCCGGTCTGATCCGGTGGACAGCCGCAGCACCCAGGGGTCCGTGACGATGTGGGAGACCTGGACCTTCAGTGAGGCGCCACAGGAGCGGGCGTCCTCCTCGAGCCGCTGAGCGAGCGGAGGCAGGCCGACCCACTCGGTGGCCCAGTGCGTTCCGCACAGGAGGTAGGGGCGACCGTTCTCCAGGTGCTCGGAGGCGGGATGGTGGCGCAGATCAGCAGTGAGGAAAACATCGGCTCCGGCCTCCCGGGCCTGTTGCAGAAGAGAGTCGCCTGCCCCGCCTGAGACGGCGATGCGCTCGACGACGGCGTCGAGGTCCCCGCCCACGAGGAGGCCGGGAGCCGAGTCCGGAAGGGCTGCGGCAACGTCGGTCGCGAGCTGACGCAAAGTAATGGGCTGCACAAGTGTGCCGATCCGACCGATGCCCTGGTCCGGGGAGACCGGGTCCGGCTCCAGAGGGACGGTGGAGGTCAGACCCACGCGATCGGCAAGGGCCTCAGCCACTCCCCCATGGGCGGCGTCGAGACTGGTATGGGCGTTGAGGAGCGCGATGCCGGCGCGAACGAGCCGATGGATGGAACGGCCCTTGGGGTCGGTGGCCGCGACGCAATCGGTTCCGCGCAGGTAGAGAGGATGGTGGGTGATGACCATGTCGACGCCGGAGCTGAGGGCCTCGTCGACAACAGTTGTCACCGGGTCGACTGCCAGCAGGATGCTCTGCACCGGATCAGCGGGGTCTCCGCAGATGAGACCATTGGAGTCCCATGAGGCAGCCAGGTCAGAAGGTGCGGCATCCTCTACGAGCCTGACGACGTCGCCGACCGTCAAGAAGCCTTCCGGGGTGTTCCGTGAGGCCTCGCGTCCGGCCCCAGAAAATGCAGGTGCAGGAGTGTGACTCATGCGACCAGGCTAGCGGCACGGCCCGGAATTGCTGAGACCTGACGACGTCGATGCAGCCCGACACGTCCGCATGATGGAGCACCGACGGAACACAGTCAGGAAAACGACCGACGCAGCTCTCATCTGGGGTAACCTACTTCCGCGCTACCGGGGCCTCTTCGGCGCTGGCAGCGCCGGCCTCCTCGACGCCGTCGGCGTCACGGCCGCGCCCCCATAGCTCAGCGGTTAGAGCAGCGAGCTTATACCTCGTGTCGTGCCTGATAAGCACAAGGTCCTGGGTTCGAATCCCAGTGGGGGTACCACGATAGCCTTACCCAAACCTAGGTCATGAGTAACACGGTCTGGGTTGGTTGATGAAGATGCGAAGCGCTCACCACCACTGGTGAGCGCTTCGTCGTTGCAGACGATGTTGTTGATGGGGCAGTCCAGTTGGTTGTCCCGGTTTTCTCGCGGGTTGTCTTGCAACAAGGTCGCACTGCGGCGTCGTGCGACGTTGTGCATCAGTCGGCTGGTCAGCCAGTTGAAGGGCAGCCGGAGGTCGGCTGCCAGGCTGGCGTCGCTGCTGGCGTCGGCCAATAGGCGCGGTGCTGCGGCCCGCTGCAATGGCCCGTCGTCACTCTCCCCTATCGGGCAGTCGCCAGCTGCTGCATCCGCCGCGTTCCTGCCGCTGCCATCATTCGTTCCATCTTCCGGCAGGACGACTCGGCCGTCTTCATCGACGAGTGGGTTCACTAGCACCCGCTCGAAGAACACCTGGTTGAGCAGCTTCTTCAGATGGGCGGGTGCCGCCGTGTAGAGGCGGTGGCAGTCCTCGAGGAGGTCAAGGGCCTGGGCAAGGCGCTGCCGCACCTCGGCTATGTCGGCCTGGTAGGCGGTCAGCTGGCGCTCAATATGGTTCAGCTCGGCCGTGAGCTGGGTCTGTTCCTCCTTGAGCAGCTCCAGGGGGACGGCTCCTTCGTAGTGGGCGTGCATCAGGCGGCGGCGCTTGTCTTCGATGTTCGTCCGCCGGGTCGTCAGGGAGCGGATTGTCCGGTCTTTGTCGCGCTCAAGGTGGTGTAGCTCTTTCCGGACGTACTGCTCCACCAGCTGGCGATCCTGGCTGCTGAGCTGGATCGTCCGGTAGAGGTCACTCATCCGCTCTTCGACGACATCGATCAGGACGGCGCGGAAGGCGCAGTCGTGGGTTCGCTGCCGCCGGGCGCAGATGAAGTAGGGGTAGAGGTCGCCTTTGCTGTTGCGCGTGTTCTGCACCAGCAGGCGGGCACCACAGAGGCCGCAGTACACCGTCGTTTTGAGGTGGTGGTTGTGTTGGCGTTCGCGTTCTCCGAAGCGATGAGAGTCGAGCATGGCTTGGACGTGACGCCAGGTTTCTTCGTCCACCAAGGGCTCATGTGCTCCGGCGTACTCGACGCCTTGGAAGGAGATGGTGCCTTTGTAGTAGGGGTGGCGCAGCATGCGATGGAGCTGGGCGCCGGATACTGCTTTGGCTGGTTTATGGGCGGTTGGTACGGTCGTTAGGCCATGGCTATGGAGGTGAGCGGCGAGCTTCTTGGTCGTCCACTGCCCCGTCGCATACTCCGTAAAGGCCAGCCGGATGAGCGGTGCGCGCTCCTCATCCAGGGCGATGGTGCGGACTTCTCTTCCGTTCTCGTCCCTGGCGCGGACGTTGAGGTAGCCGAGTGGCGCCTTGCCCAGCGTCCCACCATTCCTGGCCTTCTCGCCCATCCCCTTAATGACCTCATTGGCTAAGTTACGGGAGTAGAACTCAGCGATGGAACTCATGATGCCGTGCAGCAGCATCCCACCAGGCGTCTGGTCGATGTTTTCACTCGTCGACACCAGCCGCACACCCGCCTCCTCGAACGCCCGGTTGATCTCCACATCGTCCGCCCGGTTGCGGGCTAACCGATCTAACTTGTGGACGATGACGTAGTCGATCCCACCGTCTTCCTTAAGGTAGGCCAGCATCTTCTGTAGCTCAGGCCGGTTGGCACTACGAGCCGACTCACCGCGGTCGGCGAACTCTTTAACCACCAGCGCGCCCATCGACTGGGCCTTGCGCTTGTTGGCCTCCCGTTGAGCCGGGAGGGAGAAGCCTTCCTCACTACCGCCGCGCTGGGCCTGCTCGCGGGTGGAGACGCGGATGTATGAGACGGCGCGCTTGGGGGTCAGTTGCGCGGCCATAGCAGTGAAGGGATCGGGGGCGAGTGCGTCAGGCATGGTGCACCTCCTTGCTGGGTTCGGTATGTTCACTGGTCTGCTCGCGCTGTCGGCGGTCTTCCTCCCTGAGCGCATCAAGTTGGCGCATCCACGCGCCTTCTTCGTCGTTCCACCAGGCTGGTGGGGTGCCGTCGCCGGGGTGCCAGCGGTTGAGGCAGACCAGGTGGGTGCCGGCTTGGGCGAGCTGCTTGGTTACCGCGTCTGCTTCGGTGGTGGTGAGGTTGGGGGTGGGCCAGCTCGCCGTGATGACGTACTCCACCCCACCGCGCTGGCAGGCATCGAGCAGCATGCTCAGGCCGTGCTGGCGCTGCTGGCGGTCGTGGAACTCGGTGACCAGGTTGAGGCCAGTTGCTTCGGCATAGTCCTCCACCAGCTCTCGTTGCCGGGCTAGCTCGAATGGGTAGCGGGCCGCGCCGTAGAAGATGGCGATCGCCCCGGTGCCCGTCTGGCCGTCCAGCGCGGTGGCCGGTACCGCCTCCAGTACCGCCGAGTGCTCATCTCGTGCGTTCGTTCTGGTTTGTGTTGTCATCGGTGTCCTCCTCTCGTCATATATTGCTATTTCATTGGTTTGTGTTTCTCCTCTTTCTATTGACGCTCAGATGGACGGAAAAGTCCAGTCCGGTTTTATATACCCCCGAGAAACGACTCCACCACCCCCGCGCGAGCGGCTTTGCCGCGCTATTGCGCCATTTTCTGTCGTTGCTGCACATTTTTCTGTGGCACTGTTCTCTTTGCGGAGAAAAGCGCGCTGAGAACGCCAGGGCGGGTGGAGTGTTTTCGTCGTGTCATGGGCCGCGCTGGATCAGGGCGGCGAGCTGCTCGGGGGCGGCGGTGATCTTGAACAGCCCCGGGGTGAGCGTCTGGTCGGCGGCGATCTGCTCGGCCAGGCGGCCGGCTCGTGCCTGGTTGGTCAGCAGCCAGACCACCTGCGGGTAGTAGCCGTGCTGGGCCTGGAAGGTGCCGCTGGCCAGGTGAGCCTGGTAGTCGTGGCACTTGGCCAGCAGCCGCGCCGGATGCTCGGTGTCCAGGTCGACCTCGAGGAGCCAGTGATCCTCTGCGCCGGTATCCGTTGCCGTGATTGCTTCCAGATCCGGCTTGAGCCAGCCCAGTGCCCCACCGAGCCGCAGCCAGGAGCGCCAGCAGGCCGGCTCGGTACGCAGCCGGGCCAGGTGCCCACCGACGGCGTGGATGGCCTGCTCGATGACGACCCGTGCCTGCGTGATCGCCAGCGTATGGGCGAGGAACAGCGCCGACGGCTCCTGAATGCGCCGCCGCGCTCCGCGTCCCTCGTCCGTCAGGCGCTGCCCCGCTGCTGTCAGGTACCAGACGTACCCCGCCGAGCCGGCCCGCGTGCCACCGATCCGCCGTGCCAGGTGAGCAACCAGACCCAGCCCGTGCTGACGCCGCAGCCGCCGACTGGTCTGGCGCAGCGCCGAACGGGCCGAACCGTACTGCCCAGACAGCTCGGTGATCTGCGCCAGCTGGCGCGTCGTGGCATAGCGATGAGCCGCTAGCAGACCCAGCAGCTCGTGATCGGTGATATCGAGCCGCTCAGCGATCGCCTGCAGCTGGGCGCGGCCAATCCGGGCCGGAGCCTGGCGCTGAGACTTCGCTGCCTCTGTCGTCGCTGCTCCGTTCATCGTCGTTGGTGTCGTCGCGGATGTCGGCACTGCCAGACCGATGCCTGTCCCGACGCTCGCGTATTCCGATATCGCTGTGTTCATTGCGGTTTCCTCCTTCGTGATCGTCATGTGGTTGATCGAGTCGCTGCTGCGAGCCAGGGCTGTGAGGCCGGGGCCGTTGTTAGTGGTGGATGGGATGGCCACATGGGGCCATCAGTCGCCTCCCGTAACCGCGCCCGTGCCGCACCACTGCGCCGATAGCCGCGCCTGCTCGCTGCAGCGATGCGTCTGGCGATTCGTCTCCCGACGCGTCTCGGTGCTCCAGTGGTGGAGACAAGCGCAGAGGCCAGATAGGGGCAATACGTCGCAGCTTGCAAAGAGCCCCACAGGGAGCGGCTGGGACTGTCTCGACGGCAGCGCTGACGGGTCGTCCCTCAATCCGCAGGAGTGTGAAAACCGATCGCAATGAGCGGTTTTCAACCCAGCGCAAGAGGTCGGTATTCAGTGAATGCCGACCCTTACAGCGTTCCGGAGGAGAGAGGGCGGCCAGGCAGCGCGTGCGACCAGGCTCATGACTGAGGCAATGGCCTTCCCGCGGACAGCCGGTGGCTCCTGGAATAGCGCTCCCACGCGAGGGGCGGCCCGTCAGCGCAGCCGACGTAATGCGGAGGACACGCTCAATTCCTCCGCCCGTCATGCCGTCCCTCCATCCCGCCCAGGTCGGCGGCCGAACACCACGCCGGGCACCGTGGCCGAAACACTGGTTGCTGGCCCAGTGCCGTCGTTCGTGGCTTCTCCCCCGAGCTCACCTGTCGCGTCGTCCGTTGCTATCCGAGCCACGTCATCACCGGTCGTCTCGCCGTTCTGCCCGATTCGCGCGAGCAGGGTGGCCTCAACCTGCGCGGTGTCTTGGCCGTAGCGCGCCTGGCTGCTCGCGCGCAGTGCCAGGGCGTCCTGGGTTGGTGGGGTCGGTGGCAGGGTGGTGGCGTGGCACCAGGGGTTCTCCCGCCCGTGGTGCATGGTGCGGGCGTAGACACCAAAGCGCGGCAGCAGCTGGAAGTCGGCCGCCTCGAGGCCAATCGCCTGACGGGCCAGCTCGGCCGCATCCGCCGCGCTCAGGGAGAAGATGATCTTGTTGCGCGCATTGGCATCGATCCCCGCCTTGAGCGCCGCAGGTAGCTGCCCGCGGTACTGATGCGCCAGGTGAAAGGCCGCGCCCAGTGACCGGGCCTGGGCCAGGGCGTCGGCCAGGCTGCCCGGAAGCGACAGGTAGTCCTGCACCTCATCAATGAAGACACTGACCACATGCCGCCGCGACGGCTCCACCGCTGCCCGGGCCAGGATGAGCGGCCAGAGCTGGCCCACCAGCAGCGACCCAAGCAGCCGAGCCGACTCCGCCCCCAGCACCCCCTTGTTGAGACTAACCAGCACAATCCGCCGCCGGGTGAATACCTCCCCCAGGTCGAACGACGGCGCAGCCTGCCCCAGCGTGGCCCGCAGGTGCGGGCGGATGAGGAAAGGCTGCAGGCGCGTCAGCACCGGCCCGACCCACTGCTGACGCTGCGCCTCACTGAGCGCCTCATAGGCCGCCCAGAACTGCCCCGTCCCCAGCGGATCCGCCCCCGAGGCCGCAATGAGCCGCTGACGGTAGGCCGGATTCGTCAGCAAGAGGGGCAGATCGACCAGCGTCGCCCCCGGCGTGCGCGCGAGCGTCACCAACGCCGCAGAAAGCACCTGCTCCACCCGCACACCCCACGACTCAGCAAACACCCCCTTCAACGTCGCCAGCACCGTATCCGCCACCAGCTCCGGCGACGCACCACCACCTAGCACACCACCGCCTGATGACGATGGCGCACTGCGTGCCGTCTGCGTTCGGGCCAGTGGGTTGATCCCCACCGGGCGGCTACTGGTCGGATCGATCACCACCACGTCATCGCGCCGCTGCTCAGGAATCCGCGCCAGAATGTCCGCCACCAGATCCGTCTTCGGATCAATCAGCAGCACACCCCGACCCGCATGAATGTCCGCCAACGCCAGATGCGCCAAGGCGGTGGACTTACCAGCCCCCGTCGGCCCCAGCAGCACCGTGTGATACAGCGCATCACCAATCGAGATACCAAGACGCTCACCCGCCTGATCCGCCACCCCCGTGGCAAACGCCCGCTGCGTCTCACGCGCCGATGGCAGCGCCAGCACCCGCGGATGAGCCGACGGCGTCGCCGGCAGCGCCCCCTCACCCACCGGCCAGCCCACCATCGCCACAATCTCTCCTGCACCAAGCTCCAGCCCCGCCCGCCACGGCCGCCGCACCCCATCCAGCTTGGCGGGGTGCTCCGTGCGAGCCCGCAGCCGCACCCCCGGCCCCTCCAGCAGACGCAGCGCCCCCAGCAACCCCTGCAGCAGGACCCGCTGGCGCAGCGGCGAGGCCGCCCGCACCCCCAAGCGCAGACACCCCGCCGCCCGATGCCGCCCCACCTGCACCCGCATCCGCCGACCCCGCTCACCACTAAGAGACGGAATCGGTACGAGCCCGAGCAGCTCCAGCCAGCCCTGCGGCTCCACCCGCCCCAGCACCTGCGGTGAGAAGCGCCGCCCCAGCTGCAGCTGAACCACCAGCTCCTCGTCCTCAGCCGTCACCGCCAAAGCCGCCAGAACAGCCCGTACCACCGCCACCAGACGCTCCGTCGCCAGTGCCGCCCCGACCGGGCGGGCTGACACCACCACTGCCTGATCCACCGCTCGTCGCGAGCAACCACGAGACACCCGGCAGCCCGGCACCAGCTCACGCACCACCGAGACCAACCGCTCACCCGCCTGTGAGCCCACCGCCCAGACCGCCTGACCGCTTGAGGCGCGCAGCTCCAGCACCACCCGACCAAGCGAAGCGTCCGCCAGAATGCGCTCCACCAGACCGACCGCTGTGTCCTGGGCGAGCGGCAGGGCAAACCGCAGCTGGTGCCACACCAGGGGCTGAGTCGGGCGGGCCATCACGGGGTGCCTCCCAGGGCGGACGAGGCAGCAGCATCTTCGTGAGGTGAACGGTGAGCACCGTCATGACGACAGGACGACATCCGCTCCGCAACGCAACGCCCCACCGAGGCGACATGCTCACGCCTCGCGCAGACCTCAGCACCTGAGGACACCGCATCATCCGCCGATGCCTCCACAGCCTCATCCGTCGCCATCTGCCGCGCCAACGCCAGCACAATCCGCGCCACCGCCCGGTGATCCAGGCCGCTCCGTCGTACCGGCACCAAGCGCACCCGCCGCGACGAACCAGGCCGACCACCGGCGTAGCGGGCCATCATTGCTGACTCCTCGAGGCATGAGGCTGTCCACCGTTCTTCCGGTGGCCTGCAGCAGTGGTGTGAGAACTGCGACGCCGACGGGAACGCGTCTGCCGCGTCTTGTCGTCAATGGGCCAACTCGAGCACTGCTCAGCCCGCTCCGCCTGACGACGCCTATCCGTCTGTCCCTCGCTTCTGAGCGGCTCTCTCACCATTCCCGTCGGCTCTGCCACCAGCGCACTGCTAGCCAGGCGGCGGCGCTCATGGCGAGCAGCCCGACGAGCCAGGGCCAGCTGCTTTGCACGATGGCGACGATCCACCTCAGCCCCATCGCGATCAGGAGCAGGCCGACGCCGCATCGCAGCAGGCTGCCAGCAAGCGAACGCCTCGAATCGCTCATCATCACCATCTCCTCGAAGACTGCGAATTGGGTACTTGTCTCGCCACAGCCGACTCATCGCAAGACCTCCTCGTTCTCGTGCGCCCGCTCGCTGTACCGCGGCACGGCAAAGCCGGGGATACGGATATCTGAGTCCACTTGGTCTCCCCACACCGCCCAGGGCTGGTTCGACTCTGGCCTACGGCGGGCAAACAGCTCCAGGTACGGCCCAGGGCTGACCCGCTCGATAATGGCGAACTGCTCAGCCGGCTTGCGCGAGTGCTCTTGAACTGGCGCGTTGAACCAGGTCGGCTGAGAGCGCGAACCCAGCGGCGCTCTCCCCCGGGTGCAGAACAGCAACTGCTCGGTAGCATTACGCAGCTGGTAGCGACCACCCAGGCCAAGGCGGAACTTCACCCAGGTCAGTGGGCTACGCACCGTAAAGCCCCAGGCCTCAGCCACCTCATACGCCTTCGGCAGCAAGGCGTTGGTCGTCCACAGCCACAGGTGGGCATCACGGGCCGCCAACGACCCCACCGGCAGCGCCTTGATCTGCGCCAGGCTCATCGTCCGGTAGTGCTTTTCACCACTCTGCAGTGGCCAAGGCGGATCGACCAAGATGGTGGCAAAGCCACCAGGCGGCAGACCAGGGATGGTGGGCGACGAGCAAGCGCTGGTCGCCGTCACACCACCGTTCTGACTTGCTAGTGAGCCCGCCTGCTTGGCCGCCGCACCGTGCCGAGATGCCGCTCCCCCAGCGCACGCTCGTCTTGTCTGTTTCTGCTGCTGCATAGTGTCCCTCCTTTTTCTTTCGTACTTGCTATTACTCCGGGCGAGCCAGCTGCCAGCTATTTCGCGCATCGGCAGCAAGTTGCCCTTATCCCATACATTCCACGAACACTCGCGTGTTGCAAGGCCTCCCAATTCAGATTGCGAAGCGACGCGACACGTCCCGTTCTTGAGCCGTTTCTGTGGTGCCACCCCAGGAAACAAAATGGACACACACGCCACTTAGTGGCTGCGAAAGTCGGTGCTGTAGTTTTTTCAACAAGTGGGCGAAAATGCGAGCGCACCATTAATTCTCACCAGCCCACCAGCACTCAATAGGGCCACGTCAAGACGACCACAACACCCTTATCCGCGTGCTAGAATAAAAATACAAACCACACAAACCCGAAAGGAGTAACCAGACATGAGCGAAAAGACGAACGCGAACAATCGTTTCCAAGGCAAGCGCATCTTGATCACTGGCGGCACAAGCGGCATCGGCCTGGCAGGCGCACGACGCATCCTGACAGAAGGCGGCCACGTCATCATCACCGGAAGAGACGAATCGAGACAACAAGCACTCAAGCAAGAACTTCCATCTGCCCAAGTACTCATCAACGACGCAGCCGACCCAGACACAGCCAGACAACTCGCATCCCACATCACGTCTCCTCTCGACGGCATATGGTTCAACGCTGGCTACGCCCGAATTGGCGCCCTGACCGACACCACACCCGACCTCTTCGACCAGATGATGGCCGTCAACGTTCGCGCCCCCTTCTTGCAGCTCAGCTTGCTGCGCCACCATCTCCATGCCGGTTCGTCGATCGTGCTGACCAGCTCCAGCTCGGTGTACGAAGGCAACGCTGCCACATCTGTCTACGCCGCCACCAAAGCCGCCCTGGTCGCTGCAGCACGATCCTGGGCCGACGAACTGGCACCAGAGGGCATACGCATCAACACGCTGATACCAGGAGCAATCGCCACCGACTTCCGCAACTTCCTGCCCGAGCAAACTCGGACTGAATTTGAAGACAGCGTGGTACGCGACACCCCAATGCGTCGGATCGGCACCGCCGATGAAGCCGCTGCCGTCGCCCTCTTCCTGCTCTCCGACGACGCCAGCTACATGACAGGCACCCAAGTATTTGTCGACGGAGGACTGCTCAAGCACTAACACCCACCACACCAGCCCACGACAACAAACCAGCTCCCCTTCGGCACAAGCGCAAACCATCACCGGCCACCTCACGGCTGCTGCTCGTCCGACCGGGCCGGTCGCTGCTGCGTGCACCGCCTGGGGCGCGGGCGCGGCGGGCGACGCGAGGGCGAGTGAGCCGGCCAGGTGGGGTGGGATGTACCCTCTGCCGTGCCGTTGCTGTCCACTCCATCCGGCACCGTGCCAGAAGACGCACCGTCACGGTCGTCACTGCCGTCGGTGCCGTGAGTTCTGTCGGTGGAGGTAGACGCCGCTGTGTCCCGCACTGCCTGTTCGTTGTCCTGCAGCACCTGGGCCATGGCTGCTTGCATGGCTCGGCCTGCCTCTTGGCGCTGCTGGCTCAGCTCACTGCCCAGGGCCAGGGCGGCTGCTCAGGATGAGCTGGCCGGGACGCCTGCTCCAGCTGCTCTGGCCGCCTGGTGTGCAGAGTGCCAGCTGGCTGCGACCTCACCGGCGAGCTGACCGGCCTGGTAGCTGCTCGGCAATGCGGCAGACAGCGACAGCGGCGGCTCGCCGACGGGCACCGGCTGACTCGTTCCGCCCGGTGGCACCTCCCGCCACTGGGCCAGGCCATCGCGCACCCCCTGGGCGAACGCCCAGCCGATTGCACCCACCACCGCCAGACCAATGAGGGCCAGGATCCCGATTACAACCGTCATGATGAAACCTCCGAAGATGAGAAGAAATGAGAGAAGAAGAGAAGAAAATGTGAGGAGAAGAGGAGGAAGTGAAGAGAAGCCGCACCGACCTTTGGGCTACAGTTGCCCGATGCGCTGCCCAGCACCCAGGGCGTACCCCGTGATGATCGCTTCGTAGAACTGGGCGCCACCGGGGGCGATGCGGGTCTGGGCCTCGGCCTGGGTGACCAGCGTGGCGATATTGGTCAGGACCTGGGAGGTCAGGAAGGCCCGGGCCTGCTCGGCCTGGGCCGCTACTTCTGCCTGGGCGGCGACCTGCTCGATCTCCCGCCTGGTCACCCGGGCCTGGCCATTGCCTAGCACCACCCCCATCCGGGTGCGCTGGGGCGAGAAGAGACTGAGATTGGTAGAAGCCATGAGAGGTCCTTTCGAGAAGAGGAGAAGGAAGCGAGGAAGATGACCAGCCGGGCCGGTCATCTCGTGCCGACGGCGTGCTGCCACCCTGGATGGAGCAGGCCGTACTACCTGCCACTAGCCGCGCCAGACCGGCGTTTTCTGCCGGTCTGGCCCCAGGCTCGTGGCGTTGGTTAGAACGGTAGGCAGGCCGCGCCGCAGCGCCGTCAAAGTTGGAAGAAAGTTGGAAAAGAGGGCTCGCTCAGGCGTCCACCACTGGCACGAGCAGCTATGAGCCAGCCTCACTGCGGGAGACAGCGCAGCGACTGGGGCAAGGAGCCAGTACGCCAAGCCAGGCACAGACGGCTCGCCGCTGTTCTTCGGCTCCCCTGCTATATCTCCTGGTTTGTCCCGACCGCTCGGTCTAGGCTGGTTTGCGGCCCGTCCCGTCCGACTGACACCCGAGTCGCCACTCACGACTGGCCCGTCACAGCAGGCGTCTTACCAGCACCGGTACTGGCACGTCGGTTATCTCGTCGCTGCCCCGCGCCAGCGACGTCATCTCTCCCTATCCCCACACCAACTCTGCCCACACTCCCCTCTAGGAGGCTTACTCATGTCCCGCGCTCGTCTCGATGCCGATGATGCGGCGTCCTTGCTGCGTGAGCTGGCGTGGCTGCGTAAGCGCGGTGGGTTTACGGCGGCGCGGCTGGTGCATGCCCCGATCGTCGATGAGGTGCTGCGGGGCAGCTTGGAGGACTCTTTTGAGCGGCTGCGCCATCGCTTCGTCTCAGCCATCCACAGCCTGAGTGAGAGCGGGAGTGAGCAGGACGAGCCGCTGGTGGGTGTGCTGCTGGCAGCCTTTGCCCTCAGCCCTGAGACGGTGGGTAGTGGCAGCCTGCTGGAGCGGCGACGAGCGATGGCGAGCCGCTTGGGCTGCAGCATGGAGACGATTGCCTCGCGGGAGGAGGCCGGATTGCGTCTGCTGCACAGTCGCCTGGTGGCCGGGCGCTACGCCCAGGCACCGCTGGTGCTGGATGTGCCGGAGATGCACGGTGGGATCGTCTATGAGGAGACCACCACGCTCATCGTGGTCGAGCAGCGTCAGTGGCGCGGCACGGTGGACCACTACCGGCTGGCCAACATGGCCGGCGAGCTGGACTTCGTCACTATCTCCCGCTCCTACCCCGCTCATGTCACGGCGCAGCCGGGCGGGGAGTTCAGCGTCAATAGCCGCCCTGTCGAAGGCGCGGGGTGGAACGATCACTTCTGGCACATCGACCCCGCTACCGGCAGGCGCACGCCGATGCAGGACGCCACGCGCTACGACCTCGCCTTCCGAGCCGAGCCCGTGCCAGGCGAGGAACCCACCACACCGATCTCCTTGGCTAGCCGGGCCTTCCACGCCCGCTCGCTGCTGGCCACCATCCAGGTGCGCTTCATCGGGGAGGTGCCGTTCAGCATCTGGCAGTTCACCGGGGCGAGCCCCTTCGCCCGCCCCCAGGCAGCCAACCAGTACAACCGCACCAGCATCGACACCCACGGCCAAGCCACCCTCACCCAGCGCGACGTGCACGGCGGGCTGTTCGGCGGGTTTGGGTGGGAGTGGTGAGGAGTGATGTACCCAAAAGTGCGGCCTCGCCGTTGGAGGGTTGTGCTAACTGCCGGTTGGTCAACTCTGGTAATCGTCAATGGTGATGCGCGCTACCAGGTTGCTAGCGTCAACACCGCCTGATCCACGCTCCTTTCCCCGACGGTTCGTGAGGACGCAGAGATGACACAGCCACCTGTCAACGGTGGTGGCTCGGTTGCCGGAGTCGCCCCGCATCATACCAATCCCATCGCCCAGCAGGCACCCGCCGGCGAGGTGCCACGAGTCGGCACCGTTGCCCTGGTCGATGACCACGATGTCATCGCCCTGGGTGTGACGACCATGCTGGCGATGACCGCCAGCCTTCACTTTCGCGGCGGCTACCCCAGTGTTGCGCAGCTGCTGGAGGAGACGGCCGCGACGAAGGATCGCTTGCCCGATGTGGTACTGCTCGACCTGCGCTTACCGGACAACTCCGACCCCTCACACAACGCCCGTACCCTGCGCACGCGAGGCGCAGCGGTAATCGCTTACACCAGTGGCGATGACCCCTACCTGATCCGGCGTGCCTGTGAGGGCGGTGTTCTGGGTGTCGTCCGCAAGTCCGAGACGCCGGATGTCCTGATCAGCACGATCTGGGCGGCGCTGCGTGGTGAGCTGACGCCATCACTGGACTGGGCAAGTGCTCTGGATGCAGACAGCGCATTCGTCACTTCTGCTCTGACGCCCAGCGAGCAGGAGGTGCTCTCGCTCTACGCCACCGGCGCGGAGGCGAGCTTCGTCGCCCGTCAGCTCAGCCTGTCGATCCACACCGTCAATACCTACGTCTCGCGCATACGCCGCAAGTTCATGGACGCTGGCGTCCCCGCTGGTAGCCGCGTCGACCTGCTGGTACGGGCCCAGGCCGAAGGACTCGTTCCCACACTGGATCTCCAGCACGCGTTCTGAGCACTATGGCAGCCTCCGCCGCTCCGTTCGCCGCCGACACCGGCTCGACCAGTGCTTCCCAGCAGAAGCGAACCGGCTTGGTCAACCGGATGCTGCTCGATGGCACCAACCAGGACGCGTATCAGATCATCCTGATTATGGGTGCCAGCCTGTTTGGGATGCTCTTCGAGCTGTTCCATCAGGAGCCATCGCTGTTTCAACAAGTTGCCGAGGCACCCCGATGGTATCGCTGGGCGGCTGGATACCCGTATCTCTTTGGCCTGCTGATCCCGCCAGCGCTGTGCCCACTGGCGGCATTCACTATTTCGCGCCAGCATACGTCCCGCGCGTCGGCTGCTGCCGCTGGGGCACGACTGGGGACATGGGTTTATCTTGCGCTTCATGGCTGGGCATGTGCCGCCATACTGACGCTGCACAATCTCGATCCCGATCAGCCACATCTGGCATCAGGCATCCACCCGCTGCCGGCCTTTGGGATGGTGATTGCCGCGGCACTGCTTGCAGCGGTGGCGAGCTGGCGGACGGCGGTGATTGGCCTGGCGGTGCTGTTCTTGCTCGAGTTCATCGTCCGTCTCTATGCCGGAAGCGAGGGGCTACTCGAAGCGCTGACCCGAGCCGGTTACAGCACGACCTTCGCGGGCTGCTACTGCCTACCGATCAACTGGCTGATCGGCTGTGCCAGGCAGATCGACACTGAGAGCCAGCGCAACAGCCACGAGGAAGACCTCGCCACGCGGCTGAGCGCCCAGCTGGCCGGCAGCCGCCATGCCCGCAACCTCGTCCACGATCATGTCCTGGCCGCGCTCGTCTCGTCCTTTCCGGAACGCGGGATGCCGGCAAAACGACTCCGCGCCGCCGCAGCCGATGCACTTGAGCTCCTGAAGCAGCCAACACACAGCGATGACCACCACACCACCACCGACCTCGTCGACCAACTGCGCTCATGGTGCCAGCAGCACGTGCAGCCGCAGGTTGAGTACCAGTTCGCTTCTGCTGCCGATCCTGAACTGGGGACTGAGGCAGAGCTCAGCCTGTCTGAGGACGAGTTCGTTGAAGTTCTCGCCGCGAGCCTAGAGGCACTGCGAAACGTCGCAGCGCACAGCAGCGGCGGCGAGCCGCAGCGCCACGTCCACTGCACGGTATCCACCCAGCAGTCCGCTAGCACCCTCACCATCACGATCACTGACGATGGCGTCGGCTTCAACACCAGCCGCTTGAGCCCGCTGCGCCTCGGGCTACGCCAATCAATCATTGGACGGATGCGCCACTTACCAGGCGGGCACGCCAGCGTGTCGTCGGAAATCGGGCGTGGTACCACCGTCCAGCTCGGACTCAGGAAAGCCACTCCCAAGGCTCACACCGCAGACGCTCTCCCACTGACCGGTGACGGCTTGTCGGCCACAGTACACGGGCACTGGGGCCGCATCGGGCTCGGCTGCATCGTCCTCACCGCCTGGGCCCACGTCATGCGCAGCAGCGGCACGCCCGCCCATGTGTTGGCTTCCATCCCCAGCGCCGTCGGCGTCACATGCTCCTTTCTTGCCTTGGCCTGGCCGCCACGGGGCCTAGCGCGAGCACTTCAGCGCTGGTGCATACTCTCCACCTCAGCACTGAGCACAGTTCCGTTCCTCACCTGGGGCCCCCTCACACCAACACTCGAGTTGGCGTCATGGCCCCAAGGGTATAGCGCCATCTTCACCGTACTCCTGCTTCATCAGCGGCGTTTGAAACTGGCACTAGTCAACCTCGGGGTCGTGGGAGCCGCCCACCTTTTGCCCGTCGTCGCGATCGGTGCACCAGCAGCCCCATTCGTTCGCTCGTTCGGATTTCAGTGCATCAACGTCCTGACGGTCGCAACTGTAATTGCCCTGGTGCGCTCAATCGAGCCACGCATCACCGCCATGCAGCGCCAAGCCCACCAAGCACAAGTACTCCGCACCGCCAGGCAAGCCCGCCTCGAAGCCGAAACCACCCTACTGACCGACGTCAGCCGGCGGTCACGCCCAGTGCTTGAGCAACTGCGTTCACTCACCGACGCCCCAAGCGACGCCTTGGTGCAACTGGCCCAGCGGGTCGAAGCCGAGCTGCGCGATCTCATCCGCGTGCCGCGCCTGGCAAGCCAGCCTGCTCTCGTCGCCGCCGTTCGGCAGGCGCGCGATCGAGGCGTCAACGTCATCCAGCTCGACGACTCCCAGCAGGACTCAGACCTAGCAACCGCACCAGCACCGCTCCCCACCACACTGGTCGACACCGCCACTCGCATACTGCACCGCGCGAAAAACGGCGAGTCAGTCGTCCTTCGCCTCTGCCCGCAGCACTCGCCGTACGCTGCCACCATCCAATCTCACAGCGCAGCGGGGGCGATCGCACTAGAGCGAATTCGGCGCGCGAGTTGACGTTGGCATCAGCGATTGAGGTACTCAGACAGCCCACGAGCCGCAGCAGAGGCGTTCAGCGCCGCTCATCCACGACTCACCAGTCGGCGTACACGCTGTAGGCACTCTCGAGTTCTCGGCCTCCAGCACACACACGTAGCGCCCGCATACATTCACGACTCATGCCGTTACGAGCAGATCGATAACGACTACGAATCAAAATTACGAGACCACGCTGCGCCAGTCCTTCCCACCATTTGTCTAACAACTTACAGTTTCCACGACACCCAGCCTGGGACTTCCGCACAGAGTGCGCCAGCTGGCTCTCATGTATCCCACAAACCGCTTTAATCCCGCACCGCAAACTACTGTCTAAGTACTCAGACTGGTCGATTACATCACGGTCTCACTAATCTCGGTTCCGCCAAGCGAATACAAATCAGACGCAGCACCAGCGCCTGCACGCAAGGATGCGTCTACCACTCGCTTCGCTTTCCTCTCCGAATCCCGAATCGTTGAGTTAGGAACCCCTGAGATGGCATATGAGCAGACTGTCGCCGTGGTCGATTACTACCAGGAACTGAACCTGGACAAGGACGACGCCACCCCTGACATTCAGGTGCAGTTGAATAAGATCCGCATGCAGTGGCGGCAACGCGCGTCACTGAATGGTAACCGCGGCGAAGAGGCGAGAGCAAAGCTCAAGATGATTGAGAACGCCTCGAACGTGTTCTCAAATGAAGACTCGCGCGATGCATACGACCGCTCTCTGCGCGCACTCCCTGAAGTGGCTGAGCAGGATATCGACTGGATCGGCCGAGCTTGGACGTACTACTTCGCTGACGACCCAGGGGCAGCCAGTGTTGCCGCACGCAAGGCACGGAGCGAGCATGGCGATGATCCAAACGCTTATGTAATCTCCGCGTGGATCGAGCTCGCTGAGGACAACTACAACGCAGCTAAAGACTATGCAGCCGAGGCATATGTTCTTGATGAGCTGGGTGAAGACACCGTGGATGTCTACCGAGTACGCGGCGTCACATTCTACTTCACAAAGAGGTACGAAAAAGGTATTGAGTGCTTCCAGCGCGCGCTGACCAAGGCACCACGCGAAATGGTTCCTGACATCGCATTCCGTATGGCCGCCTGCTACATCAGGATGGAACAGTACACGCGGGCGATAGACATCTGTGTTGAGGGACTCAAAGCGGATGCCGAGATGGGCCCTGACACCTGTGACGCCGTCACTCACTACTGCTGCGTCGCACTTGAGGAGCACTGTTTCGACGCAAATGAGCTCGAGAAGTCGAAGAACTGGTTCCGCAACATGCGAGACAAGTTCACCGGACTTAACGTGCCACAGCATCTCACGGCAACCATCATCAAGTTCATCGATCTCTACATCAAGCGCATCGAGTTACTGCAGGTTCCACCCGCCGACCCGAACCGGGTCCCTGATTTCCCGCTCAAAGCGGTCGGGATAGCCATTCTCGGTATCATCGCATTCATCTCATACCCCCATATCGTGACATTGCTATTCTTTGCAGCACCGACCGCCTGGGTCGTATTCTTCTTTGTCCGCCACGCCGAATACAAACGCATGAAGGATGCCTACGACCGCTCAGTCGTTGAGCACCAAAAAGTGCAGGCTGAGCTCCGAGCCATCCTGGATATCCTGGAGAAGCGATCCTAGGGTCACAGCCTTCTAATCGCGATTGGATCAACGATGCAAAGTCAGGTAGCCGACACGATTTCTCTTGGCAATGACATCCTAGGCTTCATCGGGCGGAGCAACATATGGGTCGAGGATTCCTTGGTGAATCGTGACTCGGTGCGGTTCACCCAGTTCCTGATGGCCAAAGCGCTGGAGGAGACAGCGCCAGGGCAGCTAGAGGTGCTGGTCTTCGATGATGCGCTCAAGGGTATGGCAGCACCGTTCCAGGAGGTCAACAGTGGCGGGGAGAAGATCCTGCGCCACATCAACGACGCGCAGGAGCTCACCGAGACCATCCACCACCTGCACGAGCACATTCAGGCTGTCCTCAACGTCATCCAGGGGCGCACGGAGAGTCTGTTGGACTTCCGTCAGCAGCTCTCACCGAAGGTGGAGGGCTTCAAGCTGGTTGTCCTGTCCACTGACTATGAGCTGCTTAGTGATGAGATCAAGGACAAGTTGACCGTCCTGTTCAAGGCCGGCCCCGCCGCCGGTGTCACTTTCCTGATCCACTCCATGACGTTGGGGGTCAACGAGCTTGTTCTTGGCCTGAGCCAGCAGTGTCAGGTCGACGGAAGCACGGTTCTAGACGAACGCAGTGGCGTACGGGGCCGCTTCGACCCGCAAAGCGCGGATGGGCTGATCGCGGTCAGTCGCCGGGTGGCGTCCGCTGTTGCGTCGGCGCAGGTGGAGCCAGTGGCCTTCAGCGAGGTGCAGCCGTTGGATGCCCCCTGGTCGCAGTCCAGTCGGGACGGCATCAGCTTTGCAGTGGGTACCTATGGGATGTCCACTATCGAGGTCACCCTCGGCGACGAGCTCAACCAGCGCCACAACGCCCTGATCACTGGCGCGGTCGGGCAGGGCAAGTCCAACCTCATCTCGGTGGTGGTGCACTCCCTGTGCCAGCGCTACTCCCCCAGTGAGGTCGAGTTCTACATGCTCGACTTCAAGGAGGGTGTCACCCTCCAGGCATTCGCCCCAGACCCGATCACTGGCTCATTCCTGCCGCACGCTCGCGTGCTGGGGCTGGACGCCGATCGGGAGTACGGCGTCAACGTCCTGCGCCATCTTTTCGCCATCTACCGCCAGCGCATGGCCACCTTCAAGGCATCCGGGGTGCAGAACATCCGCCAGTACCGCCTGGCTGATCCTGAGGCAGTCATGCCCCGCATCGTGGTGGTCATCGACGAGTTCCAGATGCTCTTTGGCGAGGACGACGACACCGCCGAGAGCGCGGTCGACTTGCTGGTTAAGGGTGCCCGGTTGTTCCGCGCCTGCGGCATTCACTTCATCCTGGCCTCCCAGACGATCAGCAGCGGCTACCTCCTGGGTGGCACCGCAGGCGAAGGGCTCTTCGGCCAGGTGCCGGTGCGCATCGCTCTGAAGAACTCCCTCGCTGAGTCCCACGCCACGCTGGGGTTCAAGAATGATGCTGCCAGCCACCTCAGGTCGCGAGAAGCCATCGTCAACCTCGACTACGGCGAGCTGTCCTCCAACCGCAAAACCACCATCGCCTACGCCGACGACAGAATCCTGGGCGAGCTGCGCACCGCCTGGTGGCAGCAGGCCCGAGACACCGTCGCCCCGCCTGAGGTCTTCGAGGGCGAGCGCCGCCTCAGCATCCACGACGACGCACGCATCTTGCCGTCGCTCCACGCCGGCCAGGCGATGCTCGGCAGACGCATCAGCGTCGGTGCCGCACCACTCACGGTCGACTTCACGACCGACGTCGGCCGCAACCTGGCGCTGCTTGGCACCGGCCCAGGCCACGCCGTCCTGCTCAACACTGCGCTCTCCCTCCTGCACAGCACGCCCGCTGCCGAGCTCATCCTTCTCGACCTCATCGGCGACTGGCACCTACCGGCCCGCGACGCCGTGCGCGCCGCCTTCGAGCAGCAGCTCACCAAGATCGGCGGCACCTACCGCGTTGTCGACAAGCACCAGGCCGACGCCCTTGTCGATGAGTTGGCCGAGCAAGTCGCTGACCGCGCCGACGACGCCAGTGCACCGCCCGTCTACGTCATCGGGTTTGGCCTGGAGCGCTGGCGCAGCGACAGCGACGACGTGCAAGAACTAGCCAAGTCCGCCCCTACCGCAGGAATACATCTTCTGGGCTGGTGGACAAAACTCGACTCCTTCAAGGAAGTCATGGGTTTCGATGGAGACGCATCCTTCGATATCCGCGTCGCCATGCACCTCGATTCAGCGTCGGCATGCGACATCTTCAAAGAACCACTCCTGGCCTGGACACCACAAGACAACCGTGCCCTTGTTTGGGACAGCGCAGTGATGAGTACGCCGCAAGGCATCATTCCGTACACCGTCGTACCCTCGATGAATTAACCATTTTGCAAAGCCTGAACGAGGAGGCTCTACGAGCATGGCACTTTCCGAGATAATTTCAACCATCGAAGATATCAAACGCGACATCCAAAACCAGCAGAAGCAGATCAGCCTGTTCAAGAAGAGCAACCAAAACAACATCAGCCGCGTCCAGGCCGAACTCAAAGGTGGCCGCAACAACCACGACAAGAACATGCTTAAGGCGCTAACGGAAGCCGCCAGCAGCCTTAAAAAAGCGGAGACCGCTCTCCAGCAAGCCGAAAAGAGCGCCACACAAGCTGCCCGAATCTAAATCGCTCACACTCCGAGGAATAGACGATGCAGAATTTATCCGAGGTCATCACAGCCGTCCAACAGATCGCAGACGACGCCAGCAAACTCGGACAGGGCGCTAACTCGACAGCAGAAACGCTACGCAAAAAAGCACAGAAGCTGAGCATGGTTTCCAAACCGTCAAAGAGCGGCGCAGCTGCCGTCCAGCAAGTTAGCAGCGCCGCCAAATCTCTCGCCAACTGCAGTATGGCCATGTCTGCCCTACAGAAAGCTGCGGGCGAATTCATCAAAGACGCTAGCAAGTAACAGGACAACACCAATGTCCGCAATAACAAAGCTAGCATGGCGGCGAAATAGAAGGATAGCTCGTAAGTCACTTGAAGCCGCCATAAGGCTTACGCAATCAATCGAAAGAGACTGCGCCGACGTCGAGCAAAAGACACGACAAACTGTTGGCCACCACCAACAAGGCAACAAGATGGCGGACGAACTGACGGCCGCCATTCAAAGAATGGGAGAATGCCGCCGACAACTCGCGTCAGCCTTGTCACAAGCCAACTCCATCCCAACCGAGCCTCCTCAAAATGCCAAGCAAGAATAACTTTCCATGTCAGAAAATTTTGAAGAAATAATTAAGCGGCTCCGACAGTGCAGACAACAGATCAACTCAAGCAGCGGAGCGACCGGCCACCTGAAGACACTCGAAAAGATTGTCGTTAAGGCAGAAAAGTCTCTACGTCGAATACACGACCCCAACGCACGTTCAGCGCTCGCTAATACTGTAGGCGCCAAACGCAAACTAAGGTTTAATAACCTAAAGCGCTTCATTGAAAAAAATAGGCAACTAGAATACGGTATCAAGCGAGGCGAATCGGGAAAGTCCACAGAAGAAAACGTCGAAGCAACGGGAAACACAGCACCATTCTATTCTTCAACGATTTCCGAAGCCACCCAAGGCCATAGTGCCGCCACCGAAACCCATACTCCCAAGTTAGTAAAAGCAATTAAGGGGCCAAAAATCGAATTCTTCATCAGTGACATTGGTGCCACAGGCTTGCTGTCAGAAGCTAAATCAAATTTTGAAAGCACAGTCGGAACTGGCACAATACATAGAAATGAGCACAAAAACGCTCTTCATGTACGAAATAAATGGGCAAACATGTACGGCATCGAAGTCAAGGGTCTTACTAAGGGTAAATTTCTAGACACCATTCTAGCCGCAGAAGACGATGGGCGCATTAGTTCCCAAAAGGCCGAATCATTACGTAAAATCATCATAAGAGAGCAGCAACTACACCAAGACCTGAATGAAACGTCAGAAAGTTTAGGCGAACAAGCAACGGAAATGGTAATGAAGGCGAGAAACGAAGAACCTCTTCTAAGCCAAGAGGCAAAAACAGGAGCGGGGATGCTGGATCGTGCGAGTCTTGGAAGAAAACCGCCGAGGATAACCATTTATGAAGCAAAAGGCGGGAACTCTGGACTCGGCTACAGAATAATTAAAGGAATAAAATATCAGCAGGGAACTACCACCTATCTCAATGAACTCACACGGCTTGACCATCGATACATTGAAGGGATCAGAAAGTATGTTATGAGTGTTTCCGATGACGACCTTATATCGTGCGCTATTCGAAATGGCACCATTGAGGTGCGATACGAGCTAGTGGAAGCGAAGCCCGACGGCAGAATCTACGTGACCCCATTTATACTAGACGAAACGATATTAGACCTTCCGGAACTAGACAAAATTCTATAACATAGGATATACTATCGTCATGACATGGAACAGCATTACCCCACAAAAATTTGTCGAACTTGTAAATTACTGGGTCAACCAAGATTGGCCACTCACAGAAGACAAGTTGTCAGCGGCTATGGAAAGACTGGGCTGGGATGAAAGTGATCCAAGTACTATCGTAAAAGATATTCCAGTTAGTCAGCCAAGACTGAGCGCGACCACGTCCGATCCGGTTAGAGGGCTTGACATAATCTCGTGGAGTTTAACAGATATTGATACAACAAAATTAATTGAACAAGACAGATTTATGAACGACGCTTTTGTCGGCTATGTAGAAGCAGGAACTGCCGTTTGGGGTAGACCTCGAATCAAGCGTGATGCTGAGCGTGAAATTGCATACTGGAAGACAGAAAATGGCTGTGAGTTTCAAATATCCAATCGGCGTTCAGCTATTGCCATACACATCTTTTCTCCGCAGTATGCGAAAGTATACAATAGTATTTAAGCATGACGGTTTCAACATGTACCAATTCTCCTGGACACAGTTTGAGAATAGAATTGCGCGCGCACTCATGCGCGCTGGCGATCGAGTACACATTGTACTGATCCCCGAAGTGTCTGCAGAATATATGACACAGTACCTTCATTACGCCGTTAGCGACACGGCTATTGTCTGTGAACTACATCTGCCTCCACAGACGTGGAATGTATCAAGTGTGCACAAATCCAGTGCTATCAGCGCTATGGTCAATCAAGGGTGGCAGCAGAGTAATGAAAATGAAGTTTACTCGTGCCATTTCCCGCTGCCAGCGTATAGCTCAACATATGCGTCACTCGCGGCACAATCGATCCACATTTTGCGTAACATACTCAAGGTCAGTGAACCATCTTCATTGACTTACTACGCATGGCGCGCTCCTGAAGAGCTAGAAGATGGTCGTTACTACTCCGCAGAAGAAGTAGATGAGTTGGACGAGGGCGAGGATCCGCTTGAGGTTGATTTGGGGATTGACATGGCGTTAAGGCGACCGGAAGTCTAACGGACTGATGGATTAGATTCGTTCTACCCCGAGCGGCATCTCCCTCTATAGCCTCCACTTGTAGTAGGAACCAAACTAATGTAGCATTTAGTATTCTCATTTACTGTGGAGGTTTCCAATGACGGACAATGAACTCATTGTGGGTGAGCCACGTCTAGGCTGGCTGATCGATGGCAACCCCGAGACACCGGAAGCGGCTGTCATGCTTCGGGACACAGGATCTATCATCGAGTTGCGGATTCCTCTCCAAGGCATGCTTAGGGAAGACGGGCCGTACGCACGATGGTGGTCGTCGCTCACTATGCACGCTGATGACCCTGAGCAAACAAAGTACAGTTATACTCCTCCACGCGTCATGCTCTTTCATGACGATTGCGGCGTTGTTGCCCTGGTAGGATGCCGCGCAAGCGGAGCCCGCCAAACACTCGACGCCGGCTATGGTGTCATCGTTGCCAACTATGCAGTGCTAGGTGGTAGATCGCCAAAGTACGACAAAGTTAACGGCATGCGGAGTGACATCCCCGCTATGGCAGCCTGGACGGGTATCTCGTCCATGGCTGTCAAGCCAAACAATGATACTGAAGGTCTTCTTGAAGCAGTGCAGGTCGAGTTGAAACGACTTCCTTCAGTTTCTATCTCGCGAACACTGAATTTGGTCATTCACCCGTTATGGGACGCGAGCCAGCGACACGCCGACTTCTCAACTCGCGAGCGGATCATGATCGAGACAAAGGTGAAAGACGCCAGATCTTGGGAAGAGCATCTCATGGTGCATGGCGCTGTCTGGGATCTTGTATCGATTGCTGCCTGGAGACCGTTTACCGTTGCAAGGCTCGAAGTTTGTCGTGGTGACGACTTGGTCAGAACCTCAAGAGGCACGACCGGGCGTTGGAGCCAGGTGGTGACTCATCGCCTCCCTCAGTACAGCGATGACGATAGTCGAAAAATCTCATTCTTGTTCTCATATGACGATATCGGAGCTAAAGGTGTCAAGCGTTGGCTGCGCTTGAGGGAGGCATACACCGATGCGCTTGATCCGTTCCTAGGTGTCCTTCGCTCCGACGAACCATGGAGCGACGCCAATGTTGTCCAGATGGGGATCGTTTTGGAGAAACTTGGCTACCTCATCGACTGCGAGAAAAACGGCGGAGCAAATTGCAACGGACGGAATCAGCTGAGTTTCAATGATGCGTTGCAAGTCATTCTTGACGATATGCCCGTGACGCCATTTATAGGTGATGATGAATCCGAGAACGAAGTGCATGAGAATGAATTGTCGGTTGACGACACTAGCGACGCTTGGAAGCGCAACATTCGTGCGGCCTACATGGGTTTGAAGCATGCCGATCGTACGATGCCTGACTCGCTCGATCTCATCAACGCCCTGCGGAAGAGTATTCTCGTCGTTCGCTTTTGGATAGCACACCAACTCGGTGTCCACGAGAATGTCCTCAAGGAGGGCCGAAAGTACGACCCGCTATCTAAGAAGTTCATCGGCATCGATTAACGTCACATCATACAATCGGCAACTCATTCTCTTGAACCTTTAGGCGGACATCAATTCTCAACGTTGCCACCTGCCAGTCTAATGATACGGGAGTCCAAACGAAGCTTTTCAGGTTCGCCATTAAACTTTTTAATTGCATCCATTAGTTCGCGATCTGGGCGGCTAATTACTTTTGGTTCCAACATTTTAATCATTTCCTCCCATTGACTCTGTCCGGAAGGTTTGCTGAGAGGGAACGAGAAGACTGGGTCGATACAGGTACGCAAAGCGATTCCGGCATCCTGAGACGAAAATTTTTGTATCATTTCTCGATACAAAGGCTCCGCTGCTCGTGAGACGCCATAACCATTTCCGATATAGCACTCCAGTACTGTTCGCACATAACTGTCACGCACGTTTTCGGGAACGGCCCCATCAGATCCGACCAGACTCAACAGTCGCTTCGCAGGTACAGGTTCGTTATAGAAGTTGTTTATATCGTGGTGCACGGTGCGAAGGTTTTCTATGGCATCAAGCATGTCCAAAGCACGCACTTCCGACGTAAGGTAGGCATTACCTCCATCAGCGAGGTCAAGGAGCTCACGTGCAGCGTCCGCTGTTTCTGTATCGGCATTCGCACTCGCGCGTGCATGTCGCATACCGTACTTGAACCGATCGGAATCGTCGATATAGGGCCATAGTCTTGGCCACAGAAGCCGGACATTATCGGCAACTAGTGTAGATCGATCTGGCGCAGTGTAGAGGCCAAATAGACCATCGCCGAGTGCACCCGCGCGATCGGGAGGCAACTGCTCAAAAAAAGCTGCTTCTTTATCTGCATAGGCTACATCCAGTGTGTTTATTTTGATATTCGCAAGCAACTTACCAGTATCAACAGCAACATTGTCGATTGGCTGATTAATGACTTCCCGAATACAAGTTTCCAGAAATTCAATCAACTCAAAACCGGAAAGTGAATTCTGATTTGGGTGTGCGGCGGACGCGTGATTTCTCATGAATCGGATGTGATCAAGGCGGGCGAAACCAACGTCAGTTAAAAGACCAATTTTTCTCGAGGCACGAAGTAAGCGAGCATCGTCGATGTTTGATAGGTCATCTTCGGTTTTCAGTTGTTTACGGAGGCTTGAATTGTCGCCAGCTGCGATGTCGAAGAAGTAGTTGAGATCAAAATTGGCAACCCGCGTCCGAAGTTCACCAATTAACTCGTCCCACATGTAATTGATGGCAGCATCAAAGAGTCCAACCGTAGCGGCTGCAACCATCTTCGAAATATAATAGGAACGATTTCGAGCACTGCTGGGCAGTTGGGAAATCACTGATCGTAGGTTATTAACAAGTTTTTCACGTTCCATTACGGGAACGAACAGGTTACCGGATGGCAGACCAATGTTTTTTATAAGTTCTTGTATGCTGCTTTCAAAACGCTCCAAATCGGTCTCATTGCTGCTTGCTGAGGTAATGAGGTCGTTACCGGTAGCGGACACGAGAGCGTCGTCATTCATGCGCCGATAGTACAACACGATTACTGGCAGGAGAATAGCCACCAATCACCACCCTTAGGTTGATTAATTTATCATTGTTCGGAACTTTGTTATACTATTTCATAGTAATGTCCAATACTAGTCCCTCTCCCCTCCACCGCCTCCGTCGCCTCAAAGCCGCGCTGCTCGCCGTCTCCTTCACTCTGGCAGGCGTCCTCCTCATGATGCTCAACGCCTGGCTGTCCCCGTTGCAGCTGGGCGACTGGCAGTGGCTGCACGCGCTTCCGCTGGGTGAGCTGGGTGGGACGCTGTTTGGTGCGGGGCTGCTCTCGACGTTCTTCGAGTACACCTTCCGGAGAGACCAGGAGGCGCACACGTTGGCACGCTTCCGCCAGATCATCCGGGAGGAGGCTCCGGCGATGCGCGATGCGGTGGTGGAGGGCTTCGCCATCCATCCTGAGGACTTGAAGCGCGTGGCGACGCCGGAGCTGCTGGACGACATCGCGGCCAACGTGATGGCCCTACGCCTGGGCGACGAGCAGTTCGCCCGCGAGATCTACCGCGACATCCGAGACCAAGCCGTTCGCGCCGCTGAGCGGTGGTACGACGTGGCGGTGCGCGTTCGGCTCTCTACTGCAGTAGAGAGGAGTACCGCAGGTACTCCTCTGTTCGACGTCACGGTGGAGTGGGAGTACACCACCGTGCCCAGCAGTGCTACCCGGCGCTTTGCGTGCGTATCTGACCAGGATGAGTACAACGAGCTCCGCCAGGACGTCCCAGCCACCTCCACCTGGTTCATGGCACCACGCCCCGGCATGGACGCCCGCCACCGGGAGGCATACGAGCTACTGGAACTGACCGTCGATGGCCGGCCACAGCCCATCCGCCGCAGTACCCGTGCTACCGGCCAGACATACAGCGTCGACCTGGACGAAGACGCCAGGAGCGGCAAGCCGGTTCGCATTCGTCAGGTCTTCCGCACCATCACCCCGCAGTGGAGCCACCGGCTGTACTTCGCCGTTGCTCAGCCGACACGGGGCTGGTCATTACGCCTGGACTACACGGACACCACCATTGCCGAAGTCCATGTCAGTGACACGATGGCGACCACGCCGGCTTCCACCATCGTCCACTCGCCAGAGGCCGTACCAGGCAAGGAGATCACCGTCGAGACCTCTAACTGGCTCCTCCCCCAATCTGGCGTGGCCTTCACGTGGGCGACCAACGACGAGCTGCCCCAGACCAAGCAGCCTGAGGCAGTCGCCTCCTCGAGAGAGGGATAGTTGCTAGAGATAGTCAGCTTCCGCCGTTCATCTCATCCACCTCCTCACCAGCTCGACCGCTACGGACAACCACAGGATACATCGTCTTGAGATACATAGTCTCTGGATTGGGAGTCTTCGGCCGGTTGAGATGGAGCCGTGCCCACCGACCGCAAGCCGCCGCTCTCACCAGCCACCGGTGAGTTCGGCCGGCGTGTGCGCGCCCGCCGCGAGCAGCTAGGCCTGTCCCAGGAGAAGCTGGCCGAGCGCACCACTCTGCACTGGTCGTACATCGGCCAGGTCGAACGCGGCCAACGCAACCTCAGCCTCCACAACATCCTCCGCATCGCCCACGCCCTCGACACCGACGCCGGCGGGTTGGTGAGTGGGTTGGAGGTGTAGGAGAAGAGCTCGATCCCTTCGAGGGTTTGCCAGCGATGGCAGGGATACGCAACCCCGTTACCAGACTGCGATCTGCGAGTACAGCAAAGGCGCAGGGTAGAGGCAAGCCTGATGGTGTTCTAACAAAAAAGATGAACGGAAAGACCTTTGTAACCGAGATATATTTTGATAAAAAGAGCAAAGATACCTTTCAAGATAAGCTGTTAAAGATAGTGCAAGCCCAGCGGAAAGAATAAAGAAAACAGACGCTCTGAAAATGGTATAATATCCTAAAATATTTAGAGAGAAAAATTAGAAGTTGAGGTTAAGATATGAGAAAAGTAAAACTGTTTATAGCTATGAGTGTAGATGGCTATATTGCTGATAAAAATGGGGGTGTCGCTTTTCTGCAAGGTCATGAAGATTGTTTAGAAAACGAAAGTACCTATTCTGAGTTTATAAAAAATATAGACACAGTTCTGATGGGTTGGAATACTTACAATCAGATAATAACTGAGTTATCCCCTGATAATTGGGTTTATGACAATTTATTGACTTATGTTTTCACTCACCGAGAACAACAAGATTCCGATAAGATCATTTTTACAAGTGATAATTTGGAGGAATTGATCAAGAAATTAAAAGGGGTTGAAGGAAAAGATATTTGGATATGTGGAGGAGCAGACTTAGTTCAACAAGCCATTTCTTCAGATGTGATTGATGAGTATCTTATATCCATTATTCCGACAATTTTAGGGAATGGTATAAAATTATTTAGCCAAAATGATGCGGAACATAAATTGAAATTAATCAACACGATAACAAATAACGGAATTGTCGAGTTGAATTATATTCGTAGATAAAAATTAAATTGTAGATGACGATAATATCTACAGGTAAGCTGCCGACGTACGATGAAGAAGTCGCGGTACGAAACCAGACGGATGCGATGACGCCGGGCTGGCTAGCGACGGCGATAACCCTTTGCGGAGAAGCTCAGGACGCGACCGTACGCACCTACGGAAAGAATGAAGTGAATTTATTTAAGCCAGCACGCCACCGAGTTGAAAGAGCGAAAGTTCATTCCAGAGAGATGATCGAGTGTTGGAATGAGTTTTTGGAGCCACACCCCTTTGCTGCGCACTTAACGCGCACCAACGCCACGGAATATATCCTCACAGTGGAGCAATATGAAGAATTTCCCCAGGAACTTCCTGCGCTGTTTGGAGAGTGGCTGTATAATCTTAGGTCGGCTCTCGATTACATTATTTGGGCAGCTGCAGCCTATTCTTCGGGTAGACTACCCCCTCCACACGAAGATCGCCTCCAGTACCCAATTTGCGATAGCCAAAATTCCTGGAAACGCACCTCCCAAAAGTTGTCAGTACTCCCGCAGCACCAACTGGAATTGCTGCGAACCATGCAGCCATTCGCCTCTGACGTTGATGCTAACTATCTAGGTTGGATCAATAGGCTAGCTCGTATAGATCGCCACCGCCGATTAACTATTTGGGCGGCTCGAATCGTTACAGCAGATCCGATCGCCCATATTCCAAGCGGAGTAGAACCTAGATGGGAATGGGGAGAGAGGATGCTTGAGTCCGGATATTGCGACTTAGCTCGACTAACTTTCCCTGATTCAGAATCCGCTGAAGGAGTTAGTGTCAACCCCCGACTGACTATCGACCCAGAAGTCTCTGAATGGGGAAAGTCTCCATTCTATGCAGAACGCAAATTCGATGAACGCCTTCGCATGTTTATGGTGTTTGTATTAGCCGAGATCGATACCTACGACTACGACTGTACCGGCAATCTAGAGGCAAGACGCTCCCTCACAGAAGAATTTGCTGCGCAATGCGATGAGCGGAGAAGCCGAATTTTTAAAACCCCGACCCCGCCCGCTAGAAACGCTCCTCACTGGACTCCTGCAATGCTTCTCAAATCTTCTCGAGCGCGATACTTTGGAGAAGAATTGTCACACAAGTTAGATTGATAGGCTTGATGCGCTATACAAGAACCTGTCGCGCTTGGATGCAAGCATGCCATTAGCAGTCCTGTGTCGGCACCAAACCTGCACTGTAACACCGTTTCGAGCCTTCTCATAGTATTGCAATCATTGTATACTGATTGGAGTAATGCCGAAAGTTAACATATACAATTCCAAATATCGCACCTTATCCGGAACGTCACGCAGCGAGGTGTATAAGAAAGCGCGTCGGGAATACAACGACGTCGCCCACGCCACCAAGCGTCAGCCCTACATTAGATCTAAGTATTTTAACGGCAGCAAGATCTTCCTCGATGTGTTTTGGCCCCACCTGACAGACAAGCACCAGAAAGAGCAGACAAAACGCCTCCGCTTCTACAAGGCGGCGCTTGACCTGATACGAAACTCACGCATCACTCCAGAAACTATCGTCAAAGAAGACGACCAACACGTGTTGCTCCATCGTTTCTACGGCATAACGAAAGATGGCACCTACTTTTGTGTCCAAATCAAAGAAGACAAGCGCAGTGATCGCCGAGACTTCATGTCGACATTTGAACGTCATCCACGATAATCGTCATAAAATAAAAATCTCCCGCGGTGCAGCCTAGAAACTACTTGCCGGAGATTTCTTGGTGACACGGCGATCAACTGTGTCTGGTTATGATTATATGCTTTTCGTCGGTAATGTCAATAGTTGTATGTATTTTTGGCAAAATGGCGAGGCCGAGGCATAGAACTCACGTCAGGCTAGTAATCCGGCAACGTGCCATAACGGCCGCTATTGCCGTTTCTAGAGGGCTTGAGGAGCCCCGCCGGCGTGGGGTGTCAAGTCACCGCATAGCGACCTTGATCCGGTCGATGGCAAAGGCTATCGGCACTCCAGATGGCTCTGGGTGCTCTTCGACGACGGAGGCACCGCTCTCACCACCACTGCAGTTACTCCTCGCGAGCAGCCGCCAGGTGGCGTCCGATGGTCATGCTGCTAAAGCCGAGCCGCTTGGCGATCTCGGCGATGGTCAGGCCCTGCTGGCGGAGGAGGATCGCCTGGGCACGGTCGTCGTCGGTGAAGCGGTGGCTGCGCTCCAGCCCTGCCTGCCCGCGCAGCCGGTAGACCGTCGAGCGGTTGACGCCCGTCTGCCGGACGATCTCCTTGACTGAGACGCCGGCGCGGTACAGGTCAATCACCTGCTGGCGCTGCTCGGGTGTGAGCGGCCGGAACTTCGTCTGCTTGATGCGGTCGACCTTGCGCGGCGACCGTGACACTGTGTCAGGCGCATCACTCTCACCGTTCGGCCGCTCCCCCACGCTGGTGGCCGGTGCGGTGCATCGTCGTTGCATGGGCACGCCTTCTGGCTCTGCCGCATCGGGCTCGGGAGAGGCCCCAGGCTCGTCCGCATCGCCCAGCGCGCCATCCGACCCGTCAGTAGCCGATGGATGCGCTACATTAGGGCCGGTACACACCTGGCCGCCCTCACCGGCGGCCAGCTTCCTTCGAAAGTCCAGCAGCACCATCAGGTTGTTAGAGTCAATGGTGCGGAGCTGTACTCGCGCCCCAGCTATTCGAACATCGGGGCGCACCTTGCCTCCGTGGTGGAAACGGTAGACACCGCGACCTTAAAAGTCGCTGCCTACGGGCGTGCGGGTTCGAGTCCCGCCGGGGGCACCACAGCATCGCTATACAAACCCTCACCCTGAGAAACAGCCCCGGTGGCCGTCTCAGCCGAGGACCGTCGCCCACCTCCCATCGAGGTGGGCGTTTTTCGTAGGGCAGCAATCCGCGCCACAGCCCGCAGTCGTGCGCTGGCCAGCTGGTCGAACGGCCGGTTGAGTCGTGCTTCCAGACAGACATCGCTGCCGGTGTCCGCCACGCGGATAGAGCAGGGCACCTCATCGGCTCGACGCGTTGGCTCATCGCCAGCATCGTCTACCGTACGTTCACCGCGCTCCTGCTCATCACGGCCACACTGTCCATCAGGTTCGTCACCAGCACCCCTCACACCATCGTCCGCACCATCGTCGTCCTCACCCTGCAGGCCACCATGTCCATCACCACCGTCGCCAGGCAGGATGACCCGGCCCTCCTCATCCACCGCTGGATTGACCAGCACCCGCTCGAAGAACACCTGGTTCAGCTGCTTTCTCAAGTGATCCGGTGCCGCCATATACAGCCGGTAGCAGTCCTCCAGCAGATCCAGCGCCTGCTCCACATGCGCCCGCACCAGCGTGGCATCCGCCTGGTAAGCATCAAGCTGACGCTGAATTCCCGCCAGCTCTCGCCCCAACCGCTCCTGCTCCTCCTTGAGCAGCTCCAGTGGCACCGCTCCCGCATAGTGCGCCTGCAGCAGCCTGCGCCGCTCATCCTCCAGATTCGTCCGCCGCACCGTCAGCGACCGAACGCTTCGATCCTTCTCCCCCTCAATTCGCGCCAGCTCCGCCAGCAGATACCGCTCAATCTCCTGCCGATCCGCCTCACTGACGTACAGCCGCCGATACACCTCCTGCATCTGTGCCTCCACCACCTCAATGAGCACCGCCTTGAAGGAGCAGTCATGTAGCCGCTGCCGCCTGGCGCAGATGAAGTAGGGGTACAGCACCCCCTTGCCATTCTTCGTGTTCTGCACCAGCAGCCGACTACCACACTGCCCACACACCACCGTGCTCTTCAGGAAATGGTTATGCATCCGCTCCCGCTCGCCACTGCGATGGGAACCCAGCACAGCCTGGACCGCCTGCCACGTCTCCTCATCCACCAGCGGCTCGTGCCTACCCGCATACTCCACCCCCTGGAACTGCACCACACCCTTGTAGTACGGGTGTCGCAGCAAGGTATGCAGCCGCCCCTTGGTGATGGGCCGAGCCGGCCTCGTCGGCGTGGCTGGCACATCCAGCCCCAGCCCTGCTAAGTGCTTGGCTAGTTGACTGACTGTCCAGTTACCGGTCGCATACTCGGAAAAAGCAAGACGAAGCAGGGGAGCCCGCTGCTGGTCGAGCTCCACCGTCCGGACCTCTCTCCCGTTCTCGTCCCTGGCGCGGACATTCACATACCCCAGCGGTGCCTTCCCCAGCGTCCCACCATTCCTCGCCTTCTCACCCATCCCCTTAATGACCTCATTAGCCAGGTTCCGCGAGTAGAACTCAGCGATGGAGCTCATAATGCTGTGGAGGAGCATACCGCCAAGGGGGATCGACTTTGCATCCTCTGAATCTCCAGCCAAGCATATGGACAATGAGGCTTATTCATAGGGGTGTTTAGGATGTTTTGTTGGTAATAGCGTGTCGCTAAGCAGGGTGGCGGCTTGCTCTTGAGAGAATCTTTGGTGCTTAAGCCAATTCAATCAGGAAGCAAACCGCCATGACGAATAGTAGCACGAGAATCCCTCGGTGTGAGGTTATGGGCCTGTGCGAGGCCATTCACGCTTCCGGCCGTCTGCCGGTCTTCGGGGCGAGGGTGCTGGGGCTGTTCCTGTGCGTGCGCCTGACCCTGACCTACCTGCGCCACAACCTGCCCCAGGAGCTGCTCGCCGAGCTCTACGGCGTCTCCCAAGCCACCGTCTCCCGCGTCATCAGCACCTACACGCCCCTGATCGCCGCATGCCTGAACGGCAATGTTCCAACGGTGGAGGACCTGGACCCCACGGCCCAGCTGATCATCGACGGCACCCTGCTTCAGTGCTGGTCCTGGGCTGATCATCCTGAGCTGTACTCCGGTAAGCACAAGACCACAGGTCTGAACGTCCAGGTCGCCTGCACCCCCTCAGGGACCCTGCCCTGGGTCTCCGACCCCCAGGGCGGATGCACGCACGACGCTGAGGCGCTGCGCCGCTGCGGCCTGCTCGACGTACCGGCCACCGACCTACCCGACGGGACACCACCACCACGCCATATTGGCGACAAGGGGTACATCGGACTGGGCATGATCACCCCAAAGAGAAAACAACCACACCTGCCGCTCCACCCAGACGACAAGACCTACAACAAAACCGTCAACCAGATCCGCTACAAGATCGAGCAAGTCATCGCCAACATCAAAACATGGAGAGTCCTGCACACCGGCTACAGAAGACCACTAGACACCTTCCCGAAAACCATCACCGCCATCCTCGGACTCATATTCACATACACCCCATGAATAACCCTCAATCTCTGCAAACTCAATCTCCCAATAAAACACCGTGCGACGGACATAGCAACATTGTTATTCGTCAGCCGCCTCAGACAGACGCTCCTCAAATGAAGCGTTCATCACAGTAGCTATGCCAATACCTGAAACATCCCACTCAAAAATCTGGCAGCACCCTGCAAATTTCCCCCTCCACTTGACGTCATCTATCAGCAGGCGCAAGGTGACCCACCCACGCCTTCTTTCGCTACATCACTGTAATAAACATCACGACACACATTCGACACCAACCACAACAATTGATTGAACGGCACATAAATGATACCGTAGAAATATGAATACATTACCTTCATCCAACTCAGTAAAGTTACTTATACCACTAACCATGGCGACATTCGTGGTAGGTACCGACACCTTCATTATTGCTGGCCTACTGGGGAACATTTCTTCAGACCTTCACGTACCAACAACATCGGCAGCACAGCTTGTGACGGTCTTTAGTATAGTGTTCGCCGTCTGCGCGCCTGTACTCGGCGCCTTAACAGCTAACTGGAGGCGTGACACAGCCCTGACTTTTGGTCTGTCGCTGTTCACCATCGGCAACGTCTTGACGGCGCTTTCTCCTACCTTTGCGATAGCGCTATTTTCGCGAGTCGTTGCTGCAGCAGGGGCGAGCTTTGTTACACCGTGCGCATCTGCCATCACCATCGCCACCACACCTAAAGAGCGTCAGGGACGCGCGCTGGCACTTGTCATGGGCGGACTCACGACCGCGACTGCGATCGGTGTTCCGCTTGGACTGGTTATTGGAGCTCTCAACTGGCGCTACACCATGTGGTCGCTTGTCATCCTGGGGAGCGTCGCTCTTACATGGATTCGAGCAAAAGTTCAGCCAGTGCAGCTCCCTGCAGCAACGCTCATGGATCGTTTGCGGCCTCTTTCGGACATGCGAGTACTAGCCATCGTTGCAACGACCATTCTTGTTGTCGGCGCCAGCATGCAGCCGTTCACCTATGCGCAAGTGGTATCCAAGGCCACAGGAACGCTATTGATTATTTCCCTTGGACTGTTCGGCGTGTGCAACCTCATTGGTAATTTCAGCGCTGGGAAGATCAGCGATGCACGCGGCCCACTCGTATGTGTCTTCGTCTGCATCCTCGGCTTGATTCCGACGCTCGCATTAGAGCCCTTGGGCTTTGCGGCCGGCCTGGCACCTCTTATGCTGGCCATCAACGGTTTCTTTGTCGGGATGTTCACCGTGCCACAGCAAGCACGTATCGTGAAGCTTGACCCGAACTCCGCTCCGCTCCTCCTCGGATTACTGTCATCTGCGGTCTATGTCGGCTTTGCTGTAGCAAGTTCAACAGGCAAGCTGGTCATTGACAATTTCGGCTCGGGATACGTCTCATGGGTAGCTACGGCGATATTGATTATTCCGCTGCTGTTGGCGATGCTCGGACGAAAGACACAAGCATGAGATCGCAGCCCCCGGGCACTGATCGATACCAACACTTGAGACGCACAACATCGTCGCTGGCAAACCCTCACCGCCGGTTCTCGAAGCATCGGCGCCCCTCATGAAACCATTGCCTTCCCGACATGAGAAGGTGGACACTGGCCCTGTCCTCCCCTGCATCAAGGAGCCGTCATGAAGATCGCTGCCCGGGCCAAGGCCGCTCAGCCCTTCCACGCGATGAGCATCGGCGAACGCGCTGGAATCCTCCAGGCCGAAGGCCGCTCTATCGCCAAGCTCAGCCTGGGTGAACCTGATTTCGGTGCACCTCCCGCGGTCCGCGAGGAGATGCGCCGCGTGATGGACGGCCGGTCACTGCCCTACTCCCCCGCTCTGGGACTGCTCGCGTTGCGTGAGGCCATTGCGGACTTCTACCGGGACAGGCACGGTATAGAGGTCGATCCCAGCCGGATCGTCGTGACGACCGGTGCGTCGTCGGCGCTTCTGCTGGTGGCCACCGCAACCACGGAGCCGGGCGACGACGTCGTCATTGCAGATCCGTCCTATCCCTGCAACCGTCAGCTGGTGGAGACCTACGGGGGCCGGATCGTTCCGGTATCCACCAGTCCTGCCAGCCGTTACCAGATGGATCGGGCCTCTGCCGAGGCGGCGTGGACTCCGCAGACGAGCGCGGTGATGCTAGCGACACCGTCCAATCCCACCGGCACATCGATTCCCCTCGAGGAGATGGCATCGATCTGCGCACTGGCGCGCGAACGCAGTGCCTGGCGGATCGTCGACGAGATCTACCTGGGTCTGGCCGATCCCGATGACGATGGCACGCCGGCGCACAGTGTTCTGGAGACCGATCCTGAGGCGATCGTTATCAACTCGTTCTCCAAGTACTTCGGGATGACGGGGTGGCGCCTGGGCTGGGCGATCCTTCCTGAGGAGCTGGTGCAATCCGCTGAGAACCTGGCGGTCAACTACTTCCTCTGCGCTTCGACGCCTATTCAGCAAGCTGCGCTGGCGGCCTTCTCCCCCGAGTCCATTTCTGTATGCGAGGAGCGCCGGCGAGAGCTTCTTGCTCGCAGGAGCATCGTGCTCGACGGGCTGCAGCGCATCGGCCTGCCCGTACCGGTACTACCCGATGGTGCCTTCTACATCTACTTCGACGTATCCTCCACAGGGCTCGATGCCCAGACCTTCTGTCACCGTGCTCTGGAGGAGGCGTCTGTCGCCCTGACTCCAGGAACGGACTTCTCCACGACGACTGCCAGCACCCATGTGCGGTTGTCCTACGCAGCATCCCGAGACGAGCTGCACGAGGGGACGCAACGTCTCGAAAAATTCATACACAGTTTGTAAATAAACAGGCATTCAATCCAATAACAGTTGGACCACCTCTGCGACTGCATTTGGTACTCGCCTGTTTGTATGCTGCACAATAGTCTTCATGTCCTCGCAGGTTCTGCTTCTTTTTGCTGTACTCATGATTTTTGGAGCGTTCTACATCGCGGAGATCTTCAGGGCAATCCTTCAGAAAATTAGGTTACGTCAGGATAAAACCGCTTCCACCCCTCACCAGGGTGAGGAGTCCACATGGAACGAGCTCACCGCGCACCACCGCCCCCGTCAGAGGCTGCAAGTCCACGGTGTTCGCTGCAGCAGGCCCGCACGAGCGGCTTGCAGCACTCTCAGCGCCGTACGCCCTGTGCCACCAGGATCCGTGGGACCGCCTGACCTGCTCCGCCCCCGAGGACACGCGAGCCATGCTTGCTCGTGACTGGGGAGTGCGTTCCCGCATTGATCTCCTTACCCAGATCTTCTGGCTGGCCACGTCCGGCCACCGAAGCGACTTCGACGAGGAGCGAGCCCGATGGAGCAACACCTCGCTGGCGGAGGCCGAGCGCTACGAGCTGCGAGGCACGTCCGAGTCATCCCAGAACGCCGCCGAGACGCTGTGGCGCCTGGAGCGCATGCGCAGCAACGACCGGGGCATCCGGAACGTGGACTTCTCGGCCTGGGACCTGGTGCGCGCCGCCATGCTGACGCGGTGCGGATTCGCGCTGAGCTGGTTGACGGAGGACGAGGCCTGGGACACGCTCGCACTGCTGGATCGAGCACTGAGAGAACGCTATCGGAGCTGGACACAGGCGTGGGAGTCATTCCGGCTGACACGCTGGTACTGGAACTCCGAGAGCGGCGAGGGCGAGCACGCCAATGATCTTCACGACCTCAACCGCTCGCTGGTTCTTCTCGGCTCAGATGGACCATGGGGGCTCGTAGCCTGGGAGATCGACACCCCCGAGCCCTCGCTCCTGATCCTGGACGATCTCCTTGACGTCGGCGTCGCCGCGCCGCTGAGCGCAGGCGAGCGGGAGCGCGCCACTCAGTGGGAGCGCTGGATCAATGATCAGGTCGTTCTCCGAAGGCAGCGCCGTCTCCAACAATTCGGCACCCATCCCAAGTGGCGTCACCGGTTCACGAAAGGCCTTTGATGCGCACCACGACGGCGATGTCGCGTGGCGATCCGCCTGGCCTTCGCCGTCGCACCGAGCTGGTAAGGAACAGACTGCTCTTACCCGTGTTTGTCGACCAACATCTCCACAGCCTTAGCGGCTCTGCGTTGGCGGGTCTCGGCACGTTTCGCCTCACCGATCCAGCGCAGGTACTCGTTCTGGTGCGATGAAGGCAGGGCGGCGAATATCTTCTCCGCCGTCTCGTTCCCCGATAGCGCCTCTGCCAGCTCCGCCGGGATTCCCGTCTGCTCGTTACTCATTCTGTCTCCTCCGAATAATCGGCAGACTGCCACACGGTCCAAGGGGTCGTATACGGAGCTTGTGGTGGCTCTCTGCTCGTCCGTGACCAGGAACTGGCAGACACTACTGGAGTTCGCCAGGACGTTGCCGCCCGACGACGGAGACACTACAGCCACGACGACCACCATAGCCACTCCCCCGCCTCAGCGCCTCCGCCAGCATCACACCCGCCTTACGCCAGCGCAGAAGGACGAGGTGATCACTCTGTACCAGCAGGGCGTACCGGTGCGCGAGATTTGCCAGCGCTATGGCATCAGCAGGCAACAGGTCAGCGACCTCCGCAATGCCCGCGGTATCCCCCGTCGGCCGTGTGGCCTGAGTGATGAGCAGAAGCATCAGGCCGAGCAGCACTATCTCGCTGGCCGGTCCTGTGCCGCCATCGGCCGCCAGTTCGGCGTGCATGCCGAGACCGTCCGTCGCTATCTCCGCACCACCGGCGTCGCCCTGCGCGCCAGACCCGGCGCGGCATGAGCAAGGAGCCACAGCATCAGCACTGGGCAGAAAGTTCCCGGCAGACGGCATACCTATCGCCAGCGGGAAAACCGGCAGTCCACCCCGCCCCCCTCACCCCTCATCCTCCACGTACCGTGCTAGCGCACTCACCAGCCGACGGGCACTCTCCAGGGTGATGTAAAGGCCATGAGCGCGGGAGCCGTCGCCTATGTAGAACCAGGTGTCGCTGTCGTGTGGGCATTGGTAGCGCACTAGGGTGAGTTCGGTGGCGGTGGGGTGATGGAGGATGGTGCCAGTCTCATTGGTGGTGCGTTCTAGGGCGATGCAGGGTATGAGGGATGGGGTGGCTTCGTGGAGGTGGTCGTCATCTTTGTCTGGTGCATCGGCGTCGTGGCCGATGCACCAGGCTGGGCAGTTGGTGGTTGGTGGTGTGTTGTTCTCCTCGGTGTGGTCTGCTGGTGTTGCCATTGGTCTCCCCTTTCTTGCCCTTTGGTGTGTGGTAGGGCTGTTAGGGGGAGTGTGAAGCGGAGGGTGGGAGGAGATGGAAGGTGGAGGGCTGAGGGAGAACGAGGACGATGAACGATTGTGCTCTACTTCAGTCTTCTTGGGTAGCCTGCCCCTTATGAGAGTCATCTCGTGGGGTCGTAGCAGCTTGCTTACCGCAAGACGTGCGATGCATAGCGCAAGGGATATCGCATTCTCCGGGCACACTGTTTGAGAATTTCATGAGCTCGAAGGCTAGGCGATTTCGTCTATCGGAATCATGGACATGAATGTAAAAGAATATCCAAGCAAATGCGATCATCACACCTACTGCAATACCAAATGACGACATAGCATCACCTTCCTCGCCAGGCACAACAGTTTCCAATCTTCTCATGCAGAATCCCAGAATCACTGCATATGCAAGACTACCCACCGAAAAGAGAACTCCAAGAGCGTTGGATACACTAGAGTTGCGAATAATTTGTGACAGATCTTCGGCCAACTTCCGACACAATAGGCAATCCCGATTTTCTTGTAGCAGCCATTGTTTGACCATTATTTTGTTAGCAACTCCCAGCCATCTATTGCCGAACGTATCGAGCCACCTAAATAGCTTCCTTCGCTCTTTTAATAGTCTTGCGTTTTCGCCAGTTGCGTCAGTTAGACCGTTCGTGTGGCGAAAATTGCGTGAGATGGCTGAATTGTCTTCTGGACACCCCGCAGCTGACGATCCATAAGGTTTTCCCACACTCCCCCGCGACACATCCTCAGATTGCGACAAGACGTCCCCCTAAAGACTTACCCAACTCAAATCGGCCGCGAAGGAGCATCGTCCCTCATCACCCACTTAGTATCGACACCCCACCTGTCAGCATACTTCCTAGCGAAATATTCTGACCACCGTTCACCCCACTTCATTTCCCACCATGCAGCAACCAAAAAAGCCGAAAGGCCAAGCCAGGCGAACGGCACAACAAGCCAAACGTGAGTTTTCTTGATCAATAGAACTACACTGACACACAAAAATAGAGGATAAATTGAGTAAAATAGTGTTATTAGAGCACGCCCTGCATGTGTTTCCCAAGTTAACTTCCGTAACTCGGGGAAGTAGTCCTTCTCATATCGCTGTCTCACCCACTCCCTCTCGGAGCGAAATACGATTGATTGCCAGCCAAGGTACAGACAACCTATAAAATAAAGTCCCCACGGCAGTGCACTGTCTTTCGAAATTTCATTATGTACTTGAAAACTCACTGCAATAGCACCGAACCCGAGTATCCAAGATGGAAACCACACAAACTTCCACCACGGGACATAGAGGGACGCAACGAGAGCACTTTCTTGAGACAATCTCAATTCATTGAGGACTTGCTGTCGAAACTCGCAACTTGCGTTGCCATCGACAGCTTTATCGATCCACTCAATCCTGCGGCGCGCCTTCGTAGTGCGAGAAATCTGGTCAATGCCGGCAATAATTCCCACAAGCAAGCTAATGATGGGTAGCAGTGCAGGGAGCATTCTTCCTATAGCCGTAGCGACCGAGTTTGAGGTATCAGAATTAGCAGCACTAGCAATCATGGGCATCCAATCCATACCCACAGGCTACATCGACATGTCTAAAATGTGCCACGTCGAACCCTTGATACACTTAAGGCTGTCGCCAACCTCGACTGCCCAGTACGATCACCCGTTCACGCACCGCACGGCGAGCTCCGCTCACCCATACACCGCCCTCAGCGTGCGTGCTTCATCGGCAATCCAGCGGCGTAGCTCGTCCTGGGCGGCTGGATGGAAGGCCGGCTCAAGCATGGTGGCCTGCTCGAGGAGCTGCTCGCCTTGGTCTTTGGTGTCGAGCCAGTCGGTGGTGGCACCGGTTAGGTTGAGGACGCGTCCCCAGCGATGGAGGGAGCGGTAGAGCAAGTCCAAGATGGCGCGTGAGTGGTTGGCGATGTAGACCCGCTGCATGCCGGCAGGGATGTCCAGGCCCTGGGCTACTAAGCGGTCTTTACCCTCGTAGATGCCAAGGCCACCGTAGATCGATGTGGTCTCAATGTCTCCCATACCGGCCAGGGTGACCTGGCGTGGCTGCTCAGCGCCGTCCTGCCAGTGGAAGACGTCATGCCAGTCCCCACTGGTACCTTCCGGCGCAGCCAGATTCAAGGCATAGAGGCCAGTGATGTAGTGCTCTGGCGTCGTGGGAGGAATCTCGTGCTCCTCAGTCACCCAGTACTGCTTCACTCTGCCTGCTGCTTGCTACCTCAGGCGCCGCTCTCACCTCGTCATCTGCCCCAGTAGCGCCGCCAGTGTTTGTTCCCCATCCCCAACATGCCGCCGTCGCTCTGAGCGGGCGGCGAGTGCATGCGGGCCGCTCCCGTCAGCAGCGCACCACGTTCACGCTGTACTTCGCTGCACTTTCCTACTCCGTCCGTTGTCCCTCATCTGTGGTCGGTGTCAGATCGCCCAGCTTCGCACTGGACTTTGCGGGCATTCTGAGCGTCAATGGAAAGAGATGCTGGTCGTTGTGGCTGGTATGTCTGGACAAATGGGTAAGTGAAAGGAGGATTGAGTGTATGGAAGCAGGATCAATACAAGGTGGTGCAGCGGCAGTCGGAGCTGACCCGTTTGCGGCTATGGCCGCGCAATTGACGCCGAAGCGGGCTGTCTCATACATCCGTGTCTCCACCCGGGAGCAGGCCCAGCGTGGTGGGTCGGAGGAAGGCTTCTCCCTCCCCGCCCAGCGTGAAGCCAACAAGCGCAAGGCCCAGTCCATGGGGGCGCTGGTGATTAAGGAGTTTGCCGACCGGGGTGAGTCCGCTCGTAGTGCCAACCGGCCTGAGCTGCAGAAGATGCTGGCCTACCTTAAGGAAGATGGTGGGATTGACTATGTCATCGTCCATAAGTTAGATCGGTTAGCCCGGAACCGGGCGGACGATGTGGAGATCAACCGGGCGTTCGAGGATGCTGGCGTCCGGCTGGTCTCTACTAGTGAGAACATCGACCAGACGCCTGGTGGGATGCTGCTGCACGGCATCATGAGCAGTATCGCTGAGTTCTACTCCCGGAACCTGGCTAATGAGGTCATCAAGGGGATGGGTGAGAAAGCCAGGAACGGTGGGACACTGGGCAAGGCGCCGCTGGGGTATGTGAATGTCCGGGGGCGGGATGAGCATGGGCGGGAGGTTCGGACGGTTGAGCTGGATGAGGAGCGGGCACCGCTGGTGCGGCTGGCGTTTACGGAGTATGCGACGGGTAACTGGACGGTGCGGCAGCTGGCGGAGCACCTCAACAATCGTGGCCTGACCATCCCGCCGACCGCCCGCAAACCGACCAACCCTGTCTCGGTCAGACTCTTACAGACACTGCTGCGAAACCCCTACTACAAGGGTGTCATCTCCTTCCAAGGCGTGGAGTACCCCGGGGCGCACGAGCCTCTCGTGGACGCCGCCACCTGGCAGACGGTGCAAGACATCCTGACCGCTCATACCAACGGCGAGCGGCAGCGTACGCACAATCATCACCTCAAGAGCACCATCGTCTGCGGCCTGTGTGGTGCCCGCCTGCTGGTGCAGCACGCCACCTCGCGCGCCAGCGGTACCTACCACTACTTCGTCTGCGCCCGCCGCCATCGGGTGCACGACTGTACCTTCAAGGCGGTGCTCATCGACGAGGTGGAAGCCCGCGTGGCCGAACTCTACCAACAGATACAGCTCAGTAGCGATGACCGCCGCGAGATCGAGCGCTACCTGCGCGCGGAGTTCGCACACATCCAGGCCAACCGCCAGCAAGACATCCAGCGCCTGACTACGCGGCAGCAGCAACTAGAAGACCAGCGCCACAAGCTGCTCGAAGCCCACTACGCCGGAGCCATCCCCCTTGACCTGCTCAAGAAGGAACAGGAGCAACTGACCAGCAGCATCCTTGCCATCCAGCGCGAACTAGACGGTTACACGGCCGATGCTGCTCTGGTGGAGCAGCACCTCACCCAGGCGCTCGATCTCCTGGAGGACTGCCACCGGCTGTACCTGGCGGTGCCGGATCGCCTGAAGAAGCTGCTCAACCAAGTGTTCTTCGAGCGCATCCTCGTCAATCCAGCGATGGATGAAGATGGCCACCCCATCATCCCACCACCGGCGCTGCAGACCAGTCTGAAGGCGGGACGACGAAGGGGCGCTGGTGGGACTGAGACTGGCGAGAGGATGACCGCTGCGCAGGGTGGCGAGAAGACGGCGGAGAGCCTGATCTCTTCTTGCGGTGAGGCTGCTGGCGGCCAGTCGGACGGCTCGGCATTTCAGGGCGGCCACGATGAAGCGCAGCCAGGCTCGATGCATACGGTGCACCGCAGCACCATCTCCATCATCGACCCAGCCAGTCATACCAACGCCACCGGGGAGCTGGCTCCACCCTTCGACCAACTCGGTAGCCAGCAGCTAAAGCGGGCGGCGCAACAAGCGGCGGCAGTGGGCTCAGCACGGTCACTCACAACCACCCCTCACAGCGCAGCACCCAGCCAGACGGCAGACTGCGAAGCACCCACAACAAGAACGCCCGTCCACGATGTGGACGGGCGTCGTCGATGCAATTCAGGTAATGATTCAACCCCTACCCCTGTTACTCAGGTCAAGGGTTCGTATACGGAGCTTGTGGTGGACCCGGCCGGATTCGAACCGACGACCGACGCGGTGTAAACGCGTTGCTCTACCAGCTGAGCTACAGGTCCAAGGCGCAGATTCACTCAACGACACAGTCGTTGCCGCAACGATTGTGCCAGGTGCCTGCACATGCACATGAAAGCGAGAGTCGCCCTGCGCGGCAACTCTACCGCCTACGGGATGAAAGCGACCAATCGTCCCGGAGTCGTCAAGGCGCCGCGGAGCCCTTCAAGCCACGAACATCTCAGCGCCCTCGGCTGGAGACCCTGATTCCGCTCCAGTGCTGCCCCATGGAGGCGGCGGAGGTCGCGTGCATGCCGGCCGTGGCGGCGGCCTCCTCGACCTCCGCAGTCTGGACGGCTCCGGTGGTGCGCGCCTTGGGCGTCAGCACCCAGATGAGCCCGGCACCATCAAGGTTGGCCTGGGCGTCCACCAGGAGGTCGGTGAGATCATCGACGTCGCCGTCATCGTCGCGCCACCACACGATGGCCGAGTCGGCCACGTCCTCATAGTCCTCGTCCACCAGAGTGGTTCCGGTCTCAGCCTCAACCGCCTGCCGCAAAGTCTCGTCGACGTCGTCGTCGTAGCCGAACTCCTGGATGATGAGACCGGAGGCGAAGCCGAAAGCCCCACCCGCTGTACTCGCCACGTCTTTACACCGTCCTTCTGGGCTGCGCCCGTCTCTCGCTCGCCCGCTGCTGGGCGATGGGTACTAGCCCACCGCACCCGGTGCCAGCCGCGCAAGTGAACACGCACGTCAGACTACCGTGAACTTTGCTGGGAAGGCGGTTCTGGCTATAGATACGCTCTCCAAGTCACCGTCACTGACCGAGATGTGGAAACCTACCAACCAACATGTGGTTCACACCATACGTGACGTAGGACTTTCCTCCCGCTGGGAGCAGCGTTCCCACCGCGTCAGGTCGTAGATTAGGTCCATCATCCACAGCGGCCTGACTTCAGGCGTACGCCGACGCCGTTCTCGGTGCCATGGCGCGCACGTGAGGCTCGGGCCCACCGCACAGACGCGAGGAAAGAGGATTCCGTGAGCCCCACCAGTGACTCCACGCCGCTCATTGACGGCCTCCTGACGAAGGTGACCGACAACGACCCAGAGGAGACCAAGGAGTGGCACGAGTCCCTCGATGCCCTCATCGCGGACAAGGGCGCCAAGCGGGCGCGCTACATCCTGCTGAGCATGCTGGCCCAGGCCCGCCAGAAGAACGTCACGGTGCCCACCGAGATGACGACGCCGTACATCAACACCATCGACGTCACCAACGAGCCCTACTTCCCTGGCGACGAGAGCGCTGAGCGCACCTACCGGCGCTGGCTGCGCTGGAACGCCGCCGTCATGGTCACCCGCGCTCAGCGCCCCGGCGTGGGAGTCGGCGGCCACATCTCCTCCTACGCCTCGACAGCCACCCTCTACGAGGTGGGTTTCAACCACTTCTTCCGCGGCAAGGACCACCCAGGTGGCGGCGACCACGTCTTCTTCCAGGGCCACGCCTCTCCCGGCAACTACGCCCGAGCCTTCATCGAGGGCCGCCTGAGCGAGGCCGACATGGACGGGTTCCGCCAGGAGGAGTCCCGCCCAGCCGGTGGCCGCGGCCTGCCCTCCTACCCGCACCCCCGCCGTATGGAGGACTTCTGGGAGTACCCCACCGTCTCCATGGGTCTTGGTCCGTCCGAGGCGATCTACCAGGCCTGGTTCGACAAGTATCTTCAGGGCGCGGGCATCAAGGACACCTCCCAGCAGCACACCTGGGCTTTCCTGGGCGACGGCGAGATGGACGAGCCCGAGTCTCGCGGCATGCTCCAGCTCGCGGCCAGCCAGCAGCTGGACAACCTCACCTTCGTCATCAACTGCAACCTGCAGCGCCTTGACGGCCCGGTGCGCGGAAACGGCAAGATCATCCAGGAGCTCGAGGCCTTCTTCAAGGGCGCCGGATGGAACGTCATCAAGGTGATCTGGGGCCGCGGCTGGGACCAGCTCCTGGCTGCAGACAAGGACCACGCACTCGAGCACCTCATGATGGAGACGCTCGACGGCGACTACCAGACCTTCAAGGCCAATGACGGCGCCTACATCCGCGAGCACTTCTTCGGCCGCGACCCGCGCACCGCCGAGCTTGTCAAGGACTGGACCGACGACGAGATCTGGGCCCTCCAGCGCGGCGGTAACGACTACCGCAAGATGTACGCCGCATACAAGGCAGCCACGGAGCACAAAGGCCAGCCCACCGTCATCCTGGCGCACACGGTCAAGGGCTACCTGCTGGGCGGGCACTTCGCCGGCCGCAACGCCACCCACCAGATGAAGAAGCTGACGCTGGACGACCTCAAGGCCCTGCGCGACCGGCTCCACATCCCGATCACCGATGAGCAGCTCGAGGCCAACCCGAAGATGCCACCGTACTACCGGCCGGCCGACGACGACCCCTCGCTGCTCTACATGCTGGACCGGCGCCGGCAGCTCGGCGGGTTCATCCCGGAGCGCCGTGATGCCGGTGTCGAGCTTCAGCTCCCCGGGAACAAGACCTACGACATCCTCAAGGGCGGCTCCGGCAAGCAGGAGGTCGCCTCCACGATGGCGTTCGTGCGCCTGCTCAAGGAGCTCATCAAGGACAAGGGCATCGGCCGGCGCATCGTGCCGATCGTTCCGGACGAGTCGCGCACCTTCGGTCTGGAGTCGCTCTTCCCCACCAAGAAGATCTTCAACACCCAGGGTCAGAGCTACACGCCCGTCGACGCCGACATGATGCTCTCCTACCGTGAGTCCACCTCCGGCCAGCTCATGCACACGGGTATCAACGAGGCCGGCTCGGTCTCCCTGTTCCAGGTGGCCGGCACGAGCTACGCCACCCACGGCGAGCCCATGATCCCGGTCTACATCTTCTACTCGATGTTCGGCTTCCAGCGCACCGGTGACCAGTTCTGGGCCGCCGGTGACCAGCTGACCCGCGGCTTCATCATCGGAGCCACAGCCGGGCGCACCACCCTGACCGGTGAGGGCACCCAGCACATGGACGGCCACTCCCCCATGATCGCCGCCACCAACGACGCCGTCGTCAGCTACGACCCCGCGTACGCCTACGAGATCCGGCACATCGTGCGCGACGCGCTCGAGCGTTGGTACGGCCCGGATTCGGGCCGCAACCGGGACGTCATGTACTACCTGACCGTCTACAACGAGCCCATCCACCAACCCGCTGAGCCCGACGACGTCGACGTCGAGGGCATCCTGCGCGGTATCCACCGCATCAGCCCCTCCCCCGACGGCGAGGGCCCCGAGGTCCAGCTCCTGGCCTCCGGTGTCGGGATGCCCTGGATCGAGGAGGCCCGCCGTATCCTGGCCGAGGACTGGGGAGTGCGGGCCACCACCTGGTCCGTCACCAGTTGGAACGAGTTGCGCCGTCAGGCCCTGGAGGTTGAGAAGGCCAACTTCCTGGCCCCCGACGCCGAGCGACAGGTTCCCTACGTGACGCAGAAGCTCTCCGGGGCCAACGGTCCCTTCGTCGCCACCAGCGACTACGACCACCTGGTTCCTGATCAGATCCGTGCCTGGGTGCCCGGCGACTACTACACCCTGGGTGCCGACGGCTTCGGTTTCTCCGACACCCGCGCCGCAGCCAGGCGCCACTACCTCATTGACGCCCAGTCGGTCGTGGTCCGAGCCCTCCAGGCGCTGGTGGAGCAGGGCCGCCTCGACCGGTCCGTCCTGGCTCAGGCCGTCTCCCGCTACGAACTGACCAACGTCAACGCAGGCACCTCCGGCGGTCAGGGAGGCGAGTCCTGATCCTGCCCGTACGGCTATAGTTGGACGCGCTGACCAATTGCGGTGCCGGTGGAGCGAGACCTCCCTCGTTCCACCGGCACCGTCACATCTACCGAAAGAGGCCCTCAGGTGTCCCGCTCTCCGCTCCTGCGCTCCATCTCCTTCACAGCCGTGTGCCTTCTGACGCTGTCCGGATGCTCGGTCGGCCGGACGCTCGTTGCGAGGATGTCCTCGGCCTCTTCGAACCACGTCCACGAGACCGCTACCGCCAAGGAGGGGGATGACGAGCCCACGGAGGGCCTGGATGCCGATACACCCGTTGACCCGCTGGAGTACGGGAACTGCACGTCCTCCGACGTGCGCGACTACGACGAAGAGCTGACCGACAACGACGAGGAGGACAACCGCGCTCAAGCGGAGGCTCAGGTCACCAAGGTGGTTCCCGCCTCCGACCAGGTCGATGTCACCGGAGACGATCTTTCCGCCGATCGGGTGGTCAAGGTCTCGGCAGGTGCTCGGGACGTAACAATCACCTCAACAAACCTTGTCGTCATCATCGAGGGCGAGATTGAGTCACTCACTGTCCGTGGGTTCGACAACACGATCTGGATCGACGCCTCCAATAAAGTCACATTCGGATCAAGCGATGGCGACAATCTCAACTACGTCTTCTGGAGCTCCGGGCCGCCGCAGTCGAAGGTCGACCCGCAAGGCCTCAATGTGATTGGAAAGGACGCCCACGCACCGGTCATCCGCTCCTGCCGCGTCTTCTCCTGATACGTTCACCAAAGAGCTAGAACGACCTCCGATATCAGCAAAACAGCACAGCGGACTACGTGCCGTCCGCCGATATCGGAGGTCGAGGCGCTTCAGCCCGCGGAATCGGGCGCCGTCGGCACCACCGGAGGAGTCGACGGGTCAGAGCCGGAGTACACCTTCAGGTCACGGAAGTGAGGACGCAGAAGATTCTCCGGGCTGAGGATCTCATCGAGAACAGATTCCTCGAGCAGCCCCATCTCCAGGACCACCTCTCGCACGCTGCGCCCTGAACGGGCGCACTCTCGTCCCACCAGATCACCATTGTGATGACCGATCACCGGGTTGAGGTAGGTGACGATTCCGATCGAGTCCAGGACGTTACGACGGCACACCTCCTCGTTGGCCTCGATTCCCACGATGCACAGCTCACGCAGAGTCGACATCGCACGGGTGAGGAGATTGATCGACTCGAAGATGGCCTGAGCGATCACCGGCTCCATAACATTGAGCTGGAGCTGACCCGCCTCAGCGGCGAAGGTCAGCGCGACATCATTGCCGATGACCTTGAAGCAGACCTGGTTGACCACCTCCGGGATCACCGGGTTGACCTTGGCGGGCATGATGGAGGAGCCGGCCTGGCGCTCAGGCAGCCTGATCTCCCCCAGCCCCGCGCGAGGCCCGGAGGACAGCAGTCGTAGATCATTGCAGATCTTGGAGAGCTTGACCGCCAGACGCTTGATCGCCGCATGCATGGAGACATAGGCGCCGGTGTCGCTCGTAGCCTCCAGGAGGTCGTGCGCACCCCGAATATCAAGCCCGGTGACCTCGCGCAGACGCTCGACGACGGTGCTCTGGTAGTCCGGAGGGGTGTTGAGCCCCGTCCCGATCGCGGTGGCACCGAGGTTCACCTCCAGAAGCAGGGCGGCGTTGTTGTGAAGCCGACTGATCTCCTCCTCAAGAAGAACGGCGAAGGCCTCGAACTCCTGCCCCAGGCTCATGGGCACGGCATCCTGGAGCTGGGTTCGTCCCATCTTCAGGACGTGAACAAACTCCGCTCCCTTGGCACGCATGGCTTCGATGAGACGCGCGAGCTCGTCGATGAGGTCATCAACGAGCGCGAACAACCCTAAACGAAATCCAGTCGGATAGGCATCGTTCGTCGACTGGGACTTATTGACGTGATCGTTGGGGTTGACGACGTCGTAACGCCCCTTGGCGTATCCCAGGTACTCCAGCGCGAGATTGGCAATCACCTCATTGGTATTCATGTTGACGCTGGTGCCAGCCCCTCCCTGAAACTGGTCGACAGGAAACTGGTCCAGGCATCGCTCAGCGACCAGCACCTGATCACAGGCCCACACGATCGCACCCGCAACCTCCGAGTCAAGCGCCCCCAGATCACTGTTTGCTAACGCCGAGGCCTTCTTCACCTGCACCATGCCACGAACAAAAGCCTCTTCGTCGCCAACCACCGACCCTGAGATCTGGAAGTTCTCCATCGCCCGCAACGTATGGATTCCCCAATAGGCTTCCAGCGGTACCTCCCGCGCACCAAGGAGATCTTCCTCTGTACGGGTCGCTTGCATCATCCTGAGCCTCCGAGTTGTCTAGTTGAGCGCATACATACGCAGTTCTGTCCGGACATACAGTACGCATGCGGGAGTCATTGCAGATTCACTTACCGCAGGTTCTACAATGGTTATGCTATTGTAACCTGTGTAATCCACTCCGCCTCAGCGACACGCCACTCTGAGTTATCCCCGTATTTTCAACACAAACTCGTGTCGGATCGCACGCCGCGCCAATCGAGAACCTACTGTCATCACGATATTCCAGTCGGTAACATCCACAGCATGGATGAGTTGAGCGCTCCGGGGGTGTCTGCACTGCGACAGGCGCAGGACACAATTATTGAACACTCACTGGACCGCATCAGTTCGGCCCATGATTTTTACCGAACCCTGCCGGAAGGATCCCGTGACCAGATCGCGGCAGTGGCCCGCCTGGGTGTCACGATGTTCGTCGACTCGGCGGAGAATCCTTCGACCCCGCTGGTCCCCTCCCAGATCTTCTCTGTGGCCCCCGCCGCCCTGACCGGGGTCATCACGCTGGAGCAGACCCTGGCGCTGGTGCGCACGGTTCTGGACGTCGTCGTCGACGAAGCGCCTCGCGCCGTACCCAAGGAGGATCATGACACAGTCCGTATCCTTGTTCTGACCTTCGGGCGCGATGTCGGCTTCGCAGCTGCCGAGGTGTATGCCCGGGCGGCCGAGGCACGCGGCGCCTGGGATGCCAGGCTGGAGTCCGTCGCGGTCGACGCGATGCTTCATGACGATCCCGAGGACGCCGCCACCCGGGCCGGAACCGCCGGCTGGAACGGCACCGGGCCGGTGGTGGCCATCGCCGCCAGGACGACCCTGGACGCGCTCGGGGTCTCCCGACTGCGTCATGAGTGCCGCAACCTCGCCAGCGACTGCCTGGTGTCCGTGCGAGGCGACTCCGTCCTCATCGTCCTGGGGGGCGGCTCGCAGGCTCATGGCTCATCGTCCAAGCACCCCGTCCCTCAGGGCTCCCGGAGTGGAACAGCCGAACAGCTGGTGGACCAGGCCGCCATGCAGGTGGCCGGCGGGCTGGGAGGCTCAGCCGTCGTCGGCCCTGTGGTACCGGGGATCTCACACGCCGGCCGTTCACTGCGCTCAGCCCTGGCCGGACTGCGCGCCCTGCCGGGTTGGGTTGAGGCGCCGAATCCCGTGCACGCGGACGACCTTCTCCCCGAGCGCCTCCTAGCAGGTGACGAGCTTGCCGGCGAGCAGATCCTCAGCCTGGTGCACGCTCCCCTCCACGAGATGGGCGACCCCTTCGAGAGCACCGTGGCCACCTACCTTGCCCTGGGCGGAAGCCTGGAAGCGACTGCCCGGAACCTGTTCGTGCACGCCAACACGGTGCGCTACCGGCTGGGCAGGGTCAGCGAGCAGGTCGGCTGGGACGCAACGAATGCGCGTGACGGGCTCATGCTGCACATGGCGATCATCGTTGGCCGGCTGGCCGTCGGCCGTGAGGCCTGACCCGCTCCATGACTTACCTGAGACCGGCCCATCCGCCTCGTTCGGACCGGGCCGGTCTCAGTGTCGTTGCGGCGTGTCGGCGGGATACCGATTCCGGAAGGCTCACTGATGTCTGGGACAATGGTCTTACCTGCGGCACCGCCGCCGGCACACCAACCAACCGCCCAACCACCGCGCCGCGCGGATCCCAGCCGGCTCCGTCGCGACGGCAGAAGGAGCCGCATCATGGCCGAGCAGAGCAACGACGACGTCCTGGCCGTCATCACTCAGATCGTCAGCGAGGAGTCCGGCGTTGACGCCAAGGACATCACCCGCTCCACCACGTTCGCCCAGGATCTCGACGTCGACTCCCTGGGGCTGCTGACCATCGCCACCCAGGTCGAGGAGCGCTTCGGTGTGGCCCTTGACGACTCTCTCATTCCGACCCTGCCCACCGTCGGAGCGCTGGTGGATCTCGTGACCGCCAAGAAGGCCTGAGACCGGATGACCTCGGCCGCCGCCTGCCGTCCCGGCGACGTCGTCATCACTGGCCTGGGGACCGTCAACCCCCTGGGCGGAGACGTCGACTCGACCTGGAGCGTCCTGCGTCAGAGCACCTGCGCGATTCGCCCTCTCGAGCATGACTGGGTGGAGGCCTACGATTTGCCTGTGCGGATCGGCGCGCCTTTGGCGGTCGATCCGGCCGATCTGCTTCCACCCCGCCAGCTGCGCCGTCTCGACCGCGCCAGCCAGTGCGCGCTGCTGGCCGCCCGCCAGGCCTGGGAGCAGGCGGGGGCCCCGCAGCTCGCCGCACAGCGCCTCGCGGTGTCCGTGTCCCCGGGTATGGGGCCGGTCCTGTCTGTCATGGAGGCGTGGGACACCCTGAGGGACAAGGGCCCGCGACGCGTTCTGCCAACGGCGGTCCCCGCTCTCATGCCCAACGCTCCGGCGGCCGCCGTCGGGATCGAGCTGGGGGCGCGCGGCGGTATCCACGCTCCGGTCTCGGCCTGCGCCTCAGGGGCCGAGGCCATTGCCCACGGGGCGGACCTCATCGCGCTGGGACGGGCCGACGTCGTCGTGGCCGGCGGCACGGACGCGGCTCTCCACCCGATGACCGTGGCCGCCTTCGGTGCCATGAGGGCACTGTCGACGCGCAACACCGACCCACGGACCGCCTCACGCCCTTTCGCCCCGGACCGTGACGGTTTCGTCCTGGGCGAGGGTGCCGGGATCCTCGTCCTGGAGCGCGCCGAGCACGCCATGGCCCGTGGCGCACGGGTCATGGCCGTACTGGCGGGCTCCTCGGTCACCGCCGACGCCTACGACGTCGCACGCCCCGAGCCATCGGGGGCGGAGCAGGAGCGGGCCCTGCGGCTGGCGCTGGAGCGCGCGAGCCTTGCCTCCAGTGCCGTCGGGCACGTCAACGCCCACGCCACCTCGACACCTGCCGGTGACGTCGTCGAGGCCGGCGTCCTGACAAAGGTTGTGCCGGACGCGGCCGTCAGTGCCACGAAGTCTGCGACCGGCCATCTTCTGGGCGGGGCCGGTGGCCTGGAGGCGGTCCTGACCGTCATGGCCCTGCATGAGCGGTGGGCACCGCCGACGCTCCTGCCCGCCGGAGTGGATCCCGAGCTGACCCGGCTCGGGCTGGACGTCGTCGGGCCGCGGGGTCGTGACCTTCCCGCGCTGGCTGCAGCGGCCAGCACCTCCTTCGGATTCGGGGGTCACAATGTCGCGCTCGTCTTCACCCGCGAGTAAGTCGGGAGCGGACGGACCGCACTGCAGGACCTGGCCTGTGATCCACCGCGCTGGACCCGGCTGGTTACGTCGTGCACAATAGCCATGCATGCCGCGTACGTCATGACATGAGCCCGGTTGAGGGTCGAGACCGTTGGGGAAGGCGAATCTCGAAACCAACCAGGAGGCGATACTCATGATCGGTGCCTACACCCGCGGTGTACTTTTCGTGCATTCAGCACCTCGGGCGCTCTGCCCCCACATCGAGTGGGCGGCGGCCGAGGTGCTCGGTTCGCGTGTCCACCTGGACTGGACCGAGCAGCCTGCCGCTCGGGGCATGATGCGAGCGGAGACCAGCTGGGTGGGCCCCGCCGGAACGGGAGCCAGTCTCGCCTCCGCCCTGCGCGGTTGGGCGAACCTGCGCTACGAGGTCACCGAGGAGGCGAGCGTGGGGACCGACGGCGGCCGTTGGTCCCACACCCCCGACCTGGGGATCTTCCATGCCCAGACCGATGTTCACGGCAACGTCGTTGTTCCCGAGGACCGGATTCGTGCTGCACTGGTTTACGCGGCTGATCCCGACAGGATGCGCCGCGAGCTGGACCTGGCGCTGGGCCAGGCCTGGGACGACGAGCTCGAACCGTTCCGCTACGCAGGGGCCGGTGCGCCCGTACGTTGGTTGCACCGGGTGGGCTAGAAGCCCGCGGAACGCGGGACCGCCGCCGTATCGTCGCCTTCAGGTAACGCGGGTGGGGCAACAGACTGTCACGTCTGTTGCCCCACCCGACTTGCGACCTGGGCGTCGTCACAACCCCTGAGCACGCAGTTCCTTCATGGCCGCGGCCCGGTTCTTCCGGTCGAGGCGGTCGAGGTAGAGGTGACCCTCCAGGTGGTCGCACTCGTGCTGGATGCAGCGGGCCATGAGCTCCTCCCCCTCAACGACGACCTCCTTGCCGTTCAGGTCCGTGCCCTCGGCCCGGGCGTACCAGGCGCGCTCCGTGGGGAACCACAGACCCGGTACCGATAGGCAGCCCTCGTCTCCGTCCTGGTACTCGTCCTTGGAGAGCTCGACGATCTTGGGGTTGAGGATGTAGCCGATCTCGCCGTCGATGTTCCAGGAGAAGGCGCGCAGCCCGACCCCGATCTGGTTGGCCGCCAGGCCCGCCCGGCCGTCCTCATCGACCGTCTCGAGCAGGTCCTCGACCAGGGCCTTGACGGAGTCGTCGATGTCAGTGATCCAGTCGCACTCGGTGCGCAGGACCGGGTCGCCGATAATGCGGATGTCGCGGTATGCCATGGCGGCATCCTCCCATGACTGAAGTGGACAGGTCATGTTCGGCCCATCGTGGAGCAGCGCACGTGCTGCGCCGGGACGAGCTCGACTGGAGGTCCTGTGATGGATTCTGTGCACGAGTGAAAGAGAGGAGTCCTCACCCTGACCGGGTGAGGACTCACTAGACCATCTCCATTCAGGCCGCCGGACGCGCCCCGCGCTCCATCCGCCTCTACCGCTAACTGGACCGCTTCCTTCTCCAGGGACTCGGGTGGCGGTGGGCAGGAGGACACGGCATCCTTCCCTCGCTCAGTCGAGATCGGATCCAGGCTTCAGGAAAACGGGACGGCGCCACGTCGGCGCCGTCCCGTGATGTTGTCTTGAAGCCGGCCTTAATAGGCTGACTCCGACTGCTGCTGAGGCGGCGACTGCTGCTGCGGGAGCAATGCCTCATGCTGCTGGGACGGAAGCAAAACGTCCTGCTGGGCAGGCGGCATCGAAGCACGCGACTGAGACCGAAGCTTGTAATGCACGTCGACGATGGTGATGTCGTTGACCAGATCGAGATTCTTGAGGTCGACACTGCGCACCTGTGCGCCCAGCAACCTCTCGAGCTCGAGGACGACATCGTTCTCATTGGGGATGGCCCGGTCGAGTGTGACAGTCTGGTTGCGGTTGTAGCGCATGAGACCGGGGTGATCGCCGACCCACAGCGCCGCCAGGATGAGGACCATGAGGATGGAGACGACGAGTAGGTGGCTCTGGATCCCGCCGAGCAGGCCGAGGGCCAGGGCCGCGAAGAAATAGGCCACCTCTCCCTGGGCCAGCGAGGAGGAGCGTAGGCGGATAATGGACAGAACTCCGAAGAGCCCCAGCCCCAGGCCAGCGCCGACATGGCTGCTCGATGACAACAACAGGGTGACGGCCAGGACACCCACGTTAACGCCGATATAGGCGGCCACCAGGTCTCGACGCCCGTGGCGCGGGATGTAGAGCGCCCCGACCAGGATACCGATGGCGACCAGGTCGGCGCCGATGTACGCCAGGGTGAGTGGCAGTTGTTGCAACGTCTGCTGCATGTGAACTCCCTCGATCGTTGGATACGACAGTCCGAAAACTGTTCGTCACGAACACGTAACATCCACGATAAAACGATCGGCCACCAAGCAGCCTGCATGAGGACGTGTCTTGCCGACTGCGAAACCCTGCCTCGCCACTATGAAGTTCATGCAGGTAGTGGCATCATCTGCACTTCCCCTACGGCCGCCGTCGGCAACCGCTGCATCGCGCGCTGAAGCGCTTCCAGGAGTCTCTACGCTGCTCCGAGACCTCCATGATCCGGTCCACGGCCGCGATAAGGGGTGAGCCCGAGCCTCCGAAGAGGTCCAGGACCAGGTCGCCGGGCGGGAAGGAGTTGGTAAGTATTCGGGTGATGAGCTCAACGGGCTTCATCGTCGGGTGGTCCGGGTTGCGTGGCGACCTGGGGACCTCGAAGACCGTGGTGGCGTCCGTGGCCGCCGTACCAGCCGGGTCTGCCGCGTCCGAGGCGGCCCTCACCGCCCGGGGTAGCGAGGGCACCGCACTCACGCCGACAACCCGGAACGCACCCGTCCCCGAGAACGATGGGACCCCGGCCGATGAGGCCGAGGTCCGGCGAGCTCCTGCGGCTGGACTCGAACCAGCAACCGTCCGATTAACAGTCGGATGCTCTGCCATTGAGCTACGCAGGAATGCGTTTGACGCGCAGTGAACTTTAGCAACATCCCGCGGCAACGTCGAATCCGGCAAATCGTCAAAAACGCTGCAATTCCTGGGACACTCTACCGTGTGGGCAGCCCCACACCCTCTCTGACGCGATTCTCCAGCGCCTGAAGCGCCTCAGCATCCTCCTTATCCGAGACCTGGGACGTCGTCGGCCGGGTCACGGAGTAAAGGTGTCCGTCCGCACCGCGTCGAACACTGGCTGTGGCTGTGACGCCGCCAGGAAGCACCGCCACGGCGCTGTGCACAATGGCGGCCTCCACCCGCTGGCGCAGGGCCTTGGCGAAAGGAGCGACGTCAGTGGAGGCGTAGGTGTCGCCGTCGCGGATCCCTACCGGGACGTGCAGGATGAGGTCGTCACGATCCATATCCGTCCACCTCAGGGTAAAGGTCCGCTCATCTGCGTCCCAGGTCCCCTGCTCGACCTCGTCCCAGGCGTGGTGATCGGGCCTGCTGCTCCCGCTGAAGACGACGAGGGCATCAGCGGTGGTCGCTGCCCATGCGGAGCCGTCCTCGTCCAGAGGAACTGCGCCCAGGACGGGCTGGTGCAGCTGCTCACGCATCTCAAGGGGCAGCGTGGTGATGGAGCGGACGGTTGAGCCTTGACGACGACGCAGGTTCAGCATGCCCGTTAGGCTACCCGCACTGTTTTGCCCGGTGGGCGACCGGCAGGCGTCAGGCTCCCTGCCGGATCTGCATACGGCGCTGTTCAAGGGCGGCGATCTGGGAGAAGAGCTCGCGGTAGCCCTCATCCTGCGGGGACATCCGCCGGTGGCGTGAGCGCATCTCGACAAGCTGTCGGTTGATGCCCATGACGGCAAGGGAACTGATCACGCCCTTGGCGTAGCGATCCAGCCCCGAGACATCGACCTCCGTGCCGCGCCCCCGGATGGTTGGCAGTGGCAGCGGGGCCACCGCCAGCTCGGTGATGGCGGCCTCGACCAGGCCGATGGTCCCGTCACGCACCTGCTGAAGCCAGCGCAACGTGGCTCGGCGCTGAGCCTCCTGCTCCCCCATGCCGGCAGCCACCGCCTGCCGCACCAGCCCCGGCACCTCTCCGGTGCCTCCGGCGGCGGCGACGGCCTCATAGACGGCCCGGTGGGTGAGCTGGCCGAAGGAGTCAGCCCCCAGCTCATCGGCACCGGCCCGGTGAGCCGCCACCGGGAACTGGATGATGACGGCCAGGGCCTCGCGCTCGAGCTGTTCCACGGGATCGGTCACCGGCGGCAGGCCCCGTACCGGAGTCGCGGCGTCGGGACCGGCTGTCTCGTCGGCCGGCCACTGCCCACCGCGCGCTGCGGGAGGCTGTGGGCCTCGCCGCCCGGCGGCCCTGACGGCGCTGTGGACCTCAGCGTCGGGAAGTCCCAGCCATCCGGCGAGCCGGCGGGTGTACTCGCGCTTGAGCGCTCGGTCCCGGATACCTGCCACGACCGGCGCCGCTGAGCGCAGTCCCCGCACCCGGCCCTCGGAGGTATCCAGGTCCAGGTGGGACAAGGAGGTGCGGATGACGAACTCGAACAACGGGACCCGTCTGGACAGCAGACGTGGGATGCCCTGGTCCCCCTCCTTCATACGCAGGTCGCAGGGGTCCAGACCTCCGGGGTCGACGGCCACGAAGGTCTGGGTGGCGAAGCGCTGGTCCTCGGCGTAGGCACGCAGGGCGGCCTTCTGGCCGGCGGCGTCGCCGTCGAAGGTGAAGATGACCTCACCTCCGCGGGCCTCGCGCCCCTGGCCGGTGACGACGCCCGCCGCCGGGTCATCGACGTCCCCCAGGAGACGGCGCACGACCCGCACATGGTCGGCGCCGAAGGCGGTCCCGCACGTGGCCACGGCCGTGGTCACCCCGGACAGGTGGGCGGCCATGACGTCGGTGTAGCCCTCGACGACGACGATCCTGTGGGAGCGGGCGACCTCCCGCTTGGCCAGGTCCAGCCCGTAGAGCACCTGGCTCTTGTGGAAGACCGGCGTCTCCGGTGTATTGAGGTACTTGGGGCCCTGGTCATCCTCCGAAAGCTTGCGGGCCCCGAAGCCGACGGTGGCTCCGGTGACATCGCGGATGGGCCAGATGAGTCGGCCTCGGAATCGGTCGTAGACTCGGCGCCCATCCTGCCCACCTCGGCTGCACAACCCTGAGTCGACCAGCTCGGCCTCGGTGTAGCCGGCGCCGCGCAGGTAGCGGGCGAGGTTGTCCCACCCGGTGGGGGCGTATCCGACGCCAAAGTGCGCGGCGGCGTGGCGGTCGAAGCCCCGAGAGGTCAGGAAGTCGCGCCCCGCCTGAGCCTCCGGGATGGCGAGCTGCTCACGGAACCAGGCCTCGGCCAGCCGGTTGGCGTCCATGAGGCGCTGACGGGTTCCCGGCTCCACGCCGCGCCGGACGGCACCGCCCTCCTCATAGCGCAGCTGGACCCCGGTGCGGTCCGCCAGGTACTCGACGGCCTCGGCGAAACCGAGGTGGTTGATCTTTTCGATGAAGGTGATGACGTCACCGCCCTCACCGCAGCCGAAGCAGTGCCAGTAGCCGAGCTGGGGACGGACGTGGAAGGAGGGCGTGCGTTCATCGTGAAAAGGGCACAGCCCCTTGAGCGAGCCGACCCCGCCGCTCTTGAGGGTGACGTGCTCGCCGACGACGTCCTCAATCCGGACGCGCTCACGCACCGCCTCAATGTCCTCGCGCCTGATCAGTCCCACCACAGGGCCATCGTAGGCGAGGGCACCAATATCCTGCGGCCCGGGTTTGCTGAGCGCCCCTACACCTCGGAGAACATGCCGCACAGCCGGGCGTGGCAGGCGCGTGCGGAGGTGTCCGTCAGAGAGGCGATCTGGTCGACGACCACCCGCAGGCGCTCATCATCGGTCTCGGCCTGGTGCCAGGCATCGGCGAGGACGGGATCAATCCCCTTTCCGTTGCTCGTCATCAAGACATCGGCCAGGTCGAAGATGAGGGTGCGCTGGCGCAGGTAGACAGGCTCGTGCTCCCGGGGCTCCATGACGTAGCGCACCGCGATGCCCTTGAGCAGGAGGATCTCAGCGGCGGTCTGCCCGGGGATGACGAGCTCGGCCTCGTATCGGGTCAGAGGGCCGCCGCCGTAGGTCTGGCGGGTGTCGGTGGCCACTGCCGAGACGAAGCGGCCGATGATCTCGCTGGTGAGGTTCTTCAGGCGCGCGGCGTCGGCCACCGAGCCGTTGTAGGAGCGGATCCAGTAGGGCTGGCCGGACAACCGCTCGAAGGCCGCCCCCAGGGCGTCGGTGCTGAGATCAGTCCCGTACCAGGCCCTCGTGGCCTCGAGCAGCTCGTCAACCTCGCGGGCATCGGTCAGGCAGGCCGGGTCCATACGCCCCAGGGCGATGGCGTCCTCGACGTCGTGGACGGAGTAACCGACGTCGTCGGACAGGTCCATGATCTGGGCCTCGATGCAGCGTCTGCCCTCCGGCGCCCCCTGGCGCATCCATGTGAAGATCTCGGCGTCATCGTCGTAGGCGGAGTACTTGCGCGCACTGCGCCCGCTCGGACCACCCGGACCCCGTCCCCTGAGCCAGGGGTACTTGGCGACGGCGTCGAGACTGGCCCGAGTGAGATTGACGCCCACAGGGCGACCGGTCTCATCAAGGGTCTTGGGCTCCAGGCGGGTGAGGATCCGAAAGGTCTGGGCGTTTCCCTCGAAGCCCCCGATCTGACGGGCGACGACGTTGAGTGCCTTCTCTCCGTTGTGCCCATAGGGTGGATGGCCCAGGTCGTGGGACAGGCAGGCGGCGTCGACGACGTCGGGATCGCATCCCAACGCCTGACCGAGGGCGCGCCCCACCTGCGCCACCTCGAGAGAGTGTGTGAGCCGGGTGCGCACGAAGTCGTCGGCCGATGGCCCCAGCACCTGAGTCTTGGCGCCCAGGCGCCGCAGTGCCGAGGAGTGCAGGACTCGGGCCCGGTCGCGCTCAAAAGGAGTGCGCTGGGGATTCTTCGCCTGCTCGTGGACAAAGCGCTCAGCGTCCTGCGATCGGTACCCGGACAGGCCAAGAGTGTCGTGTCCGTCGATACTCACAGGCTCGGATCCAGATTTCTGCACTGACATAGTCACAAGGTAGCGCAGAAGCGGGTTACCATGGACGTCACCATTCCGACACCGGCCCAAGGGAGCAACGGCATCCGATCTCCTCAGCAAGTGGTCGCCACGCCCCCTCCAGACAACGATGAACCACTCTTGGAAGTGACGCTCCTGGGCATGAACCCAGCGGAAGGGAGACACCTGCCGTGACCACGACCACTACCCTCGTTCACCGGCCCTACGACGGTCCGGAAGAGTGGTGGCGCCACGCGCTGGTCTACGAGATCCCCTCGCCCGCCCTGGGAGCCGGCGAGCTGGATCGCACCGCCCCCATCATCGAGCACGCCCTCTACCTGGGCATGGATGCGGTTCTCATCCGCCCGAGCCTGCTGGACGTCGGCTCTGAGACGGACTCGATCCGCCGGTTCATCGACAAGGCGGGCGAGCAAGGGCTACGCACCATTGTGCGGATCTCCGGCGCGCTCGGTCCGATCACAGGCCCCTACGCCAAGCAGACCACCAGCTTCGTCACCGGCCTCGAAGGAGCCGGTGACGATCTGCTGCGCCGTTCGGAGGCCTATCTCCAGGCCGGGGCGGTCGGCATCGATCTGGGAACGATCGTGCCGCCTCAGGTCACCAACGAGATTCGGCTGGACCGCCTCAGCGCCTACTGCGCCATGCTGCACGGCCAGCTGGCCAAGTACGTGGATGAGGGCATCATCGGTGCCGATGTGACCGCCGACTACCCGGACTCGCTGCGCCATCACCTGCAGGACGACTGGGTGCACCACCTACGCGATGACTGCCTGACTCTGACGCGTTGGAACGCCGAATCACTCACCTCCCACCTGACCCGGTCCCTCGACGAGCACGACCGCTTCGGCGCGCCCTCCACCTGGCGCTTTCTGCCTCCCCACATCCTGTCCGAGCACCTGGATCCAGGGGATGGCCAGCGCTGGTACTCCGTCAACCACGACGAACGGCTGCATCGAGGACTGGCACTGCAGGCCATGATGCTGGCTCTTCCCGGTTCGCTCTACCTGCGACAGGGCGATGAGATCGCCCTGTCCGACTCCGACAAGCCGACCGCCCCCCTGGAGCTGGCCGGCATGGTGGCTGAGCACGCCCTGGTGCAGTCATCCCAGTTCGGGTCTCCGGCCGCGACTGTGCGGTATGCGGCTCATGTGCGCCACGAGTACAACCTCGCCTGCGCTCCCCTGGCCTTCGTCACCGGCCTGGAGTGGTGCCCGCCCCAGACCCTCGCCTTTCTGGTACGCGGTGTACTGGTCCTGGTCAACACCTCCGACTCCCCCGTCACCCTGCCGACTGAGGCCAAGGTGCTGCTGTCGTCCCAGCCCCTGCGGCAGGAGGAGGGGCGCCCACTCGTCCCGCCGACGACGACGACTTGGCTGGAAGCCACAACTGTGACTTGAATCGCATCTATACACAATTTGACAGACTACTGCATTCATTGCAACAACCGGTTGAATCGTGGTGCCAAGCGGGGATCTTCTCACCTCCGTATCTGACTCGAAGGAGAATCCTTGTGGCACCCTCCCGTCGATCCTTCCTGACCATGGCCGCCGTTGCCACACTGTTTCAACCGGTGACAAGCAGGGCATCTCGGTCGCGGTCCAGATCGTCACCAACGACCTGCAGCCCAACTTCGTGACCGCCAACCAGGCCGGCATCGACTACCAACTCACCCGGATCCCGGGCTTCGGGGACATTGAGGGCAGCCAGGCCCGCCCCTTCCTGGGGGTCAACTGCTTCTACGTGGCCTCCAGCGGTACGAACAAGGCCTTTGCCGAGACCTTCGTGGCCGACGCCGCCAAGGACATGACCTTCGCGGCCTCTGTGGCTGGGAGTCGTCCTCCTCACCACGGCGGCCATGTTCCTGCTGTACTCGACCAAGCGGTTCGTACCGGCCAAGTACCTCTTTCCAAGCACGTCCTTCCTGATTGTCTTCCTCATCATCCCGATCGTCCTGACCATCCAGACCTCCTTCACCCACTTCGGGGACGGCTACCGCGGGGCGAAGGAGGAGGCGATCACCGTCATCACCAACAACTCCATGGTTCACACGGAAGACTCCCCCACCTACGGACTGTCGGTCGCAACCGACGGCGATGTCTCTCAGGGCCCCTTCCCGCTGTTCCTGGTCAACCCGAAGACCAACGAGTTCTGCGGGGAAGCGATGGAAAGAAGACGGGGAGGTCGACGCCTCCACCGTCACCGTCGAGGACGGGGTGGTGAGGGCCAGCGGCTACACGCCCCTGTCCCCCAGGCAGATCAACGCCGCTTACGAGGACATCACCTCCATGTCGGTTCCCTTCTCCGATAAGACCACGGTCAAGGTCCAGGGCGTCAGATCCGCGTTCGAGGGCATCAAGCAGATGGTGTACGCAAGTCCTCCGACACCATCACCAACACCGCGACCGGGGACGTCTGCTCGGTCAAGAAGGTGGGGCTGTTCAAGCACTTCGTCAACGCCAAGGGCGAGAACCCGGCCCAGTCCTGGAAGCAGAACGTGGGCCTGGCCAACTACGCCCGTCTCTTCAGCGAAGGCAACCTGGCCTCCCAGTTCCTCAAGGCCCTCACCTGGACGGTCATCTTCGCCCTCGGCTCGGTCGTGCTCACATTCGGTCTCGGTTTCTTCCTGGCCCTGACTCTCAATGACGATCGCATCAAGGGGAAGAAGCTCTACCGCTCCTTCCTCCTGCTGCCTTACGCCGTGCCCGGCTTCATCTCGCTGCTCGTCTGGTCCAACTTCTACAACCAGGACTTCAGCCTCATCAACCAGATGCTGCACCTCAACATCCCGTGGCTGTCCGACCCGACCATGGCGAAGATCGCCGTTCTGCTGACGAACACCTGGATGGGATTCCCCTACATGTTCATCGTGTGCGCCGGAGCGCTTCAGTCCATCTCAGAGGACATCGAAGAGGCAGCCAAGATGGATGGTGCCAGCGGAGTGCGGGCCACATGGTGCATCATCACCCCGTTGCTCCTGGTTGCTGTCGCCCCTCTGCTGGTGAGCACCTTCGCCTTCAACTTCAACAACTTCAACGCCATCCAGCTACTGACCGAGGGCGAACCATTCCCCGCCGGGGAGTACACGCGCGACGGTACCGACACTCTCATCTCCATGGTCTACCGCATCGCCTTCGGCCGCTCCGGCTCCGATTTCGGATTCGCCTCGGCCGTCTCGGTCATCCTGTTCGCTGTGACCGGTGTCCTGGCCGCCTTGCAGTTCCGAACCATTAAGAAGCTCGAAGACGTCAACTGACCCGAGTCGATCGCGGAAAGAACAGAATCACAATGAGTACCTCTTCCAAGACCGTGTCCAAGCACTCCGAGAACGCCCTTGTCGCTGAGAACCATATGCCCTTCTCCCGCTTCCGCTTCACAGGGCGCCGCGGGGCCTGCTGGCCCTGCTCCTGATCATGGTGTTTCCCGCGATCCTGTCCATGATCGCCATCTACACGATGATCTCCGGCCAGGTGGTCCCCTTCCTCGGCCTCAACACGCTCGCCGGGTACAGCCTGGCGCTCGTGGGTGGGGCCTTGGACCAGGTATGGCTCATCAAAGGAACCTTCGACATGATCCCGCGGGAGCTCGATGAGGTGGCCACCATCGACGGGTGCACCCACTGGCAGGTCTTCAGGATCATCCTGCTGCCCACGCTGAAACCGATCATCACCACGGCCTTCCTGCTGGCCTTCGTCGGTGTCATCAGCGAGTTCCTCCTGGGATCGATCATCTTGACCGACAACTCCCAGAAGACCCTGGCGGTAGGGCTCTACGGCATGCTTGTCTGCGATCGCTCCAACAACCTGGGTATCTTCGCCGCCGGCGCAGTCCTCGCCATGGCTCCGGTGATCGCACTGTTCCAGTATCTGCAGCGTTACATCGTCGGCGGCTCGATCTCGGGCGCTGTCAAGTGCTGAGCAAGAGCTACGAGTCTCCAGGTTCACCCCCGACAGCGCGGGATCAGGGGCGGGCAACGCCTTGTCGCCGCTCCTGATTCACAAGAACAGCGCGTGGTCTGCGATGATTGCGGTTGGAGGGCCTGGCGGTGAGCCACCGGCGGTTCACTCAAAGAGGCTCCGATACCTTCACTGATCCTCGTAGGATTCACTCATGCCACAGAGACTCACTCTCACCGACATCGCTGACCAGGCGGGCGTCTCCACCGCCACCGTCTCGCGTGTACTCAATGGAAAGTCCAATGTGGCCGACTCGACTCGGCGGCAGGTGCTCGCAGCGCTCGACATCCTGGGATACGAGCGACCCGAGTCCGTGCACCAGGCCTCCCAGGGCCTCATGGGGCTGATCGTGCCGGAACTGAGCAATCCGATTTTTCCTCTCTTCGCCCAGCAGATCGAGCAGCTCCTGGCCCCCTCCGGACACACTCCGCTGCTGTGCACCCAGACACCCGGCGGCATCAGCGAGGACGAGTACATCGAGATGCTGGTGGACCGCGGTGTCGCCGGAATCATCTTCGTCTCCGGACGTCATGCCGACACCACCGGCGACGTCACCCGCTACCAGCGCCTGCGTGAGCGCGGCGTGCCACTGGTGACGGTCAACGGCAACGCTCCGACCATCAGGGCGCCGGGTTTTGCCACCGATGACCGCCGGGCGACCCGGATGGCGGTGGACCATCTCATAGCCCTGGGGCATCAGCGCATCGGGCTCGCCATGGGGCCGATTCGCATGGTCCCGGCTCAGCGCAAGCGCTCCGGCTACGAGGACGCCATGAACGAGAGCCTGTCCGACGAGCCGCTGAGGATCGTGGAGACGCTCTACACCTACGAGGGTGGTATCAGCGCAGCACTGCACTTGCTTGAGCAGGGCTGCACCGGCATCGTGTGCTCCTCGGACGTCATGGCCCTGGGCGTGGTCCACGGGGTGCGTCAGACCGGCAGGTCCGTGCCGCACGATGTCTCCGTCATCGGCTATGACGACTCCCCGCTCATCCCCATGACCGATCCGCCGCTGACCACCGTGCGCCAGCCCGTGGACGCCATCTGCCGTGCTGCGGTGTCCACGCTGCTGGCCCAGCTCGACGGGGAACGGCCGACGGACACCGAGATGCTCTTCGCCCCCGACCTCATCGTGCGCGACTCGACCGCCGCGGTCCCCATCGACTGACCCGCGATTGCCCCGCCCGCGTCCCCGAACACCGCGGCGTCGGAGAACCGGGGCAAAGGCAGTGCTCGCCGGTTCAGCGCGACCACGTGCGGGCCAGCCGGGCGCCTATGTCCGTCAGGCGTTTCTCCAGCGCGTCGGAGTCGACGGCATGCCAGGACTCGACGGCGTGGGGCTCCTGAAGACTGTAGACGTTGGAGACGCCCGCACCGGCGAGCTCACCGCGGGTGGTGGCGCACCGTCCGCACACCAGCACGGCGGGCAGCGCCTGCGAGGCGGCGCACTGTCCGACGACGCCCACAATGCTGTCGGTCAGGACATCGTAGAGCTCACCCGAGGCGGTGACCACCAGGTCCTGGCCGAGCGCCTCATCAGTCAGGCCGAGGATCTCCGCCATGACACGGGCTCCGGGCCGCGCCCAGGCCCCCAGGGCACGCAGCACCATGGCACCGCCCCCGGCCGCACCGGTTCCCCAGGTCGAGGTGCTCAGACGAGGCGGACCGCCCGAGTCCATGGCGGCGGACGAAGGCATCGCTGCGTCGTCGAGCGCCGAGATGACGGGGAGCATCCTCTGCCTGTCGGAGGAGAGCTGCGCTGCGACGGCATCAGCAGCACTCACGGCCTCAGCGGCCGCGGTACAGGCGCGGCGGTCCAATTCCTGGGCCTGCTCGGGGCTCAAGGAGGTGACCTCCGCCAGAGCCGCCCCGACGCCGTTCATGCCTCCCAGGGCGACATCGTCGGCCAGGACCAGCCCGAGGCTGCGGCCGGCGAGCAGGTCCATGGCCGCAGTGGCACCACCGAGGGCGTCGAGTACCCCGGCCCCGCCGTCGTGGACGGCCGATCGCGACAACCCGACCAGAAGAGTGTCGGAGGGACGGGTGCGCCGCAGTGCGGTGGCGATGACCTGCCCCAGACCGTAGGTGCTTCCCTGGAGCGCCTCTTGGGCGCCCTCGCCGGGATCTAAGGGAAGCGCCAGGAGACGGGCGGCGTCGAGGAACCAGGTCCCACCCGCACCGGGACGCCGACTACCGAGATGAGTGGGCATGGGAATCAGGCGCACCAGGTCCACCTCGCGGACCTGTCCGAGCGGCCCCTGTCCCTGAACGACCTCACGGGAGGCAATGCGCTCCGGAGCGATCATCTGAGCAGAGCCCGGGCCGCCGTCGGCCATGGGTGCCAGCGTCAGAGAGTCGTCGGGACGCACCGTGTGCCAGCCGCGCGCCAGACAGGCGGCGACGCGGCCGGCTGCAAGACCGTGGTCCGAGCCGGCCAGAGGTACTGCGGCCGGCTCGGGCCACAGACCACCGGGGGCGAGAAGGACCTTCACGTGCTCATTCCCAGGCAGCGGATTCGGTGGGCGGTCACCATCATGAGGCGATAGCCTCACCGAGGCGGGCCAGGAGGAGGGCCTCGGCGACCACGATGTGCTCGAGCTCGCCCAGGTGCATGGACTCGTTCTCGCTGTGAGCGCGGGTGTCGGGGTCCTCGATGCCGGTGACGAGCACCTGGGCCTCGGGGAAGGTCTCCTTGAGGGTGGCGATGAAGGGGATGGAACCGCCCTGGCCGATGTTGACGGCCTCGGTGCCCCAGGCGGTGGACAGCGCCCAGTGAGCGGCCTGCGAGGCGGGGGTGGCCTCGGAGCCGTCGAAGGCCGGACCGGCCTCACGGCCGCTGACGGTCAGCCGGCCGCCGAAGGGCACGTGCTTCTCCAGGTGGGCGACCAGGGCCCCTTGCGCCTCAGCGGGGTCCTGCCCCGGAGCGATGCGCAGCGAGAGGCGGGCGGTGCACGAGGGGATCAGGACGTTTCCGGCCAGGTCCAAGGGGGTGACGTCCATGCCGATGAGAGTCAGGGAGGGCTTGGTCCACAGTCTGGCGGTCACGTCACCGGTGCCGACGAGCTCGACACCGTCGAGAACCCCAGCGTCGGCACGGAAGTCGGCCTCCGGATACCCCGGGAAGTCCGGATCGGCCTGCGACCGACTGACCAGCCCGGCGATGGCGACGTCACCGGCCTCGTCGTGGCAGGAGGCGACCAGGCGGCACATGGCCGTGGCGGCGTCCAGGACCGGACCGCCGTACTGGCCGGAGTGAAGGGCGTGATCGAGCATGTCGAGGCGGACGTCGACCTGGACGACGCCGCGCAGCAGGGTGGTCAGGGACGGGGTGCCGACCTTCCAGTTGGAGGAGTCGGCCACAACGATGACGTCGGAGGCGAGCCGGTCGCGGTAGGTGGTCAGGAAGCTCTCGAAGGAGGGGCTGCCGACCTCCTCCTCGCCCTCGATGAAGACGGTCACCGAGCAGGGCAGCTCGCCATCGGTCAGAGACGTCAGGGTGCGCAGGGCGTGGGTGTGGGTGATGACGCCGGCCTTGTCGTCGGAGGTGCCGCGTCCGAAGAGGCGCTCACCGCGGCGCTCGGCGGTGAAGGGGTCGGCCTGGTTCCAGCCGGCCGGGTCACCGACGGGCTGGACGTCGTGGTGGGAGTAGAGCAGGACGTGCGGGCTTCCCTGGGGACCGGCCTTGTAAGCCAGGACGGCGGGCCTGCCGGGGGTTCCGTCGGGAGCGGGGACGGAGAGGATCTCAGCGTCCAGGCCGCTGTCGTGCAGGAGCGCGGCCACGGCCTCGGCGGAGCGCTGGACCTGGGACTGGTCGTGGCTGGAGGCGGAGACCGAGGGGATCGCGACCAGGTCGGTCAGGTCGGAGATGATGGCTGGCATGAAGGTGTGCACGGCGGTGCGCACGGCATCAACGGTGATCATGGTTTTCAGGGTATCGCGCCGCTGCCGCTAGTCTGTGCACCGTGAGCCTGTTCAAGAAGCGCAGCCAGACCCCAGAGCCGGAGCCTGCGGCCGAGCCCGTCTCCAAGCCCGGAGGTAAGGGACGCCCCACCCCCAGGCGCAAGGACCAGCAGGCCAAGAACCTGCACCCAGTGGTCCCCAAGGACCGTCAGGCCGCCAAACGGGAAGCGCGTGCGGCCCGCGACGAGGCCTGGAAGCGCCAGAACGAGGCCATGGTCACTGGTGACGAGAGGTACCTTCCAGCCCGGGAGAAGGGACCGGTCAAGCGCTACGTCCGCGACTACGTCGATGCGCGTCTCAGCCTGGGTGAGTTCTTCATGCCCATTGTCTTCGTCCTGCTCATTGCCTCCTTCGCCTTCAACTATGTCCTGCCCCATTACCCGGCAGTCAGCTTCTACGGCGTGCTGGTGATGAACGGCTACATGCTGCTGGCGATCGCCGACGCCGTCTGGTGCTGGGTGCGTCTGCGCCGCCGTCTCAACGAGAAGTTCGGGGCCGAGCGGGTCAAGAACGAGGGATCGATCTTCTTCTACATCATGTCGCGCTGCTTCATGCTGCGACGCTGGCGCCGCCCCGCCGCGTTGGCGAAGCGGGGCCGGTACCCCTCCTGATCCGTTCCAGTGCGTTCCCGACCGGAATGGGGTTCAGCGCACGACCCGGGCGGCGGATCCGGTGGCCAGGGCCCGGTTGATACGACCTGGCCAGGCTGGGCCGTTGTAGATGAAGGCCGTGTAGGCCTGGAGCAGGTCCGCTCCGGCGTCGAGCATGAGCTCGGCATCCATGATGGAGGAGATGCCGCCGACGCCGATAATGGTGGGCTCCTCCCCCAGCCGGCTGCGCAGACGGCGCACGACCTCCAGGGCACGGGGCAGAAGAGGCGCTCCGGACAGGCCTCCCTCCCCCAGGTCGTGGTCGATGGTGGTGTTGGTGGCCACGACCCCGTCCAGTCTCAAATCCAGGACCAGGTCGGCGACGGCGTCGAGATCCTCATCGGCAAGGTCCGGGGCGATCTTGACCAGGAGCGGGACATGCCTTCTCGCAGCGTGGTCCGCGGCCTCGCGCACCGCCTCCAGGATAGGGCGCAGCGTCTCAACGCTCTGCAGGCTGCGCAGCCCTGGGGTGTTGGGGCTGGAGACGTTGACGACGAGGTAGTCGACCCAGCGGGCCACCGCGTTGGCCGAGTAGCGGTAGTCCTCAACCGCGTCCTCCAGCGGCGTCACCTTGGTCTTACCGATGTTGGCCCCGACGACGATCGCGCGTCCCCGCGGCGTGCGACGCAGAGCGCGCAGACGCTTGGCGGCCTCATCGGCACCGGAGTTGTTGAAGCCCATGCGGTTGCGCACAGCCCGCATCTGCGGGTAGCGCCACATGCGGGGCTTGTCGTTACCGCCTTGAGCGTGAGCGGTGAACGTACCGACCTCGATGAAGCCGAAGCCGAGCATGTCCAGACCCTCGACGGCCTGCCCCTCCTTGTCCATGCCGGCCGCCAGCCCAAGCACGCCGGGGACGGGGCGGGCGAAGGGTCCGCCCTGGTTGGCCGAGGGGACGGGGAAGGCCGGTCGGCGCCCCCACATCTGGCGCACCACGTCCCTGACGAGGGGAACCCTGCCGGTCAGCTCGATCGCGTCTATGCACACATCGTGGATCAGCTCAGGGTCAATGCGGGTCAGGACGGTCTTGTACAGCAGGTCGTAGAGCACAGCGCCAGGCTACCCCGGCACGGCTGACACGAGTGTCGCAGATACCGCGCGCCCTACGATGGCAACAGCCTCCGGGCGCCCCTGCTTCGCGCGGCGGGTGGTCTCACGGTAGCGTGGGGGGGGCAGTCCCAGCCTGGTCGCAGGCGTGTTCTCAGAGGTGATCCGTGTCCTTCAACCGCGATATCCAGATCGATCCCAACCGGGTCCAGACCCGTTCCGGCGGCGGCCGGGGCGCCATGATCGGCGGCGGTTCGATCTTGACTGTCATCGCCGTCGTCCTCATCTCCCAGCTCACCGGCGTGGACCTGTCCTCCATGCTGGGGGCGCAGCAGCAGAATGGGGCCACGCGGCCGACGGCCTCGTCGATCGATACCTCCGTGTGCACCAGCGGGGAGAGCGCCAACAAGTACACCCAGTGCCGCATGGTAGCCACCGCCGAGTCCCTCGACGCAGTATGGACGGACCAGCTGCCCGCCCAGGCTGGGATCACCTACGCAAAGCCCGAGTTCGTCCTGTGGGACGGCACCCAGATCTCCTCGGCCTGTGGCAACGCATCCTCGGCCGTGGGCCCCTTCTACTGCTCGGGAGACCAGACGGTCTACCTGGACATGAGCTTCTTCTCCGAGATGGAGCGTTCCCTGGGTGCCACTGACACTCCTCTGGCGGAGGAGTACATCGTGGCCCACGAGTTCGGCCACCACATCCAGCACCTGAGTGGCCAGATGGCCGAGGCCGACCGCTCGGGCAGCGGCGCGACGTCGGACTCGGTGCGTCTGGAGCTCCAGGCGGACTGCTACGCGGGAATCTGGGTCAACCACGCCTCCTCCACCGCCGACCCGGAGACCGGTCAGCCCTTCCTCAACCGCCCCAGCAGTGAGGAGATCAGCGGTGCGCTGGGAGCGGCCGAGGCCGTGGGTGACGACCACATCCAGGAGCGGGCCAAGGGGCACGTCGACTCCGACACCTGGACCCACGGCTCCTCCGAGCAGCGCGTGCGCTGGTTCACCACTGGGATGGAGACCGGCTCGGTGCAGGCCTGCAACACCTTCGCCGTCGACGCCTCCCAACTCTGAGACGGACGCGGCGACGTCGTTCATCGCTCTTACTCGTCTCCCCTCCTCACCGGTCTCCTCGATCTGACGGGGCCCGTCGCCTTCTGAGCGGCGGACCCCGTTTGCGTGCGACGTGGCGTCACACCCGACAGTGGGTTCATGACGCACATGTCACCAGCAACATCGCTGGTACCGGCCTTCAGGAGGACACCATGACCAGGGCACTCATCATTGTTGAGTCCTACTTCGGCAATACCCGGGCCATCGCCGAGGCCGTCGCGGCTGGGCTGCTTGACGGCGGGGCCGAGGCTCAGGTCGTCGACGTTTCCCAGGCTCCGAGCACCCTGCCCGCAGACCTGGATCTGCTCGTGCTGGGAGCCCCCACCCACAACCGGGGCATGCCGACCTCGGCCACGCGAGCCAAGGCCTGTGAGCAGACGGAGCCAGGCGAGGCACCCCATGGGATCGGCGGATGGCTGGAGACCACGGCGATCCCGGCATCCACCGACGCCGCCGCCTTCGACACGGTCATCTCCAAGGGCTGGCTCAGCGGTTCAGCGGCCAAGGCGATTGCCAAGGCGCTGCGGCGTCATCAGGGTCGGGAGACGACGTCGGTCAGGAGCTTCGTGGTCACAGCGAGCAAGGGTCCGTTGGCCGGTGGCGAGGAGACCGACGCCCGCAGCTGGGGACGCGAGCTCGCGGATTCGGCAAACAACAGATAGCGACAGACGCCTTGGCGATAACTGCGCATCGCACCATCGAAAGGAAAGCTGCAATATGACAACAACGAACCATGACAAGTCGCCCCGGCTGCAACTGAGCGGACGAAACATCGCCGGATTCTGCCTGGTCGTCTGCGGCCTCCTCATCATCATTTGGGGAGGGGCGCTCGAGCCCATCAACGTCACTGACCCCGACTTCATGTCCTTCGCTGTCAGCGGGCTGGTGACCATGGCCGCCGGAGCATGCCTGGCGACGGCACTTCCTCCTGCTGCTCGCATCGTACTCATCTGGCTGGCAACGCTGACGTCGATGCTCTATCTGTTCATCCTCGGCATGGCGGTCATCGTGTCCCTGATGAGCTGTGTGGTGATCGCTGGGATCGCGGCCTGGCTGACCATCAGGATCCTGAGATGAGATAGGACAGCCGGCTCGGTGCGGTAACCGGGTAACGGCGAAGTCGCTTCCGGAACGATTCAGCCGAACCGGCTTCGCCGCCTCTTCCTGGATTCAGTAGTAGCGCCACTGCCGCATGTCTCGGTTGTAGACCTCGACGATCCGCGGATGCAGGAGAGTGGAGGGCTCCATGGTCTCAGTACGGGCCGGTTTGGTCCGCATGATGAACTCCAGGGTCTTCCGGTCCTGGTAGGTCAGTCCCTCGGGCAGTGGCTGGCTGATGAGGTTCTGCGGCGTCCTGGTGGACAGGATGAAGCCCCACTCCCCGAAGGAGGGGATGTTGATTGAGAAGGGCAGGATCTGGCGATCCGGTTGGGCAGCCGCAACGGTGCTGGCCACTGTGGAGAAGGCGTGGGGCGAGAAGAAGGTGGAGGTTGCCTGGGTGACCATGACGCCTTCGGGTGCCAGCCGTGTCTCGACATTCCGGTAGAACTCGGTGGAGTAGAGCTTGGCGAGCCTCTCGTTGGAGGGGTCGACCAGGTCGACGAGAACAACGTCGTAGGTGGTGCCGGAATCCCGGACATAGGTGAAGGCGTCGTCGTTGACGACACTCACTCTGGGGTCGGACAGGGAGGCCTGATTGAGGTCCTTGAGCAGGCGGTTGCTCCGAGCCAGATCGGTGACTCCGGGATCGATGTCCACGACGGTGACGTCCTTGACACTGGGGTAACGCAGGATCTCTCGCGCCAGCAGACCGTCACCGCCGCCGAGCACGAGGACGTGGGTGGGATCCTTCACCGAGGTCATGGCGCTGGCGGACAGGGTCTCGTGGTACCTGGCCTCGTCCAGGCTGGAGAACTGGAGCTGGCCGTTGAGGTACATGCGCAGGTCGTTCTGGTAGTCGGTGAGGACCACCTTCTGGTACGCGGTCTGCTGGTAGTAGACGACCGGGTCGTTGTAGGTCAGCGCCTCCACACTGCGCTCGATGCGGTTGGCGGCCGCGAACATGCCGACCAGTGCCACGACGACGACGGTGGCCGCCCACAGGATCTTGCGAGGTGTGCGCACCTGGAGCAGAACGAGGATCGCGACCAGGACGTTGAGCGCCCCGACCAGATAGGCCCCACGCATGAGGCCGAGCTGTGGGAGGAGCACCAGGGGGAAGACCAGAGAGGCCACCAGTGAGCCGAAGTAGTCGATGGCCATGACCTTGCCGAGCAGCTCACTGGTCGAGCGGTGCCCGAAGGCGGCGAAGGTCCGCACCAGCAGCGGGATCTCCAGGCCGATGAGGATGCCGATGGTCAGGCTGATACCGCCGAAGACGACCCAGTGCAGACGCGTACGTCCGAAGGCCAGGTACAGTAGGAGGACGGAGTTGCCACCGATGAGGCCGAGGAGCACCTCGCTGACTCCGAAGACCACCGCCGGCTCGGAACGAAAACGGTTGACCAGCAGCGAGCCGATCCCCATACCGAACAGGGTGATACCGGTGGCGAGGCTGAAGCTGAGGACGGAGTCGCCCAGGAGGTAGGAGGCGGCCGTGCCCAGGATGAGCTCGTAGATGAGCCCGCCGATCGCGGCAAGCAGTGCCGCAGTGAACAGGGCGACGTTCTCCCGCCGCCCGATCAGGCCATGGGTCATGGCGAGCCGTTCAGCTCAGGATGGTGGCTGCGATGATGATGGCGATGGCCACCGCCGTACCTGCGAAGGCGAGCCCCAGGCCGATGTTCTGGTCCTCGATGAGCTCACGCCTGAGATCAAGACGGAAGATGCGGTTGACGAGCAGTGCGAACACCATGAGCAGAACGACTCCGAGCACCGCGTAGACGATGGTGCTGAGCAGGGACTGCCAGTTGAGGTCGACCGTTGAGTGGTGGGCGATGGTCATGAGCGACATGTCTTCTCCTTCGTGTATGACCGGTGAGAGGATGAGTATCCGAGTTCTTCACTATTTTCCGACGCCGCCGCCTCCACCCCCGTAGACCGAGCGGTTCCGGAAAGAGGAACCGTCTCCCGCAGGATTGAAACCGTCATCATCATTCCACTCGAGGATCGCCATCAGAATGAGAAACGGAATGACCCAGAATAGAGGTGACTTCCAACTGCCCCGAAGGCCAGGACTCACCGAGGAGAGCCACCGGCCAAGTCGCCTCATGACACCTGGCACCCACCACGGCCGGTACACGGGTCGGCCGAAGATCTTGGACTGTTGCTCAGGCGATAGGGCCGTTGTGCGATATGCCTCATGCTTCCGATGGCGATGCTCATCGATCACGATACTGGAGAGCTGCTTCCTCGCCCCCTTGACCCGAAGTTCGGCGCATATCGTTGTGGCAACAGCTCCTGTCAGATGTGGGATGGTTCCAGCCTCGTGGTCAATATCGGCTCGGTATATGTCCTTGACCTCAACAGTATAAGATTGGCCATTGGCCTTCAGCTGCCGGGTCTGACCGACCTCGAGCGCGAACGGATCGATCATCGGCTGAATAGGAACCGGCTCGTGAAGAATGACCTTATTGGCATCTCGATTGATCTCAAGCCAGATCTCCTTGCTGTTGTCGTCGATCAGGCGCCACTGCTCCCACCGAATGAGGCGCCGACCTCGCTGATCCCGTCGTTTCAGGATAATTCGACCCATGACGGTGTAGGAGTGACTCTCCTTCCTCAAGGAACCCCGAAGCGTCTCGCCGACTCTCAGATCACCCCTGATGCTCACAGCGTGGTCCCCGAGCTGATCACCTGCTGAGCCTGAAGCCGCTGACGCACCGTCTCCCCCACGGCCTCAATCTGCACAGGGGTCAACGTGCGGCAGCTGGTGAGCGTCACGTAGCCGGTGCCGGACTCGGGCCAGGTGTGGGCGGCGATATGCGACTCGGAGAGGATGACGACGGCGCTGAGCCCCTGGGGCTTGAACCGGTGGTGGGTACTGGAGACGACTGTTAGTCCCGTCTCCCGGGCGGCGTCGAGAAGAATCGACTCAACGGTAGAGAGATCGTTGAGCGCATGCGGCTCGGCCCCACTGATCTTGTAGCTGACAGAACACAGGCTCACCGCACTCACGCGAGCACGGTAGCAACGAGGCAGACACCCGACAAACGGGGCGAGGTCCCCATTCATGCTCACCCGGCACCGAAAACGCGTGGCCGGCACGCCGCCGTTGATGGGACGTCAGGGCTATTTGCCAACTCCCCCGCCGCCACCTCCGTAGACCGGACGGTGGCGATAGGTCCGTGAGGAACTCGAGTCCGAGGTGCTGGTGGAGTCAGTGCTGCCGCTGGAACGGCTGCTGCTGGAGCACGAGGAGAACAGCCCGACTGCGAGCACGATACTGACGATGGCACCGACGAGAGCGCAACCGATGTTCCGACCCGCTCCGCCGCCGACGGGTCGACTGTTGTAGAGGACGCGCCCGAAGAGCTGCTTCTGCTGGGCACTGGACAGAGTGGTCTTGCGGTAAGCCAGGAGGTCACGGAAACGGTGGCTGTCAATGGTCAGCCTGCTGGTCACACCGGCCGGGTCTGTCAGCCGCAGCTCGACGTAGGTCATGATCTCGCCGATGTTCAGGGGGCACACCGGAGAGCCGATGACGTTCTCGAGCGTGCCAGTGGTGACCTCCTCGACGAGAGCCTGGTGCGGGGCGCCGCTGATCGTCAGCTGCAGTCTCTGACCAACGGCCAGGGCCCACGGCTCAATCGCCTCCTGAAGCCGAACGGGCTCGTAGAAGAGGATCTCACCGGGGTCATGATCGAGCTCGACCCAGGTATCGGCGTTGCTGCCACCAATGAGCTGCCACTCCTCCCAGTAGTAGAAGCAGCGGTCCCGAGTATCCCACTCCTTGAACAGCAGGCAGCCTCTGACCGACAGGTTGCCCGCACTCCCCTGCAGCATGTCGCCGACCTGCAAGTTGGCTCGCGTGCCGTTCACCAAGCCCCTCCCATCTGCGACGGGCAAGACGGTGCAGCACTGCCGCCGTCGAAGCCTGGTCCGCCTGTCATCACGCGGGCACAGTAGCAACGCGGACATGCCCCGGCAAACGGTTCGCACTCCCCATGGTCTACCCCCACCAGGTGGATCCGAGCGGATCATGATCCAAGTACCGTGTGAGACTGTCCCCATGCGCGTTGCAGAGATAGCCGAGCTGACCGGGACGACGGTGCGCACGGTGCGCTACTACCACTCGCTGGGGCTGCTGCCGATTCCCGGTGAACGTGGCGGCTGGCGCGACTACGACCTGGGCCATGTGGCCCGACTCTCCCGAATCCGCTGGTTGGTGCAGGCCGGTGTGTCGTTGGAGACCATCAGGCGCGTCCTCGACGAGCCCGAGGCGACCGGCGTCGAGCGGATCGACGACGCACCCGCGGCCGGAGCGGCTGAGGCGCGTTCGGCGGCCGGTTCCGTTGTCGAGGACCTGGCCGGGGCCCTGGCCGCCGTGGAGGATCACCTGGCCGAGGTGACCAGACAGAGAGACATGCTCGCGGGCCTGCTGGAGCGAGCCAGAACTGGTTCGACTGTCTCACCGATGTCCCCGCGTATGGCGGCATTCTTCGACCGGCTGGAGCAGGCCGCTCCCGATGAGGCCACCCGTTGCGCTGTGCGCAAGGAGCGGGACCTGACCGACCTGGCCTGCTACAGGGGTCAGATGCCGCCGGAGGCAGAGTTCCTCTTCGTCGACCCAGATCCTCGCTACGACGCCGAGTCACTGGCCCTCTATTCCCAGGATCCGGCCGAACTGTCAGACGCGCAGATCGAGCAGCGCGCACGGGCCATGGTGTCCCGATTGGAGGCTCGGCTGACATCTGAGCACCTTGCGGCCCTGGCGAACAGCGTCGACACCGAGGCGGTACAGGCGCTCTTCCGCCTCATCACCACTACCGGCTACCCCGACACACGACTCACCCAGACCTTGGAACGGGAGTTCCTCACCGCGATCGATCGATGGCGCCCGAGCGAGTAAGCGGCACTTGCCTGGATGCTGCCACGTCGGCTTTGCGTACGACACAGCGTCACACCTCACCCTGGGGTCATGCCAACGATCTCAGCCTCCCCTACAGCGTCCGTGCTGTCCACTCGGCACCGCTCCCCCATCATCGATGTCTCAGGACTGGTCAAGACCTTCGGCTCCTTCCGGGCGCTCGACGGTCTCGACCTGGAGGTGGAGACGGGGCGGATCCATGGTTTCCTGGGCCCCAACGGTGCGGGGAAGTCGACGACGATCCGCGTCCTTCTGGGCATGTACCGCCGCGACAGCGGGGTGGTGCGGGTTCTGGGCATGGATCCGCACTACGACGCCGAGCGGATCACGCGTCGGTGCGCCTACGTTCCCGGTGACGTGGCGCTGTGGCCCACACTCACGGGGGCGCAGACCCTCGATGCCCTCGCCGCCCTGCGCAGCAGGCGCGACCGGGCGCGCGAGGCCGACCTCATCGAGGCCTTCCGCCTGGATCCTAGTAAACCGGTCCGCTCCTACTCCAAGGGCAACCGGCAGAAGGTCATGCTCGTGGCCGCGCTGGCCGCGCCGTGCGACCTGGTGATCCTCGATGAGCCGACCTCCGGACTCGACCCGCTCCAGGCGGAGGTGTTCGTCGAGGCTGTGCGGTACGCGGCAGGCCAGGGGCGCACGGTGCTCATGTCGAGCCACGTCATGGCCGAGGTCGACCGCCTATGCGACTCGGTGACCATCATCAAGGACGGGCGAACCGTGGAGTCGGGGCGGCTTGAGGAACTGAGGCACCTACGGGCCTCCCGGATCACCTGCGTGCTGCCTCCCGAGCAGAGCCCGGCTCCCGGGCGTCATCGGTGGTCGCGGTGGCTGCACCGCGAGCGTGACGCCCACCGAGACACCCGTTATCTTGTTGGTGGTCTCGGGTGGTAGGTGCCGGGGGGCCAGCTGCTGTGGGCGCGGGTGTCTTGCCCCTGTCCTTAGATGATCCGGG
>NZ_GL882507.1 GCF_000195595.1 Actinomyces sp. oral taxon 170 str. F0386
GCCTCCTGCGCAGGAGGCCGCCGACGCCGTCGTGAAGGGAAAGAGCCTCAGGCCTTGGTGATGTCCAGCGGGATGCCGGGGCCCATGGTGGTGGTCATGGTTGCCTTGAGGATGTAGCGGCCCTTCGAGGTCGAGGGCTTGAGGCGCAGGACCTCCTCCAGGGCGGCCTGGAAGTTCTCCGTCAACTGCTCCTCGGAGAAGGAGGCCTTGCCGATGATGAAGTGGAGGTTGGAGGCGCGATCCACGCGGAACTCGATACGGCCGCCCTTAATGTCGGAGACGGCCTTGGCCACGTCCATCGTCACGGTGCCGGTGCGGGGATTGGGCATGAGGCCGCGGGGGCCCAGAACACGGCCCAGGCGGCCGACCTTGCCCATGAGGTCCGGGGTGGCGACGGCGGCGTCGAAGTCCGTGTAACCCTTGGCGACCTTCTCGATGAGCTCGTCACCGCCGACCTCGTCCGCGCCGGCGGCGAGGGCCTGCTCGGCCCGCTCGCCCTGGGCGAAGACGACGACACGGGCGGTCTTACCGGTACCGTGCGGCAGGGACACGGTTCCGCGGACCATCTGGTCCGCCTTGCGGGGGTCGACGCCCAGGCGGAAGACGACGTCCACGGTGGCGTCGAACTTCGTGACGGAGGTGGACTTGGCCAGGTGAATGGCCTCGGCCGGGGTGTAGAGGACTCCGGACTGGATCTTCTCAGCCGCGGCGCGGTAGGCCTTGGAGCGCTTGGTCATCTGCTTCTCCTTGCAGTCGTGGTGTTCGGGCCGCGCGAGGCCCTTCCACGGTTTCGTATGGGGTTGAGTTGAGAGGGCCGGCAGGCCGGCGAGTGCCTCAGGCCTCGACAGTGATGCCCATGGAACGGGCGGTGCCGGCGATGATCTTGGCGGCGGCCTCGACGTCGTTGGCGTTGAGGTCGGGCATCTTGGACTCGGCGATCTCACGCACCTGATCCTGGGTCAGGGAGGCCACCTTGACGGTGTGGGGGGTGGCGGATCCCTTGGGGACGCCCGCGGCCTTCTTGATGAGCTCAGCGGCCGGCGGGGTCTTGGTGATGAAGGTGAAGGAGCGGTCCTCGTAGACGGTGATCTCCACGGGGATGACGTTGCCGCGCTGCGACTCGGTCGCCGCGTTGTACGCCTTGCAGAACTCCATGATGTTGACGCCGTGGGCACCCAGGGCGGGGCCGATCGGCGGTGCGGGGTTGGCCTGGCCGGCCTGGATCTGGAGCTTGATCAGCCCGGCGACCTTCTTCTTGGGGGCCATAGGAATGGGTCCTTCTTACTTGTCCGGATGTGCTGCACACCTGCCGTGCAGCCGTGGGTGCATGCGCACGCACAAGCGCTCATCGTAGCCCTCTGCGGAGCCGCGCAGGGCGCCCGGTGCGCGGTATCACAGGACAACAACCTGTGATACACGGCTCCCGTACGGTACCCGACCTCGCGGGCCGGGCGGCCAGTGGCCCGACGGCGCAGGCGTCGTCGGGCCACAGCGGATGACGGAAGCCGCGCCTCAGGTAAGCCTTAGATCTTGGCGACCTGGGTGAAGGAGAGCTCGGCCGGGGTGTCGCGGCCGAACAGGGAGATGAGCACCTGGAGCTTCTGGGTCTCGGGGTGAATCTCGGAGATCGTGGCCGGCAGGGACTCGAAGGGACCGTCGGTGACGATGACGGACTCGCCGACCTCGAAGGCGACCTCGAAGACCTGACCGCCGGTGGCGATCTGGGTGCCGGAGCCGGTCTCGGGAGCGGTGGCCTCGACGGCCGCGGTCTCCTTGGCGGCGATCTCCTCGGGCGTGGGGCCGAGCTGGGCGACGGCCTCCTCGAAGGTCAGCGGCACCGGGTTGTAGCGGTCCCCCACGAAGCCGGTGACGGCCGGGGTGTCCTTGATGGTGCGCCACACCTTGTCCGAGGTCTCCGGGTCATCCAGGTCCATGCGCACGAACACGTAACCGGGGATGCGCACCCGGGAGACTTCCTTCTTCTTGTTGCCGTTCTTGATCTCGATGACCGTCTCCATGGGGACGGTGGCGTCGAAGATGTAGTCCTCGACCTCGAAGTTCTCGGCGCGGGCCATGATGTCGGTGGCCACGCGGCGCTCGTAGCCGGAGTAGGTGTGCAGCACGTACCATTGCCCCGGCAACGCGGACATCTGACGGCGGAACTCGGCCAGCGGGTCGACGACCGGGGCCTTCTCGGCCGGTTCAGCCGATTCGGCCGGCTCGGCTGCCTCAGCGGCAACCGCCTCGACCTCATCGGTTCCGGTCGCCTCAGCGACCTCGTCAGTCTCAACGGCCTCGTCGGCGACGAGCGAGGCGAGGGCCTCGGCGTCGTCGGGGGTGGTCTGCGAGGAGACGTCCTCAGACATGGTGTACCTGCTTTCCAGTGGCGTGAGACGAGCGAATGCGACGGGCTGCGCGAGCGGCAGCGGCGGTGAGAGAGAGGGCCTGAGGCGGAAGCCGACCACCCCGATGAGGGCGCGGTCGCCCAAGCCGGGAGGTCAGGCGAAGAGCCACATGACAGCCCGGTTGAAGGCGAAGTCCAGCACCCCGGTGAAGGCCATGATGGCGACGATGAAGACGACGACCACCGTGAAGTAGGTCCACAGCTCGTTCATGGTGGGCCAGACAACCTTGCGCAGCTCGTCAATGACCTGCCGGATGAACAGGGCGATGCGCCCGAAGAAGCCGCGCTTCCTGTCCGGCTTGCCTGCGGCGCGTGCGCTCTCGCTCATGAATCTGGGTCCTCAGGGTCGACGGTTAGGTCAGTTCCCGCACAGCGGGGAGAAGACGAAACCGACGGGATCTCCCGACAGATCCGCCGTTCTCAGCAGGGCAGGCGGGACTCGAACCCACAACCGCCGGTTTTGGAGACCGGTGCGCTACCAATTGCGCCACTGCCCTTCAGCGGTGCTCTAGTCTGCCACACGAGCAGACATTTGCGGTAACCGCAGCCCGTGGGGTGCGCCACGCCGGGGTTCGACGGGGCGAGGCAGCAGGGATGCCGCCCAGCATGTGCCACAGACGCGCACCGAAAGCGCATCACCCGCAGGTCGGGCAGGTTTTGGACGCGCAGGTTTCATGAACCGTGGGAGCATAGTGACGTGACACCTGCACCCGCACACCGCGTTTCCGCCCGTCTGTCCGCGATCGCCCCGTCCGCCACCCTGGCAGTCGACGCCAAGGCCAAGGCCCTCAAGGCCGCCGGCCGCCCGGTCATCGGCTTCGGTGCCGGGGAGCCCGACTTCCCCACACCCGACTACATCGTCGAGGCCGCCGTCGCCGCCGCGAAGGACCCGGCCAACCACAAGTACTCCCCCGCCAAGGGCCTGCCGGTCCTGCGCGAGGCCATCGCCGCCAAGACGCTGCGCGACTCCGGCTACGAGGTCTCCCCCGACGACATCCTGGTGACCAACGGCGGCAAGCAGGCCGTCTTCCAGGCCTTCGCCGCACTCGTCGACCCCGACGACGAGGTCCTGCTGCCCGCGCCCTACTGGACCACCTACCCCGAGGCCATCGCCCTGGCCGGGGGCACCACCGTGGAGGTCTTCGCCGGCGCGGACCAGGACTACAAGGTCAGCGTCGACCAGCTCGAGGCCGCCCGCACGGAGCGCACCAAGGTGCTGCTGCTGTGCTCGCCGTCGAACCCGACCGGCTCGGTCTACACGCCCGAGGAGCTGACCGCCATCGGCCAGTGGGCCCTGGAGCACGGTATCTGGGTCATCACCGACGAGATCTACGAGCACCTCCTCTATGACGGCGCGCAGGCGGCGCACATCGTCAAGCTGGTTCCCGAGCTGGCCGAGCAGACGATCGTACTCAACGGCGTGGCCAAGACCTACGCCATGACCGGATGGCGCGTGGGCTGGATGATCGGCCCGAGCGACGTCATCAAGGCCGCCACGAACTTCCAGTCCCACCTGAGCTCCAACGTCGCCAACGTCTCGCAGCGCGCAGCGCTGGCGGCCGTCAGCGGCGACCTGGCCGCCGTCGAGCAGATGCGTACCGCCTTCGACCGGCGCCGGCGCACCATGGTGGAGATGCTCTCGCAGATCGAGGGGCTGACGGTGCCCGTTCCACGCGGAGCCTTCTACGCCTACCCCGCCATCGAGAGGCTGCTCGGGCGCACGCTGCGTGGCACGAAGATCGACAGCTCGGCCACGCTGGCGGCGCTCATCCTCGAGCACGCCGAGGTCGCCGTCGTTCCCGGTGAGGCCTTCGGGCCCTCGGGATTCCTGCGGCTGTCCTACGCGTTGGGCGACGACGACCTGGCCGAGGGCGTGGGCCGGATCCAGAGGCTCCTGGCCGCGGTCGAGTAGAAGAGACCCCATTTCCTCGTCCCGAGCCGGGCATATTTCGCCGAGACCGACAGACTTTTGTGGGGCACCGCGAAATATGCCCGGCTCGGTGCTTGATATCAATGTGGTTGCGGACAGGGCTTCCAGGTCCTTGCTGGATTTACCATTCAATCTGTGCCTGCTCACACGTCCGACGATGAACGTCGTGCCACTGATCCCAGTACAGAGCCCGAGGTGCTGGAGTACCTCGCCAGGGCCTTCCCCGACCTGCGCACCATCGTCGCCGCTAATCCCGCTGTCCCCGCGGTGCTCCGCGAGCAGATTCTCCAGATGGGCTCGGGCGACCTGCCTCAGGTATCCCCTGCGTCTCCGATGAGTGCGGGAACCGCATCCGGATCGGGAGGGCTCAGAACGGCTGAGACAGCAGCACTCCCCTCGGCCTCAACCGCGGACTACAGCAGCATCTCCCCGTACACCATGACTTCTATGGGGACGACGTCGCACGCAGATCCCCAGACGGCTGTCCGGGGGATCTCGCCGGCGGCGCCGATGACAGTGGCGTACTCACTACCGGCATCGGGGGCGAACCAGCCGGATCCAGGATCCGCACCGGCCTCGGCGGCTGCACTGGCACCTGCGCCGCCGCCTGGCGATCCATCTGCGTCTCGCCCCAGCCCCAGGTCTCACGCCGGACTGATCACTGCCTTAGTCATCACCCTGGTCCTCGTGGTTGCCGCGGCCGGAACCTTCGCGGGCATGCTGCTGGCGAACCGGAGCCAGCCTTCGGAGACGAAGGCCGACGCCGCCCAGTCCGTCAGCGCCGCACCGACCCCGACCGAGGGAACAGCGGCGGGCCAGGCAACTCAGTCGGTCACCGCGGCCACCACCGAGAGCGAAGCGGCGTCGTCACCCTCCAGCGGCCCGACTCTTCCCGCATCGGCCAAGACCTACTCCTACCAGTACGTGGACACCCCATCGAGGAACATCTCCTGCGTCCTCTATGACGAAGGAGTCGGCTGCTCGATCCTGGAACGGACCTATGCCTCCTCAGGGATGCAGGACTGTGCCGATCGGGAGTTCTCCATCGTGGCGCTCGCAGGCCGCACCGAGGTCCGCTGCGGAGAGGAGTATCTGGGGCAGCCGGGCGACACCTTCCACACGCTCCAGTACGGGGAGACCACCACCTTCTCCGACTACGCCTGCACCTCGCAGTCCAAGGGGATGACCTGCTGGAACACGATCACCGGCCGTGGATTCACCATCTCCAGAGAGTCGCACGTCAGCTTCTGACCACCCTGATCCGGGCATGTTTCGCCGAGACCGACAGTTTTCTGTGGGGCACCGCGAGACATGCCCGGCTCGGCGTGAAATCGGCGGACTCAGTGGGCCCCGCGGCGGGCCTGGATCTCGCGGCCCTGCGCCAGCCAGGCCTCGGCGCGGGCCAGGCGGCCCTCGGCGTCGGGGCGCCATGGGCCGCCGTCCTCGCGACGGGCACCGGCCACCAGGGACAGGACCACGCCGGCGCAGCGGGCGCGCAGCGAGACCGGGTCCACCTGCTGCTCGGCCATGCGGGTCCAGGTCTCCAGGATGGGGCGCAGCTTCGGGTAGGAGGCGGGCGCGAGATGGTCCAGGACGCTGACGTGCCCCAGCAGGCAGGCCAGGTCATCAACCCGGTAGCCGGGCCCCAGAGAGTCGACATCGAGCAGGCTGGTAACGGCCTCACCCTCCATGAGAACGTTCGCCTCGTAGAAGTCGCCGTGGACCGGGACCGGTCTGCCGGCGTCGGAGGCGGCCATGAGCTGCTCGACCCCCTCGGCCACGGCCCGGGCGCGGGCGGCGTGCTCGGGCAGGACCGTGGCGGCGGCGTGCGCGTAGTGACGGGCCCGCTCGGACCAGGCGGCGTGAGCGGGTAGCTGCATGGCGCTGGACGGCAGGGCGTCCAGCAAGGAGATGAGCCCATTGAAGACACGCTCGCTGCGCGAGATGCTCATGCCCTGGGACAGCAGGCCGGACAGGGCCACGCCTCGACCTGTGGACAGCAGCACGAGCCCATCGGGGTCCTCGCGCAGCACCTCGGGCGCGGGCACGCCGGAGGCAGTCAGCAGACGGTGACGCTGAGCGAAGGAGGGCGCCTGGCTCGGGCGCAGGACCTTGGCGTAGGCGGTGGTCTCGTCCGGGAAGGTGGCACGCACAACGGCACGGCGTGTGGGTCGGTAGGCGACCATGGTGGCCTTGACCTGGGTGCCGATCCGGGCCGAGAGCAATGAAGGGGTGCATGCCACTACCAGTCCCGGCAGCTCGGGGTCGGCGGGGTGGCGCCACACGTGGACCGCGGGGCCGTCCCCACCGGTAGGGGCCACCCGCGTCAGCCCCGGGGCGTGCGGGTTGGACAGGCGGGCCGTTGTGGCGCACAGGTACTCAGTGGTGGAACGCCCGTTGGGGGCGACGACAACGGCCGTGTACCCCACGGACACGCCCGCACCGGGGCGATGATGGACCGAGTGGACCTCCCAGCTGGCCAGACGCTGGCCGGCCGGGGCGAGGGCGGCGGAGAGCACGGACGCGGCGCGCGGCCCCGTCAGCAGAGCCACCTCCTCGGGTTCCTGGGACGCCGACGAGTGGTTCATGACAGTTAGTGTGCCCCACCCACCTGATGGTTCGCCGCTAAATCGGCCTCTGGTGTTCGGCAACAGCGGAAGCGACGGCCAACTCGAACCTGCCGTACTGGAGCCATGGAACAGAGGCGGATTCCTGCTCCTCCAGGGAGAATCTGTCGCTCCGGGAGACTCTTAGGTTGGGTCGGAGCGCACTGGCCAGCCTCACAGATCGCATCCACGCAGGTCCCGGCGTTTTCCTCTCGCCGGAGACACCCGCCGAGCCCTGGAAGAGTCTCCCATCGTGACACCGTGAGCATCATCGGCCTCGCGCAGAGACGTTGCAGGTGGGGCGATCGGCAGGCACGTGGAAGAATCCACCCATGCGAGACCTCGCCACCCTGCCCAAGGCGCATCTGCACCTGCACTTCACGGGGTCGATGCGCCTGGACACCCTCATCGAGCTGGCATCCTCGTCACGCACGCGCCTGCCGTCGAGCTTTCTGGACGGCGACCCCTTGCGTGTGCCCGCCGACCGGCGCGGTTGGTTCCGCTTCCAGCGCGCCTATGACACCGCCCGTGCCCTGGTGCGCACCGAGGAGGTCATGTGCCGCATCGTCCTGGAGGCCGCACTGGACGACGCCGCCGAGGGCTCACGCCGCCTGGAGATCCAGGTCGATCCCACCAGCTACGCACCCTTCGTCGGTGGTATCACCCCGGCCCTGGAGATCATCCTCGACGCAGCCAAGCAGGCCACGACCCTGACCGGCGTGGAGGTGGCCGTCATCGTGGCGGCCTCCCGGATGCGACACCCGCTCGACGCCCGCACCCTCGCCCGCCTGGCGGTGCGCTACGCCGGGGACCAGCCCGGTGAGGTGGTCGGCTTCGGCCTGTCCAACGACGAGCGTGCCGGGCAGACCTCCTCCTGGGAGCGGGCCTTCGCCATCGCCCGCCGGGGCGGACTGGCCTCCATGCCGCACGGCGGGGAGCTCCTGGGACCCGACCACCTGCGCGAGGTCGTCTCCACGCTCGGCCCTACGCGCCTGGGCCACGGTGTGCGCGCCAACGAGGATCCCGCACTGCTGGACGCGATCGTCGCCTCCGGCATCAGCCTCGAGGTCTGCCCCGCCTCCAACGTGAGCCTGGGCGTCTACCACAGCCCCGAGGACGTCCCCCTGCGCACGCTCATGCGCCATGGCGCGCAGATCGCCCTGAGCGCCGACGACCCGCTGCTCTTCCAGTCCCGGCTCATCAACCAGTACGAGATCGCCCGGGCCCTGGGCTGCGACGACGCCGAGCTGGCCGAGCTGGCGCGCGGGTCCATCAATGCCTCTCTGGCCTCACCAACAGCCAAGCGGAACTGGGTGGCCGAGGTGGACGACTGGCTGGCGGCTCCCGACCAGAGAGCGGAAACGGGGACCAGGAGCAGCCGCGAGACCGACACCCCTGAGCCCCACGCGCTTCCGAGGCCGGAGGTCTAGGACCTGCTGCGAAAGGCCGTCGGATCGGGAGCCCATGGGCTCGCGGACTCACCCACGCCGTCCGTAGTCGAGGGCTGAGGTACGTCCGCAACGAACCACACGATTGGCTGCGCCCCTGGGATCGCCTCCATTGTCACGACAGGTCCTGGAAGCCCACCTGGACGGGCTCGGGCGTGAGGGTGACGCCGTAGCGCTCGCGAACACCGGCCACGACCTCATCGCGCAAGCGGGCCAGGTCCGCCCCGGTCGCACCGCCCCGGTTGGTCAGAGCCAGAACGTGCTTGGTGGACAGCCCGGCCGGCGCGCCCGGCTCCACGGTGAAGCCCTTGGTAAAGCCGGCGTGGTCGATGAGCCAGGCCGCGCTGGTCTTGACCAGGCCCTCGATCACGGGGGCCTCCTTGGTACCGAGCACTACCTGGGAGTGGTCGGTGACGGGGAAACGAGGGGCGTCCTCGGGCAGGCTCACCGCCTGGTCCTCGGTCAGGATCGGGTTGGTGAAGAAGGAGCCGGCCGACCAGGTGTCGTGGTCGACGCCGTCCAGCACCATCCCCTTGGAGCGGCGCAGCTTGAGAACCGCCTCGCGCAGCTCGCGCTCGGGCACGCGTTCACCCAGCTCGACACCGAGAGCACCGGCCAGCTGGGAGTAGGCGACCCGAGAGGACAGGGACCCCTGCCGCACAGCAAAGGTGGCGTCGAGAACCACCCAGCGTCCGGTCGGCCCCCACAGGCGTCCGCCGCCGACCTCCGCGTCGGTGAGGGACTGCTTGAGACGGGAGTCGCGATAGGCCAGCCCCAGCTCGCCCAGTGCCAGCCACACCACCCGGTTGCGCAGACGGTCCCAGGCCCGCACGCTGGCGATGAGCTCGGCGACCTCGGCACCGTAGGCCCCGATGTTCTGCACGGGGGCAGCCCCCACCGTGCCGGGGATCCCGGACAGGGGTGCGAACCCGGCCCACTCACTCGCGATGGCCTCACGCACCAGGTCGTCCCAGGTGGTGCCGGCGGTGGCGGTGATCTCGACGCCGCCGCACACCGAGTCCGAGACGAGCGAGACCTCGGCGCGGGCGTCGCGGATGACGAGCCCATCGAATCCGGCGTCGGAGGCCATGATGTTGGAGCCGCCGCCGATGACGAGGACGGGCGTCCCGGCGGCGTCGGCCTCACGGATCGCCTCGGTCAGCTCGCTCCGAGTGGTGGCCTCGACGTAGCTGCCCACCGGGCCGCCCACACGCAGGGTGGTCAGCTCGGCCAGACTGCTCGGCCGCGCTCCGGTGCCGGGCACGTGTGCCAGGGCCTGGACGGGTTCGGGCCAGGCCGAGGGGTCGACGTCGGCGCTCAGCGGGACGGTGCAGTCCCCCTCCACCAGCTGCGGCTCTCTCGACGGCGCAGTCGGCGCGACAGCCGACGGATCAATGGGGGTGCGATCATCTGGGGCAGTGGTCAACGCAGATCTCCGCTCTTCCTGGTCAGTTTCCTCATGAGAGACAAGCAGGGCCCCGCTCACACCAGCGGTGTGCACGGAGCCCCGAGGCGCGGACAGGCCACTCGCCTCACTTCTTGTTGCGACGCTGGTGACGCGTCTTGCGAAGCAGCTTGCGGTGCTTCTTCTTGGCCATGCGCTTGCGGCGCTTCTTGATGACGGATCCCATGAGATCTCCTCGCAGTTCGCTTCGTAGTGCCCGCAGACCCTCCCTGCGGGCCGAGGCAGGCCGGCGAGGGTTATGCCATGGGGCGGTTGGTCGGCGCGTGAGGCTCAGCGGCCGACCACGCAGGTGACCGCCTGAGTCTAGCGGGTCCTAGGACCCCGATGCCTCCGACGCGTCGTGGCCCCAGTCACCCAGGCCAGCGGCGAGGTAGTCGTGAACGGCGCGCTCGGGAACGCGGAAGGAGCGCCCGACCTGCATCGCGGGCAGGTCGCCGGAGTGCACCATCCGGTAGACGGTCATCTTAGACACGCGCAGCATCGTCGCCACCTCAGCCACGGTGAGGAACGAGGGGGCGCCGGAGGCGCTGGGGGGAGTGGGAAGGCCCGGTGCCATGAGCTTGAGATCCGTTCGTCGCGGGTGGCCCCGTCGGGGCAGGAACACCGCCAATATATCCCCGCACCAGTCATCGCACAGGAATTCCCGGACCTCAATCGCCACTCGCGTCGCATTTCACACTGGGGCACCAACTGTCGCTGCCGCAACCGCAGTTATCCCGACCGAGAGCCGCTTCAGCGACCACCACCAGCTCGGACGAGCCCGGACACGCCGGTTCCCGCACCGGAGAACGTGACGAAGCCGCCCCGACAGGACCACAATGGCGACCGTGCCCCAGACAGACACCGCACAGGAGCCGGAGCCCGACCACGGATCCCGCAGAGGATCCGGACCCGGCCCCCACGCCGCCAGGCAACGCCAGGCTCACTGGCACGCCCCGCTCGTGGGCGTCGTCGGTCGTCCGTGGAAGCGGTACAAGAAGCACCCGGCCGGGGCACGCAGCACCGACGACGCCGATGAGCCACCCGTCCACCCCTCGCTGCCGGGCACAGAACCCACCGGACTGCGCCGCCTGCTCAGACACATCGAGCCGCTCAGCCAGATCGCGCGGGCGGCCAGGTTCTACCCGGCCCGACTGGCGGTCATCGTCTTCGCCGCCATCATCGTCGTGGTCACGGGCCTGCTGAGTCTGCCCATCGCCACAACGAGCGGAGAGCGCTCCGACTTCCTCGACGCCCTGTTCACCGCCACCTCGGCGGTGTGCGTCACGGGCCTGAGCACCGTGGACACGGCCACCTACTGGTCCACCTTCGGGCACGTCGTCATCATCCTGGCCGCCGCCGTGGGCGGCCTGGGGGTGATGACCCTCGCATCACTGCTGTCCCTGGCCGTCTCACGACACGTGGGACTGACCCAGCGGATGCTGGCGGCCTCGGAGAACCAGTCGCGACTGGGCGAGGTGGGCCACCTCCTTCGCGCCGTCATCTACACGGCCGCCGGATGCGAGCTCCTCCTCACGCTCATGCTGCTGCCCCGCTTCCTGGGTCACGGCCTCGACGTGGGGCACGCCCTGTGGTACGCGGCCTTCATGGGGCTGTCGATCTTCAACAACGCCGGCTTCGTCATCATGCCCGAGGGCCTGGGCGCCTACGCCACCGACTGGTGGATCGGCCTGCCGATCATCCTGGGGACCTTCATGGGCGCCGTCGGCTTCCCCGTCATCCTGGACATCATGGGCCGACGACGCAGGCCCCGGACATGGAGCCTGCACACAAAGCTGACCCTGACCACCTACGTGGCCCTCACCATCGCCTCGACCCTGGCCATCGCCGCCTTCGAGTGGCACAACCCGCTCACCTACGGAGCGCTGCCCACGAGCGGCAAGATCATGACCGCCCTCATCAACGGCGTCAATGCCCGCTCCTCGGGACTGTCCACGATCCCGCCCGAGCACATGCACGAGGCCACATGGTTCCTCCAGGATGCCCTGATGTTCGTCGGCGGCGGCTCGGCCTCGACGGCCGGCGGCATCAAGGTCTCCACCTTCGCGGTCCTCCTGCTGGCGATCTTCGCCGAGGCCCGCGGAGACCGGGACATCGAGGCCTTCGGGCGACGGATCACGCCATCGACCGTGCGCCTGAGCGTTGCCGTGGCCTTCATCGGCTCCAGCGTCATCGGTCTCGCCACGCTCCTGCTCCTGCAGATGACCGACCTGTCCCTGGACCGAATTCTCTTCGAGGTCATCAGCGCGTTCGCGACCGTGGGCCTGTCCACCGGCATCACACCCAGCCTTCCCGCCAGCGCCAAGTACGTCATCGTGGCACTCATGTTCATCGGGCGTGTAGGCACGATGACGGCGGCCAGCGCCCTGGCACTGCGCGAACGGCGCCGCGTCATCCGGATGCCGGAGGCCCGACCAATGATCGGCTAGCGCCCGGAGCCCTACTCCGCACTCACCCCAGCGCCCCGCAGACACCGGCGGGAACGATCAGACCCCCTCGGGTCCCGGCCTGTCCGGGGCGAGCAGGTGCCCGAGGGTCGCGGCCGCACTCTCCACGTCCGCACGGCCGGTGATGAGCTGCTCGACGATGAGTCCGAAGGACATGCTCTGGATCAGGGAGGCCAGCTGCTCGGGGCTCAGGCGGCTGGAGATCGTTCCGCCCCGCTGCCCGTTGCGGCACAGGCGGATGAGGCCACTGTGGATGTCGTGGTAGTTCTCCTGGACCATGACGCGCATCTCGGGGTCGCGAGTCAGCTCACCCCAGGCATGGTAAGCCAGTGGCGCCCAGGCACTCAGTCCGACGTCATCGACATCCTTGTGGACCTCGCCGCGCCGAGCAGCGTCCCGGCGCGAGGTGGAGGCGGCCTCAACAGCGTCCCGATCGACGTCGTCGCGCTCGTAGTTGAGCAGGACGAGCGCCTCGATGAAGCTCTGCTCGAAATCAGGCAGCTCCTCCGACTCGGCAAGCCGCTTGATCCGCTCAACGAGCGGCTCCATCCGCCTGACCAGGACCGCACGTATGAGGGAGCGCTTGCCCTCGGGAAAGTAGCGATAGACGGTCGACGACGACATCCCGGCCGCGGCGATGACCTCATCCATCGAGGTGGCCTGGAAGCCGCTGCGCGCGAAGCACTCCTCGGCGGCCCGAAGGATTCGGGATCTCTGGCGCTCCCGGTGGGCGGCGGTCACACGTGGCATGAGTTCAGGATAGGCGACGCAGGACACAGCAAATCGAAACGATCGTTGTTGACTGGCCGTTGTGAGCCTCCTAGACTTCCGGGCACAAACGAAAACGATTGTTTTGACATGGAGGTTTCGATGACACCCTCAGTGGCGTCCTCGCTCAAGGAGCGGACCGAGCCGGCACAGGAGACACCAGAGGAGACCGTTGTGACGACGCGGCAGCCCAACCGCCGCGCGGTCATGGTCAGTGCGGTCCTCACCCAGCTGATGATCGTCCTGGATCTGACGATCATCGCGATCGCCCTGCCGCGGATGCAGGAGGACCTGGGAATGACCGTGTCCCAGAGCCCCTGGACGGTCACCGGCTACAGCCTGGCCTTCGGCGGCCTGGTGCTCTTCGGCGGCAGGCTCTGCGCCGTGGCGGGCATTCGCCGCTCCTACCAGATCGGCCTGGTCGGTTTCGGCGTGGCCAGCCTCGCAGCCGGGATGGCAACCTCCTTCCCGATCCTGCTGACCGCACGTGTGGCCCAGGGCTGCTTCGGCGCGCTCCTGGCCCCCACCTCGCAGTCGCTGCTCAACGTCACCTTCACCGAACGCACCGAGCGCGAGCGGGTCTTCGCGATCTTCGGCGCCACTGGCGGGCTGGGGGCGGCTGTCGGGCTACTCGTCGGCGGGGCCCTGACCGACTGGCTCAGCTGGCGCTGGGCGCTTTACATCAACATCTTCCTGGCCGCTGCGGCCCTGCTCATCGGGCAGCGCAGCCTGCCACCGGCCGACCAGCGCGACCGCGGCTCGCGCATCTACGACGACCTGACCGGTCTGGTCCTGGGCTGCGGGGCCTGCTTCAGCGCCGTCTATGGGCTCGACCGGGCTCAGCAGACCTCCTGGACCGCGACGTCGACCGTCACCTGGCTTGCGCTCGGCGGCGTCGCCGCGGTGCTGTTCGTGGTCCGCGAGCGCTTCGCGAGCCGCCCGGTACTGCCCCTGTCGATGATGGCGATGCCGGTGCGGGCCGTCTCCTATGCCGCGCAGTTCATCGCCGGGGCCGCCCAGATGGGGGCGATCATCTACCTGACCTACTACATGCAGAACCACTTCGGCTACTCGCCCTTCAAGAGCGGAGTGGTCTTCCTGCCCATGGTCGCCGCCCTGGTGGCCACCGCCATCCCGGCCGGGCGCATCATCGTGCCCAGGCTCGGAGCGCGCGGCACTCTGCCGCTGGGGCTGGCGGTCCTGACCGGTTCCTTCCTCATCTTCTCGCGCATGACGACGGATTCGACCTACTCCCAGGTCGCCCTGCCCGGCCTCATCGTCTTCGGCATCGGCCTGGGGCTGACAATGCCGGTCACCTTCAACTCCGGCACCCGCGGGGTCGAGGCCAAGCGGACCGGGCTGGCCTCGGCGATCCTGAGCGCCGCCCAGCAGATCGGAGGATCCTTCGGGGTCGCGCTCATGACCTCCTACGCCACCCAGCACGCCGAGGACTACGTGGCCGACCACACCGAAGAGGTCAGGGCCGCCGCCATGGAGGCGATGATGCGGGCCCGGGCCCTGCCCCAGTCGCCCGCGGGCAAACAGATCATCGAGGCCCTCAAGGCCCAGCTCATCGACCGGGCCCGGATCGAGGCCTACGCCGGCGGCTTCACGATGATGGCCTGGATCCTAGCCGGGGCCGCAGCGTTGCTGGTCGCCTGTGGGATCGGCCTGAGCCTGCGCCGCCGCCGCACGCGGTAGCGTAGGGCTCACCGTCCAACGGCCGACCTCAGGAGACTTCATGCCTGCCCCGCCCTCGCGCACCGACTCCACGCTCGTCATAGGGCTGGGGCGCTTCGGCTCCGCCGTCGCCGCGACCCTGGACCGGCTGGGGCGCGAGGTCCTGGCCGTGGAGGCCAATCCCGCGATCGTGCGCCAGTGGACCGGCCGCATCCCGTTGGTGGAGGCCGATGCCACGGACGTGGAGGCCCTCGAGCAGCTGGGCGCCACCGAGTTCGGCACGGCGGTCGTAGGGGTGGCGACCTCCCTGGAGGCCTCCGTCCTCATCACCGGCAACCTCGTGGATCTGGAGACCCCCCAGATCTGGGCCAAGGCGATCTCCCGGGCCCACGGCCGCATCCTGCGGCGTATCGGCGCCCACCACGTCGTCTACCCCGAGTTCGACGCCGGTCAGCGCGCCGCCCACCTGGTCTCGGGCCGCATGCTCGACTACATCGAGATGGAGAAGGGCGGCTTCACCATCGTCAAGATGCGCCCGCCCACCGAGCTGCACGGATTCACCATCGGCCAGTCCAAGGTGCGCTCGCGCTACGGGGTGACCGTCTTCGGTCTCATGAGCCCAGGTGAGCCCTTCGAGTACGCCACCCCGGACACGCTGGTCTCCGCCGAGGACGTGCTCGTCGTCGGCGGAGACGCGGCTCTTCTGGAGCGCTTCGCCAACCGCGCGTGATCGGCGAGAGCCCCTCAAGGCCCTCAGAAGGCGGCTACCTGGGAGCGTTTGGCCTCGGCGGCACGATCGGCCTCTGCGGCCACGGCCTCAAGGCCCTTGCCGATCCCGGCGGCGCCGTAGGCGCCGAGCAGCCCCTCGATGAAAGGCGCTGCGGACAGCCGAGCCCGCTCGACCACGGCCGGCTCCAGCATCTCCAGGGCCATCTCCGCGCTCATGATCCCGCTGCCCAGGTCCGCCAGGACCAGGACACCCTCGCACCGGTCGGCGAGCCGCTCGACGGCATCGACAACGGCGCCGGGGTCGGTGCCCAGCTCACCGTCGGCGAGCCCTGCGGCCAGCTCGACGGGGACGTCGACGGCTGCGATGAGCCTGCGTGCCAGGTCAAGAGCATCCTCGGCCAGGGCGCGGGAGTGGGAGACCAGGACGATGCCGACACCCGCAGTCGTACTGCTCCGCTCCGCCGGCTGACGGACCGGAACAGGATCGGAAAGATGCGCGGAGCTCACGGGAATCACGCCGTCCTTCCGGCGACGACGTCGTCGAGGGCGGCCAGGATGAGGGCGGTGGAGGCGGCACCGGGATCGATGTGGCCCACCGAGCGCTCTCCCAGGTAGGAGGCGCGCCCCTTGGTGGCCACCATCGGCTTGGTGGCGTCGCGCCCTGCCGCTGCGGCCCGCGCAGCAGCGGCCACGCCCGCGGCGAGGTCTCCGGGATGTGCGCGCAGCGCCTCCAGGGCCGGCCTCCACGCGTCGAGCATGGTCTTCTCCCCCGCGGTGGCGCGGCCGCGCGCGGCGATGCCGCCGACCCCCGCCTCCAGGCCGTCCGCGAGCGCCTGGGCATCAAGACCGTCGGATCCCGCCTGGCCCGCGAGGGCGCTGCCGGTGCGCAGGAAGAAGGTGCCGTACAGGGGCCCGGAGGCACCCCCGACGGTGGAGACCAGGGTCGTGCCGACCTTCTTGAGCAGTGCATCGGCAGCAGTGAAGCCGCCGGCCCCCACCGTGTCGACCGCGGCGGCCAGGCCGCGCTTCATGTTGGCGCCGTGGTCGGCGTCGCCGATGGCGGCGTCCAGGTCTGTCAGCTCCTCGGCGTGCTCAGTGATGAGCTCGGCGCTGCGTCGCACCCATGCCTCCAGGTCCGCAACGCTCAGCCTCTGCCGGGCGGTTCCCGCATCTTGTGTCATGTGGCTCCTCCTTCAGTCTTCTCGGGTCGCCCGAGTCTGTTCCGGGCGGCCCCGATTGTGCCAGGTCCTCACACGCCCCAGCGCAGGCCGGGGGTGCTCACGGGGGCGTCCCACAGGCGCAGCAGCTCGGCATCGGCACGCACGAGGGTCAGGGAGCAGCCGGCCATGTCGAGGCTGGTGATGTAGTTGCCCACGAGGTTGCGCGCCACTGTGATTCCGGCGCTCTGAAGGAGGCGGGAGATCTCGCCGTACATGAGGTAGAGCTCGAGCAGCGGGGTGGCGCCCATGCCGTTGACCATGGCGATGACGCCCTCGTCGGCGCCGGCGTCGGTGGACTTCAGCTCGGTGAGCTCGGCCAGGACCGGGGTGACGAGGCGCTCGGCGATCTCAGCGGCGGGGGCGACCCTCTCGCGGTGACGGCCGGGCTCGCCGTGGATGCCGATACCGATCTCCATCTCGTCATCGGGCAGGTCGAAGGAGGGCTTGCCGTTGGCCGGGACGGTGCAGGAGGTCAGGGCCATGCCCATGGAGCGACCGGCGGCGTTGACGCGCGCGGCGATGGCCTCGACCTCCTCCAGCGGACGCCCCTCCTCCGCTGCGGCGCCGGCGATCTTCTCCACCATGACGGTCACGCCCACGCCGCGCCGCCCGGCGGTGTAGAGGGAGTCCTCGACGGCGACGTCGTCATTGGTGACGACACTGGCGACCTGGATTCCGGAGTCGGCGTCGACGATCTCGGCGGCCATCTCGAAGTTCATGACGTCGCCGGTGTAGTTCTTGACGATGTGGAGGACGCCGGCACCGCGGTCGACGGCGGTGGTGGCGGCGACCACCTGGTCGGGAACCGGGGAGGTGAAGATCTCGCCGGCGCAGGCGGCGTCGAGCATGCCGGTGCCCACGAAGCCGCCGTGGAGGGGCTCGTGCCCGCTGCCACCGCCGGAGATGATGGCGACCTTGCCCGCCTCCTTGCGCCTGCGGCGGTAGACGATGTGCTGATCGAGGTCGACGTCGAGCTCATGAGGGTGGGCCGTGGCCATACCCCGGAGGGCGTCCGTGACCACGCTGTCAACGGAGTTGATGAGTTTCTTCATGGCGCTGACGCTACCGCGCCACGGGCAGCCATGTACCGTCAGAGGTCCCAGGGAAGAAGTCCTGCGCACATCGGTGCAGGTCACGGCTTCCCTGTGGGAACGGATGCGCGTCGGACGGGATGGGCCGGCGGCGAGCCTCAGCGCCGGGGTACCCCGACCACCGGCCGACCACTGAGCGCCCATCGCTTCACCCACGACCGAACCGCAATCCCGTCCTCGACGTGAGCGGAACCACCGCATTGTCTGAGCGCCACCCGTAGAGATTCTGGGGACTATCTGGGGAGGTCCTTCTTTCACGGCATCCTCGAGTCGATTCCAGGCAGGATAGGGGCATGGATCTGTCCGTCGTCGTCGTCGTGGCCACCGTCGCAGCCGGTATCGCCATCCTGGTCGCCGTTGCTGCCGTCTTCGCCGCACGGCGCTCAACGGCGCACGCGGACCTGGCTCTCAAGGAGGCCTCGCGGATCTCCCGGGCCAGCATCTCGCGGATCAACGAGGTCCAGTCCGAGGCGAGCTCGGCCCGTCTGGCGGCGCGCCACGCCGCCGAGCGGCTGCGATCCATGACCAAGGAGCGCACGACGCCGGACAGTGTCGCCGCCTACCGCGTGTTCCTGCGGGAGGTCGTCGAGGACTCCAAGCACCTGCTGGGCCCCGAGGGGACGGGGACGATGAAGAACGACGCCCTGGACCGGTTGCGGGTCGGGGCGCTCGTAGGTGGCTCGGACGAGGTGCTGCGGGCCCTACGGAACTTCGCCCTCCTGCGCACCGAGCGCCCCGAGGCGCCATGGCCCAGCGCCTACGCCATGGCCTACGCGCGCCTGGAGTCCGACCTGGTCACCGCGATCCGCAACGACCTGGGCTCCTCCGAGGAGTCCCTGACCGCCGACCAGATCTGGGGCGCGGTCAACGCCCGCTGCGTCGATCCCGCCTTCCGGCTGGCTCTGCTCAGCCCCCTGGAGGAGGTGCTGCGCAACGCCGGCCAGGACCCCACGCACTACGACCTCGACCACATCGTCAAGCCCGCCGACTACCCCGGCCCCTTCAACCCCCTTGGCCCGACTGACCCGGCTGACTCCACCGGCCCCATCGCCCCCGTCGGGTCTGCTAGTTCCACCGCTCCCCCGCACACCGCCGACGTCGCGGCCGGCACCGCCGCTGAGGAGCCCCGCCAGCGCTCGCGGCGGGCCCAGGACCGGGTGGTGCATGAGGCCTCGGCGGCGGTCCTCGAGACGGCTGCGCCGCCAGCGGCGGAGACGACGACGGCGTCCCCGGCGACCGGCCCCGCGCTGCCCGACTCATCCGAGGTCGTGTGGGCACCGCTGAGCCCAGGGCGTCGCGGAGTGCACGTAGCGGCCCCTGCGGGGTCTGCGCCGGCTCACCCGAGGTCTCCTGCGGCGCCTCCGACGGCGCCCTCACATGAGCCGGCTGCCGAGCCGGCCGCCCCGACGGCTCCTCAGGACAGCCGACCGGCCGACGTCAAGCCATCACACGCCGCCAGCGCCGCAGTGGCGGGGGTAGTACGGGCCGACGCGCCCGGCGACTCGTTCCCCGGCTCGTCCGCCGACGCCTGGGCGCAGGCTGTCGCGTCCCAGCAGACACCGCCGCAGGCCACGCCTCACACGGGTCCGGCCCAGCCGCATCCCGGGGGCCCGATGAACCACCGGGCCCGGGAGACTCAGCGACCCGTCTTCGAGGACCCGACGCCCAGCCGCATCTCCCGCCGTCGGCGCGCCCAGGGCCTCCAGGCCGACCCGTCCGTGCAGGCTGCGACCGCCGTTCCCAGCGCAGCCGTCTCGGCAACAACGGCAGCGGCAGTCCCGGCCTCAACAGTGTCGGCAACGGGCCCGGCCCCGACGGCTTCCACAGCCTCCTCCACGACCTCCGCAGTCTCCACGGCCTCGACGGCGTCGGCCGGCACCGAGGAGACCGAACCTGTCTTTGCGCCCATCTTCCCCGAGAACCTGACTAGGAACCGTGCGGCCGAGCCGGCTGTCCCGACTGCCCCGGCCGTGTCAGGTGCGCCGAACGCGCCGGGCACCCCCGCCTCGCTGGACCCGTCAGGCGCATCTTGGGCTGCTGAGCCGGCGCAGCCTGTATCGGGCCGGCCCGTGCCGGCACAGCCGAGGCACAACCGCACCCGTGCGAACCCGCCGACGACGCCCCCGACCGCCTCCGCGGTGCGGGCCACGGCAATCGCCGCCCGGACGGTCACCGTGCCTGTGGGCCCCCAGCCGTCTCCCCAGTCAGCAGCAGCCCCCAGCGCCCCGGCCTCATCGGCACCAGTCGCCGGCGCGACCGGGGGCGATGGCTACGGGATCATCCCGCCCCAGGTCGCGGCCCAGGCACCCTCACAGGCGCATCAGTCATATCAGGCACACGGACAGGCCGGCGGCCCTGTGCCGGACCACTTCGGCCAGCCGGGCCTGCCCGCACCCCGGCAGGCCGAGCAGAGCTCCGCCGTGGCGGCGGCCGGGGCCGTCCCGGCCAGCGCCGTCG
>NZ_GL882508.1 GCF_000195595.1 Actinomyces sp. oral taxon 170 str. F0386
CGGCTGGACTGCCGGCCGGGGGACGCATCGGTCGGCGAACTGGCGGCCCCCGGCCGGGCTGGGGCGAGCGGGTCGGCTGGACCCTGGCCGTCGTCGGGCCGCTGGCCTTCCTGGCGGTCTTCTTCGCCTGGCCCGTGGCCACCCTCATGGGCCGCGGCCTCGCGCCGGACGGCGCCCTGGACCTGAGCGGCTTCGGGGAGGTCCTCACCCGCGAGCGCACCTGGCGGATCCTCACGCAGACCCTCGCCCAGGCCACGCTCGCCACCGCCGTGTGCGTGGCCCTCGGCATCCCCGGGGCCCTCGTGCTCTACCGGCGCACCTTCCCCGGCCGCGACCTGCTGCGCGGAGTGGTGACGGTGCCCTTCGTGCTGCCGAGCGTCGTCGTCGGCGTCGCCTTCCACGCCCTGGTCACCCGCGGCGGGCCCCTGGAGGACCTGGGCCTGGACGGCACGCTGAGCGCTGTCGTGGCCGCGCTGGTCTTCTTCAACTACGGGCTCGTCGTGCGCACCGTGGGCACCATGTGGTCGCGGCTCGACCCGCGCGCCGTGGAGGCCGCCCGGGCGCTGGGGGCCTCGCCGATACGGGCCTTCGCCACCGTCACCCTGCCCGCGCTGGCGCCCGCCATCGCCTCGGCCGCCTCCCTGACCTTCCTGTTCTGCGCCACCGCCTACGGGGTGGTGCTCGTGCTCGGCGGGGTGGGGATCGGCACCATCGAGACCGAGATCTACCGGCTGACCACCCAGTACCTCGACCTGCGGAGCGCCGCCGTCCTGTCCGTGGTCCAGCTCGGCGTCATCGCGCTGGCCCTGTGGGCGGCCGAGCGGGCGCGCGCCGCCACCCAGACACGCCTGCGGCTGCGCACCGAGGCGCCCACCTCGCGGCTGCGGGCCGCCGATGCCCCCGCGCTGGCGGTCACCGCCGTCACGGTCGTGGGGCTGCTGGTGGCACCCATGGCGGTGCTCGTGATGCGCTCCCTGCAGCGCGACGGCGCCTGGACGCTGGCGAACTACACCGACCTGGGCACGACCGGCGGGCGCAGCGCCCTGCTCGTGACCGTGTGGGAGGCGGCCACCAACTCGGTGAGCGTGGCCGTGGCGGCCGCGGCCATCGCCCTGACGCTGGGGGTGGCGGTGTGCCTGGTCGTCTCGCGCCGACCCCGCAGCCGGGCGCTCGCCCGGGTCATCACCGGGCTCGACGCCGCCTTCATGCTGCCGCTGGGCGTCTCCGCCGTGACGGTCGGCTTCGGTTTCCTCATCACCCTGGCGCGTCCGCCGCTGGCCCTGACCCGCTCCTGGTGGATCCTGCCGCTGGCGCAGGCCGTCGTGGCCGTGCCGCTCGTGGTGCGCACCCTGCTGCCGGCGCTGCGCGCGATCGACCCGCGCCAGCGCGAGGCGGCGGCCGCCCTGGGGGCAGGGCCCGGCCGGGTGCTGCTGAGCGTGGACGGACCCCAGCTGCTGCGCGCCGGCGGGCTGGCGGCCGGCTTCGCCCTGGCGACGTCGCTGGGGGAGTTCGGGGCGACGTCGTTCCTGGCCAGGCCCCAGGAGCCGACGCTGCCGGTGGTCGTCTACCGGCTCATCGGCAGCCCCGGTTCCCAGAACCAGGGGATGGCGCTGGCTGGCGGCGTGGTCCTGGCGGTGGGCAGCGCCGCCGTCATGCTCGGCTGCGAGTGGCTTCAGACCCGGCTCGGTCCCGGGCGAGGCGGGCCTGCGGAAACCGGCGGGCAAGCAGGGCACGATGATGGCGGAATGGCCCGGTTTCTCGGGCCCAGGACGGACGGAGGCGAACGGCTATGAACCCGAGCACCAGTGATACCAGCGCTTCCGAGGGCCTGTCGGTGCGTGGGCTCGCGGTGGCCTACGGGGACCTGCGCGCCGTCGACGGCGTCGACCTGGACGTGGCCGCCGGTGAGATCGTCGCCCTCCTGGGGGCCTCCGGCTCAGGGAAGTCCTCCCTGCTGCGAGCGGTGGCCGGTCTGGAGGACGTGGTCGGCGGCGAGGTCGCCTGGGACGGGCGGGGCATGGTGCGCGTCCCCGTCCACAAGCGCGGCTTCGGCCTCATGTTCCAGGACGGCCAGCTCTTCGAGCACCGCGACGTCGGCGGCAACATCGCCTACGGGCTCGCCGGCCTGCCTCGCGCCCGGCGGGGCGAGCGCGTGCGTGAGATGCTCGAGCTCGTCGGCCTGCCCGGCTTCGAGCGGCGGCGCGTGATGACCCTGTCCGGTGGGCAGGCCCAGCGGGTGGCCCTGGCCCGGGCACTGGCCCCGGCGCCGAGGCTGCTGCTGCTCGACGAGCCGCTGTCCGCCCTGGACCGGGCCCTGCGCGAGCAGCTGGCCACCGACGTGCGAGCCATCCTGCGCGAGGGCGGTACGACGGCGCTCTACGTCACCCACGACCAGGACGAGGCCATGACCGTGGCCGACCGAGTCGGTGTCATGGAGGCCGGCCGGCTCCTGCGCCTGGACACCCCCCAGCGCCTGTGGGCCGACCCCGGAAGCAGCAAGGTGGCGCGGTTCCTGGGTTTCGACGTCGTCGGCGACCTCGCCCTCGCCCCCGGCGCGCTGCGCGTCGTGGGAGACGCCGTGGGGCAGTCCGAGGAGCGGGGCGGGCCCGCGGAGACGCGGTTGTCGGCCACCGTACTGGCCTCGCGTCTGCGCCGCGGCCAGTGGGAGGCCGAGGTCGAGCTCGCCCCCGAGCAGCTCGCCGAACTGGCCGAGGACGCCGGCGTTGGAGCTGATGCCACTGCTGATCGTGAACCGGTCTGCGTGACCGCTATGGCCCAGCGCCCCCACGTCGCGGGCGAACGTGTCGTTCTGCGCCTCGACCCCGCTCGCACCGCCCGCCTGTGAAGAGCCCGGCCCTGTATCGCGTCGCGTTCGTACCTTATGCGGCGCGTTCGAGGGGTAGAGGGTACGAACGCGCGACCTACCCTACGAACGTGCGGGGACGGCGGCTCCTGGGACGAGTGGTGTCCGATCGTGTCGCAGTGCCGTTGTAATCTGCGCTCGTCGGCCGGAGCAATCCGCACCCCTGCCCGCAGCGGCCGTCCACCGGCGGTCATCGGCGTCCCCACCGACAGGCCCGCGGTGCGCGGGGCGCTCGGGTCGGCCCAACTGATTCGGGTGAGCGGGTCGACGCACATCCCTACACCACCCATGAATCGCCCATGATCCCCATGAACTCTGACAACCTCACCGTTTCCAGGGCCCCCAAACAGGTCCGGGACTGGCAGAAGAGCCTGCTCGACCTCTCCCTGCGCAATCCCCTCATCAATCGCACCTCCCGCCACGCGGTGGAGCTGCGCGTCCCACCGGCGCTCATCGGCGAGTTCGAGGACCTTGTCAATGACAAGGAATACATCGCCCTCGCCGCGGGACGACACCGACCCGCGGAGCTGTCCGACGAGGGCCTTCAGCAGGAGCAGGCCCGCGCGGTCTCGCTCCTGAAGGAACGAACCGTCGAGGTCGAGCTGGCGCCCACCGAGCGCGTGCAGCGCCTCCAGGCCCTGGCCACCAGCGCCCGCACCGGCGTCGAGGAGACCGGCGCCAACAACCTCTACCTGGCCATCGGGGCCCTGGCGTGGGAGAGCGACGGCAGCCGCCTGCACTCCCCACTCATCCTCATCCCGGTCAACCTCGAGCGCACCGGGGATGACTTCAGGCTCATCCTGGACGAGACGGGCGCCTCCACGCCCAACTACTCCTTCCTCGACCGCTTCGCGCGGGACACCGGCATCGAGCTGACCGAGCTGAGGACTCCGCGGCTCGACGAGCACGGCATCGACCTGCGGGCCACTCTCGACGGCGTGCGCGACCGCCTGCGGCGCGCCGGCTGGGACGACGTCGTCACCCCCACGGTCCACCTGGGACTGTTCCGCTTCTCCACCTACCGCATGTGGAAGGACCTCGAGGACCACTGGCCGACGATCGCCGCCAACCCGCTCGTCGCCCACCTCATGTCGGGAGGGCGCCAGGACTTCGTGGACCCGGTCGGCCCGGCCGATGGGGGCCTCGACATCGACGAGGCGACCCAGAACCTGCCCCTGGCCGCGGACTCCACTCAGGCCCGGATCGTGGCCGACGCCGTCGCCGGGCGCAGCCTCGTCGTCGAGGGGCCGCCCGGAACGGGCAAGTCCCAGACCGTCTCCAACCTCATCTTCCGGGCCCTGGCCACGGGGCGGACCATCATGTTCGTCGCCGAGAAGAAGTCCGCTCTCGACGTCGTCGCCCGCCGCCTGCGCGAGGAGGCCGGCATTGGGGACCTGCTGCTCAACCTGCACGACAACGGCATGAAGCCGACCGAGGTCCGCCGGGCCCTGCGCCGCGCCCTGGCCCTGCGGCGAGGAGAGCCCGGAGACGGTGCCGGTTCCGACGTCGGCGCCGGTGAGGCGGCCGGCCGCCCCGACCCGGCTGTGCTGCGCGCCGAGCTGGCCAGGATCCGCGCCGAGCTCGACGCCTACCGACGCGGCCTGTACGAGCCGAGGCCGAAGGGCCCGTCCTACAGCGGGGCCCGGGAAGTGCTCGCCCAGATCCGGGAGGCCGGAGAACCCGGGGACTCCGCCGATTCTGCAGCCGCCGCCCAGGCCGCCCTGGTGGAACGGGCCCGCGCCACCGGCCTGGACGCCTTCGACGCCGCCTCCCACAACCGGCTCATCGAGCGCTACCGCGCCGCCCTGGACGAGCTGCGGACGGCCCTGACGCCCGAGCTGCTCGACGTCGTCCTGACCCATCGCAACCAGGTCCTTCAGGATGCCGCCGCCCGCGCCGAGGCGCTGCGCAGCGAGCTCAACCGCCGTCGCAGCGCCATGAGCGTGCGCGAGCTGATCCGCACCTACGGCGACCTCATCACCGCCCTGACGCCCTGCCTGCTCGTCTCGCCCGACTCGGTGGCGCGGTTCTTCCCGGCAGACCGCCGCTACGTGGACATCGTCGTCTTCGACGAGGCCTCCCAGATCCGGGTGGCCGACGCCGTCGGCGCCATGGGGCGCGGCCGCAGCGCGGTCGTGGTCGGCGACCCCAAGCAGATGCCGCCCGCTCCCGGAGCCGGCGACATCAGGGGGGAGCAGGCGCCTGAGGCCAGCTCCATCCTCACCCGCTGCCTGGACAGTGGCCTGACCCAGCACCGGCTCACCTGGCACTACCGCAGCCGGGACGAGTCCCTTGTCGCCTTCTCCAACCGCCACTACTACGACGGCCGGCTGCTCACCTTCCCGAGCCCGCTGACGATTGTCCCCGGATCCGACGCCGCCCCCGGCGGCCACGGCATCTCGCTGCGGCGGGTCCGCGGCCGCTACTTCCGTCCCGAGGATCGCGCCCGTCACCCCCACGTCCAGCCGAACACCAACCCCCTCGAGGCCAAACGCGTGGTGGACGAGGTGCTCCGGCACATCGAGGCCTGCCCCGACCGCTTGCCCTCGCTGGGCGTCATCACCTTCAACGATCGCCAGCGAGACCTCATCGAGAACAGCCTGCGCGAGATCGCCTCGCCCCGGGTCATCGAGGCCCTCGACGCCCGCGACGGCCTGTTCGTCAGGAACCTGGAGAACGTCCAGGGCGAGGAGCGCGACACGATCCTGTTCTCGGCGACCTTCGCCGCCAACTCTCGAGGAGACCTGCCGCTGAACTTCGGGGTGCTCAACCACGCCGGCGGCGAACGCCGCCTCAACGTGGCCATCACCCGGGCCCGCAGGCAGATCATCGTCTTCACCAGCTTCGACCCCCAGGACCTGCACGCCGAGCGCACCGCCCACCGAGGAGTCAAGGACCTGCGCGCCTACCTCCACCAGGCCGCCGAGGGCCGGGCCCCGCGGGCCCTGCCCGCCTCGCAGAGCCCGCTCAGCTGGCACCGCCGCGAGATCGCCGAGGCGCTGAAGGCGGCCGGGCTCACGGTCCATACCGGCGTCGGCCACTCCACCTTCGAGATCGACCTCGTCCTGGCGCGCGCCGACCAGCCGGACCGCCCCGCCGTGGCCGTCCTGCTCGACGGGCCGCAGTGGAACAAGCGGGAGGGTGTCGTCGAACGCGACCTGCTGCCGGTCGACGTCCTGCGCACCATGGGCTGGCAGCGGGTCGAGCGGGTCTGGATGCCCGAGTGGCTGGCGGACCGGCAGGCCGTCGTCGCCCGGCTTGTCGAGGCGGCCGGCGGTCACTGGGTGCCGCCGACGCCGTCGACCGCGGTGTTCGAATCGGAGCGGACCGGGCAGACCGAGGACGCCGCGCCGCCGACCGACGACGGCGCGGGGGCCGATGCCCGGGACGACGCCGATGTGGGCGGCGAAGCGATGGCGCCTGCCTCCGGCCCGCGGACCTCGGGTGAGGAGTACACCGCTTGGAGCCCGGCAGGTGTGCGCCCCCTGGAGATCCTCGACCGGGCCGGTACCGACGCGGAGGCCAGGAAGGTGCTCATCGAGGTCGCCACCACCATCTGCCAGGTCGAGGCCCCGATCGCCAGGCGCCGGCTCTACGTCAAGATCTCCCGCGCCTTCGGGCTCTCGCGAACCGTCAAGTCGCGCGAGGAGTCGATCAGGGCGGCTCTGGGGGAGGCCTTCGCCTACTTCGACGAGGACGGCTTCGTGTGGGCCAGCCGGGACGACGCGCTCGCGGCCCCGTCCTACCGACGCAACGCCCTGGACCACGTGGACTCCATCGAGGAGATCCACCCCCGCGAGCTGGTGGGGCTCATGGCCCAGGCGCGTGCCAAGAACCCGGAGTGGGCGTCCCGGGAGGACCTGCTCACGTGGGCGCTCAAGCGTCTGAGCGTGAGGAACCGCAGCCTTGGTGCGCGCGGGGTGTCGGAGGCCCTCACCAGGGCCCTCAAGGAGGCCGAGCGCGAGCAGCTCTAGCTCTGCGGCGCGTCCACGCGGGTGAGAGGGCACGGCCGCTTTGGTCACGGCGAGATCACGGTAGGCGTCATGATCGGCCCGCTCACGCCAGCACCGACACTATGATCCTTGTCACTTGCTGGTGTCTTCCGAGTTGCTCCGGCTCGGAGTCGACCACGACTTTTCTCCGGCTTGGCAGCGCCGTTGTAGGCAGCCGAGAAGCCGGGCTGTCGGAGGAATGGCAAGGGGGAGTCCTGCCCGGATTCCGAGCGCCTCGATTTCAAAAGATCACGATCAGGTCGCAGTTGAAGTCTCCAGTTGAGTAGCATCCACAGTGCTGGCAGCCGTGGGTGCCTGATGCGCCAGGCTCGTGAGTCGGCGTCGTCGCCGACCCCGAGCCGCGCCCGGACAGCCCCGGCAACCGGCGCCTTCCTCAGCAATACTCCCGATCCTCCACCGCAAGGAGCCTGACATGTCCGCCTACGTCCGCTACTACCGGCGGCTTCAGGCACTCACTCAGCGCCTGAGCACCTACCTGGACCGGTTGGAGGCCCGCGCCCGGGAGTTCGGCGTCAGTTCAGCCCGCACTGCGATGGAGATGCAGATCACCGATCCGGCTTCCGTCTCCGCCTTCCGCTCGGAGGTCGAGGCCCAGATCATGTTCCTGCACACCAAGGCCCAGCGGGTCTTCGCCAAGCACTTCGCCCCCTTCCTGGACATCGACGCCGACCTGTCCATCGAGGAGGATCGCCAGCTCTCCGCCCGCCTCCAGGAGGCGGCCAACCTGGTGGGCGGCTTCGAGGCGCGCCTGCGCAACATCATCGAGGAGGTCTTCGCCCCCGGCCGGGCCGAGCAGGCCCGCGAGGAGTGGAACCGGGCCATGACCGACTGGCGCCAGGCCCAGTTCTCCTTCACCTGCGACAAGTGCGGCGATCCGGTGCCGCTGCCCGAGCTCTACCACATGCCGGTGTTCATCACCTGCCCGCGCTGCAAGTCGCGCGTGGCCTTTCAACCCACCGAGGCCATGGCGGCCGCACCCACCTGGGCCAAGGAGGTCGCCAAGACCACCTGCTACGCCGAGTGGCAGAAGTCAGAGTCGGAGCAGTCCGCCGAGGAGGGCGTGGGCCTGGCCTTCTTCTACTACGTCGACTACGCCATCGCCCACCACCTCATGATGAACCGTCTGCTGCCCTTCTACGTGCGCTCCGAGGGTGGCCAGGAGGCTCTGCGCCGCGATGTGCGCAACGCGCTGGAGACGCGTACCCACCAGCTGCGCCCCGACGAGGTCTCCCCCCAGTACCACGCCATGGAGTACATCAACTTCATGGGGGGCCTGGGCCGCTCGGCCCAGATCCTCGGTCAGGAGGGCCTGACCGACCGCCGCCAGCTCATCCTTCAGACGGTGCGCGACATCATGCGCCCCGATGAGCCGCTGGCCCGCTCCATCCTGGACGACACCTTCAGTGAGGAGCTGTGGAGCCAGCAGGCCCACGCCGCCGACCAGCTCTCCTGCGAGGTGCCCCGCTAGCGTTCCCAACCCGCCGCCCGCCCGGCCTGGCCCGCCGGCACAGCGGAAGCGGCCCGAGCCCGACGACGCTCCAGCGACTGCGTCACCGACCCCGCCAGGGAGACTGTCGGCTCGTCATCTCTCCGTTCCCCGCGCGGTCCGCGCCGCGCGGCACTGTCCCCGAAAGGACCACCATGGTCGGCTTCCGCAAGAAGTCCCAAGACAGCTCATCCGTCAACAGGGCGGCCGGTCGAGGCGGCGCCGGCGCCTCGGGCGCGCCGCAGCGCACCCGCGTCTCCCGCGGCGAGCCCGCCGTCCGCGCCGGCAAGGGGCGGCGCACCCCGGCCGCCACTCGCCGGGGCTACAAGACGCCCGAGCAGATGGACTCGCGCTGCCTGACCCTGGCCGAGTCGGCCTCCGGGGTCCTGGGGCGCTCCCTGGACCAGGCGCTGGGGCGGCTCCCCGACGGTCCCGGCACTCCCACCGCCTCCGGCGGACCGGCCGGACCGGCGGGATCGGCAGGATCGTCCTCGGTGAGCTGGTCCGACGCCGTCGGTGCCTCAGGCTCGAACAGGGGGAGGGGCGCCTCTCCGGGTAGCGTGCGCAGCGCGCAGGCCGGAGCCGACCAGGTCGACACGGTCGCGGACATCGCCTCTGATATCGAGTTCTGAAGGCTTCCCGCGCGCCGGCCGCGAACCGGCGTGCTGGCCGCACAGACCGTCTGGATCATCCTGCACCACGCCCGCTCGAATCCGTACCGACCCCTATCGAACCCCCGTAAGTCCTGCACAGGGAAGGAGGCGAGAGCGTCCATGAGCGCACAACCGGAGCTGACCCTGGGCAGGGTCGAGACCTGGCTGTCCCAGCGCGGCATCGCCGCCGGTCCCGAGGAGGACGGTGCTGTCTTCATGGGCTTCCCGGGCTGCGACATCGGCGTCTACCTGCACGATGATGAGGCCGCGCTCGTCGTGGCCGGCATGTGGCGCGGGCGCCCGGCGGCCGACCGACTCGACGAGATGCGAGCCTTCATCGACGCCCAGCACCGCTCCACCTACGGGCCGGACCTGGCCGTCACCCCCGCCCACGACTCGAGCCGGCTCCTGCTGAGTACCCAGATGGTGGCCTATATCGGTGCGGGCATGAGCGACGCCCAGCTCGACGCCTTCATGGACATGGGCCTGGGCATGACCCGGGCCTTCTTCTCCACCGTGGAGGAGCGCTTCCCCGAGCTGGTCACCTGGGAGGAGGACTGATGGCCTGGTGGAATCAGCCGGAAGGGGCCGTGACCCCGACCGTGACCCTCAGGCGCCTGGCCGCCTGGCTGGCCGAGCGCGGACACTCCTACGACATCGACCTGTCCGAGGGGCTGGTGCGCTTCTCGGTGGCCGGCCTCGACCACGTGCTCATGGTGGTCGACCGCCGCATCCTCGCCGTGCGCGCCCACCACCAGCTCTCGAGCTCGCTCCCGGGCGCCGCGGAGCTCTCGCGGGTGCGCGCCGTGGCCCAGGAGGTCTCCAGCGGCCGGCTCATCCCCGCCCTGTACACCGAGGTCGACGACGCCGGCGTGGGCCTGTGCGCCGAGGCCCTCGCCAACATCGGTGCCGGGCTCGACGGCGCCCAGCTCGCCGGCACCATGGACTTCATCCTCGAGGGCATCGACGGGGCCCTGCGCGAGGTCATGGGCCTCCTCGACGCTCACGCCGGTAGCCAGTCCGACGTCGGTCCCAACGTTGAGCCCGACGCCGAGGTCAAGAGTGACGGGAGTGGGGGGAGCATGATCGCCCCGGTTGATGCTGACGGCGGAAGCGGGGTTGAGACAACCGACACCCCCGAGCCCCTGCTCGTGCCCTGACCCACCCGGGACCCGCGGATCGGGCCACCCGAAACCCGTTGGAAGCACTGGCGTGTCGGACGCCGTCGTCGGAGCGTGCGAGGGCGGGGCCGACGGTCCTGAGCGCCGTGGCGGGTCCCGACATGCCCTGCGGTCGAGTTGCCCCTCGGTGCAGCGGTGGCGGATTCTATAACTGTTCGGTAACACTGGACGTCGGACGACCGCCCCGCTGGACGAAAGGAGCCCGATACCCCTATGACGCCGTTCATCGTTGAGCGGCGCGGGATGACGGATCCTCTCCCGCGGCGCACCCGAGGGACTCGGACCGTTGTCCGCATGCCCCGGCAGAACACGGTGGAAGCCTTCGCCTCATGACGGTGCAACGTCAGGCTCCGCCCGGAAGGACAGACTCCATGACCACACGCGAAGACATCCTCGAGCGCCTGGCCTACGCCGGAGCCCTCGGCCACGGCCCCAAGGCCTCGGCCCTTGTCGCGGAGGCCGTCAGCTGGGCGGACGCCCTGGGCGACGAGGACCTGCGGGTCGCCACCCGGTTGGCCCTGACGGAGGCCTATCAGCAGGGCAACGAGGAGTGGAAGGCGTTGGCGCCCTTCGTGTGGAACCTGGCCCGCTACCAGCGGCGCCCAGAGCTGTTCGACGACGCCCAGGTGCGCACCCTGCGCTGGCACTTCAAGTGGGCGGTGGCCGTGGCCGGCGCCAACCCCAAGGTCTCCAAGGACAAGGTGCGCCAGCTCGAGGCCAGCCTCGAGGAGTTCTACCGCGCCGAAGGCGCCTCCATGCACGTCGTCCACGGCGAGCGGGCCTCGGTGGCTGGCCTGCTGGGCCTGGAGGAGGAGGCCGCCGAGGAGCTGGCCGCCTGGCGGGCCACGCACCGCGACGAGAACGCCGACTGCGAGGGCTGCGACCCCATGCGCCAGGTCGCCTTCGCCTACCGCACCGAGGCCTGGGAGCTGGCCGTGGCCACGGCCGTGCCGGTGCTGACCGGCGCCGTCGGCTGCTCCGTGCAGCCCCAGACCACGCAGTCCCTCGTGCTGCTGCCCCTGCTGGCCTCCGGACGGCCCCGGGCCGCCTGGGAGGCGCACCTGCGCTCCTACCGGGAGATCCGCCGCACGCCCAAGGCCCTCATCTCCCTGGCCTACCACCTGGAGTACCTGGCGCTCGTGAGGCGGGTGGACCGCGGGATGGTGATCCTGCGGCGCCACCTGCCCTGGCTGGCCCAGGCCGAGTCCGCCTACGTGCTCCTGTCGGCCCTGCGGGGCATGAGCCTGGTGCTGCGCGAGGCCGAGCGGGCCGGTCGCGGCGAGGAGGCCCTAGGCGTGGAGGTCCCGGCCGCCGACCTGTGGTTCCCGCTGCCGGGGCTGGCGTCCTCCACCACCATCTCGCGGGCCTACGCAGAGATGACCGGCTGGGCCCGGCGCCTGGCCCAGCAGTTCGACGTGCGTAACGGCAACTCCACGATCTCCGACCACCTCGAGCGATCCCTCGTGCGGGCCGCCTTCGACGCCGCCCCCGGCGCGGTCCACGGGCTGGGTGTGGAGGTCGACCTCCTGGAGCCCTCCGAGGAGCTGCCCGAGCCGGCACAGACGAGCCTGACCGTCGACGAGGACGGCGCCGAGCCCGACGTCGCCTCCCTTTTGGGCCTCGTGGCCGACGACGACGGCCTGGTCCAGGAGCACGCGCCCCGAGCGTCGTCGGGTGCGGAGGTCGGAACCCGGCGCGCCCGCGCCGGGCACGCCGCCACGAGCCACCAGGGCGGCGACGAGCCCTTCCCACTGGTGGACCTCGTGCGGCCCCGGCCGGTGCGCAGCGGCGAGGAGGCGGTGCGCCGCTACGTCGATCATCGCCGCTCCATCGGCTCCTCGACGATGGACTACTGGTACGTCGTCGACCAGGTGGCCACGCGCGACCTGCTGCCGCCGCCCGGTGAGGAGATCCCGGGCCTGGAGTACCACACCGGTCTGCTGCGGGCCGCCGCCCTGACGTGTCGCACCGAGATGGACGAGGCCATCGCCGAGCGCCTGCGGATCCGCCCCCTCATCGAGCTGGCCTTCGGGCCGCTGGGCGCCTACTACGTCGACCTGCTCAACCTCGACAACGAGATCACTGCCGACTCCATCGCCGAGCGCTCCCAGGAGGCCGAGCGTGCCCAGCGTCTGCAACGGGCCACCTCACTCATCGGGCAGATCGAGGCCCAGGTCGAGGACCTGGTGTCCACCGACCTGCTCGACCCCGGCGGCACCGACGCCCTCGTGCTGGCCGCCGACGCGCTGCTCGTGGGTGCCTCAGTCCTCACCGACCTGCACGCCCGGGACGAGGCGCTCGGGGCGATCCAGGTCGTCGCCCGGGCCGCCGCGGCCGTCCCTGAGGACCGACACGCCGAGCAGATGGACGACATCCTCGACATGGCGCGCGCCGAGGTGCTGGCCGAGTGCGGCGACGTCTACAACGGCTGCCTCCTGGCCGAAGAGGTCATGCGCCGCCACGAGAAGGTCTCCCCGGTCCTGGCCGCCCGCGGGCGGCGGCTGCTGGGCATCTCCTCGATGGAGGTGGGTCAGTTCGACGAGGCCATCACCCAGTTCCGCGAGCAGGCCAACATCATGCTGGCCGCCGGCATCACCCTGTACGCCGTGGCCTCGTTGCTGTCCCTGGGCTCGGCGCTGGAGGCCTCCGAGCGCTACCTGGAGAGCGCCGAGGTCCTGGAGTCCGCGCTGTCCCTGGCTCAGGGCGTCGGGGCCGAGAGCATCGCCCTGTACCTGCACCGGCTCCTGGCCCAGACCGGCATGGCCATGGGCGAGGAGGAGGGCGTGGCCGAGCACTCGCTGGCCGCCGCCCGGATCCTGCAGGACCAGGGGCGCCGGGCGCTGGCGGGGGAGTACCTCTCGCACGCGGCGATGGCCGCCTCCAACCTCAAGGACAATGTGCGCGCCGCCGCCCTGTTCCGCCAGGCCGCCGACCTGGAGGACACCCGCACCGACCAGGGCCGCCTGGACCGGGGGCGGGCGCTGCGCCGCTCGGCCCGGGCACTGGTGGACGACCTCACCCTGCCCATGGCCCGCACCCGGCTCGACGAGGCTCGGGAGATCATGGAGGAGGCCCGCCAGGCCTTCGCCGGCGTGGCCGACACCGAGGGCTACTCCTCGGCCTGGGAGATCGGTGACTGGCACGACGACATGGCCTGGATCCTGTGGCGCACCGGCCAGAACCGGCAGGCCGTCCAGCACTGCGAGTCCGCCTACGACGGCTACATGGACACCGAGGACCGGGACTCGGCCTCGCGCGCCCTATGCATGCTGGCCCGCCTGCACGCCGAGCGTGGTGAGCGTGACGAGGCCCTGGCCGCCTGCGCCCGCGTGCGCGACCTGCTGGGCGAGCCGCACTGGGACGGCCACGACGCCCTGGAGTTCGTCGCCTCCGTCGAGGAGACGCTGCGCTAGCGGTGGCCGGGTGCACGTCGAATGTCCCCGCCGGGGCGGGGGCGTCCCCGTCCAGCGGGTCCGGGATGCGAGATTCCGCCCCGTGTGAATCGGCTGACGGCCTCGGTCGGGCGAGGAATGATAGGCCTTGGGCATCACGACCCTCGACGACCCTCCCGGGAGGCACCCCTTGGCCATCGCAGTCTCACACCGATTCGTACCCAGTGGCGACCTGCCCGTGGAGGCGGGACGCTATCGACTCGTGGCGGCGGGCTCGTGCCCGTGGTGCCGCCGCGTCCTCATCGCCCGGCGCCTGCTCGGCCTGACCGAGGCGATTCCCGTGTCCTGGACCTACGGCAAGGGCGTGGACGGCTACTGGGAGCTGACCGGTCCCGACGGCGAGCCCGGCGTCGACCCGGCGCTCGGCGCCCGCTCCCTGGCCGAGGTCTACGAGAAGACCCCAGGCTACGAGCCCGCCCCCACCGTCCCGGCCCTGGTGGACACCACGACGGGCCAGGTCGTCAGCGACGACTCCGGCGACCTGCTCTTCGACCTGTCCACGGCCTGGTGGGACCTCCAGCGTCCGGGCTCCCCGGACCTGTATCCGCTCAATCGTCGCAACTCCACCGACGCCTGGGACGAGTGGATCGGCTCCCAGATCAACGTCGGTCATGCGGTGGCCACCCACTCCAAGGACCCGGAGAAGGCCGCGGAGGCTGCCAACGGTGTACTCGTGGGCTTCGACGTCATTGACACCCTCCTGGCCCGGGCCACGCGGATGGAGGCCTCCCGCGAGGACGGCCTGACGATGCTCGACGGGCCGGCTCTGTCCGCCGTCGTCGCGATCGGCCAGTTCCTGTGCGGCGACAAGCCCACCGGCAGCGACATCCGCCTGTTCACCACCGTCCAGTCCTACGAGTACGGCGGGCGCCAGCACTACCCCGGCGGAGAGGCGCCGTCGATCTCCTTCTGGCCGGCGCTGGCCCGCTGGTTCCGGGCCCTGGAGAGCCGCTCGGGCTGGGTGGGTCCCGAGGAGCGCAGCGCCCTGGGCTGCTGAGGCCGCTGGGCCAGGTATGACGGGGGCTGTGCCGTCTCGGCGCCGCCGTACTCCACGAGCCTCGGGTGGCACCTGCCCTCGCCCGAGCGAACACAGGTGCCACCCGAGGGCGGTGGTGCAGGGATCAGGGTCAGCCCATGGCTCCTCGGAACACGGCCGAGTGGTAGGCAGCCCCCAGGTCGACAACGACCTTGACATTCCCCCGTCCTTCAGCGGGCACGACGAAGGCCCTATCGACGCTCACCGACTCACCTGCAGCCAGCTTGCTGGGCACCCGTGTTGAAGCCGAGGAGATCTCACTGGCGGGCGTTCCATCGCCCTCGCCGTAACTGGCCGTCGCCGTGAAACCACTCAGAGAGATCTCCTCTCCCGAGCTGTTCGTCAGCATGACCGGAACGATAATTCCGGAACCACCCACCTCGCCGGGCCCGCCGGCGAGCTCTTCGGTCCGGGGCTGCCCCAGGGAGATGGACACACCATCAACAACATTGACCGTCCCACCTACGGGGACCTCACCGTATTGGTCCTTCGAGAGGTCTCCATTCTGCACGGCGTTCGGGTCAATACCCGAGGAGTCCGGTGTTGCGGCTGTTGCGGTGGCATCCTCCGACGGCTCGGTCGCCGTCGGTTCCGGAGTCTCGGCCGGTGGGCTGCTGGGGGCGGCTGATGAGGGCGAAGGCGCGGACGAGCTGCTCGCACTCGCCCTGGCGGATGCGGATGTGGATGCGGATGCGGATACAGATGCGGATACAGATGGTGAGGAAGAAGGGCCGGCGGTGGCGGTGGTGCCGCTGCTGGTGGACTTTCCGCCTTCACAAGCGGCCAGTCCCAGTCCCAGTACCAGGACGGTGGGCAGGATCAGCATCCGAGCTCGTGGTACACGCCGAGGCGAACGACCTACGTCTCGGCGGGCAATGCTCGTGGTGCTGCGCGGGAGCCGACCCGGCGAAGCGATCTCAGTCGACGTCATTGATCACCACCACCATCCGCGCCGGTTGTTGTTGTTCCAGTCGCCACGGTCGCCGTCTCTTCCGTCCCAACCGTGATGGTCATCCCCGCCATTCCAGTCGTCTTCAGGGTCGCCCCGGTCGTTCTTGTCGTCATTATCTTCCTTTTCATTCTCCCCCTTCTTTCCTTCATTCTTGTCGTTGATCTTTTCGCCTTTCATTGAGAAGCGAACAAGGCCTTGTTGAGGAATGCCGTTGACGGCTAGGAACTCACCGCCGTAGATGAGGTAATCGCCATTGCCCTCAACAGTCCAGGTAGCCTGCTTGGAGGCGGTGTACTCGCCGTTCGTAAAGCCGGGAAGGAATTCGTTGTACTGGGTGGGGGCAGGGTGTCCAGCATAATTGGTGTAGCCGTTGGCGGTATTGTTACCCACTGTGCCGGTGGCAGCACTGGAGAAAGCGACGGCGTGATAGTAGATCCCGTCACGTGCGCGATCGGGGACGCCACCGATATTGGAGCAGTCGTGGGTATGCCCGGAGATGTAGATGACGTCGTTGGCGGGCAGCACGTCGTAGGTGTCTCCGTGGCAGTCGGCCATGAGGTTGATGTCCCCGGTGCTCCAGTCGGCGCGAAACATTCCCTCGAAGCGGCCCTGCCTGGAGTAGGCGGTGCCATAGAGCCCCTTGGAGTCCGACTTCAGGCTCATGATGCCGGACATCGAGCCCGCGTTCTTGATGTCTGTGGTCAGGTTGGTCTGCCGCAGCGCCCCGTCCTTCTCCAGGATGGCCATGCCGTAGGCGTCAGAGGACCCCTCAACGGTCTCAAAAGAGCCTCCGATGGCCACTGCCGACCCGTCAGCCGCGACGGTGATGGCCCGGACTTCGGAATCGTCATCGACCTGGGGTGCGAAGTTGGTCACCTGCTGGGTCTTCAGGTCAACAGCCGCGGCACGTAGCCGCTCCAGGTCGTTGACCTGCGTGAAGAGACCGGCCATGTAAAGGGTGGAGCCGTCGGGAGACAGCTCCAGATCCCGCACCGTATCGTTGGGCGATACCGCGCCACCGGGAGTGCCGCCATTCAGTGGCTTGTGCTGGCCGGCGGTGTCCACCGCGGCCAGGCGGGAGGCGGGCTGGCCATTGACCGAGGTGAACTTCCCCCCGATATACAGGGTGGAGCCGTCGGGAGACGCCTCGATTGCATTGGCCGCGGCGTTGAGCTGCGGTGCCCAGTCCAGCAGCTCGCCCGTGGTGATGTCATAGGCCATCGCATTGGACCGCGGCGACTCGTTCTGCTCCTTCGGGGATCCCGCCGGACGGGCCTTGCTGAACTCGCCGACTACATAGACGACATTGCCGACGATCGTCTGATCCCAGACGACACCGTTGATCTGGGCGGTGGGCAGGGGCTGGGGAGAGGCGAGAGTCGTCTGCTCCTGAGCCGCGGCAGCCTGAGGAGCCAGCCCAGGGGTGACAGGTGCACCGAGAACGAGGGGAAGGGCGGCGAGAGCCGCTCCTACGCTGGAGACAGCACGGGGAAGAATGTACAAGAGCACTCCATTTCTTGTGGCGCGAGGAGATGGGGCTTATTCGCAGGGTGAGGTAAGTAGTCCCCGGCCTGGGTAAGCGCAAGCGGTTGCCGTGGGTGGGGATAATCCTCGATGTGTGCTACTGGTGAAACTGCGATACAAAACCTCGCTGCAAGCCGGCTTCGGCCTGTGGTGGAAGCGATATCGACCACGAGGTTATTGCAGCGACGACACCTTTGCAATGGGGCAAGGGCCCCAAACTTCGCAATCTTCACAATGGGGCGGGAGCCTCAAGCCCCGCATTTTCATTTGATGCTAATCAGTGCCTGGAAATATGTGAGGTTTTATTATCATTTATTGAGGCTGTGCGCCTTGTTCAAGAAGACTTCATAATGGCCGGGAGTCCCCGAGCCCTCGGCTCCGCCTGTGCTCGGGCTCGACGGTCGCCACGACATACCCGCAACGACGCGGTCCGTACACTCGGGGCGGCGTTCTCTACGGGCGGGCTGTGAGGACCGGGTTGTACAGGAGCCGGTTGGGCGCCGTCGGGCACTCCTCGCCCACGGCCATCGGCGCGATGAGCCGGTCCGCCCGCAGGTCCTCCAGGCGCGTCACCACGCGGTCGCGCAGCGTCCACGGGTCGATGGTGTTGAGGTAGATCTTCGTGCCGCCCTCGAAGCCCGCCAGGGTGGACACCCGCCACTTGAGCGTGATGTGCCAGGGCATGGGCTGGTCCACGTCGAGGGGCTTGTGGTGCCACTCCTCATTGCTGGGCACGTCCGCGCCCGTGGCCGCGTGCAGAGCGTGGACCAGGTCGGCGACGGCGTCGACCTCCTCGCGGCTCATGAGCCACGGCTCGGGCATGGCCGACGTCGAGTACACCTCCAGTGTCGGGTAGCGGTGCCCGAACCCGGCGAAGGCCACCGCGTGCTCGTTGCTCGCCACGAGCAGCCCCTGGTAGGCGGCGTAGTCCACCGCCATCTCGTTGTACAGGTTGGGGTTGGCCCGCACCTTCTGCAGCTCCAGCTGGCTGGTCACGCCGCGCTCGTCGATGCCCACCAGCTGCTTGTGCAGGTGGTCGAAGCTCGCCCCGGCCGGCCGCAGCCAGTTCTGGAAGACTGCCACGTAGCGCACCCACCGGTTGGCCTCGTACAGGCTCTGCATCGCATGGATCGCCAGGCGCGTGTAGGCCCGGTGCTCGGCCACGCTCAGCGTCCCCGAACCGGCCAGGGCGGAGGTGTCGACGGCGTCGTCGGTGAAGTGGCGCCGGCCGATGATGACGTCATGGCCCCCGGCGAAGAAGGCCGCCAGGAAGGTGCGGCGGTCCCGCTCGTCCATGGAGTCCCAGGAGGCCGGGTCCGCACCCGCGGCCGCCAGCTTGGTGCGCGCCACCCGTTCCACGTGCTCAACGCCGGCCGGCTCGGCCAGGTAGGCCTCCATGCGCTCGCGGGCGGCGTCGGGGATCTCGTAGCCGTGGTTGAGGTGCCAGTAGTCGAAGGAGAGGATCTCGAAGAGGTTGGGCACTCGCCGGAACTCGGCCACCGTGTCGAACAGGGCGGAGGCGGGCACGGCGTCGAGACGCTCGAGTCCACCGTCGGCCCGGTGCACGACGCGCGCCTTCTCCGGGGGCGTCTCCAGGTAGCGCGCCGAGCAGAAGGCGCAGGCGTGGGTGCGGTCGGCCGCCTCCAGCGGTCGGACCTCGGCGACCGGGTGCGAGATGGGGCGGTTGGCGCGTCCCGGCACGGTCCACACCTCGGTGCCGGTGAAGGGGCTGATCTGCTTGACCGTCCCGTCGGCCAGGCGCGTGAGTGGTTCGGCGGAGGGGGCGTACGGCATGAGCATGCCCCCATTGTGACGCGTTGTGGCGCCCCTCGCGTCCCGCTCCCCCGGCGGATGCCTCCGGCCCGCCGAGGTCGGGGTAGTCTCTCTGGCTCGTGCAGACTCGCGCATCGCGTCCGGCCCACGGCGCGTCCCGGCACTTCCCGCACCCGGCCGGAGACCCGACACCCGATCGGAGACAAGGAGGCGACTCCATGACTGACCTGGCCCAGGTCCTCACCTCCCTGCTGCTCATCGTGGCGGTGGCCTTCGTGGCGCCGCTGGTCTCCTGGACCGTTCCCAAGCGGCTCGTGCCCGAGGTCGTCCTCCTCATCCTCGGCGGCATGGCCATCGGCCCCCACGGGCTGGGGCTGGCCGGCGAGGGCTCCTCGATCGAGCTGCTGCGCGAGCTCGGCGTCGCCTTCCTCTTCCTCATGGCCGGCTACGAGATCGACGTCAACGAGCTGCGCGGCGCGGGCGGACGCCACGCCGCCATCGCCTGGATGCTCTCGCTGGGACTGGCCTTCGGGGCGGTGACGGCCATCGGGGTGACCGGCGGCGCGGCGTCGGCCAACGGAATCGCCATCGCCATCGCAATGACCTCGACGGCGATCGGCACGATTCTTCCGATTCTGCGCGACCGCGGTCTGCTGCCCACGGCGGTGGGCGCCTCGATCCTCAACCACGGAGCCGTTGGCGAGGTCGGCCCGATCCTCCTCATGGCGCTGCTGCTGGGCTCACGCTCCACCTGGGCGAGCCTGGCGATCCTGGCGGTCTTCCTTGTCATCACCCTGCTCATCGTCCGCTTCACCAGCCGCGTCAAGCGCGTGGGGCGCCGCCTGGTCGAGGCCATCCACCTGGGGGCCTCGACCACGGCTCAAACCACCATCCGCGCCACCGTCCTGCTCCTGGTGGGGCTGTGCGCGATCGCCACCGTCTTCGACCTCGACGTCGTCCTGGGGGCCTTCGCTGCCGGCTTCGTCCTGCGTCACGTCCTGCCCGAGGGGGACGCCCAGTTCGAGGAGAAGCTCGATGGCCTGGCCTATGGCTTCTTCGTCCCGATCTTCTTCGTCACCTCCGGCATGGGCATTGTTGTCAGCCTCGACGGCGAGGCCGTGATCGACCTGCTGGCCTTCTTCGTGCTGCTGGTGCTCGTGCGGGGCGTGCCGGTGTGGTTGGCCTCCCGCGCGGAGCGGCGTCGGGATGGCTCGCGCGCATACTCGATGCGCCAGAGCCTCCAGATCGCGGTCTACTCGACGACGGCCCTGCCCATCATCGTGGCCGTCACCCAGGTGGCGGTGAGCGCCGAGGCCATGTCCACCTCCTTCGCCTCCACGCTCGTGCTGGCCGGGGTGCTCTCGGTGCTCGTCCTGCCGGCGGCGGGGCTGGTGCTGGGGCACAGGAGCGACCACGTTCCGGCCAACGAGGTGATGCGCGTGGTCCAGGGACCCGCCGCGCCCGACGGGCGCACCCCTGAGGAGGCCACCGCCCCGGCCGGCGAGCACGTCTCAGAGCCGCGCCGTCCGGCGTCGCCGCCCAGCGGCATCAGACTGCCGGCAGGCGCGCGCACCCCAGCCGGAGGGGTGAGG
>NZ_GL882509.1 GCF_000195595.1 Actinomyces sp. oral taxon 170 str. F0386
GTTCAGACGTGTGCTCTTCCGATCTGGGCTGGAGGCGGACGGCGTCGGCACCGATGAACCGGTGGCGCCGAGCCGGGCCGATGCCGCCGGCGACCTGGACGCGGTGGTCCTGGCCCTGTCGGGGCTGCGGCGCCTGGGCCTGGAGCACTGCGCGAGCGAGGTCCTGGACCTCGAGACGATGCTGCCCGCGCCGGCTCAGGGGGCCCTGGCCGTAGAGGCGAGGGCCGGCGAGGGCTCTGCGGCGCTGGCCCGGGCCGCGGCGGCCCTCGATGACGAGCCCACGCGCCTGGCGGTGACGGCGGAGCGGGCGCTCATGGCCCGGCTCGGTGCGGGCTGCGCGGCACCAGTGGGGGCCTGGGCGCACCTGAGCGGCGGTGAGCAGGAGCAGCGGGTGCTCGCGCTGCGGGCGGTGGTCACCTCGCTTGATGGCGGAAAGGAGGTCGGCTGCGAGCTGAGCGCCGAGCTGCCCGAGGCCGACAGCGGCCCAGACACGTACGGAAACGCCGTAGCACAGGCGGTTCGGGCGGCGGAGGCGCTGGGTGTCCGGGCGGCGGAGGTCCTGCTGGAGGACGGTGCCGCTGAGGTCGTCGACCTACACGCCAACAAGCCCCGGCGGGACTGAGACCATGGCGCAGTCCATCTCACGCAACGACTCGATCGGGCGCCTCCCGGGCCGGCCCCACAAGGCCGCCGGCACGCTGTTGACAGGACGGGTCGTGCTGCTGCCGCGGGTCAAGGAGCCGGATCGCATTGCCTCGGCGCTGGAGCGGGCCGGAGCGAAGGTGCTGCGCGCCGCCGTGACGCGGACCGTTCGGGGGGACGCTGCGGCTCTGGAGGAGACCGCGCGGCGGATCACGGCGGGCGAGGAGGCCTGGCTGGTGCTCACCTCGGCCCGGACCGTCAAGGCGTTGGCACCGTACCTGCACGTTCCGGTGCCCTCAACGCTGCAGGTGGCGGTCGTCGGGCCGGCAACTGCACGCGCCTGGACCGAGCTCACCGGCGCCTCCCCTGACCTGGTGGCGCGGGGCTCGGCCACCGCCCTCCTGGAGGAGCCCGTGCTCGCCGGTGGCCCGCAAGCCGGCCCGGACTCAGCGCAGCGCGTGCTGCTGCCGGCCTCGGCTCTGGCCGACCCGGCGTTGGCGGACGGCCTGCGTCGGGCGGGCTGGGAGGTGGAGCGGGTGGCCGCCTATACGACCGTCACGGCAGACACCTGTGACCTGCCCCCGGGCATGGGGAGCACGTGGGCCACCGGCGGTGTGGACGCGGTCGTGCTCACCGCCCCGTCCACGACGCGGGCGATCCTGGAGCTGCTCGGGCCACCCCCGTCCACCACCCGGTTGGTGGCCATTGGTGCCACCACTGCGGCGGCCGCCCGGGAGCTGGGCCTACCGGTCGCCGCCACCGCCTCCTCCCCCACGCCCGAGGGGGTCCTCCAGGCCACTATCGACGTCATGACGTCGGATCCAGCACTAACCACTAATCCCCCACTCAGGAGCACTTCATGACCGACGCCCTTCGACCGGCCGCCGACTTCCTGTTGCGCCGCTCCGTCCCCGACCCGCAGGCCCCCACGGTGCGGCCCCGGCGCCTGCGCACCACCCCGGCGATGCGGCACCTGGTGCGTGAGCACGTCGTGGACCCGGCCGCGCTCATCCTGCCGGTGTTCGTGCGCGAGGACATCGACTCCCCGCGCCCAGTGGAGGCGATGCCGGGGGTCGTCCAGCACACGCTGGACTCGCTGCGCCGCGAGGCCGCCGCCTGCGCCGAGGCCGGCGTCGGCGCCATCGACCTGTTCGGCGTGCCCGCCACGCGAGACGAGGCCGGCACAGCGGCCTGGGCGGAGGACGGCATCCTCAACCGCGGGATCGCGGCCGTGCGCGCGGAGGTGGGGGACGACGTCGTCGTATGCGCGGACACCTGCTTGGACGAGTTCACCAGCCACGGCCACTGCGGGCTGATCCGCCCCGACGGTCCGCGCGCCGGCGAGGTCGACAATGACGCCACGCTGGCCACCTATCAGGCCATGGCCGTCTCCCAGGCGGAGGCCGGGGCGCACATGGTCTCGCCGTCGGGGATGATGGACGGGCAGGTCGCCGCGATCCGCGCCGCGCTGGACGCCACCGGCCACGACGACGTCGCGATCCTGGCCTACTCGGCGAAGTACGCCTCGGCCTACTTCGGGCCGTTCCGGGAGGCCGTGGGCTCCACGCTCACCGGGGACCGGCGCGCCTACCAGCAGGACCCGGCCAACCGCCGCGAGGGCCTGCGCGAGGTGATGCTCGACGTCGAGGAAGGAGCCGACATCGTCATGGTCAAACCGGCCGGCCCCTACCTGGACGTGCTGGCCGACGTCGCCGCCGCCTCGCCGGTGCCTGTGGCCGCCTACCAGGTCAGTGGTGAGTACGCGATGGTGGAGGCGGCCGCGCAGCGCGGGTGGGTCGACCGCGAGCGAGTCATCGCCGAGTCGGTGCTGGGCATCGTGCGGGCGGGGGCGGACATGGTCCTGACCTACTGGGCCCGGGAGATCGCCGAGAACCCGGCCCTGCACTAGATCGTGTGACACAAGTAGGGGCGATCCCGGGGGCCGCCGCCACACACGTGGTTCGCCGGGGCGCCTCTGAGGGCTCGTTACCACCTCGCGACGTCAGTAGACGAGGTCCGGGGTACGTCCACGAGCCCCGAAGGCACTCGCATCGACACCCTGCTCGCCATGCCGGTCCGGTAGGTTGAGGGCAGCCCAGCCGGCGCGGCATCCCTGCCTGAACCGGCCCTGACCAGTCTCTTCACAGTTTTACCGACAGGATCGCCCGTGACTCAGCAGCCGCGCCCCACAGCCTCCGCCCCCACCAACACGACTCACGCGACCAACGCCGGCCTGTTCAAGGCGGCTCGCGCCGTCATCCCCGGGGGCGTCGACTCCCCCGTGCGTGCCTTCGGCTCGGTGGGCGGCACGCCGCGGTTCATCGCCTCGGCCAGCGGCGCCCACGTCACCGACGTCGAGGGCCGCCGCTACCTGGACCTGGTGGGCTCGTGGGGCCCGGCGATCCTGGGGCACGCCCGTCCCGAGGTCGTCAGCGCGGTCCAGGCGGCCGCCGCCCGCGGCCTGTCCTTCGGTGCCCCGACCGAGTCGGAGACGCTCCTGGCCGAGGAGGTGCGCCGTCGGGTACCGGCCGCGCAAAGGGTGCGCTTCGTGTCCACCGGTACCGAGGCGACGATGACGGCCGTGCGCCTGGCCCGCGGCGCCACGGGGCGCGACCTGGTGGTGAAGTTCGCCGGCTGCTACCACGGGCACAGCGACGGCCTGCTCGCGGCGGCCGGCTCGGGCCTGGCCACTGGCGGCCTGCCGGGAAGCGCGGGTGTGCCCGCGGCCGTGGCCGCCCAGACGATCGTCCTGCCCTACAACGACGTCGCCGCGCTGGAGACCTGCTTCGCCGAGCGCGGCGCCGAGATCGCCGCGGTCATCACCGAGGGTGCCCCGGCCAACATGGGGATCGTGCCGCCGGCGCCCGGCTTCAACGCCGCGATCCGCCGCATCACCGCCGAGCACGGCGCGCTCATGATCCTCGACGAGGTCCTCACCGGCTTCCGCGTGGGCCCGGCCGGCTGGTGGGGGCTGGAGGCCGTCGACGGCTGGACCTCCGACCTGCCGGTCTTCGCCGCCGAGCCCTCCGACGCCGCAGCCCCCACCTGGCCGGGCGCGGACTGGCGCGAGCGCGCCGCCTGGGTGCCGGACCTGGTGACCTTCGGCAAGGTCGTGGGTGGCGGGATGCCGCTGGCCGCCGTCGGCGGACGCACGGAGGTCATGGACCTGCTGGCGCCGGACGGCCCCGTCTACCAGGCGGGCACGCTCTCGGGGAACCCGCTGGCCACGGCGGCCGGCCTGGCCACGCTCCAGCTGGCCGACGACGCCGTCTACGCCTCGGTGGCCGAGCGCGCCCAGGACATCGGTGAGATGGTCTCAGCGGCCCTGACCGAGCAGGACGTGCCCCACCGTGTGCAGCGGGCGGGATCCCTGTTCTCCATCATGTTCGGGCAGCGGGCCGCCGAGCTGGGCGTGAACGACTACGAGGCGGCCCGCGTCCAGGAGACCTGGCGCTACGGGCCCTTCTTCCACGCCTTCCTTGAAGCCGGGGTGGGCCTGCCGCCGTCGGTCTTCGAAGCCTGGTTCGTCTCGGCCGCGCATGGCGACGCGGAGCTGGAGGCGATTGCGGACGCGGCCCCGGCGGCCGCTCGCGCTGCTGCCCGGGCCCAGGAGCGCTAAGGGCTCACACCTCTCACGGCCTCCAGGGCGGCGGGGCGAGGGCGGCCTCGTAGGCAGCGACATCGACGTCGGCGTTAAGGCTGATGACGATACGCAGCCGGGAGTCGGGGTGGGCCGCCAGCCAGCGGCCGATCGTCTCCAGGGTCACCAGGGCGGCCTGCCGCTTGGGGTAGCCGAAGACGCCCGTGGACAGCGAGCACAGGCCGACACTGCCCAGCCCCGCGGCGTGCGCGACGTTGAGGACGCTCGTGTAGCACGAGGACAGCAGGCGCCGGTCGCGCAGCGTGGGCTTACGGCCGTCCTCGATGACGGGTCCCACCGAGTGGATGACGTGCTGGGCGGGCAGGTGGTAGCCGCCGGTGAAGACGGCCCGGCCGGCCGGCTCCCCGCCCTGGCGGCGGGTGGGGTCGAAGGTCTCCGCCCAGGTCATGTAGCGGGCGCACTCGGCACGCAGGGCCGGGCCGGCGACGGCGTGGATGATGTTGTCGATGCATCGGTGCCCAGGCGCGAAGCAGCCGAGCATCCCGGAGTTGGCGGCGTTGAGGACGGCGCCGGCGCGCAGGCGGGTGAGGTCGCCGCGCCAGAAGGCCACGTTGCGCCCCAGCAGGCCGGGCACGTGGTCGGTGATGGCCAGGGGCGGGATCTCGGTGGCGTCGACCATGCCGCGCTCGGCGGCCTCGGCCTCCAGAAGGGTGTCGAGGTCAGCAGCGATGTCCTCGGGCAGCGGCGCCGGGGGCCGGGCGGTGAGGAGGAAGTCGAGCATGGTGCGCAGCTCGTCGGGGTCGGTGGGGACCGTTGAGTCGATCCAGTCCGTGGCCCCCTCGGGGTCGGAGCGCAGGAAGGCGTAGACCAGGTGGCGCACCAACGCGTCGCGGCCCGAGGCGCCGACGGGTACCGCCCATCGGGCTCTGACAGCGTGACTGACGTGGGACTCCAACTTCACGCGGGCCATCATAGGATATCAAAACGTAATGTTCTGCCGTTGGGCGGGCGAGCCGGGCAACAGACGACGACGTCGCCCGAAAACGGCGAGTTTCCGGACGACGTCGGAGACTGGACGACCTGGTCGCGGCTCAGGGCGATCCCGAGGCGCGAGACGGGTCAGGCCTGTGCGCCGGCGGCCTCCTCCTCAGCGATCTTGGCCTTGAGCTCCTCCATGTCGAGCTCACGCACCTGCGTGATGAGGGAGTCCAGCGCGGGGGCGGGCAGGGCGCCGGCCTCGCGGTAGACGAGCACATTGTCACGGAAGACCATGAGCGTGGGGATCGAGGAGATGCCCAGGGCCCCGGCGAGGTCCTGCTCGGCCTCGGTGTCCACCTTGGCGAAGGTGATGTCGGGGTTGGCCTCGGAGGCCTTCTCGTAGATGGGGCCGAAGCGCATGCACGGGCCGCACCAGGAGGCCCAGAAGTCGACGAGCGTAATGCCCTCGCCGTGGATGGTGTCCTTGAACTCGGGCCCGGTGATGTTCTTGGTGGCCATGAGCGTTCCTTTCAAGACTGCGGATACTGATCGGTTCCACTGCGGCCAACACGACCGGGGCCCACCCTATTCCTGGGGCCGGCCACGCTCCACTGTCGGGCTCCACTGTCGACAGCGACGACGGATGCCGCCAGCCCTCCCGCTGCATCCCGCACCCGCGCCGAGCCCTCATCCCACCCCTCATTCCCGCCGACCCACAACATGACCGTTTCCAGACACATCCCCACACAAGATGTTCGACAAATACCTCTTGTGTATGACACATCCCCTTCAGATGTCACACAATCGCCATTAGACTGATATTATGGACGTAACCATGTTCGTCAACGACACCATGGGGGAACTGATCGACATCACTGGCTCCGACCCGGTGACCGGCGACTGGCAGCACAAGGCCTTCGTCCCCGCGCCACTCGGCTCCGACGAACCACCCCTCAACGGAACCACCTACCGCATGGTGGCAGCAGCCGGGCGCGCACTGGCCGCCCTCGACGCCACGGCCCAACAGCTGCCGAACCCCTATCTTCTACGAACGCCCTCCTTGCGGCGCGAGGCGCAGTCGACGTCGGCTCTGGAAGGGACATACGCCCCCCTGCGCGAGGTGCTCACCGCCGACGACGACGCCCCCGCGACCGCCGAGATGACAGAGATCCTCAACTACGTCCGCATGGCCAACAGCGGCTTCCTGGGGGCGCAGGAGGGACGCCCTATCACCTTGTCACTCATCGAGGACCTTCAAGGCGAGCTCATGAGGGGCACTCCCCTTGAGGCCGCTTCAGGTCGCCTGCGCGACAGTCAGGTCATGATCGGCCGCCGCCCCGGTGCGCACAGCGCGGCCCCGATCCATGCAAGCCGGTTCGTTCCCGTACCGCCTGGAGATCGTCTTCGCGCCGGCGTGCGCGCCCTCGTCGACTGGCTGTATCAGGACCACGCGGGAGACATCGACCCGATCATCGCTGCGGGTATGGCGCACTACCAGTTCGAGACCCTTCACCCCTTCCGGGACGGCAACGGGCGCCTGGGACGGTTCCTCATCGTGCTCACCCTCCTGAGCTCGAGCGTTCTCAGCGAACCTACACTGACGGTCTCACCATGGTTCGAGGAACGCCGCGCCGAGTACTACGACGCCCTGCTCCGAGTCAGCACCCACGGCGACTGGGACACCTTTCTCACCTTCTTCTCCCGGGGGCTGGCCGCGGCCGCCACCAACACGCGCCACCAGATGCTCGCCCTGGCCGCTGCGCACCAGAACCTCAAGGAAACGGTGCGCGCCTCCAGCCTGCGGTCCGCGCACGCCTTCGACCTCGTCGACTTCGCGGTCGCGAATCCGAGCTTCACGGTGCGCAAGGTCGAGGCGGCCCTCGGCGTCTCGTATGGACGAGCCAACAGCCTCGTTGGCCAGCTGACTGACATCGGAGTGCTCGACGTCGTCGAAAGAGGTTCGCAGCCTCGCCGCTTCACCGCCCCCGCCGTCCTGAAGGTTCTACTCACCTAAACCCACCCAGCCGGGGACATTCCGCGCGTACGGGTGCAGGACTCCTGTCCCCGTAGGCGCGGACTGCACCAGTCGGCGAGAAAGTATCCCCGACGGCGTCGAATGTCCCCGTTCGCGAGGAGGAGGACGGCACCAGCCCCGACGGAAAACACCCCAACCGCAACGGGCTGGACGGTTTAGCATCGAATCGCACCCGCACGGAAGGAGCCGGTTCAATGACGACCGCCCTTGCCGCCGTCGCCCTCGTCCTGGGAGTCGCGCGGCTGGCCATGTTCATCGCCCTTCACCTCATCCCCAGCGACTACAACATCGTGCAGCACGCCGTGAGCGACTACGCCGTCGGACCGACCCGCCGCCTCGCGACCGCCATCACCTGGACCTCGGCGGTGTTCTGGGCCGTGCTCGCAGGCGCCATCGCCCTCGGACCACCGACACCGGAGAAGGGCGTGGCACTCCGGCTGGCGATCCTGGCTGTCATCTTCGCGGCGCTGCCGTTCCTGCCGACCGACGTCGAGGGGCAACCGACCACCCTCATCGGTCGCCTTCACCTGGTGGCCGCCATCGCGTGGTTCGCGATCGCCTATTCGTGCATGGGCAACATCGTCCGGCTGCTGACCCCGCTCGCACCGCAGGGTCTGGTGTCCTTCCTCGGGGCGACCCGCTGGGTGACCGCCGCCGCGCTCATCGCCCTGGTGACCGCGTTGGTCGTCCGTTGCCTGAGGCCCTACGCCTTCGGGATCTCGGAGCGGATCTTCCTACTGGCCGTCTACGTCTTCTACCTCGGCACCGCGGCCGGGCTCCTGCTGGCCTAACACCCCCTCACCTCACGTCCCTTCTTCACACAGACAGGGCATCCTGCACGGCTCTGCCTCAAGCGCCGTCTACCATCGGAGCATGCCGACCGAAGACAGCCCGGGCGCTCGGCTGCGGGCGTGGGAGCGGGCGACGGAGTGGCCGCTGACCGGCGCCGCCGTCGTCTTCCTGGGCGCCTACGCCTGGGAGGTGCTCACCAACGCACAGGGCGGGACCAAGAACGCGGCCGAGCTGGTGATCGACATCGTGTGGGCGCTGTTCGGCGTCGACTACTTCGCGCGTCTGGCGCTGGCACCGAGCCGGGGCCGCTGGTTCCTCAACCACCTGCCGGACCTGGCGATACTCGTCCTTCCAGTCCTGCGGCCGCTGCGGCTCCTGCGCCTGGTGACACTCGTGAGCATCATGCAGCGCAGCGCCGGCACCGCACTGCGCGGGCGCATCACCCTGTACACGGCCGGCAGTGCCGCTCTGCTGATCTTCACCTCGGCGCTGGCCACGCTGGATGCGGAGCGCCATGAGCCGGGTACCTCGATCCGAACCTTCGGCCAGGCCCTGTGGTGGGCGCTGACGACGATCACCACCATCGGCTACGGCGACACCGTTCCGGTCTCCACCGAGGGGCGTTTCATCGCGGCGCTGCTCATGATCGGCGGGGTGGCGCTCATCGGCGTGGTCACGGCGACCCTGGCCTCGTGGATCGTCTCGCTGGTCGAGGAGGAGAACGCCGAGCAGGAGGCGGCCACGCAGGCGCAAGTGGCGGCCCTGCAGCGACAGGTCGGCGAACTGAGCGAGCGCATCGACCGACTTCTGGCGGAACGCGACTCGGATCGATGAGGGAGCGCTCCATCTCCCAGGTCGTCGCCCGCCGTGTAGACGCCGAGCCGGGCATTTCTCGCGCATCCTGACCGAAAAACGGTCACCCTACGCGAAATTTGCCCGGCTCGGCGGAAAAGGAAGGACTACTCAGCCCCGGATCTCGGCGGCCACCAGCTCGGCGAGCTCGACGGCGTTGAGGGCCGCACCCTTGCGCAGGTTGTCCCCGACGGCGAAGAACTGCAGACCGTGGCCCGGCGCGAAGGCCTGGTCGGCACGCAGGCGCCCCACGAAGGTGCCGTCGCGGCCGGCGCCCTTGAGGGGGCTGGGCACGTCCTGGTAGGTGACGCCGGGCGCCGCCTCCAGCAGCTCGCGGGCGCGCTCGACGCTGATCTCGCGCTCGAACTCGGCGTTGACGCTGAGCCCGTGACCGGAGAACACCGGGATGCGCACGCAGGTCCCGGACACCAGCAGGTCCGGGATCCCCAGGATCTTGCGGGACTCGTTGCGCAGCTTCTGCTCCTCATCGGTCTCGCCGGAGCCGTCACCGGCGTCGCCACCGGCCCAGGCCACGGCGTTGAATGCGATGGTGTCGACGTAGACCTCCGGCGCGGGGAACTCGACGGCCCGCCCGTCCAGGGCCAGGCCCTCCATGTCCTCATTCACGACGGCGCGCACCTGCCCGGCCAGCTCGGCCACCCCGGCCCGCCCCGAGCCGGAGACGGCCTGGTAGGTCGAGACGATGAGGCGGATGAGCCCGGCCTCCTCGTGCAGCACCTTAAGGGCGGGCATGGCCGCCATAGTGGTGCAGTTGGGGTTGGCGATGATGCCCTTGGGGCGCTCGCGCAGGGCGTGCGGGTTGACCTCGCTGACCACGAGCGGCACCTCGGGGTCCTTCCGCCAGGCCGAGGAGTTGTCGACGACAACGGCCCCGGCCTCAGCGAAGCGGGGGGCGTGCTCGCGCGATGCGGCGCCCCCGGCGGAGAAGATGGCGACGTCGATGCCGGCCAGGTCCGCGGTGGCGACGTCCTCGACCTCGATCTGGGCGCCGCGGAAGTCCACGACGCTCCCGGCGCTGCGGGCCGAGGAGAAGAAGCGCACCGAGCGGGCGGGGAAGTCGCGCTCGGCCAGCATGGCGCGCATGACGCGGCCGACCTGGCCGGTGGCCCCCACGACGGCGACGGACACGCCGTCGGCCACTCCGGTGTAGGTGTTCACGGGATTGCTCATCGTCCGGTCCCTCCGTAGACGACCGCCTCGGCGGCCTGGGCGTCGAGGCCGAAGGCGGAGTGGACGGCGCGCACGGCCTCGTCGAGTACGGCGTCGTCGACCACCACCGAGATGCGGATCTCGGAGGTGGAGATCATGTGGATGTTGACCCCGGCCTCGCTCAGCGAGCCGAACAGGCGCGCCGAGACCCCGGGATTGGAGCGCATGCCGGCCCCCACCAGGGACAGGATGCCGATGTCGGGGTTGAAGTGCAGGGAGCGGAAGCCCAGTTCCTCGCGGGCGGCCTCCAGGGCCTCCCGGGCGGTGGCGGAGTCGCCGTCGGGGCAGGTGAAGGAGATGTTGGTCAAGCCGGTCCCCTCGGCGGAGACGTCCTGGACGATCATGTCGATGTTGGCGTCAGTACCGGCCACGATGGCGAAGATGCGGGCGGCGGCGCCGGGGACGTCGGGCACGCCCACGAGCGTGATCTTGTCCTGGCTGCGGTCGTGGGCGATTCCGGAGATGACGGGGGCTTCCACGTGGTCCTCCTTGGCGGACGGGCGGGGGCGGGCCTGGGCCCGCGCGGCGATGGCGTTGCGGTGCGCGGTGTCGACGACGGAGGCCGAGGGCCCGTCGTCGAGTCCGGCGGGGTCTGAGGGCGAGGCCGGGGCGGCTCCCGCGGCCTCCGGGGCGGCGGCATCCTCCGGGCTCGCGGCGCTGGCTGCGCTACCGGCACTGTCGGCGCTGTCAGTGTCGGCGGCGACGACGTCGTCGAGCTGGGCGGCCACGACCGAGGGCACGAAGGCGCCCTCGCGGCGGCCGTCGTAGATCCAGGTCCCCGTCTTGTCGGAGAAGGAGGAGCGCACGTGCAGGGGCACACCGAAGCGGCGGGCGTACTCGACCGCGCGAAGGTGGAGGATCTTGGCGCCGTGGGCGGCCAGCTCCAGGGTCTCCTCGCTGGAGAGGGACTCGATGCGCTTGGCGGTGGGGACGATGCGGGGATCGGCGGTGAACAGGCCGTCGACGTCGGTGTAGATCTCGCAGACGTCGGCGTTGAGGGCGGCGGCCAGGGCGACCGCCGTGGTGTCGGAGCCGCCTCGCCCCAGGGTGGTGGTGTCCTCGACCTCGTTGATTCCCTGGAAGCCGGCGACGATGGCGACCGCGCCGGTCTGGATGGAGCGGGCCACCCGCTCGGGCAGCACCCCGACGATGGAGGCCTTGCCGTACTTGGAGTCGGTGAGGACGCCGGCCTGGGCGCCGGTGTAGGCCCGTGCCGGCACGCCGAGCTCGGTAACGGCCATGGCGAGCAGGGCCATGGAGATGCGCTCGCCGGCGGACAGCAGGATGTCCATCTCGCGGGCCGGGGCGTCGGTGGTCAGGGCGGCGGCCTGGTCCAGGAGGTCGTCGGTCGTGTCCCCCATCGCGGAGACGACGACGACGACCGTGTTGCCGGCCTGCCGGGTGGCGACGATGCGCCGGGCGACGCGCCGCATCGCGTCGACGTCGCTGACGGACGAGCCGCCGTACTTCTGGACGACCAGTGCCATGGGGCGCTCCTCAGGTCCTGGAATCAGTGCGTGTCTAATCAGGTTCTCCGCGCCGGTGCGGGCGTCCTGGCAGGGGCCTCCGGGATCTGGAGCCGTCGCCGTGCGGCGCCCACGACGACGTGGCTGGGGCAAGCATACGGTGCGCCGTGTTGCCGACATATCACGCGCCTCTGAGTTCACGGCCCACACTTCAACAAATTCTTCAAAAATGACCCGGAGCCGCGTCATTTCTGAAGTTCTTGTTGATTTTGAGGCGGAGGCGGACTCAGGCACGCCCCATCGCCGCTGACCAAGTCGTCCCCGAGTTCCGCCCGCCGGACCCGGCCGACGACGTAGCCTGCTCGCATGAGCATTGAAGTCTCTCAGCTCACCCGTTTCTTCGGTCGGGCGCCGGCGGTGCGCCAGCTGGATATGACGGTGCCCGCCGGCTCCGTCACCGGCCTGGTCGGCCCCAACGGCGCCGGCAAGACGACGCTGCTGCTCATGCTGGCGGCCCTCCTGGCCCCGGACTCCGGGACGATCCGGGTGGCGGGCCTGGACCCGGTCACCCAGTCGCGCGAGGTCCACCGCGCCGTGGGCTGGATGCCCGACGCCTTCGGCACCTGGGACTCCCTGACCTGCACCGAGATCCTCCTGACCTTCGCCGCCGCCCAGGGAATGGACGCCGACGCCGCCCGCACCCGCGCCGTCGAGATGCTCACCCTGGTCCACCTCGACGAGATGGCGCGCACACCGGCCCGGGTCCTCTCCCGGGGCCAGAAGCAGCGCCTGGGCCTGGCCCGAGCCCTCATCCACGACCCCAAGGTCCTGCTCCTGGACGAGCCGGCCGCCGGCATGGACCCGCGCTCGCGCGCCGACCTGCGCGTCCTGCTGCGCGACCTGGCCTCGGACGGCACCACGGTCCTGCTCTCCAGCCACATCCTGTCGGAGATGGAGGAGATGGTCGACGGCGTCGTCTTCATGTCCCGCGGAAGCGCCGTCGCCTCACCGTCGGGACCTGCCCCGTCCTCGGGTGAGGCGGGATCCGACGGTGCCGCCAGCCCAGTGCCGGTGCGCCGGACCTGGCGGATGCGGGCCCTGGACGCCAGGCGCCTGGGCGAGTGGGCCGGCTCCGCGCAGCTGCCCGTGACGCCGGAGGAGGACGGCACCGTGCGCTTCCCGGTCGCCGACGACGCAGCGGCGGCCCGCCTGCTGCGCGAGGCCGTCGAGGCCGGGGTGGAGGTCGTCTCCTTCGCCCCGTTGTCCGGAACCCTGGAGGAGACCTACCTGGCTCTGGAAGGAGAGCGCCGATGACCTGGACCGGTATCCGCACCATCATGGTGCTCGAGCTGCGCCAACGAGTGAGGGCCACGCGATGGCGCGTCATGCTGGGAATCTGGCTGGCCGTCCTCATCCTGCTGTGCGGCGGGCTGACCATCGCCGCTGCTGCGACGAGCTCGGAGCCGTCCAAAGAGTTCTTCGTTCCCCTCTACGACCTCGTCGTCTGCTTCGTCCTGGGGATCGGGCTCATCGTCGCCCCCACGCTCTCGGCGACGTCCATCAACGGCGACCGGGCCGACGCGACCCTCGCACTGCTGCAGGCCACAGCGCTGCGCAGCCAGGAGATCGTCGTCGGCAAGCTGCTGGCCGCCTGGGTCGCGGCAATCGCCTTCCTGGGCGTGGCGGTGCCCTTCCTCGTCATCCTGACGGTCGCGGGCGGCTCGCACTGGCAGGCGCTCGTCGCTCACCTGGTCATCCTCGTCTTCACGTTGGGCGCGGTGTGCGCCATCGGCCTGGGCTTCTCGAGCCTGACGGCGCGGCCCTCGGCCTCGGCGGTCCTGACCTACATCGTGGTGGCCGCACTCACTGTTGGGACGCCCCTGGCCACAACCATCGCCTCACCCCTGGTGACCAGCACGCAGACCGAGGTGACCTACAGCGTGGACTACGACAGCTCCACCGACGACAAGGTCGTGTGCGAGACCGATCCCGAGATCTCGACCAATGACGTCACCCGCACCGATCGGATCTGGTGGATGCTGGCCCCCAACCCCTTCGTGGCCCTGGGGGACGCCACTGCTCACGTGCCGCCTCAGCCCGCCGGCAAGGACCTCGACTACAGCACCTCACTGCTGACGATCACCGGCAGGTGGGTCGACGGGATGCGCGACCCCCAGCCCGAACGGGTCGTCTACAACTACTGCAAGGACCGGGAAGACTCCTACGACGGCCCCTCCAGCACGAGCAACCGCGGCGACGCCAAGACGAAGCACATCGCCTTCTGGCCCGCGAGCCTCGTGGCACTCGTGACCCTGGGGGCCGGCGGCGTGATAACGGCCAGCAGGCGTCTGCGCGTGCCGGCCGGCAAGCTGCCGCGCGGTGTGCGCCTGGCCTGACTCTCCTGCTCCTCCCATCGAGCCGGGCATTTCTCGCGTGGTCCTACGGAAAACGGTAGGGCTACGCGAAGAACGCCAGCTCGGCGACGAGGATCAGTCCTCGACGCGGCGTCGGCCCTCGAAGGCCCGCCCGAGGGTGACCTCGTCGGCGTACTCCAGGTCCGCCCCGACGGGAAGGCCGGAGGCGAGGCGCGAGACGGGCACGGCCATGGTGCGCAGCATGCGGGTGAGGTAGGCGGCAGTCGCCTCGCCGACGACGTCGGGGTCGGTGGCCAGGATGACCTCCTCGACCTCACCGTCTCCCAGACGGCTGAAGAGCTCGCGCACGCGCAGGTCATCGGGGCCGACACCGTTGATGGGGTCGATGGCGCCGCCGAGCACGTGGTAGAGACCCCGATACTCGCGGGTGCGCTCGATGGCGACGACGTCCTTGGGCTCCTCAACGACGCAGATGACGCGTTGGTCGCGGCGGGGGTCGCGGCAGATGGCGCACTGGGGGGCCTCGGCGATGTTGCCGCAGGTCTCGCAGAATCGGACCTTGGCCTTGACGGCGCGCAGGGCCTCGATGAGCCGCTCGACGGCGGCCGAGTCGGCGGCGAGCACGTGGAAGGCCATGCGCTGGGCGGACTTGGGGCCGATGCCGGGCAGCTCACCGAACTCATCGATGAGGTCCTGGACGGCCCCTTCGTAGACGGCGGGCATGTCAGCGTCCTTCCTGGGTCACGGTGACCTCTTCGATGACCTGGGCGCCGAGGATCCGTTTGACGACCTCCAGCCCGACGACGCCGGCGTCCTCGGCGTCGGGGTCGTCCTCGCTGGGGGTGTCGTCGCCCAGGGAGTCCGTACCGGTGTCCTGCGCGGCAGCACGGGCAGCAGCCATGGCGGCGGCCAGGCGCGATCCGGCGATACCCGACGGCGCCCAGGTGGACTCGTCCTCGGGCGGGGCACTTGAAGCGCTGGGCTCCTCAGGGGCCGGGCCGGGGCTGAAGGGGCTCGATGGCGTCCCCTCCCAGGTGACGGGGGCCAGGCCGGAGGAGCCGGCGGCGGCCTCAGGGACGTTGGGGACGCCCGACGCGCTGCCGGCGGCCGGCGTCTGCGGGGACGGGGAGGACGGCGTCTGCTGGAAGGAGTGGGGCGCCGCCGGTGACGACGCGGCCCCGCCGGGAATCTCCGGCAGGGCTCGCAGACGGTGGACGGTGGCCAGGGGCGCCTCATCGGGCACCTGCGCGGCGGGCGCGGAGCGGGACTGCGCGGGAGAGGCGGAAGTGGACTGAGGACTGAAGGGACCGGGCTGACCGCCGTGCTGGGGGTCGGTGGAGGCGGAAGCGGCCGGGACGTGCGGGGATGACGCCTCGGGTGCGGGGGCCACGGGCACCGCTGAGGAGGGTGATCCGCCGGGTGGCGGGGACGACGCCGCAGAAGCCGGCCCGGACTGGGCGGGCACGGTTCCGCCGCCGGGGACGGCGACCGGACCCCAGCCGTCGTCCACGTCGGCGCCACCGGACGCAGGAGCAGGTGCCGAGGCGGGTGCCGGAGCCGAGCCGCCGCCGGGGATCGCGACGGGTCCCCACCCGTCGTCGGGATCCGCGGTGTTCGTGGAGAACACCGGGGCCGACGCCGCCGGGGGTGCCGGGGACACCGCCTGGAACTCGGAGGGCGCGGGACCGGCCTGCGCCGTGCGCGGCTCGGGCGAGGGCGCGACGCCCTGTCCGCCGGGCTCCGGCGCGGCGTGGTGTCGGGCGGGATCGGTGGGCTGAGCGGGGCCAGAGGGCTCATCGGCACCGAAGTACCCGGAGTCCTCGGCATAAGGATCACCGCCCCAGTCGTCCTCGGCCGGCGGCTCAACGATCGGGGAGCCATCGTCCCAGGTCGTGGAGACGGGCCGGCGTGCCTGGGCACGGACTGCGGGCTCGACGTCGGCCGGCTGGGCATGCCCCTGACCTACCGCCTGGCCGTCGTGGACAGCACTGGTGCGGTCATTGGTAGCGAGCACCCGGGGCGCGGGAGCGGATGAGGCGACTGGCGCACCGGCGGAGCCGTGCGGCCCCACACTTCCGACACTGTGGCCAGAGCTACCAGCACCACGACCGACGACCGTGACCGCCGCATCCTCGACCGAACTCTGACCACCGGTGTGCGTCCCGACGCCGTTGACGTCCTCCGCCCCGCCACCGGCGGCCGAGCCGGCCGAGTCGAAGGCGCCTGCTCGCGGGGCGGGTCCGCCCGGGCCTGCGTCGGAGGCGCCACCCCCATAGGAGCTCTGCGGCCCGCCGTGGCCGACGTCGTGGCCGGGAGCGCTCGCATCTCCTGCCACAGTGGGCACACCGCCAGGTCCTCCGGGACCGTGCGGCCCGCCTGAGCCTCCCGGACCACCGGACCCGCCAGGTCCGTCGCCGCCGGCGACGATGGCGTGCACCTCGAGGCGCAGGCCGAGGGCCTGGTGGAGGGCCGCGGAGAAGATGGGGCCGTGCCCGCCGTTCTCGAAGGCGCCCACGAGGCCGGGGGCGGCGAACAGCAGCGTGAAGACGCCTGCGGAGACGGTGCCCGGCCGCGAGTTAGGGCCGACCAGCGCCCAGGTCGCACGCCGCGAGCGCTTCGCGGCTTCAAGAACCTCCTCCCAGCGGGTACGGATCATCTCCGCGTCGGCCGCCTCGGCGCCGCCCGGGCCGCTCGCCGGCCCGGCTCCGTGTGAGGGCTGCTCGGCAGAACCATGGGATGGTGCTGCCGAGGACGAGGAAAAGCCCTGCGCGACTGAGGCCGAGGACGCGGCTGAAACGGCTGACCCGCGGGACGAGCCACCGTCGTTCGGACCGTCCCAGCTGACGGCGGGGCCGGCCTGTGGGGCCTGCGCAGCCGAGGTCGGACCCGCGGCGGGTGCCGAGGCCGGAGCCGGCGCGGACGCCGTCACCGGAGCACCCGCTGAAGCACCGTCGGGCTCGTTCCAGCCCCCCGCGCGTGCGGGC
>NZ_GL882510.1 GCF_000195595.1 Actinomyces sp. oral taxon 170 str. F0386
GGGCGGAGCCGAGCACGGTGGCCACGCCCATGCCGACCTCGAAGGCCAGACCGAGCGTGCCCCCGGACAACAGGATCATGGCCCCGGCGAAGAGCATCAGCCCGAGCTTCTGCTCCCAGCTCAAAGACTCCCACGCCGCCCCCAGCGCATCAAGAAGCCCCGCCAACCACAGCCCTCAAACGCGAAGAGCTTTCAAGGGATCGCCGCCGTCGCCGTGAACGTAAGCCGCAATATCAACCAGACTAGATGTGCCGTCCAGCAGGTAGTGCTCATATCGAAGATCTGGGCGGTTCTCAAGGGCAACTATTGGCGGCCCTTGAGCACATTATCGTAAACTACTATAATTATCTCTCGGCGTGGGGTCTTATAGTTATGTCCTGAATAATCTTTCATTGGAGGTCTCTGTCCATCGACGTGATCGCGATTTCGTATTTCAAGAAGGCTGACCTGGATTTTTATGAATTTTTGAGGAGGTTCTCTCCTGTATCAGTGGTGATGTACACCAACATTCTGCCGTCCGGCTCATCCATTGTCAGAATCCTTTGTTTTGTAATAATTGTAGCCTCTACGGGGTCGTTGGGTCGACATATAGGATCGCGCGATTTAGGATCTCCTAGCCATATTTCAATCATTCTGCTGTTAAGTAATTGTGTGAGAATGCTGATTGTTCTGGCGGCGGCCGTGTCGTTATCCAGGCTCTCCTCGTCCTTGATGGAGTTGAAAGCCTCAAGGCCACTCGTCTCGGCTTCCGTCCCCATGAAGAGCACTTCTGCTGTAGCTGGATCAATCATAATGCTGAATTCCCTTCCAGTGGGATTCGATAAACTTTGCCGCCCTCTGAAACTCGAAGGTAAGGACTCGAGTGTAGAGGATCTTTGGCCTGGGGTTTGCCTGGTTCGTAAATTATCTGTTCGCCATTACGGTGAGGGTTTTGAAGTCGAATTCCGTCAGGATCCTTTTGGGGATGTCGACGGTCCAGTCGTCGGGAATTGCGTCAAGGACGTCGTCAGCTGGATGTCCTCGTATGCTCTGCACTTCTGACAGTGGACTATCTGTATGTGGTCTAGTTCCAACTTTATCGGAGCTCGACGTAGCGGAACGACTGGTGTCGTCAGTCCCTTTTTGTCAGTCGCAGCAGCCTCGGTGCGGTTAGCACTTGTCTTCGTTGATCCGGTGTTCCTGGCGGTGTCGTTGGGTAGTTGGTTCCTCCCTTCGCCGTCGTCGGCTGTATAATATTCTGCCTCGCGGTGCGCTCTGTGCTGGAACTGCTTTCGACGTCATCAGCACGCAAACTGTTGCGTGGGTGCTACATGGAGGTGCTGGCTGCGCCGGTTTCGTCTCGGGCGAGTCTGCGTGCGTTTCGGACGTATTGGCGCCAT
>NZ_GL882511.1 GCF_000195595.1 Actinomyces sp. oral taxon 170 str. F0386
GCCACACTCCGCCATCGGCATGCGCACCCCCACCGAGCACGAAACCGCATGGCTACCCGACACCGACAATGTCGTCCAGCAGACCATCAGCCAACCCCAGCCGGCAACCACCGGCGCCAGACAAACCAGCCTCCACGTTGACACTGACAGGGTACCGTCGACGATCAGCTGGGCTTTGGGGTCCAGGTCCTTTACGATTGGTACATGGTCGTTGAGGGCGTGGGCGATCAGGGGTGTGTAGGCAGCGATAACTCGTGAGACGTTGGCTGGGAGACGCCATAGACCTCGGCGAGCAGCTCCTGGGGACAGGTTGTGGCACACAGGTGGGTCAGGATTGGGTACACACAGGAACACGCCCAGCACCCAAGTCCCGAACGCCGGCAGGTTGGGCTCTCGGCGGAAATGGTCTCACACAGGTCCACAACCTCACAACAGGGGATTCTCGTGCTACTCTTTATGAAGGTGGCTTGAATATCAAACGATTTTCTCAAGAGCGAGTCGCCTCGCTGTTAACAACATGCAATTATCAACAAAAATACCCTAAACGCCTCTGTAAGTGGACCTCTCCATCTAAAGTCTACAACGGATAAAAATATGGAACAATAAACATCAAGGAGTGATAAGTTTGTTGTTTGAGTTGATCAACAATGCCTTGAAATATCTCGGTGAAGTCAAAAAGGCAGTCCAAAAACTTTGTTTTCTTTTTCCTTCTTCGAGCGCATTTAAAAGCGAATTCATCAGAGAGGTTGACTCAAGTAAATTAAATCAAACTTTAAATAATCCTTTATGGCTCGTTTATGTCTCCTCGATTCCAATTCTTTCCGCCATAATTCTGGCAATTTTGCCGTCGGTCTACGATGAGAATAAATTGACGACCGAAATTACGCTTGCGGTGCTCGGATATTTTGCTATAGTTTTATCGTTTGTTATGATATCTTCTATGGCGATAGTTGGCGTGCTGTTAGGGCTACTGTATCCAGTCGACATTAAAGGTACTTTAGATTATTTGAGTACATGTGTAGGTGTTGGAGGTATCGCTGGATTCGTGTCAGCCGCGATGACTCCGGTGAAATTTATGGGGGATATAGGGGGTGGCTCATTCTCTTCAGATTTGTTTGACGGAAGCGCGTTACTGAAGTTGCCTGCTGCTTTCGGTGTGTTAGGGTTGCTGGTAGGGCTGTGTACTGGGTCTTGTCGTCTGGTCGCTGGAAGTGGTGGAGTAAAGCGTAAATATATATTCCCCACGATACTCTTTATTGTTGTTGTCACAATTTTCTGGGTGCATAAATGGGATCCATTTTCTCTTGGGTTGCGAATGAGTGAAAAACTTCTGAAACAGAATTCTCACATCGTTTACTGCATGGAATTGGCTCAAGGAGCCGAAAGAGAGTCGCTCATTCGAGAAAATATATCCGTTGCAGTAGCTGAATATTTCCTCGAATACAAAAATGACCTATTTAGTTATCGTTGGGGAAGTTTGCTTGTGATAGGAGCTGTTTCGTGTGTCGGGGCATTTTTGAAAAATCGAAGTGAACGCAACGTTAAGGCGTATCGGTAGACAACTCATCGAAACGGGACTTTGATCGGCTGGCGGGTTTGTTTGCGTGGGTGAGAGCGTCAAAACTTTTGCGAATTCAAAATTTGAGAAGATAGTTATCATTAGCGGCAGTTTTGGTGGTGTTCTGGTGGTCGGGTTGTTGGCGACCAGAGGCTGGGTGGATCGACATCGTATCGGTGGTCTCAACGCTGCGATGCCTTCATATCGTTCTGCGGTACAAAAGGGTGAAATCATAGTTGAGTAGATTTAAGAGATGATCCCTTTGATGCTATCGAGCAAACAATGAAGTCGTCTGGAAACCTGTTCGGGGGGCGAATGTCGAGCCCCTCAATCGAATGCGTCGTTCGCTTGACATGCAGCGTCAGCGATGAGCAGATCCAGGCATAGGCTGATGAGACCGAGACTGGCTACGACCTTCGGCAACTGCCGCAGCCAGTTACGGGGCTTCCTCCAATCGAGCAGTGGCAGTACATCGACAGGCATCGCTCACGCCAATCGCCCAGTGCGACGTCGATGTGGGCAAGCAGACTCATGGGGAGAGTGAAAGACTGACATGGGACCTCGCATAGATCCTCCACGATCAGCGAGCGACCACCGGTAGGTCCGTATTCTCCGCGTGGTCGCTGCTGGTCGAGCGTGGGTTCGTTGCCGAGCGCCCTGACCCGTCGTCGCCCGGCTCAGGAGGATGCCACGACCGGCTGGCCCTCGCTGGGCTGGACCACCACGAAGCCCGGGCCGTGGAAGGCCAGCTGGAAGGACTCGCCCGAGCCGCGGCCAATGAGGGAGCCCATCTTGAAGCTGCTCTTGATCTGCGGCTGCAGGTTCGCCGACCAGCAGATCGCCGCCTGCGGGTCAACGAAGGTCAGCTGCTGCGAGCAGTCCAGAAGCATCGGCGGACCGTCGAAGGGTGGGGTCTTCGCCTCATTCAGCGGTGGTGTCTGACTGTCTAGTGTTGCGGTAGAGGGGAAGACTCTGCGACCGAGTTTCGTATACGATATTGCCATGGGCAAGCATCTTCTCCACGGACGTCGTGTGAGCGACGAGCAGATCCAGGCCTGGGCAGACGAGGCTGAGGCCGGTTACGACCTCCGGCAGTTGCCGCGACCGACCCCTGGGCGGCCCCCAGTCGGCCGAGGGCCAGGCACAGTTGTGACTGTTCGCCTTGATGAGGAACTCCTAGCCGCGTTATTGAAGCGTGCGGCCGACGAGGGGATCGCGAACCGGTCGGATGCCGTACGAGCGGCTGTCAAGCAATGGGCTCATGCCGCAGCCTGATATCCATCGGTCTGCCCGTAAGCACTATGCGAAGGACCATCTCGATGATGAGGATCTGTATTACGCTTTCGATCATGCGCTGAGTTCGCGCCCTCTGGACGATGAGGATGATCCGCGTCGGTGGCTTGTTCTTGGCGTCGATGAGTCCGGAAGAGTACTGGAGCTCGTGGTCCTTGTTTTCGACGACGGCTACGAACTGCTGATACATGCTATGAAGGCTCGGAAACAGTTCATGCATGAGATTCACTCAGGTAGTGCCGATCCCTCTGTGGTCTGACCGATTGCAGGTCGGCTTCTACGTTGCCGATCGCACGGCTACCTGAGTCGCCCGCTCCGTCGTTGCCCGGCTCAGGACGACGCCACGACCGGCTGGCCCTCACTGGGCTGGACCACCACGAAGCCCGGCCCGTGGAAGGCCAGCTGGAAGGACTCGCCCGAGCCGCGGCCAATGAGGGAGCCCATCTTGAAGCTGCTCTTGATCTGCGGCTGCAGGTTCGCCGACCAGCAGATCGCCGCCTGCGGGTCAACGAAGGTCGGCTGCTGCGAGCAGTCCAGGAGCATCGGCGGACCGTCGGAGGACACTGCCACCACGCCCTGTCCCTGAACCATGAGGTTGAACAATCCGCCGGCGAGCAGCCCGGCATTGCCCAGCATCTTGATGTCGTAGCCCAGGTGTGCGTCGAAGGCCAGCAGGGACGGCGTGTTCACCGTGATCGCGTCGCCCTCCAGCTGGAGCAGGAACACGTTCTGCGCACTGCGGGCGAAGAACACCTCGCCCTGCCCGGCAACACGCATGAGGTTGCCGCCCTCCCCGGTCACAGCCTTCTTGACCATGCCACCCAGGCTCCTCGACCCCTGGTAGGAGAAGTCGATGTTCCCCTGGTAGGCGACCATCGCGCCCTGCGCGGCCAGCACCTCCGGGCCCAGGGCCACACGAAGCATCTTGCTGGACTGGACAGTCCAGCGCTGACCGGTCTCCTGCTCACGGTTGGCCTGATCAAAAAGGGGGCTGCGCACGGAAGGCACCTCTGTTCCAAGGGTCGGGGTGTCGATAGGACTCTGACAGCCCCAGGCTACCGACTGGAGAGCGTCGGCGGGCCCAAACCCACGACGCAGTGAGGGGTCCCTACCCACTCGGGTAGGGACCCCTCACTTTGCGGCGTTGCGGCTGTCGGCGATCAGCGCCTCAGCTCAGACCCTGCGGCGGTAAGCCAGCAGCGCACCTCCTGCGATCGCCGCCAGTGCCAGGGCGAGCGGAATCCCTACGAACGCGCCGGTCCGGGCCAGGGCCGATCCGGAGTCGTCCTGTGCCGGGTCGCTCGGCGTCGGCTCACCGGACGGAGAAGCCGTGGGGTCCTCCAATGGCGAGTCCGCACCCGGAACCTCGGTGTAGGCGTTGACGAAGGAGGCGCTGGCCACCTGGTCCTTCTCCGAGACCGTCACCGTCTGGGCCTCCGGGGCCGCCAGCGTGTAGCCGTCGATCGCGGCCGCCTTGGCATCCTCGGTCACGGTGCACTGCGTGCCCGTGGGCACCTTCGGCCCGCTGGCCGCCTCGCCGTCGGCCTTGGCCTTCAGCGTGCCCTCGGTCCCGTCGGTGCAGGTGTAGGCGAAGGTGAACTCCTTGTCACCGGCCTGCGCACCCGTCACCGTCTTGAGCACCGAGAAGGACCCGGTCTGACGGGTGTAGGCGTTGGTGAAGGACAGGGCGGCGTCCTTCTCCGTGATCGTCACGCTCTGCGCCTCAGGAGTCTTCACGTCGTAGCCGCTGACCTGGGCCGACGACGTCTTCTCCGACACCGAGCACGTCGCCCCGACCGGCAGCGCCGGCCCGGAGACGGCCGAGCCGTCGCCGCGAGCCGTCAGCTCGCCGCTCACCTCGTCCTCGACGTCGGACGTGCAGCTGTACCCGAAGGTGAAGGCCACGGCCTTGTGGGTCTCAGCGCCGTCGCCCTCCACCTTCTTCGACACGGTGAAGGTGCCGCGGTCCAGGGTGTAGGTGTTGACGGCCGAGACGCTCACGGCGGCGTTGTCCCCACCGAGCACGTCGAAGGTCGCCTTGCCGCCCTGCACGGGAGTGCCGCCCACGGCCAGGGCGGTCGACAGGCTCGTGCCCTTGGCGGAGGCGTCCTTCTCCGTGAGCGTGCAGGATCCGGTCGGCACGTCACCCACGTGCGTGGTCTGGCCGGCCTTGACCACCACCTGCTTGGGGGATCCGGTTTGGCCGGTGACCTTGTCGGTGCAGGTGTACTCAAAGGTGAACTCCGCCGGTGCCAGCTTCGCGCCGTCGCCCTCCACCGTCTTGGACACCGAGAAGCCCCCGGTCTGGCGCGTGTAGGTGTTGGTCACCGACACGTTCGGAACCTGGTCCTTCACGATCGTCGCCGTCGTCGCCGAGTAGGCGGTGGCCACCGAGTAACCCTCACGCTGGGCCGAGGCGACGTCCTCGCTCAGGGTGCACACCGTCCCCGTGGGAAGGGCCGGGCCGCCCACGGCGGTGCCGTCCATCGAGACATCAAGCGTGCCCTGGGTGGCCTCGGGGTCGTTGCAGGTGTAGCCGACCTTGACGGCCTCGCCCGCCTGCGGGGCGTAGTCGCCCGTGACACTCTTGGTGACCGAGAAGGTGCCGGTGTCGCGGGTGTAGGTGTTGGTGGCGGTGACGGCCACGGTCTGGTCCTTGGTGATGGTCACCGAGTCCTGTGACAGGGCCGAGGCCACCGAGTACCCGTCCTTGGCGGCCGACGCGGCGTCCTCCGCGATCGCGCAGGAGACCCCGGTCGGGATCTGCGGGGAGGACACGGCCGTCCCGTCACCGGGAACCGTCAGGGTTCCCTGCACGCCGCCGTCGCAGGTGTAGGTGAAGGAGTAGGAGCCGTTGGCCGCCCCCTGTGGACCGTCCTGGACCGACTTGGCGATGGAGAAGGCACCTGTGTCACGGGTGTAGGAGTTCGCGAAGGCGGCCGTCGCGACCGGCTCGACGGGGTCCTTGATGGTGACGGTCTGCTCCGCAGGAGCGGAGAGCGTGTAGCCGTCGATCCCTGCGGACTCGGCATCCTCCTTCACCGTGCACGTGGTGCCCTGCGGGAAGGTCACCCCTGCCTGGACGGCCGTCCCGTCGCCCCTGGCGCGCACCTGCCCGGACTGTCCGTCGGAGCAGGTGTAGGTGAAGGCGAAGTCCTTGTCTCGAGCCTCCGCAGGGGCCCCGTCGCCGACGATGGTCTTGGTGACCTGGAAGGTGCCAGGAGCCTTGGCGACGTCGGCCGTGTTGCTGAGGGTCACTTTGGTCGACACCCGGTCGCCGATGGTCACGGTGTTCGTCGTGGTCCTCCCGACCGCGAAGACCGGCTTTCCCCAGGCGTACCCCGAAGGAGCGGGGGAGGCATGGCCGGTGTCCTCGGACAGGGTGACGACGGTGCCCTTGGGGAAAGTGCCCTGGAACGTGTTGGTCTTGCCGATGCTGATGTTCAGGACGGCTGTACCGGAGAGACCATCGGCGTTGAGCGTGCCGGGGGCCTGCCAGCCGGCGTAGTCGCCGGCCGGGCCGGGCAGAACATAGTCGACCTTGACCGGCAGAGTCGTGTTGGCGACGTCGACGGCGTCCAGGGCCGCTCCGCCCAGGGTCTTCGTGACCTCGAGCCCGCCGAAACCGGGGGCCATCGCCACGGTCACCTTGAAGGAATCGGTGTAGCTGCGCGTGAACTCGCCACGGGCCTCGGAGTGGTCGAGCGAGGCGGCGTTGGTGTACTGCACACCGGCGACGGCCTTGCCGTTCTGGGAGGTGAACGTCGCCGGGTAGGAGATCCTGTAGTTGGAGTCAGGGGCGAAGGGGCCCGTCACCTTGATCGTGGCGACCTGCCCCTGGATGTCCACATCCAGGTCGAAGTCTCCGTACTTCGCGCTCAGGTCCTTGCCCGCCGCACTGGTCAGGGACACCCCGGAGATGCCGGGCTCGGCGGCGCTGTTACGCAGTCCGAGGTACCACCTGCTCTTGTCGGCACCGAAGGTCATGCCCGGGCCGAGCGTGTCCGTGATGGTGATGGTCTCACGGGTCTGACCGTCCGAGGTGATGGGACTGCCTCCCTTGGCCAGCTGCTCCTTGATGTAGTCCGAGCCGAAGTTGACCTCCCACGTCATGGCGGAGGAGGCCGACGTGATGACCGAGGAGACTTTGGAGAACTTGAGAGCCGTGTAGCTCCGCGCAGCGGGGCCCTTGATGCCGCCGTTGCCGGGCAGACGAACGCTCACCTTCTGGCTGCCGTTGACAGTCATATCCACCGACGTGGCCGTGGTGGCCTGTGAAATGAGGAGCAGAGCCTGACCCGAGCCCTTGAAATCCTTGAATCCCGCTGCCTTGAGCTCTCTTCAACCTTCTCGTTGAAGGTGCACTCCATGGTCCTTTCCGTCAGCTTGCATGAGCCCACCTCGGTGGATACGCCGTTGTAGGGAAGGTTGAGGGGGACGGTTTTCGGGTTCTCCAGGTTCTTGAAATGGGCGCCGAGGTCGATGGAGAAGGAGTCTCCCGGGGCCATGGTGGTCTTGGTGGCGTCCCACGTGTAGGACAGCTTGGCCACGTCCTGCGTCGTGAGGCCCTCGGATGAGAAGTCGTTACCGTCTCGGTCCGACTTGACCAGAGCGAGACCGGACAGCTCGACGTCGGTGTTGACGGCGGCCTGGGCCTGCAAGGGCACGATCATGCTCGCAAGCAGTGTCAGAAGGGCGAGCCAGGTGGCTGTCGACTGCCCTCTTGGCGCGGCGCGCCTGAGATCGGCAGGAACCTGCATGTAGACATCCTCTTCACTAGGGATTGGCGGCCTGGGGTGACCGTGAGTAACCGGCGAAGAGTATCGCGAGGAGGAAATTCAGAACAAGCCTTGTGGTGCGCCTGTCAGCGACTTCAAGAATGTTATCGGAACGTCATGAGAATGTTATGAAAAAGAAATCTTGGAACAGCGTCAGAAGTGGATTCCTCCGCGTTTTCGCTGCAGTTCGGGGGCTGTTCGTAGGGGTGGTGATCATCTGTGTTCGCCCAGTTTGGAGGCTGCTTGCCTCGCTCTGAGGATAAGTGTCGGGGTGTGAGTTTGTTTGTGTCAAGAAATGCTGGTGTCACCATGTGAATGCCTTGCAAAATGCGGGAAGTATTGTCAGGGAGGTATTCAGGGAGAGGGTGTGGGTCGATTTCGGCTGATGATGAAGCCGCGGTGCGATGGTTCGCCCATTGACCTGTCTCATGATGCGACCTCTAAGCCTTGAGTTGTTCTCATGCTCGCCGGCGAGTAAGCGAGCCGGCAGAACGTCGCGCACCTGTTTCGATCGTTAAGAAAGCACATCGTCTCCTCGGCGTCTGCGAACGGACTCTCATGGAGCCTCGCGCCCACCCCTGATCTCATTGCAGGGTCGGTGTAGGGCGTTGGTGTCCACATCAGCGCTTGCTCTTACCGACGCCCGGTACCGGTGAAGACGTCGATGTCCCCGATATCCATCTTTTTACCGCCTCTCGCTGCATGGGTGCGGGGTCAGCCGGTGGACGAACCGGCCGCAGAACTTTTGCCATTTTGCGGTGGGTCGTTCCCCTTATCTAGCGGTCGCCAGCGCCCGGCTGCCGCAGGTGACTTTCGCTCCCGGATCAATAAAGACGGGGGAAACGCATCTGTGCCCGCGGCAGTTGCCCCAGCCTCCAGCACCTACCACCAGGAGCTACTCACAAGGTAATGGGCAGGCGCTGCTTCGGTTATCGACACACAGCCTCCAGCCCAGGCTGACGACCTTGTCGTAGGCCTCCAGGGCCGCCTACTCCAAGGTGGTGAACATGCCTGCGGCGATCCACTCGTCGTGTCTGCGTTGGATGGTGGCTGCCGAGTGGGTGGAGTCGGCGACCTTCTCATAGTCCGCCCCCGGCACCAAAGTCTGGACGAACTTGTCGAAGACGACCTGTTCAGGGGAGCCGGGTCGGTGATACCCCAGCGGGTGGGTATCGACGTGGACCGGTAGCAGCTGGGCGAACTGGTTCCAGGAGTTCTATTACCGATGTTGGCAGGGTGGGGATAAAGAAACACTCCCAGGAACAGGAACGAGTACAGACAACTGACTTCTTGCCGAGATCTTGCGCCCGCATCCCGGTCCCACACCGCACCTGCTGACGCAGTCTCTAAGTCCAAAGCAGTGATCCTTCCCTCGCATCACCACCTCCGTCAAACCTGGAACGATTCACAGTGTGATCGCCTAGACTGGTCGGCATGTTGGTTCTTGGCACTGCTTCACTGCGTCTGCGCACCCGCTGACGGCGGCGAGCACACTCCACGTTGTTGCTCCCGCCCCGGTAATCACGGCCGGGCGGCTCTTTTGGCGTACCCGGCTTCGCGACAACCACGGAGCAAACAGTGCCCACCTATCGACATGGCCGTCACGAGTACGGCCAGAACTTCCTGACTGACCAATCCATCATCGCCACGATCACACGGCTGGTGGTTGCCACAGAGGGGCCGATCGTAGAGATCGGCCCCGGCGATGGAGCGCTCACCATCCCATTGGCTCGTCTCGGACGACCAGTCACCGCGATTGAGATCGACGCGCGACTTGCCCGATGTTTGTCCGAACGACTCCCGTCGCACGTGGACGTCGTTTCCGACGACTTCCTGATCTATCGGCTTCCGACGTATCCCCATGTGCTCGTCGGCAACCTACCGTTCCACCAGACCACAGCCATGCTTCGACGCATGCTGCATGCTCCCGTATGGACAAATGCAATCTTGCTCGTGCAATGGGAGGTCGCACGGCGAAGAGCTGGCCTTGGCGGTGCAACGATGATGACGGCGCAATGGGCGCCTTGGTTCGAGTTCACACTGCACGCCCGCGTTCCATCGCGCGCGTTCACCCCACGTCCTGGAGTCGACGGTGGAATCCTCACCATCTACCGCCGTGAGCATCCGCTGCTTCCCTCGACGCAGCGACGCCAGTTCCACGCACTGGTTCACCGTGTCTATACCGGTCCTGGTTGCGGGCTTGCTCAGATCCTTGCACGCAACACCGCACTGGGCTCAGCACGGGCTGCACAGGCGTGGCTGAGTCGCCACGGCATGACGGCTACCGGGCTGCCGAAGGACTTGCCTGTCGAGGCGTGGGTGGACTTGTTCAAGGCAACCGCGCATCGCCAACGGAATGCCTCACGAAGACACGTTCGGTAAGGTCCCGTCGATGAAGCGAGAACGTCGACGAGCGAGCGGACTCTCATGGAGCCTCGCGCCCACCCCTGATCTCATTGCAGGGTCGGTGTAGGGCGTTGGTGTCCACATCTGTGACGAAGGAGCCCCGGCGTCGCCATCTCGTGAGCAGAAACGTTGAAATCATGAGGTTTCTCGTTGTCGACACGGCTCCGCCCCAGGTCTTTGTCACAGATGTGGACACCATCTGGCTGAATCCTGTCGGCGTCGCCTGAGAGATCGTCAGCCCCGAGCTCCGCCGCGTTCACCTGCGCTTGACTCGTGCCAGGTGACCTCGCCGGATGTGAGCGGAGGACACGCACGCGAATCGAGGTATCAACAGGGGAGTCGGAGGATGCCTCTGTAGGCTGCGCACCGCCCCGAGCCGGCCGCAGTCGGCCCACGCCCCTCAGCGCAGGAAGGGAGTCCGGCAGCCTTATGACCATTGAAATGATCGTCGCACTCATCGGTGCCTCCATCGTCGCCTACGTGATTGCCGACAGGTTTCGCCTCATCGCCCCGGTGCTCCTCATCGCCGCAGGAGTAGTGGTCGCATTCATTCCCTTCGAGGGGGAGATGACCCTCCCCAGCACGGTGGTCCTCACGATCTTCCTACCGATCCTCCTGTACTGGGAGTCGCTGTCCGTCTCCCTCAACCGGATGCGGCGAAGCCTGCGCGGCATCATCCTCAGCGCCACGGTCCTTGTTGCCATCACAGCGGCCCTCATCGCCCTCATCGGCGTCCTGACGGGCCTGAGCCTGGGCGCCGCGCTCCTGATCGGAGCCTGCCTCGGTCCCACTGACGCCACCGCCGTCTCCAGCCTGGGGCGCGGCATCAACCCCAACGGCCGCACCGTCCTCCAGGCCGAGTCCCTCCTCAACGACGGTACCGCCCTGGTTGTCTTCGCCATCGCCCTCCAGACCGCTCAGGACTCCTCCGGCGTCACGGCTGGTCTCGTCACACGAGAGCTCCTCCTGTCATTCGGCGGAGGAATCGGGGTGGGTGCCGTCGTCGGCGCCGTCGTCACCAAGATCGGCATCCGCGTCCGCACCATCACGGACGACCCCATGCTCGCAACGATCACCGCCTTGGCCACCCCGTTCGTCACTTTCTTCTTCGCCGAGGAGATCGGCGGCTCAGGAGTTCTGGCCGTCGTCACCTGCGGCATCATCGTCTCCCGCTTCGCCGCACCGCACTTGCCTCTCGGTTCGCGTGTCCTCGGGACTCCGTTCTGGACCATCCTCACCTACATCCTCAACACGATTCTCTTCGTCATGGTGGGCGTCGCACTCCCCGGGATCGCAGCCGACCTTCCGCGCGCCGACCTCACTCGCGGTCTCGTCCTCATCCCCATCATCTACATCGCCATGGTGGCGGGCCGATTCGCCGGGCACCACCTCATCATCTACTCCATCCGTGCCCTCGACCGCCGCCCCGAGCAGCGCCTGCGCCGCACCAACTTCCGCGGCCGCGTCGTCTCCACGGTCGCCGGCTTCCGCGGCGCGATCTCACTGGCCATGGCGCTGTCCATCCCGGTCACTTTCGACGGCGCCGCCTTCGTCGAGCGCGACCTCATCATCCTCATCGTCGCCGGCGTGACTCTCCTGTCCCTCCTCGTCCAGGGGATCGCCCTGCCCTACGTGGTCCGCTGGGCCAACGAGCGGCCTTCGATCGGCATGCGGACGGCCGAGTCGATCGAGTCTCGGGAAACCGAGGCTCTCGCCGGCATCCTCGGCGACACCATCAATGAAATCGAGGCCATCGCCGAGAGCGCCGGTGTTGACGACGACGCGGTCATCTCGGCCGTGCGCGCCGACTACAAGCGCCGCTACACCTCCGTGAGCAACGCCGGCGCAGAGGAGGAGGCGCGCGTCTACGGTGACCCGGAGAGCGCCCTGCGGCTCGCCGTCATCGACCATCTGCGTCAGCGCGTGCACGACCTGCGCTTCTCCGGCCGCATCGACGACTCCACCGCCTCCAACGTCAACCGGCGCCTCGACGTCGAGACCCTCCACATCAACGGCCCCATCGACGTTGAATGAGCCGGCGGCCCGCTGGACGGTGACATCGGTCGCCTCCGCGCCGTTCGCTTGGCAAGACGTGCCCGACGAGTATCTGTGGTCCTGCCACCGCAGCCTGAACCGCGCCAGCTCACCTTGCTGGGTGTGAGCAAGAGGTCATGCACGCACGGTGAGGTATCTGGGCTCCACTGTCACCGGCTCCGGCAACTCTTGCCACCTTGTCACCATCCGAGGCGAGGTGATGGATACGATGATCCAATGCCGTGTGAAACCAGGGGAGTGGCGGTGAGCGTCAGTGCCGACGAAGCGTGTCGGACGTTGCCGGCGCTCATCGACCTCGTCGCCACCAGTCACCATGCCGTCGAGATCGTCTCGAGTAATGACCGCGCGGTTCACATGCCTGCCGACGAGTACGCGAACTGGCAAGAGACCGCCCACCTCTTTCGGTCTCCCAAGAACGCCCGGCGTCTCCTCGACGCATACGAACAGATCCTCACGGACTCCCGCACTCGACCTGACCGCATTGCAGGGGCGCTGGAAGGTGTTGGTGTCCAAATCGGTGACAAAGGAGCCCCGGTGTCGTCAGCTCAGACGAAGAAACGTTGGAATCATACGGGTTCTTCTCATCCGTTCTGCTCTGTTCCAGGCCTTTGTCACCGATTTGGACACTATAGGACGTCTCGTTGGTGAGGACGGAGGACTGCTGGGGTTCTTCAGCGGCGCCGGGTCCACCTGTGCTCGATCTGCGCCAGGTCAGCTCGCCGAATGTGAGCATCGGTCACGCACGCAAAACTCCCCACCCTGCGGCCTGCGGTTGACGGCCAACAGTCTGTGGCCGGTTGCCGGCTGGAAGCCACCAACCGGCATCCGGCATCCGGCGGCGAGCCCGATCCACGGCCGAACCGCGCCGCCGGGGAGAACCGCACTGAGGGGTGGGACGCGCCGGCGTCCCACCCCTCAGTCAGTGCTCAGAGCCGGATCGAGCCGACTCATCGCGTATTCAGTTCTTCGAGCGACGAGCCCGCAGCAGCAGGTAGCCGCCAACAACCGCGACACCCGCAAGGCCCAGGACCAGTAGCGCGTTGGTCCCTGTGCGAGACAGGCTGCGGCCTGGCGCCGTCGCGGCCCCGGTCGCTGAGGCGCTTGGAGCGCCTGCACTATCGGTCGGCTGAGCCATGGCGCCGTCGGACGGCCGGTCGATCTCGTCGGGCTGGGTGCTGGGAGCCGGCGTTGCCCCTGGAGCCTGGCTCGGCGCCGGGCTCGAGACCGAGGGTGCCTGCCCCGTCAGTGTCGGCAGCGAGGTCGCGTTTGGGCTCGCCGTCGACGGTGCCTGTCCCGTTGCGCTCGGCGCGGGAGCAGAGCTCGCGTGCTCGCTCGGCTGCCCCGACGGTGCAGCGCTGGGCTGCTGGGTGGGCGCGGCTGAAGGCTCCGTCGTCGGCTCCGGCGAGGGCTCGGCGGACGGCTCCGACCCTGCAGTGGGCTGGCTGCTCGGAGCGGTCGTCGGTTCGCCGCTCGGCTCCGGTGTGGGCGCAGTGGTCGGCCCCGTGGTGGGCTCGCTGCTCGGTGTAGCAGTCGGCTCAGCGCTCGGCGCGGTCGTGGGCTCGGCGGACGGTGCGGGGCTCGGCGACGGCCCTGGGGTCTGCGTCTGCGTGCACTGGTCGCCGACCCAGCTCATTGTGAAGTTGCGGTACCAGATGCCGCCGTAGCTCGCGCCGTCACTGGCGTCCTCACTGAGCAGACCGATGCTGCCGTCGGACTGCACCGCGATCGTCGTGTAGCCGACGAATGGCTCGTGGAAGACCTTGCCGGTCGCCCAGGAGGCGCCGTCGTCGCAGGACATCGAGATGGTGCCGCGGTCGCGTGACCACGGCCGCGGATTCGGCGAGTGGCTCAGCAGCAGCACCTTGGCTCGCGGGTCGTCGGGGGCCGCATTCGGGAAGGCCCGGATGATCTGGGCGTTGTCCACCGAGTCGGGCAGGCTCGTGTCGGAGACCGGCTCGCTCCAGGTCTGCCCGCCGTCGGTGGAGGTGGCCACCTTGCGGAAGCCTGAGCCGTCCGAGGCGCGCGAGTTGAGCATGAGGGAGCCGTCGGACAGCTCGACGACCTTGTTCTCGTCCATCCCGGTGCCCACCGGGGATCCGGCCTGCCAGGTGGTGCCGTGGTCGTCGGAGTAGACGGAGACCGCCTGGACCGCGCCGCCCGCAGTCTTGATCGTGTACTGCTGCACCAGGCGTCCGGCGTGAGTGCCGTGGTGGATCTGGATGCCCTGGCCCGAGGCCGCGAAGCGCGAGACCCAGGGGTTGTCCTTTGTGATGTCCGCGGTGATGGTGCGATGCGTCCAGGTCCAGCCGTTGTCGGTGGAGGAGGAGACCTCGGCGTGAATGACGTTGCGGTCCTCTGGGTCGGTGCCGGCCCTCGAGCCGCCCCAGCCCTGGTCGTAGGACTTGACGTGGAAGTTGAAGATCGTGCCCGTCTGGTAGTCCACCACGTAGCTCGGGTCGGAGTAGCCGACCTTCTGGCCCGTCTCCGTGCCCTGGTGGATGTAGGTCGGCGCCGACCAGGTCTTGCCGCCGTCTGTGGAGCGCAGCTGGACGATGTGGTTGGGGTTGGGCGCGTCGCTGCCCTGGTTGCCGTTGTCCTTCGGCCGCTCGTCGTAGGCCACCAGCAGGTCGCCGTTGGGGGCGGTGGTGATCGCCGGGATGCGGTAGTTGTCGGTGGCCATGTTGGCGGCCAGGTGCTGGGCCTGGCTCATCGAGGTCGGTAGGTCCGTGCTCGCGTCGGGCGCCGGGGCGGGCTCGGCCTGCGGGTGCTGGCCGACGACGCTGATCGGGCTACCGGTCGCGGTGAGCGTCTGGAGGGCGGCGCCGTCGGTGCCGGTCGCCGTCAGGGTGATCGACGGCGTCCACCGGCCGGCGTCGACGTCGGCCTGCGTGATCGTGTGCATGAGCGGCTTGCAGTTGTAGACCGCGCCCTTGCCCGGCTTGAGATTGCCCCAGTGGCACTGGCGGGCCAGGTCGTCGAAGGAGGAGCCGGTGGCGGCGACGTTGATCGTCTTGTCCGACACCGAGCGGATGCGCACCGTGTAGCTGACGGCATCGCCGAGCTTGTAGGTCTCCTGGCTCGACGACGGAGTGAAGGACTCGACCCGCAGCGAGGCGGGCTTGACCGGGATCGTCGTACCGCTGATCGTCTCCGGGGTGCTGAGGACCTGGCCGGCGTACTCCACGGCCTTGACCTCGTAGGCGATCTGTGGGGTGAAGCCGCCGGCCTTAAGGTCCTCGGCGGTGACCGTGTGCGTGGCCAGGCCGGCGCAGTCGGTCTTGGTGACCCCGGCGGGGACGTTGCGCCAGCGGCACTTGGAGACGCTCCCGGACAGGTTCGTCGAGGCCGGGGCGTAGGAGTGGGCCTCGCCGCTGGTGTTGGTCAGGGTGATGTTGAAGGTCATGACGTCGCCGACGGCGTAGAGGCCGTCCTCGGGAGCGTTCACCTGAGTGATGGTGATGTCGGCGAGACCATCGGTCGTGGGGGAGGCGTGCGCTGGGGGCGCTGCGGCGATCAGGCCGGTGACAGCCAGGGGGAGTGATCCCAGCAGGGCCGTCAGGCGCCTCGGGGAGAGAGGATGGTGCGATGTCATAGGTATTCCGTTCGGGGAGTCGAGGCAGCCTTGCCTGCGACGGGGGAGTGTGGACGACAGATATCAGACGTCTTGCGATAAGGTAACGGATGGTTGCGATTCTGCAAAGTTGGGCGAGTCGTCGGCGACGCGCATAATCTGCCGTACGTTAAGTTTCTCTCTCCCCGTGGGGTCGTCGTTTCTGCGAACGACTCTGTGCTCACACTTCATATGGAGAGCGGTGCTTGAAGGTTACGAGTCCCTCACGGTCTGTTGTGAGAAACATGCATGTGTCTACACGAATTGACCTCGCTCCGCCACCACTTGGTTTCCCCACTGCGTCAGAGCCTGTAAGGCAGGCAAAAAAGTTCGACCGAATTCGGTGAGTGAGTAAACCGTTTTCAGAGGCGGTTTATCGCCAAATACTTGGCGCGATACGAGGCCGTCTACTTCTAGTTGCTTGAGCTGGAGGGTGAGTGTCGTGTCGGTCGCTGAAACGAGGTCGTTCCGTAGCTCGTTGAAGCGCTTCGGCTCATATTGCAGGTGATAAATGATGACCGACTTCCATTTCCCTCCAACAAGATTCATAGCCACGCTGATCGGGCAAGGGTAGGTCTTGTCGTTGAAGCTGACAAACTCGCTGATGCATTCGGTCTTCATGTGTTCAGGCTTCTGTGTTGTGTGGGACTATCTAAGAAGATAGTTCTTGACGTGGCAGTCTTGCGCCTGTGACGCTGTCCTGTGTCAGCCGGTGTTCGTTATGATACATGGAAGAGAGCGTAACATGTTGGATACTCCAGTTATTGCCGTTGCCGGTGCAACCAGCAAGCAGGGGCGCAGTGTCGTGAGGTCCTTGCTGCGTGGCGGAGACTATAGGGTGCGAGCGATGACTCGGGATCCTGCGTCGCAGATGGCGAAAAGCCTTGAGCGTCAGGGCGCTGAATTGGTGACGGGTTCGCTTTCGTTGGGGAACGATGACGAGTGGGTTGACGCCTTTTCTGGTGCTCGCGCCGCCTTCTTGGTCACTCCTCCTACCCCTCCGAAGGGATCGCGCGAATACGAGTTAGGGTGCCGAATTGCCGATGCTGCAGTGAGAGCGGGGGTCGAGCACATTGTGTTCAGTACGCTTGAGAACGTCGATAAGATCACAGGCGGGAGGATGTTCGCTCCTCACTTCACCGACAAGGCGCGGGTTGCGGACTACATCAGTGGGCTGCCTGTAGCCAGCACTTTTGTGATCCTTTCATTCTTCTACACCAATTTGATGGAGTACTATGTTCCCAGGGTTGAGGATGGGTCACTCATCCTCCCCATATATCTTCCTGAAGATTTTCGGGCGCCGTTCGTCGATCCCGTCACGGCCACCGGTCCGGCTGTGCGGGAAATCATCAGTAAGCCGGAGAAGTATGGTGGGGAAACGCTGCCGGTTGTGGGTGATATTGTCTCCCCGCGTGAGATGGTGAGAATTTTTCAAGATGTTACTGGACTGAAGGGGGAATATCGCGATGCGTTCACGTATGATGGGTTGGCGTATAACTTTCCTGAGCTGATTGCTGATGATCTTCATGCGCAGGAGATCCTGGGGATGGTCAATTATGCTGTTGAATGCGGTTATTTTCGACCGGATCGCGATATGGAGTGGAGTCGCAGCATCGACCCGGAAGCGCTCACGTGGGAGCAGTTCCTCCGTGTCACGGGCTGGCGTGGAGAACCGCGTTCTTATGGGATGCGATCATAATATTTTCCAAGGGGTGATATATGAGGTATTTGCCTGTGCGACGATCGTCACGTCGGCTGATGCTCGACTGCGTCATAGTCGGGCGCCGGGATATGTGACTGAGTTGTTTTGCTGTGGCGATACTTGCACTCTCAATGTGACCGGACTCTCTTGCTGCGGTAGCGCCAGTGAGCCCTCTCGAGGAGGTCGAAAATATTGCTGTTCGAGATGGTGAACCCTGAGGGGTAAATGACGGACCCGGCGTTTCTTGTCCAAGGCGATGAAAGAAGAAAATACTGTTTTCGGGCTGTGGGGGCAGTGTCAAGAAACTCTTGTCGACGTTCTCTTCCGGTGTCGGTGAGGTTGTAGGAAACGGTTTTTGTGATCTGCAAAGGAGATTGGGATAGTATTGGAGTGAACTGATCGATGTCGCGCCATCTCGCTTTTTCAATGACGTCGCCGTCCTTGTTCTCGAGCCTTACCTCTTCGGACGTGAGTGTCAGTCGGATTCCCTGCGATAGTTGTCGATGGGTGGCTGCTGCAGTCGTTCCAGAGATGATCACGGATATGATTCCGCCAACGATCAGAGCGGGAGCTGCGGCAGGGCTGCTCCCGCTCAAAAGTGGGGAGGCGATGAGCATGGTACTGATCGTTAAGAAGATGAGGCAGGTCGCGAGTCGGAGCGTGAGTCGAATCTTTGATGAGGAGATGATCAGGATATCATCACGTTCCAGTGTCTCGAGAAGGCGGGCCACTCGTTCTTTTTGTTCTTTCTTTTGTGGCATAGGCTGTTCCACCTCTTCTGGTGTGTTGCGCGGTCGGCCTCGATGGCGGACTGCCGGTAAAACGTCTCCGCGGCGACGCTGACAACCGCCTTCGGTGTCCTCCTCCTAGGCGTGTGTGCCGTCACCGTCTACGACCTGCTAACGGCCTGAACGAACTGTAGGCGCCGCCGGGATGTGTGATTGGGGACTAAAACCTGGGTTCTTTGATCGTCTGTCACGTACTCGATGGACAGATGTCCTCCGACAGCCTCCAGGTATAGCCGGATAGTGCCGATCTTCGAGTCCTCCTCAAGGTCGCCACGCTCAATTTTTGACACCCGACACTGCCCGACGCCGATCCGATCTGCTAACTGTGCCTGAGTGAGTCCAGTCTGCTCGCGCAAACGATACGCGCGGATCTCGGTAAGCATCTGCTCCTCATGAGTATCAACCTCTTCTCTGTCTACCGGATGCTCTTCTAAGAGCTCTGTGATCGTCATGGGCGTGGTGGCTACTTTCCTCTCAGCTTTTGAGTGCTCGTCGAACAAGTCGTCGGCTATGGGGATGTCCCGCTTGTACCAACGGATCCAATTGTCGAATTTATCTCCAGCGATCAACGGGATTGCCTGACGTTTCGGGTCGAAGACGAATAGGATTCGAAGCTCGGATCTCCCCGTTGATCCTGGTCTCAGCTCTTTCATGCTCTTGTGACGAGAGACCTTGATGGTGTCCACCAGTGGGCGATCGAGCCGAGGTCCTTGTTCCTTCCAGCAGTTCGAAGGCCGCAACGACCTGCGCCTGCGAGCCGCTGTCCAGCGAAGTCAACCAATCTGTGATGAGTTCGATGTTGACGTTCCGCGCAGTAGTACGATACTACCTGGAAGGTCTAAAAGGGTGTGCCGAGTCTTGCCGCAAGGCGTCCATGATACCGATTTTCGCTGCGACCTCGGTGGTGGGCGGGCTGCTCAGTGGGCCGATGTGGCGTAGGATCGTTTCTCGACGCAGATTGACGCCATTCATTACCCCGCTGCAGGCGGTACAGGCTCGACATGTCGCACAGTTCGATCGGCCGGCTGAGATGCGTGGCAGCATCGGTGGCATAAGCAACGAGACGGTACCTGAGCAGGCCGGCACCTACGACGTCGTTTTTGTCGGTGATGGGCCGGGGGAGTGTCGCGCAGTACACCACCGAGGGCACCGACCTGACCGCGATCCTCGTCGAGGGCGAGCCCCTGGGCGGCGAGTGCTCGTATTACGCCTGTATGCCCAGCAAGGCGCTCCTCGGGCCCATTGAGGTCGCCGCGGCGTCGGCAAACCTCAGTGGCCTGCGCCCCTCCGAGTTGTCCGCGCCAGATCTGCTCGCGCGCCACGACGAGTGGGTCTCCCGCCGCGCCGTCATTCTCGCCACTGGCGCGGAGCCCGTCGTGTCTGCTCCGCTCCAGGGCCTTGAGGCCTGGGGCTAGCGTTGCGCCACCGGCGTGCAGGAGATCCCGCAGCGCCTCATCGTCGTCGGTGGGGTAGTCGCCTGTGAGGCCGCCACCTGGATGTCCGCCCTGGGCAGCGACGTCACCATGCTGGTGCGCGGCTCCCGCCTCCTGTCGGCCGCGGAGTCCTTCGCCTCCCGACTCATCGAGAAGGCTCTCGCCGCCCGTGGCATCACCGTCATCACGGATGCCCAGGTGGTTGCCGCCGAGCGGCCTCAGGCCAGTGACACCGGGCTCGGTCGCATCCACGGCGGCCCCGTCACGGTCACCTGCGCCGGTCGAACCATCGAGGCTGATGAGATCCTGGTCGCAACTGGCCGTCGCCCCCTCTTGACCGGCATGGGGCTGGAGGTCGTCGGCCTGGAGCCCGACGACGTCCTGGCCGGCCGCCTGCCCGACTGGCTCTACGCCGTCGGCGACGCCAGCGGCGAGGCCCAGCTGACCCACATGGGCAAGTACCGGGCGCGCGTCGTAAGGGAGAGGATCACCGCCCTCTCTGCCGGCTGCGGGCCCGAACCAGTACCCGAGAACGTCCCGGTCCCACAGGTTGTCTTCACCGCCCCCAGCGGCCTGACAGCGGGCCCGCGACCCCGGCCAGGACGTCGTCACTGCTCAGGTCGGCTACACCTCGGCCGCCGGAGTTGCCCTCCTGCACGGCGACGCCCACGGTGAGGTCAAGCTGGTCGTCGACCGGCAGACCGGTGCCGTGCTGGGCGCCACCTTCGTCGGTCCCGGTGCGGGTGAGCTCGTCCACGCCGCCATCGTCGCCATCATTGCGGGGCGTCCCGGTTCATCGGCTGCACACGCCGTGCCCGCCTACCCCACCGCCAGCGAGATCTGGCTGCGACTCATCGAGTCTCTTCCGAGCGAGGTCCTTCGTATATACTTCAGTTGTTGAACGAAAAACGATGTTTGCGAAGCCGGCGCCCCGTGGCTGAGACTCAAAGAAGTGACTTCACGGGAGGATCGCGATCAGGAAAGTAGTGGTTCCTACAAATATGCTTGTTCAGGTTTGTGTACGTATTCAAACTTTCTGATCGGTTGTCAAGAACGCTCTGCAAGACTTCTGCTGCGGCTAACGTGAAGACGTCCCGTAACTCGTCTTGGGAGAGAGACATGATCGACGGCACTAAAATTCGCGTATTGGTTCCCGACAACAACACAGGTGCACTATACGATCGAACAGAGTCCATTGAGTGGGTCAATCCTGACAATGGTATTGTAAGAGTTCAATTTAAAAATGGTGGTCAGTCATTCCCGTATCGACATCCAAGGGCACGCCTTCTCGAGAATGTTTCGGGTTTTCGCTCTCTCAAATCGACCGAGCTGGTTAAGGTGAAAGGTGAGGTGTGGTACCCCCCGCTCACAATTGCGACTTTCACTGATGTGTACGACGGATCGTATTCAATTGTTCGATTCTATCGCGACAACAAGGTGATAGGGAAAAGTCACCTGTATCGTCCCGACGACCTCACACTACTGGTGTCGTCCGCGTCCGCGGGAGGTGGTGCTGACGTCTTTAAGTACTGGAAAGAAACCGCATTCATGCTGGAAGATGATGATCCGACTCGTCCGGCATTTGAGTCGATTAAGTTTGTTCATCCTGACAGTGCGTTGTCTGCGTACATGGAGGGATCAAACTCACGAACGTCAGAAATTCGGTTGCCAATTATTCTACCGTTTCAGAGCAACGAGGATCAGAAGATTGCGGTAGAGAGAGCACTCTCTCATCGGGTTAGTGTTATCGATGGCCCTCCTGGGACTGGAAAAACAGAGACCATTCTCAATATCATCGCCAATATTCTCATGATTCCCGGGGCGACGGTTGGAGTTGTGTCTTTTGGTAACGCTGCTGTTGAGAACGTCAAAGACAAGCTCGATGAGGCGGGATATGGATTCGTGGCAGCACGCATGGGTAAAAAAGAATACGTCACCTCCTTCCTGGCCGATCAAGAGGCGCGAGCAAGCAGCATCGTTCGTTGGCTGAACCAGGTGTCTGTGAATGAGGCCGTGCGGTCCGCTGGAGGGCAGGCGGCGGATAATCTTGAGCAAATAGATAAACAGCTGCATAGGGTATGGAACTCCTGTCGAGAACTTGCAAAGGTGAGCAATAAAATAGAGGAATACTCTTTGGAAGCTGCTCATCTGGAGCGCCGAGCCGACGGTGTCGTCTTTCCTGATCTAAGTGAGCTGCCTCTGCTGCGCAAGAGCTCTGGGCGTATCCTCGACTATCTGGCTGAAACTACTGTGCATCCGGATCTTCCTGAAGGCATCATGGGGCTTGTTCCTCGTATCCGCAGATACTTCAAGTACGGTAGAACAAAAGATCTGGATACGAGAGATGCCAATATTATCCTTGGTCTAGAAAGAGCCTTTTATTCTAGGCGGATCGAAGAGTTGAGACAGAAAGAGCGACGTTGGCGGGCCGAGATCGGCGATCGCAGTTCCGAGGAAATCAGGGGAAAGTACCAAGAGAGTTCTCGCGCGCTTCTGGATCTAGCGCTGTGGCAACGCTACGCGAATAGTGCGCGTCTCGTATTTGATGAAGATAATAAACCGATATGGAAACACACGCCGGAGTTCTTGTCTGAGTACCCAGTGGTTCTTACGACCTGTCACTCGATTCGGCGTAACCTGTCGGAAGGCCATGTTCTAGATTGGGTGATTATTGACGAGGCTACTCAGACAAATCTACATGCCGCTGCTTTGGCGATGAGTAAGGCAAGAAATGTTGTGGTGGTCGGGGATCTTAAACAGCTTGGACCGATTTTCGATAAAAAGTTGGAATCGGCGTCGATCTCCCCGCCACTTCCCGCATACGACGTTGCTGCGCACTCCATTCTTTCGTCCGTCACCGAGCTCTACGGTCAAGAACTGCCTCGAACAATGCTGCGCGAACACTACCGCTGCGCGCCTGAGATCATCGAGTTCTGCAATAAGATGTTCTATGACGGCGAGTTGATTTCCATGAAGTCTAGAAAATCTGACGACCAATGGCCTGCCTTAATGGTTCGTAAGACGGCTCCAGGAAATCATATGCGTACCTTGCGTCGAGCCCTTACTAAAGGTACGTACAGCCAGCGTGAGATCGACCTTGTCGAGGAGCTCCTTGGGGGTGTCGTTGACGGTGTAGATTTTAGAAGCATTCTCGAAGGTGAAGATTCGGGAAGTGATTACGCGTTAGGTGTCACAAGCCCGTACCGGCTTCAGGCTGACCGTCTCGGTGAGGCTATTAACCGCACAGGTGCTGCTCCCGAATTCAGTTCACTGAGTGAAACTATACATAAATTTCAAGGACGTGGAGCAAACGTGATGGTTCTTAGTACGGTTGTTGACGAATCTCGGAATGGTCACATGAAATTAGGATTCGTTGACGATCCACGAATGATCAACGTTGCGGTCTCGCGAGCCAGAGAGAAGTTCATTCTTGTCACCAACCATAACGAGGTCCCTCGGAGCAAGGTGATTAAAGCGCTCATCGACTATGTCAGATATCAAGATCCTGATCAGGTGACCGAAAGTGGAGTACTTTCAGTCTTCGACCTGCTCTACCAGGAGTACTCTGAGCGTCTCAGCGAGTTCGCTTCGCGAGTTCACGGGGGCAGCAAGTATAAGTCGGAGAATATTGTGTGGACCCTTCTGAAGGATGTTCTCAAAGATCCTGCTTATGATCTTCTGGAGGTGGTTTCACAGGTGAGACTCCGCGACCTGATGCCTGATACCGATCGATTGAACGAACGGCAGAAAAAATTTGTTCGTTCTACGTCTGCTGTCGATTTTGCTATATACCACAAGGTGAGCAAGCGAATGCTGCTTGCGATTGAGGTCAACGGAACTGAATATCATGAAGACAATCCCGAGCAGCAAGCGCGTGATGAGTTGAAGGCGCAGATCATAAGCGTCTACGGGGCCGACATGCTTTCGTTGAGAACCAATGACAGCAACATCGAATCGATGATCAGAGATAGACTCGATCGAATTTTGGCCTAACTGAATAAGAGTGGGAGTAAGGTGCGGTTGCGGACATCGAGTGCTCCTAGGGATGGTTTGGGACAATTGTCCGATACGCATCGCCGGCATTGACCATATCGAACCGACGGTCCTCCATTAACGCGAGCGTCGAATTCTGCTCGTGGGTTCTGGACCTGGAGGTTGTTACCTTTGGGCAGGAGCGGACAGCGGTGCGCTTCGGTGACCGAGAGATTAACCTCCGTGGGGAGGATGACCTGATCGCTCGCACGCCTCATCCCGTTCCCGGTATTGTGGACCTGTGTCTTGTCGGCGACGGCACGATCGATGAGGTCCGCGAGCATCTTGCCTCCAGGGCGCTTCCGGTGCCCTTCACCGTGATGGCAGGAGTCCAGGAATCACACGAAACCTCGTAGGGCTCGCCTTGCGTGACGTGGCCTGAGACACTGGGGTCATGCGAATCGCCATCGGTTCCCCAGGCAACGGAGCCCTCCTGAAGGACGCCATCGAAGAGCGGTTGGTCGAGGACGAGCGCGTGAGCGACCTCGTCGACCTGTCCATGCCGGACATCACCTACCCGGAGGTCTCCTTCCAGGTCGCCCAGGCAGTTGCCGAGGGACGGGTCGACCGTGGGCTTCTCATCTGCGGTACCGGTGTGGGAACCGCCATCGCGGCCAACAAGGTGCCCGGGGTGCGCGCTGCGACCGCGCACGACCTGCTCACCGTGCGCGGCTCGGTGGAGAACTACGATGCCCAGATCCTGTGCATGGGGCAGAACGTCATCGCGGCGCCCGCCGCCTGGGCGCTCATCGATGTCTGGCTCGACCTGCACCACGACCCGGCCAGCAGCTACGGCCCCAAGGTCGGCGAGATCGAGGCCTACGAGGCGCGCCTTCACTCCTGACGACGGCCCCGTCGAGCGGACGGGTGCCCATGGCACTATCCGCAGCCTCTACGTGCGTGAGCCCGATCAGAACCTCATCGAGGTCGCTGTCTACGAGAGTGTCTGAGGTTCGCCCGGCTCCTGGAGGAGGAGCTCGTGTCCAAATCGGATACAAAGGAGCCTGAGGTCCGATATGGCCGCTGACTGAACCGCGGAATCATGCGGTTTCTTTCTGTGTGTCCGAGCTGGGGGTGAGCCTTTGTATCCGATTTGGACACCGCCCAGCACATCTTGGACGGTCGCGCCGTGCATGGCGTCGCAGCGTCCTGCTACCTATTGGATCAATATATCTATTGTTAGATGACACCCTATGTTGTGACACCTTAGGTCGTAAGGTGTCATGGATGGCTTGCTTGTGCAACGTTGGCGTCCGGTTCGCAGTCTTCGGTGGGGCCGGTGGGCGGCATGAGACGGCGCCTTCGTGAGGAACCTCGCGCCAACTTGCATTGAGTGCAATTCTGCACTGAGTGCAGGATGGTCGCGTGACCGGAACCGATCTGCGCGCCACTCAGGCGCGACGCACCCGCGCCGCCATCCGCGCCGCCGCGCTCGCCCTGACTCGAGAGCGCGGCTACGCGGCCATGACGGTCGATGACGTCGCCGCCCTCGCCGGTGTCTCCCGGCGCACCGTCTTCAACCACTTCTCCTCCAAGACCGACCTCCTCGTCGTCGGCCTGGAGCCCCCGGAGCCAGAGGCCATCGAGACCTTCGTCAACGGCACTGGAAGTCTCCTGGAGGACCTCGGTGCCCTGCTCGCCTCCGGTGCCGAGGCCGCCGAGTCCGAACGAGGATGGCTGCTGTCCTTCCCGGAGATCGTGCGGGACAACCCGGAGATCGAGCGAGCCATCCACGAGCGCCTGCGCGCCATCGCCGTGTCCCTCGCCGACGCCGCCGGTCGCCGCCTGGGCACGGAACCTTACGACCCTCGCACCCGCGCGGTCGTCGCCCTGGCCATGGCGATCCAGCGCAGCGCCGTGGACCTGTGGTGTGGACGCACTCATCCCTGGGAGCAGCGCCGCGAGGAGGCGCCAGTGCGCGCCGAGGTACCCGAGGCCTCGGCCCAGGCCCCAGAGGTCCAGCTGGTCGACGCCGTCCGCGCCATGGTCGAGGCGCTCTCCGACGTCGTCATCCAGGCGCCGTCCGACCGGCCCTCCCCCGTCTTCCAGACGCCGAACCCGCCCGGCTGATGCTCGCCGGCCACCTCTTTCTCTTCCTTCTCTGACAGTTCCCACCCCTTCCATCTCGTAAAGGCGCTTACCGTGACTCACACTTCTACGTCGTCGGAGCCAACCGGCACGGCTCCTGCCGGGCCGGGGGCCGACTTCCACCCCGATCGCCGCTTCTGGGCGGTCTACGCCTCGCTCCTGGTGGTCATGTTCCTGTCCGCCATGGATCAGACGATCGTCGGCACCGCCCTGCCCACTATCGTGGGCGACCTCGGCGGCGCCGCCCACATGGCCTGGATCCTGACGGCCTACACCCTGGCCATCACGGTCGCCATGCCCGTCTACGGCAAGCTCGGCGACCTCGTGGGCCGCAAGAACCTCTTCCTGGTGGCCATCGCCCTGTTCCTCATCGGCTCGGCCCTGTGCGGCACCGCCGACACCATGACCCAGCTCATCATCTACCGCTTCATCCAGGGGCTGGGCGGTGGGGGTTTGCTGATCTCCTCCCAGGCGATCACCGGCGACCTCATTCCGCCACGCGTACGCGGCACCTACATGGCCCCCATGGGAGCCATGTTCGGCATCGCCTCCATCCTGGGGCCCATCATCGGCGGTTGGCTCACCGACTCGGTCTCCTGGCGCTGGACCTTCTGGATCAACCTGCCGCTGGGCATCCTCGCCTTCATCGCCATCGCCCTGGTGCTGCGCCTGCCCAGCAGCCGCCTGACCAGCCCCATCGACTGGTGGGGGCTCGCTCTGCTGAACGCCGGCGCCATCGCCATCGTCCTCATGGCCACCTGGGGCGGTAACCAGTACGAGTGGACCAGCCTTGTCACCATCGGCCTGGGCGCCGTCGGCCTGGTCTGTTGGGGGCTGTTCGCCTTCGTCGAGACCCGTGCCGTCGACCCCATCCTGCCCTGGTCGATCCTCACCAGCCGCACCTTCATCGTCTCCACGCTCGTCGGCATGCTTGCGATGGGTGGCATGATCGGTGTCCTGAGTTACCTGCCCACCTACCTCCAGATGGTCTACGGGTACTCGGCCACCGGCTCCGGCCTGCTCCTGGTGCCGATCACGATCGGGATGCTCGTCTCTTCGATCCTCTCCGGCGTCCTCGTCTCGCGCACGAACCGCTACCGGCTCTACCCGATCGTGGGGCCACTGGTCGCCGCTGGAGCCTCCTTCTGGCTCTCCCGCCTGACGACATCGTCTCCCGTCTGGCAGATCTCCGCGGCCACCTTCCTCATGGGAGCGGGCGTCGGCCTGTTCTTCCAGCTCCTGGTCACCGTGGTCCAGAACGCGCTCCCGGCCAGGTACCTGGGCACGGCCACCAGCGGCAACAACTTCTTCCGCGAGGTCGGCGTCTCCCTGGGCGCCTCGCTCATCGGTGCGGCCTTCTCCTCCGGTCTCACCTCCAACCTCACTGATCGGATCGGGGCGTTGGCCCGCAGCGCGGACCCGGCCGTCCTGGGGTCGCTCGCTCGGTTCAAGGACGCCGATACCTCCTCGCTCACCCCCGCCCTGGTCGACAAGCTGCCCACCGCCCTGCACGACGCCGTGGCGAGCTCCTACGCCGACGCCCTCCTGCCGATCTTCGGCTGGATGATCCCGCTGTTCGTGGCCACCTCCGTCATCGCTCTCCTCCTACCCGAGGTGCCCCTGTCCCAGAAGACCGCGATGGAGCAGATCGCCGAGGCCGAGAGCGCGGATGAGCCCGAGGTCAGTGAGTCTGAGTCGGCATCGCAGGAGCAGGAGCTGAACCCTGCAGAAGAGCCGGCGGAGCCGGAGTCGGTGGCCGACGCAGGATGATGAGACCGTAGGCAGGGGTCAGCATGGGCACGAAGGCGAAGAGGAAGTAGTCGTAGAGGAAGATCAGCGTCGGCACCATGGTGATCGTGTAGGTCAATCCGGTGCCTGCGCCTGCTAGGATTCGCAGGATCCTCCGCGCGGGGAGCCATGTGAACACTGTCCAAGCGAGCGCCGCACCGCTGCACAGAACGGAGATCCCCGCAATCGGGAGCGCCTCGCGCAGCGGCGGCCAGGCCCTGACCGCGAAGCCGACCATGGACGTCCAGGCCAGGGCTGCCGATCCCCATGTGCTTACGGCCGATGCGGGGTACCTTCCAGAGACCCACAGTGCGAGGGCCGCCAGCAGAGGGATGAAGGCGAGGTGAGCGCCCGCGGCGCCGGCTCCCCCGTGCGGGACGCCCCAGGCGATGGCCCCTACTCCGAGCACGACGGCGCTCGCCGCCAGGAGCCGTATCCACATGATTCTGCGTCCGGAGAGCATGCTCACCGTTCTGGGGCCCGATCGGGGCATGGCCGACGGAACCGCCGGATGCGGGACAGGTGCGGGCCTGCTGACAGCACCGATGACGATGAGCCCGATGGCCCAGGGAAGGTTCACCATCCACCCCAGTAAGATGAGGAGGCCCCAGAGCGGGGGTGAGGCCAGTGACCCGATGATCAAGCCGACGACGGTGCGCAGTCCGGGCTCCATCCTCCGGCAGACGGACAGGCCGTCGATGAGGACTCCCACAGCGGCTGCCCCCAGCAAATAGGAAACGAAAAGAATCACTCCCGCAGTGCGATCGCTCCAGTGGCTCTGGGCGCCTGAGCGTGCAGTGATGGCATCGACCATGCTCAGTACGGTGAAGGCGGCACCAGCGATCGGCACAAGCATCGAGAGGAGAGTGGCGTACGCGGTGTGCTGCGGGGTCACTGCGGATCGCTCGCGCAGAAGGCTGACGGTGCCGACTATCAGGAAGAATCCGACCAGGCAGGACAATGAGGCCTGGATGAAGAATGCAGAGGCCACCCTCCGCCCCGGCAGGTAGTCGGCGGCGAAGAAGACGGCCATTGAGCAGAAGTAGGTGACAACCGCCAGGACACCGCACCACAGGGCTGTCCTGCGGCCGAGCCTGACTCCGATCCGACGTGCCGTGCCGTGGTGTGTGTCGTCGTCGACGGCATTCTGGGGATAGGCGTCGGGAGGAGTGCCAAGCAGCCGGCTCTCCTCCGGAACGTTGAGTGATCCCGGGTACTTCGGAATGTCTGGGTCAAGGGGGTAGAGGTGCGGTGGAACCGGCGGTGCCACTGACATCGACGGTGCCAGTGGCCGCTGGTGCACTCGCCGTCTAAGGGCGAGTGACATGATGGTGAGAACGATGGAGGCACCAAAGATCGAGATGGGGGTCAGCCCCATGAGGATAGTCGCCGCTGTTGCAGGAATCCCTATCAGAGTGGCGACCGCAGCACGCAGCACCGGGTGCAACCGGGTCCTGATGCTCAGGGTGCCTTCGACGGCGACTGCCATGGTGAGCACCCCCATGACGCCATAGGTCACCATGAGAGGCGTACTCAGACGACCAAGGAACGGGGCGGCAACATTGGCTTCGGCGGCCTCGAAGGCCATCGCCCCCGCGATGTTCGCCACCGTCGCCACCACGCAGGTCAGTGCCGCCATCACCGCGGCGACGAAGGCGTGAGGCGCAGGCAGCACTCCGCGCTCACGTGCCAGGCCTAGGTATCCGGCCGCGATGACACCCCCCGGGAGGGTCATCATCGCCTGGTGGATCCAGCTGAAGATCGTGTCGTTGCCCTGGCTCTCTGTAGCGTTCGCGATGAACAAGAGGGCGAAACCCGCCAGGCTCAGTAAGAGGCCGATCGCTGCGCACCACAGGGCGGCCCGCACGCCCAGCCGGTTCCCCATCCCGTGGAGAAAGACCGACCACCGTTGCCCGACCGTGGGGCGACTGCGCCCCAGCGCCTCGGCCTCGTCCAGCATGATGCCGAGCAGGACCTCGCCGTGGTGAGCCCGCCAGCTCCTCGGGTACCACCGGAGGAGACGTCGGTAGTACTGCTCCTCCACCATCTCAGGCCACCCCCCAACGCGCGGTCTGCGGCCGGGGGCGCGCGGCACTCAGGCTAGCCCGAGCGGCTCTCACGGAACGCTCCAGCGCCTGCGTCTCGGCGGTCAGCAGGTCGATGCCGGTCTCGGTGATGCGGTAGTAGCGCCTCGCCCTGCCGTCAACGACCTCCTGGCCGTCGGAGCGGATGAGGTCCTTGCTCTCCAGGCGCTCGAGGGTCGCGTACAGGGTGGTGGGCTTCAGGCGGGCCGCGCCGTCGGAGAGCAGCGCCGTCTCCCGCAGGATCTGGTAGCCGTGCCGGCGCCCGTTGGCGAGTGAGGTGAGAATCCAGAAGGCCGAGGAGGACAGTGACATGGGCACAACTATATGACCGAATCGGTAATATGTCAGGAGAGGGTTGGTGGAGGTTGGAAGCGCCCCGTTCTCGAAGTGGTCTCAGGTCCGTGCCGAGGCTCTCTCGAGCCTGGTGCACATGGGCTGTGCGGTTAAGCACACCGACGCCCGCATCCAGGTCGAGGACCGGATGACCCGGTACTTCCACGTCGGCTGAGGCCGCTTCGCCTGTCCCCGTCATGCAGTACAGTCGCCCTCGAGCGGTAGCCCGAGGAAGGATGAGATGGTGGTTGAACGGAAGCTCAGGCGGCTACCGCCGGTGGTGCTCCTGGCGGCGGCCGGGCTGGCACAGAGCGCCATAGCGCGCGGCCGGAGAATGACGCCGTCGTCGATGATGGTTGCCGCCCCCGTACTCGGGATCTCGATATGCGCGCTCGCCGGAAGTGCGGGCAGTTTTCTTCGGCACCGCACAACGGTTGATCCGGTGAGGGTCGAACGCGCGCGGCACCTCGTCGTGGACGGTCCCAACCGACTGACGCGCAATCCCATGTACCTGGGTCTGGCGGGAACGTTGCTCGCGCACGCGATCGCGCGCAGGAGCCCGTCCGCGGTGATCCCGCTGGTCGGCTTCGTCTGGCTGATCGACCGATACCAGATACCTGCGGAGGAGAAGGTCCTGGAGGAGAGGTTCGGACAGGCCTATCTCGACTACAAGGAGGCCGTTCCTCGTTGGCTGAACGTCCCTGTCTCATCGCCGGGCGACCTCGGCCGCGAGTCGAAGGTGCGCCGCTGACGAGGGGAAGCCCCTTGACGATGATCTGCTGGACGAGGTTGCCAACATTGGTGGTCGGCCGGGCCGATGCTGTCGTCTTTACTCAGAAGGCCCTGGGTGGAGCGAGCCTCGCGGAGAGGCTCAAGGTCTCCGGGCTGCCTGCTCAACTCATCCCCACAGGGTCGCCGACGAACGCCTTCCGGGCTCCGTTCGCTCTGGTTGCGCCGCCGCCATCGCCCGCATCAAACGGGCGCTGAGCCGAGGGAGGGGAGCGGTCGGAGCCGGGTGACACGGCTCGCACGGCCGGTCGGAATGGTCCGATCATCCTCGTAGTTGAAGGTTGCATGAAAGCATTCGGGTTTCTCAGCTTCGGACACTACGGACACGGTCGCGGCCCTGGTGACCCCGACGCCCGCCAGGCGCTCAAGGACGCCGTCGAGATCGCGGCCGGCGCCGACGAGATCGGCGTCAACGGAGCCTACTGGCGCGTCCACCACTACGCCCGCCAGGCCGCCGCCCCCATCCCGCTGCTCTCTGCGGCCGGCGCCCGCACCAAGCGCATCGAGGTCGGCACCGGCGTCATCGACATGCGCTACGAGAACCCGCTCTACCTGGCTGAGGAGGTCGCCGCCCTCGACCTGCTCACCGACCAGCGCATCGCCATCGGCATCTCCCGGGGCTCCCCGGAGCAGGCCCGGCGCGGTTGGGAGACCTTCGGCTACACCGGCAGCGCCGACCCGCGCGGGGCCGACGTCGCCCGTGCCCACACCACCCAGTTCCTCGACGCCATCCGCGGCGTCCCGCAGGCCGATCTCGACACCAGCGGCGGTATGGCCCCTGGCGCCAGCTCCCGCCTGCGCATCGAGCCGCACGCCCCCGGCGTGGACCGCCGCATCTGGTGGGGCGCCGGCTCACGCGAGACCGCCGAGTGGACCGCCCGGCAGGGCCTGAACCTCATGAGCTCGACCCTCCTGACCGAGGCCACTGGCGAGGGCTTCTCCCACCTCCAGGCCGAGCAGATCCGCCGTTACCGCGAGGCCTGGAAGGAGGCCGGCCACAACTGGACCCCGCGCGTGAGCGTCTCGCGGTCGATCTTCCCGATCGTCTCCGACGTCGACCGCAGGTTCTTCGCCCTGCGCGGCGAGGACTCCCATGACCAGATCGGCATTATCGACGGCCTGCAGTCGACCTTCGGGCGCACCTACGCCGCTGAGCCCGACGTTCTCATCGAGCAGCTGGCCCAGGACGAGGCGCTCCACGCCGCCGACACCGTCATGCTCACCATCCCCAGCCAGCTCGGTGTCGACTTCAACCTCCACATCCTCCAGGCCTTCGCCGAGCACGTCGCTCCCGCACTGGGCTGGCAGCCCAACACGGCCGGACCGGTGACGGGCTACTCCCTGGAGGACTAGCAGCCCGACGGCGGTCACTGTCTCGTCAGACCGCAATACGGTGCCGTCGTGGAGGACACGGGCGAGGAGGCCCCGATGGCCGGGCCGCCCATGGGGGCGTCCGTCCTCACTCGGCATGCCTCACCCAGGTTCCGGCCCGACGTCGTCGGGCGCCCGGCTTACCAGGAACGTCAGGATCGTCTGCTTCCCCGCCTTATTCGATAGAGGAGAGTGCGGTGAAGAAACCGGCGCAATGATGTCGAAAAATGACGCGGCCTGTGGGTCCGGGATGAGCCCGGGCCCACAGGCCTCTGTCGTTGAGGATGGTATCGCCCTGGATTCCCATAACTCCAGGGGGACTCACCCTCCTTCGCCAGAGCGGTTCGCGTCGGGCTCCCTATCAACCCGAGCGGCCTCGAAATCCGATCGGTCATCGGGCTCCCCAACCCTCGCGACCAGTTCCGTCCGGCGGCGGTTACTATGCAACCCGCTGCTCCTGTGGGAGCACTTCAATATATCTGAAAGTTGTCTGGGAAGTATCTTGATATATTTCTTCTGTTTTCATGAGATTTCTTGCTTGAATTCCGGTGTTATGTTGTTGACGCCATGTTTTTGTCGCATTTTAAACGCATAAGTGTTCCCTCTTGCTTTCCAACAGAGCTTGTTTTCGATGTTTATCGGTGGTCGTTGCTCTCGATGGCGAAAGCTGAGGCATTGGCGTGCTCGACTCTCATCGACGACTGTGATGTCGGCGTGAGATGGCGAATCGTGATCAGTGAAAACATGCACACATCAGCCCTCGATGTGCTGTGTGGTCGGTCGGTTTCGGCGAACTGCCAGATCTCGTTTCGGAAACGAGGTGTATTGTTCAGCCGTCCAACCGTCAATCAATGGGCGGAAGGTGAGGGTCATCCGTCTCACCAGGCCGGCCGCCGTCGCGCCCCGATCTCTTCAAGGAGCACTTGACTATGCCACAGGTCACCGGAGCCACCCACGAGGTGGGCGTGGACCAGCTGTTCTTCTCCACTACTGACGCGCGCGGCGTCATCCGCCACTCCAACAACGTATTCATCGAGCTCTCCCGGTATCGACGTGATGAGCTCTCCGGTGCCCCGCACAACATCATCCGCCACCCGGAGATGCCCGGCGGAGCCTTCAAGGCCATGTGGGACACCCTGCAGACCGGCAGCCCCTTCGCGGCCTACGTGCGCAACCTTGCCGCCGACGGCAGTGAGTACGACGTCTTCGCCACTGTCACCCCGCTGTCCGACGGCGGCTACCTCTCGGTGCGCACCCGACCGGTGTGCACCAATCTGTTCGACACCGCGTGCGCCATCTACCGCGATGCCCGTGCGGTGGAGGACCAGGCGATCAGTGCCGGTGCCAACCGCCGGGCGGCGGCCGAGCACGGGCTTGGCCGCATCGCCGAGCTCCTGGCCGGGGCGGGCCTGTCCTCCTACGAGGAGTTCCAGAACGCGGCCCTGCCGGCAGAGGTGGCGCGCCGTGAGGAGCTCTCCGACGGCATCCCGGTGCGCCCCGGGGCCACCGGGAACCTGCGCGTCATGCTCGACTCGGTCACCACCATCGCCACCGGGCTCGACTCATGGATGTCCGGCCAGCAGCAGCTCGCCGAGCTGTCCGCCTCGCTCAAGGCCGCAGGCACGGGCCTGACCCAGACCCTTGAGGACCCGCGCCTGCTGCCTGAGCGGATCGCCGCCCTGGACCGCTCCGACCCCCGGGTCAAGCCCCTCGCCGACCTGCTGGACCTGTGGACCCAGATGCAGGGGCTGGTCAGCCCTCTGGTGACCCGGCTCGTCGACACCCTGGCCCAGCTCGACACCAACGGTGCCCGGACCCGCTTCCGTATCGCCCTGGCCCGCCTGCACGCCACCATCACCTCGCTGTTCACCGTCGAGCTCATCGACGGCGTCGGAGACCCGCAGTACTCGGCCGAGGCGATTCCGGACCTCATCGAGTCACTCAACGACGGCATCGCCGAGATGGAGCGTCAGGCCCGGGCACACAGCGCGCTTGCCGCGCAGGCGGTGGCCTATATCGGCGAGGCCAGTCGCATGATGACGATTCCCAACCAGCTCCTCATGCTGTGGACCGGTTCGCCCGCCTCCACCGATCCTGCCCTGCCCGCCGCGGCCGCCGAGCTCTCAGCGGCCGCCTCTGGTGTGGTCGAGTCCGTCGGCCACCGCCTGGCCGAGCTCGATGCGCTCGCCGCCCGTTGCCAGGCCATCAATGTCGCCGACGGCGCCGCAGACCTGCGGGGCGCGCTGAGCTCGTTCACGACAGCGGCCAGTGCTGTCGCCCCGCGCTGAGGCTTCCGGCACTCTCCGGCTCGGGGAGACGCGCTGGCAGAGCGCGAACGCCGTACGGGTGGACAACGGCACCGGTTGGCGAACGCTTCCGTTCGCCAACCGGCGCCATTGTGCTGACGCCGAGCTCAGCTCTGGCCGGTCTCGGAGTGCGGGGTCTCCGGGCGCGTAGCGTCGGCGGGTGTTGTCCCCGGGGTATCCACGTGCTGCTCCTGCGCGGGGCTTGCCGGCGGGGTGTACCCGTACGCGCCGGGCTGCTGTGGCCCCACAGAGCCAGTCGTACTCGAGTCGCCTGTGAAGGCCCCCTGCCCGACCGGCTCGGTACGAATCGGGACCGGGGAGGCCCAGCGCAGCTCGTTGCGGGGAGTCTCGTAGGACACCCCCGGGTATCGGCCGAACTGCTCCTCGCTGAGCACGCTCAAGGTGGTGGAGTCCAGCACCGCGAGCATCTGCTCCGGCGTCGGCCAGGAACCGGAGCGCTGGTAGCCGCTGGGAGCCGAGGGCGGGAACCATGCGGTCGACTCCGGCGGGCGGATCATGAGCCGTCCCGGGCGGCTGCGGTCGCGCAGGGCGTGGGCGCGCCAGGTGTTGATCGGGTGGCTGGAGAGCCAGTTGCTCATGTGGAGCCAGAAACCCTTCTCGCGCGTGGCGCGATCGGCCAGCGCATGGGTGTTGACCTCGGCCCCCAGGTACTTGCCGCCGGAGAGGACCCCCATGGCCCCGGGCACGCCCTCAGGCGCATAGGCGTAGCCGTGGTTGTCGGCCGTGTACTCCTGGGCGCGCGAGAACGCCTGGCCCAGGAAGGGCACGTAGGCCACCAGCTGGGAGAAGATGAGACGGAAGTAGGAGACGTGGCCGGCGGCGATGTGGCCGACCTCATGGCCGATGATGAAGCGCAGCGCCTCGGGGTCCCGTGCCTGGCCGCCGATCTCGAACAGGTCGGAGTAGACGGCCACGAAGCGCCGGAAGCCGTGGCCGGCGGCGAAGGCGTTGATCTGGCCGTTGCCCAGCACCACGTAGGCGTCAGGAACCCGGCGCAGACCGAGTTCCCTGGCCGCCTCCACGACCATCCGGTAGCCCTCCGGGAACTGCGTAGGGGACATCTGTACCGAGGTCGCCCTCAGCTGGGCGTACAGGAAGGCGCGGATGATCCATATGAGGAGGGGGAAGAGGGGGATGACCAGGAGCACCTGAGACAGGGTGCCTCCATCGAGGAACAGGTTGCGGATCTCGGCCTCCGCTCCTGTGGCATCGGAGGAGGAGGCCAGCCAGCTGACGATGATGAACCACATGCCGTAGCCCGCGGCAGTGGTCAGGATTGCGGCGATGAGCAGCGGGTTCTCCGCGGGGTGGCGCAGAGCGCGGATTCCGGCGATGCCGTGAACGGTCGCACCGTTGAACATCCGGGGGCGGGAGGGCGGCCCGGTCGGCGGCGTGAGAGCGGAGGCGCCTGTGGCGTGAGACGGAACAGGTGGTTGCATGATGGCAACTTAAACGACCCGCTTCAGAATCCCTCTCCTGCCGCAGGAGGATCTTCGCCACGCCATTTATCGGCCATATGGTAGGAAATAGTGCTGGTTCGTCGACCCCGCGGGCGTCAGGTCGCCCTCCGGGAGGCGCGACCTGACGCCCGCGGTGACGACACCGTAGGCTCCTGACTGTGCCGTACTCCTTACCGTCTCCTTTGCTGTCCTCTTCGTCGTCGCCATCCTCCGTGCCGCAGCCGCCCTCCCTGTCCGGCAACGTGGACCACACGGTGCCCTGGGGCATGCAGATCGCCGTGCGCTACGACAAGGTTCACCCGCCTCGGCGCATCGACGTCGCCGAGGCCGCCGCCCGCGCCGTCGTCTCCCTCCTGGCGGCGCCCGCCTCCGCCCCCGGCGGGCCGTGGAACCAGGCCGTCGACTACTGGCGCGACGGGCGCATCCGCAAGCTCGTGCGCCGCGCCCGCGGCAAGCGCTGGGAGGAGGTTCAGGAGATCGACGGCGTCACCGTCACCCAGGACGGGCCGGTGGGGTGGGGGCAGGCCGCGGCGCGCGCCTTCATACCCGGTCCGGTGCGCCCCCTGCCCGGAGCCCTGGCCAAGACCCAGGTGGAGGGCACCCACTTCCCGGACGGCAGTGAGCTGCCCCCGCCACCGGCTGCGATCACCGCGCGCGTCGCGAAGGACCCGGCTGCAGCCGACGAGATTGCGCTGGGAGCGGCGTCGGCCTCCACCGGGGCTCTCGTGACGATCGAGGTCACGCCCCTGCATGAGATGACCTCGGGCAAGCTCGCCGCCCAGTGCGGACACGCCGCCCAGCTCGCCTGGGAGAGCCCGGCAATGGAGCCCGCCCTGCGGCAGGCCTGGGCCGACGACGGCTACCGGGTGCGCGTCGTCGTGCCCAGCCGCGAGCAGTGGGAGGCCACCGCCCGGCCCGTCCACGTCACCGACGCCGGCTTCACCGAGCTCGACGGCCCCACGGAAACGACCCGCGCCTACTGGTGAGTGCGGTCCTTCATAGGTTGCGCGCTTAGGCGCCAACATGGGAGTCCGAGGGCACAGCCGCCTTCTGAGATTCCGGCGTGCTGCGGAACACCCACAGCCGAATGAACACGTAGAGGTAAGCGGCCTCGCAGCAAGCCGAGATGAGACGAGCCAGGAAGAGATTGATCCCGAGCCAGGACAGCAGTTGGGTCAGCCCTTGGACGAAGACCAAAAACTGGCTGATGAGACCAATTGCGTAGCGTGATCCCTGGTTGACGAGGTGCCCGTGGGACTGGAAGTTCAACCAGCGGTTGAGCAGGAAGGAGTAGACACCCGCGATGGCGTATCCGACCGATATGGACACTGGATGCCACCAATGCAGGTGGGTTTCGATAACCCACAGGCAGCCGACGTCCAGGAAGAAGGCCGAGCCGTTGATGATCGCGTAGCCGATGAAGGTCACCGGCAGCCGGCTGCGTACGAATCCGGGCAGCACGGAGTGGATCGTCGTGATGAGGCGCAGGAAGACCTCGGGGGCGCGCCTCGCGCCGGAGGTCGGTGACTGGGCGGAGGACGTCGCCGAGGCGGGGGGTGCAGTAGCGGTAGCTGTGGTCTCGGGGGCCTGGTCGTCCGTCGTCGTTCCTGCCATGAGCCGTCCTTTCCTGGTGACTGCTGTCAGCAGGAGTCTTCCCCGCGGGCGCCGGTCAGGCAAGTCTCGAGAGAATGAGGCCGACCGGGCTCATCCTTGCAGGGCGGACGCGGCCTGTACCAGGGTCTGGGACACCTCGCGGCGCAGCAGCTCGCCCCCGGCGTCAGCCGGGTGGTGGATCGTACGCAAGCCCACTTCACGGGCCCCAGCGATGTTTCGGGCGCTGTCATCGACGAACAGGGCCTGGTCGGGCTCCACCCCCGCCAGCTCCAGCAGCCGAAGGAAGTAGGCGGCATCCGGTTTGGCAACCCCCAGCGTGCAGGAGTATCCGTCGATGTCGCACAGGCCGTCGTAGCCCAGCTGCTCACGCATCCAGGCCCGGCGTTCCCACTGCTGGTTGGTGGCCAGGACCGTGGTGTAGCCCGCTTCGCGCAGGTCACCCACCAGCTGCCAGGCCAGAGGGTCAGGCGTGGCCCGATGCCACAGCTCAAGCAGGTCCGATACGTTCAGCTTCAGCCCCAGATCGTCCACTACTCGCTCCAGCAGCTCAGTGAGGGTCTCGCGGCCGGCCAGGGCGTCGGTCTCACCATCGATCATGGCTCGGGCGAAGGCGGGGCCGCCGCCGCGGGTCAGCGCCTCGTCCCACGGGGTGCCGATGAGCTGAAGGACGCCGTCGGCATCGAGCAGAACGGCGCGCACGGGAGTGGACGAGGCGGGCGGGATGACCGGATGAGAGAGGCTCACACCCCGATTCTGCCCCAACCCGCACGACCGCGCGGCAGGTGTCGGTCTGATCCCGGGTGCACCAGTGGAAGACTGGGGCCATGACTGATGCCGCCAATACACCCGCAGACGCCTTTCCCGGCTTTCGCTCCGGCAATCCTGCCCGCCGCCCGTCCGACGCCGGCGAGATCCTGCGCGACGAGAACGCCTACACCGACTCGCTCATCGACTTCGTGACAGCCTCGCCCAGCTCCTACCACGCCGCCGTCGAGGTCGCTCTGCGCCTGGAGGTGGCCGGCTTCACCCGCGCCGACGAGACCGTCTCCTGGCAGGCGGGTCTGCCCAGACTCGGCTACGTCATCCGCGACGGCGCGCTCGCGGCCTGGGTGCTGCCCGAGGAGCTGACGCCGAGGGCGGGCATGCGCATCGTCGGCGCCCACACCGACTCCCCGGCCCTCAAGCTCAAGCCCAACGCCGCCGTTACCCGCTCGGGCTGGCAGCTCATCAACGCCGAGGTCTACGGCGGCCCCCTGCTCGCCTCGCTCCTCGACCGCGAGCTGGGCCTGGCCGGGCGCCTGACCACGCGCGACGGCGCCGTCCACCTCGTGCGCACCGGTCCTATCGCCCGCATCTCCCAGATCGCCCCACACCTGGACCGCAGCGTCAACGACACCTTCCACCTGGACCGCCAGACCCACCTGCTGCCCCTGTGGTCGCTGGCCGGGCCTGACAGCGCCCCCGACGCCGTCGAGACCCACCTGTGCGAGATCGCCGGCATCGACCCGGCCGATCTCGCCGGACACGACATCCTCACCTACCCCACCCAGGCCCCCGCCCGCTTTGGCCGGGAGGGGGAGTTCCTGGCCTCCTCCCGCCTGGACAACCTCTCCTCCGTCCACGCCGGACTCGTGGCCCTCGAGGCGCTCGCGGCCGCGCGGGTTGAGCCCACTGAGCCCGTCATCCTGGTCGCCTTCGACCACGAGGAGGTCGGCTCCGCCACCCGCTCCGGGGCCGGTGGGCCCTTCCTTGAGACGCTCCTGCGGCGCCTGGCCGGGGTTCTGGGGGTTGACAGTGACGGCATCGAGGCTCTTCTGGCGCGCTCGACCTGCGTGAGCGCCGATGCCGGGCACTCCGTCCACCCCGCCTATGCTCACCTGCACGACCCGGCCGTCCAGCCGCTCATCAACCACGGCCCCCTGCTCAAGATCAATGCCCAGCAGCGCTACGCCACCGACGCCGTCGGAGCCGCGATCTGGGCGCGGGCCTGTGCGGCCGCGGATGTGCCGAGCCAGGACTTCGTCTCCAACAACGCCGTGTCCTGCGGCTCCACCATTGGCCCCATCACCGCCACCCGGCTCGGGATCACCACCGTCGACGTCGGTGTGCCCCTGCTGAGCATGCACTCGGCCCGCGAGATGGGCGGTGTCAAGGACGGCCCCTGGCTCGCCCGGACCCTGCACGCCTACTGGCTGGGGGACTGAGCATGGTGGGACGGCAGGCGGACCGAAGGGCTCAGCCGGACTCGTCGATCCGCGCCGCGGGCGTGCGCGGCACCGCCCCCTGCCCCTGCGGCACGGGGCGCGCCTACGCCCAGTGCTGCGAGCCCTTCCACGACGGTACCCCGGCGCCCACCGCTGAGGCCCTCATGCGCTCGCGCTACACGGCCTTCGTGGTCGGCGATGAGGACTACCTCTTCCGGACCTGGCACCCGCGCACCCGACCCGAGGGCCCCTACTGCCACCCCGGCACGCAGTGGACGGGCCTGACCATCCACGAGATCGTCGACGGCGTAGCGGGCGACGAGACCGGCGTCGTGGAGTTCATCGCCTCCTACCGCACCGGCGACGGGCACGGGGGAGTGGTGGCCGACGCCCTGCGCGAGCGGTCCCGCTTCACCCGCCGAGCCGGCCGCTGGCTCTACCTCGACGCCGTCGGGTAGTGCTGCAACCTCATACGGCCGGTTGCCGTGCTGGGCAGGGGCCAGCGGCTGTTTCGATGGCCGATTCAGTGCCAGGTGCCGCGCCAGTACTGAATGGGCCAGGGGGCCTCGTCCCAGGAGCGCACGCCCAGGTCCGCCGCCCAACGCAGCGGCAGGTAGGGGTCGCGCAGAGCGGCCCGGCCCACCGCGATCGCGTCGACCTGGCCGGTGATGAGCGCCTGCTCGGCCTGCGCCGCCTCCTCAATGAGGCCCACACCCACTACCGGGACGCCGGTGCCGGACACGGCCCGCCTGACCTGCTCGGCCAGCGGCAGCTGGTAGCCGGGCCCCACTGGGACCGCGGTCGGGACGTTGCCGCCGCTGGAGATGTGCAGGACGTCGACGCCGGCCTCCACCAGCTCGCGACTGAAGGCGGCGGTCTCCTCGCCGGTGACGCCGCCGTCGGCCCAGTCCGAGGCGGACAGTCGGATGTCGAGAACCGTGTCCGTCCCGACGGCCTCGCGCACGGCCCGCACTACCTCCAGGGGGAAGCGCTGGCGGTTCTCGGCGCTCCCACCGTAGGAGTCGGTGCGCTGGTTGGACAGGGGCGAGCGGAACTCGTGAATGAGGTAGCCGTGGGCTCCGTGGATCTCGACGACGTCGTACCCGGCCTCAACGGCGCGGCGCGCGGCTGCCGCGAAGGCCTCCACGATCCGGTTGATCCCGGTCTCGTCCAGCTCGGCGGGCACCGCGTGCTCGGGGTAGGGGATCGCACTGGGGGCCAGCAGGTCCCAACCCTCCAGGGTGCCGGTGCGTGCGCCCTCCACCTTGGGGCGCCACGGCGCGGTCCCTGACTTGCGGCCGCCGTGCCCGATCTGGACACCGGCGAGCGCCCCGCCGGCGTGGATCGCCTCCACCAGGCGGCGCTGGCCGGCGACCTGCTCGTCGGACCACAGCCCCAGGTCGTTGGGGGACAGGCGCCCCTCGGGCGTGACGGCCGTGGCCTCCACGATGACCGTGCCGAAGCCACCCACCGCGCGGCTGGCGTAGTGGACCACGTGCCAATCGGTGACGACGCCGTCCTGCGCCTCGACCGTGTACATGCACATGGGCGGTAGCCACAGGCGGTTACGGGCGGTCAGCCCGCGCATGGTCATCGGCTCAAGAATGCGCAGCGTGCTCGATGTGCTCATGGCCTCACGCTACTCTTCCGACCGCCCGGCAGACATAGGGCGGGAATCACCCGTGCGATCGCATCATGGAACCCATAGGCTCCCGGCCGTGAGCTCGTGTCCCCTCCCCGTCTCCGACTCCGTCCAACGGCCCGTCCCCGTCACCGACCCCGACCACCGGCCCGCACCCGTCACCCACGGCCCCGACGACGTCGCCCTCGTCTTCGAGAGCGGCGGCATGCGCGGTGCCTACACGGCCGGCCTCGTGCGCGTCATGCTGGAGGCCGGGCTCTCCTTCCCCTGGGTCGGCGGCATCTCCGCGGGCTGCACGAACACCTGCAACTTCGTCTCCCGTGACACCTGGCGCACCCGCGAGGCCTATCTGGGCCTGACCACCGACCCGAAGGCCGGCGGCTGGGGCAGCTTCGTGACCGGCAAGGGCTACTTCAACTCCGAGCACATCTACCTGCACACCTCCGCGCCGGACGAGTCCATCCCCTTCGACTGGGAGACCTTCGCCGCCTCACCGGCCACGGTGCGCCTGGGTGCCTTCCGCTGCGACACCGGTGAGGAGGTCTACTGGGGCCTGGAGGACATGCCCGCCATGGACGACCTGCTGGTGCGGGCCCGGGCATCGTCGTCGATGCCGGTGCTCATGCCCATGGTCGAGGTCGACGGTGCCCCCTACGTGGACGGCGCCGTCGGGCCCACCGGCGGGTTCGCGATCGACGCCGCCCGCGCCGACGGCTACAATAAGCTCCTCGTGGCCATGACCCGCCCCGAGGGCTACCGCAAACCGCCCATGCGGCGCCACGAGATCGAGGTCCTTCATCGTCTCTACGCCCGCTACCCGGCCCTCGTCCAGGCCGTCATCGATCGGCCCGAGAACTACAACCGCACCGTCGACGAGCTGGAACGGCTGCGCAGCCAGGGACGCGTCTACCTCTTCCGGCCTGAGCGCATGCCCATCGCCAACGGCGAGCTGCGCTACGACCGCATCGTCACCGCCTTCGAGGCCGGCCTGGCCCAGGCCCGCCGCGAGCTGCCCGCCATCGAGGCCTTTCTCGCGAGCTGAGGTCAGTGCGGCAGGGCGACGCCGTAGCGGGCGATGTCCTGGCCGGCGTCGAAGCCGAAGGTGGTGATCGAGGGCACCGGCCTCTCGCCGTCGAGGGCGCCGGCCAGAAGGGTCAGGACGTAGCGCTCATGGGGCGGCACCGGATCGGGCGGGTCGGTCAGCGGGAACCAGCGCAGGCCCGCGTTCTTGGACGGCTCGCGCACGGCCGGCGTGCCCTCCCAGGCGCGCAGCGTGAAGAACAGGTCGACGCGCTGCTCCAGGGCCGCACCGCCCAGGTCATTGGTGCGGTGCATCGCCGTCAGCGGGATCAGGTCCTCGGCCGTCGCGCGGACGCCCAGCTCCTCGCAGGTCTCGCGCAGGGCCGTCTCGACGACGCTCTCGGCGGCCTCGACGTGGCCGGAGGCCCCGCAGGCCCAGTGCCCGTCCATGTACCCGGTGTTCCGCCGCAGCTGGAGGAGCACCTGGGTCGAGGCACTCGCTGGCCCGATCACTGACCCGTCCGTCGGCTCGGGCTGACTGGCCGGGCCGCTGGGATCGGGGCGCAGGAGGTAGACGTAGGCGGCGGGAACGAGGGTGAAGGAGTGGACGGCCATGGTCGACACCGTAGACCAGGGGCACTACCGGGCGCGGGAGGGGAACAACGCCGGGGAGAAGTAATGGGATACCGAGGGCGAGGATTCATGAAACCATCAGGAAGTTAGGCGATGCTCCCACACAGTCAGTCATCAATGGCCGTCCGTGGAAACCCCGCAGCGTGCTCGCCGTGGGAACTGCGTGATTCGCTCCGCGGTAACGCTGCCGGTTCGGCGTCGGGCAACTAGGCTTCTACCTGGGGCGACGGGAGACCGTGGGCCCAGCCCGCGAATCCGGTTCCACTGCCGATCGCCAGCTATCGACACGATCAATGATGACCGATGCCGACCTGAGCATGATCGACACCCCGTTGATGACGACAGATAACGCTGCCTGAGGAGGACCCGATGCAGACCAGCCTTACTCGGCTCACGGCCGACGATGGAACGCGTCTGGTCGTGCACATCTGGCTCCCCGAGTGGCTCATCGACGGCTCCCTGCTGGTGGCCGACGCCTCTGACGATGCTGCCGGCGTCCGCACCATGGTGTCGGCCCGGCCGCAGATGGAGGGGGCCGCCCGCCCCCGGGGCATCATCGTCATCGCCCACGGCATGGCCGAGCACGCCTCGCGCTACGCCCGCTTCGCCGCCTCCGCGGTGGAGGAGGGGTACGCGGTCCTGGCCGAGGACCACCGCGGTCACGGAGCCACGGCCGCCCCCGACGGCTTCGGCTTCGTCGCCGAGCAGGATGGTTGGGACACGGTCATGGCCGACATGAGCACCGTCCTGGACGCGGCCCGGCGGGCCTGGCCCGGCATTCCCGTCTTCCTCGTGGGCCACTCCTGGGGGTCCTTCCTGGCCCGGGACCTGGCCGCGCGCCGTGGTCACGACCTGGCCGGCCTCATCCTGCTGGGCACCGGCGCGGGAATCGGCGCGCTGACCGGCCCGGCCACGGCGATCTGTGCCGGACAGTCCCGGCTGCGTGGCCCGCGTCGCCCCTCCCGGCTGCTCAACGCGCTCGCCTTCGGCCCCTACCAGCGTCATTTCGCCCCCAACCGCACCGAGGCCGACTGGATCAGTCGGGATCCCAATGAGGTCGACCGCTACGTCGCGGACCCCTGGTGCGGGTTCGTGTGCAGCGCCAGCTTCTTCCACGACCTCGTGGCCGGGCAGGGCGTCGTCAATACCGCTTCTCACGCCGCCGCGGTGCCCGCGGAGCTGCCCATGCTCCTGGCCTCCGGCGACCGGGATCCGGTCGGTGCCATGGGGCGGGGCGTCCAGAGGGCCGCCACGCTCTACCGCCGCGCCGGCGTGCGGGAGGTCTCCGTCATCCTCTACCCGGGCGGGCGCCACGAGCTCCTCAACGAGACCAACCGGGACCAGGTCACCGGAGACATCCTCACCTGGATCGACGGCCACCTGTGAGGACTGTGAAAACCACCTATCTGGTGTGGTCGCGACGGGGAGCACCCTGGCATTCTTTGTAGATTTCCTCCAAATGGTGGTGGGGTGCTTCGGCATGATCCGGTCGTTTGTGACGCCGTCCGTGCCCGTAGGGTTGAGGCATGACCACGAACTCCTCCACCTCCGCCACCGGTTCCACCGCCGACGCCCTCTCCGCTGACGGTGCCGTCAGCCCCGCTCTTGCCCGCGTCCGTGAGGCAGGACTGGTCCTGGCCGGCACTGTTGCTCTCATCCTCATCGGCCAGATCACCATCCCCCTGCCCTTCACTCCCGTGCCGATCTCCATGGGCACCTTCGCCGCCCTCGGTGTCGGCGCCGTCCTCGGCTCGCGTCGAGGTGCCCTGTCCGCCCTGCTCCTCGGTGCCCTGGCCGCCGTGGGTGCTCCGGTCCTGGGGGGCTGGACCGGTGGCGTCGGCGTCACCTTCGGCTACGTCGTCGGCTACATCCTTATCGCCACCATCGCCGGGCGCGCTGCGAGCGTCTGGTCGAACCACTCCGGCTCGACCGTCAGCCGGGTCGCCACCGGCATCGGCCTCATGCTCCTGGCCTCCGCCTCGGTGTACGTACCCGGCGTCGTCTGGCTGAAGATCGCCACCGGTGCCAACTGGGGGGCAACCCTGAGCATGGGACTGGTCCCCTTTATCATTGGCGACGTCCTCAAGTCCCTGGTCGCCACCGGTCTGCTGCCCGTGCGCGGCAGGCTTCACTGACCGTCCCGTCCTCATAGTTCTGGCCCTCAGCGTGCCCCGTCGAGCTCTCCTCCCGGCGGGGCACGCGGGCCTCAAGGCCCGCTTCGGGACAGTCGTCGCGGGTTAGAGTGCCCGTATGAGTCAGCCCGAAAGGCGGGCCGCACCCGTTTTGTCCGTCATGGACATGGTCCCCGTCAGCGCCGGTCGCGGCCGCACCGATGCCCTCACCGACATGATCGCCCTCGCTCGAGCCGCCGACGCCGCCGGCTACGAGCGCTACTGGCTGGCCGAGCACCACGGCTCCGCCACGTACCTGTCGTCGGCGACCATCGTCCTCATGGGGCAGGTCCTGGCGGCCACCGAACACCTCGGCGTCGCCTCGGGCGGGATCATGTTGCCCAACCACGCCCCGCTCGTCGTCGCCGAGCAGATCGGCACCCTGGCCACCCTCTACCCCGGCCGAGTCGATCTGGGGCTGGGGCGCGCCCCGGGCACGGACCGGCGCACGGCCGCCGCGCTGCGCCGCGGAGCCTCCGACCCGCGCCACTTCGCCGAGGAGATCCTTGAGATCCTCACCTACCTCGGCGACGAGTCGGCCCCGGGCCCCCATGCGGTTCCCGGCTCCCTCCTCCTGGGATCCCCCGGCGCCCTCGACGACGACGCCCGCGGTGCCGGGACCGATGGTCCACGGGTCAGGGCCATCCCGGGCGAGGGCACCCACCCGACCGTCTGGGTGCTCGGCTCCTCCGTCAATGGCGCGCGCGTGGCCGGGAGGCTCGGACTGCCCTTCGCCGTCGCCTCACACTTCGCCCCGGTCCAGGCCGAGGCCGCCATCGCCACCTACCGCTCAGTCCTCGAGTCCCAGGCGGAAGGCGCTCAAGGAGTCCAGGGTGCTCCGCGGGTCGCGGCCGCCGTCAACGTCATGGTGGCCCCCAGCGAGGACGAGGCCCGCCTCCTGTTCAGCACCGCCATGGCCGCCGCCGCCCGCATCGTCGGCAACCGGCCCGGCCCCCTCGACCCGCCCACCTCCGATCCGCAGGCCTGGCGCACCCACGCGCCCGGCAGGGAGGACGCCGTCGAGGCCGCCATGTCCCTGTCCTTCGTCGGAACGGCCGACGATGTCGCCGCCCGCCTGAGCGAACAGGCTGCTCGGTGGGACCTCGACGAGATCCTCGTGGTCACCCACGCCCACGACCCGGCTCTGCGGCGTCGTTCCTACGAGCTTCTCGCCGAGGCCTGGTATGCCTGAGCAACCTCTTTCCCACGCCTCCTACATGTATCCGCATGTCGATTCTGTTTCCTTGTTGGACGTAGGATCTTCGCTCATGGACGGCGCCTGAGCACCCCAGGGCGCCTGACACCCCGTGTCCCAGTGACAGTCCCAGTCAGTTCCATGCCCCATGGAGGTCGCATGAACAACGCCCTGACAGTGTCGCGCCGCAGTTTTGGGCTCGGCGCGGCCGCCTTCGGCCTGCTCCTGGTCTCAGGATGCTCGCGCGGATCAAGCTCGGGCGGAGGAGGCCTGGGCAACGGCAGCGGCAAGCTGACTCTGGCCTACAACTCCGACGGCCCCAACAAGACCTGGGCCGAGGCCGTGTGCCACTCGGTGTCCAACGTCCTGGGCATCACCATGGAGCCCCTGCCAGTGGCCCAGTTCTCCGAGATGCGCGCAGCCATCACCAAGCACACCCTCCTGGGCGCCTTCCGCAGCGGCTGGTCGGCCGACTACCCGTCCCTCGAGAACTTCCTCAACGCCACCTTCCAGACCGGTGCCAGCGCCAACGACTCCCAGTACTCCTCGAAGACCTTCGACGACCTCCTGGTCCAGGCGGCGGCCGCCACCGATCCCGAGACCGCCTACGGCTACTTCCGCCAGGCCCAGTCCCAGCTCTTCGCCGACCTGCCCGGCATCCCGCTGTGGTACCAGAACGGGTTCGGCGGCTACTCCCACAACGCCTCCGACGTCGACTTCGACTGGAGGGCCGTCCCGGTCTACGAGGAGGCCCGATCCAGCGCCAACGACGGCGTCATCCTGGCCAACAGCACGGAGCCCCAGAACTCCCTGCTGCCCACCAACACCAACGGGATCGGCGGTGGGCGCGTCCTCGACCTGATCTACGCCGGCCTGGTCCGCTACGACAAGGACGGCAAGGTCATCAACGAGGTCGCCTCCTCCATCGAGACCGAGGACAACCAGCACTTCACGATCACCCTCAAACCGGGCTGGACCTTCTCCGACGGGAGCCCGGTGACATCCGACTCCTTCATCAAGGCCTGGAAGTTCGGGGCGCTGCTGTCCAACGCCCAGCTCGGCTCCTCCTTCTTCGAACGGATCAAGGGCTTCTCCTACGACGAGGACTCCGAGCTGACCGGGCTGACCAAGGTCGACAACCTCACCTTCACGGTCGAGCTGACCGCCCCGGCGTCGGACTTCAAGATCAGCCTGGGCCACTACGCCTACTACCCGATGCCGGACTCCGCCTTCAAGGACATGAAGGCCTACGGCGCCAAGCCGGTGGGCAATGGCCCCTACCGGCTCATCTCCTGGGACCACGACAGCCGGATCGTCATGGAGCCCAACCCCGCCTACGCCGGCGGACGCACCGTGGCGAACAAGGGCGTCACCTTCAAGCTGTACACGAGCTACGACTCGGTCTACAACGACCTGCTGGCAGGCGCCATCGACATCGCTGACGCCGTCCCCGACTCCTTCCTGCCCATTTTCCAGAAGCAGCTGGGCGAGCGCGCCATCAACAAGCCGGCCGCCTACTTCCAGGGGCTCGCCATCGACGTCACTCACGAGCACTGGAAGATGGACGAGGAGGGGCGCGCCCGTCGCGCCGCCATCTGCCGGGCCATCGACCGCGATCTCATCTGCGACAAGCTCTACTACGGCACCCGCACGCCCGCCAAGGACTTCACCGCTCCTACCGTTGCGGGCTGGACCGCCGAGGTGCCAGGCAACGAGGTCCTCACCTACGACCCGGACGAGGCCAGACGCCTGTGGGCGCGGGCCGAGGCCATCTCCACGTTCTGATCGGAAGGAAGTGGACATGCTTCGTTACGTCTCACGCAGGCTGCTGCAGATGGTCCCGGTGTTCTTCGGGGCCACGCTGCTCATCTACGCAATGGTCTTCGCCCTTCCGGGTGACCCGATCGCCGCGCTCGGGGGCCAGCGCTCGCTCAGTCCCGAGGTGATCGAGCAGATCAAGGCCGGCTACCACCTCGACAAGCCCTTCATCGTCCAGTACCTGCTCTACCTCAAGGGGCTGTTCACCCTGGACCTGGGCCAGTCGCTGCGAGGGACCGAGTCCGTCCTCGACGTGCTGGTGCGGGCCTACCCGATCACCATCAAGCTCTCCCTCATGGCACTGGCCTTCGAGGCCGTCGCGGGCATCGGCTTCGGCCTCATCGCCGGGGTGAGGAAGGGCGGCTGGTTCGACGCCACCGTCCTGGTCCTGTCCCTCGTGGTCATCGCCGTGCCCACCTTCGTCATCGGTTTCGTCCTGCAGTTCATCATCGGGGTGCGCCTGGGGTGGCTGCCGGTGACCGCCGGTGAGAGCCCCGGTTTCACCGAGCTCCTCATGCCCGCGGTCGTGCTGGGTGCCGTCTCCTTCGCCTACGTGCTGCGCCTGACCCGCACCGAGGTGGCCGAGAACCTCACTGCCGACCACGTGCGCACCGCCCGGGCCAGGGGCCTGAGCGGGGCCCGCGTCATGATCGTCCACGTCCTGCGCAACTCCCTGGTCCCGGTCGTCACCTTCCTGGGCGCGGACCTGGGGGCCCTCATGGGCGGCGCCATCGTCACTGAGGGCATCTTCAACATCAAGGGCGTGGGAGGCACCCTCTACTCCGCCATCATCCGCGGCGACGGCCCCATGGTCGTGTCCTTCACCACCGTGCTCGTGCTCGTCTTCATCGTCTCCAACCTCCTGGTGGACCTGCTCTACGCCGCCCTGGACCCGAGGATCCGCTATGCCTGAGAACACTGCGTCCCCCACGCCCTCCACGCCTGCCGCCGTGCGCCCAGGACAGGAGCGCTTCGTCATCGCCGACGACGAGATCGGCCTGGGCGCCGTCGACGCCGTCGCCGACGAGTCCGCCCCCGCCTCCGTCTGGCTCGACGCCTGGAGGCAGCTGCGCCGTCGCCCCATCTTCTGGGCGGCCTCCGTACTCATCGCCGTCGCCGTGGCCTTCTCGCTCGTCCCCGGCCTCATCGCGCCGCGCGACCCCGGATACTGCACGCTGGTCAACTCCTACCAGGGACCCTCCTGGGCCCACCCCTTCGGATTCGACATCCAGGGCTGCGACATCTTCGCCCGCACCGTCCACGGCGCCCGGGCCTCAGTGAGCGTGGGCATCTTCACCACCCTTGTCGTGGTCCTCGTCGGCTCGGCCGTCGGGGCACTGGCCGGATTCTTCGGCGGGTTCTTCGACGCGCTGCTCTCCCGCGTCACCGATATCTTCTTCGCCGTCCCCTTCGTCCTGGCCGCCATCGTCGTCATGCAGATGTTCCGCAACGACCGCTCGATCCTCACCGTCATCCTGGTCCTGGCCCTGTTCGGCTGGCCGCAGATCGCCCGCATCACGCGAGGCTCGGTCATGAGCGTCAAGAACGAGGACTACGTGACCGCCTCGCGGGCCCTGGGCTCGGGGCGCATGGCCATGCTGCTGCGTCACGTCATGCCCAACGCCGCGGCCCCCATCATCGTGACCGCCACCGTCGAGCTCGGCGTCTTCATCGTCTCGGAGGCCACCTTGAGCTTCCTGGGCATCGGGCTGCCCTCCTCGGTCGTCTCCTGGGGCGCGGACATCGCGGCCGCCAAGGACGCCCTCAACAGCCACCCGAGCGTCCTGCTCTTCCCCGCCGGCGCGCTGGCCCTGACCGTGCTCGGCTTCATCATGCTCGGCGACGTCGTCCGCGACGCCCTGGACCCGAAGGCCCGCAAGTGACTCCCTCCAACGCATCCACATCGACCAGCGCTCCGACAGCCGCCTCAGCCTCCGGCAAGACCTTCGCCCCCGCGGCGTCCTGGAACGTCGAGGCCGACCCGCTCCTGGAGATCACCGACCTCGAGGTCGCCTTCCGCTCCTCGACCGGGCTCGTCCCGGCCGTGCGCAAGGCGAACCTGACCCTCTACCCCGGGCAATCCGTGGCCATCGTGGGGGAGTCGGGCTCCGGCAAGTCCACCATGGCCCACGCCGTCATCGGGCTGCTGCCCGGGACCGGCCGGGTCACCGGCGGCACGATCCGCTTCCAGGGGCGCGACATCACCCACCTGAGCCCCCAGGAGCTCACCGCCATGCGCGGCTCCTCCATCGGCCTGGTGCCCCAGGACCCCATGTCGAACCTCAACCCGGTGTGGTCCATCGGCTTCCAGGTCAAGGAGGCGCTGCGGGCCAACGGCCTGGCCGGTGTCGCCGACGACCGCCTCGCCCACCTCCTCGCCGAGCACGATGAGCACGCTGAGCGCACTGACGATGCCGAGAAGCCGGTCCCCTCAGCGGGCGGACGCATCGACGTCGATGAGCAGGTGGCCCTCCTGCTGGAGCAGGCCGGCCTGCCTGAGGCCTCCCGACGGGCCAGGCAGTACCCCCACGAGTTCTCCGGCGGCATGCGCCAGCGCGCCCTCATCGCCATCGGCTTGGCGGCCCGCCCCGATCTGCTCATCGCCGACGAGCCCACCAGCGCTCTGGACGTCACCGTCCAACGGCGCATCCTCGACCACCTCCAGACCCTCGTGCGCGAGCTGGGCACCGCCATGCTCTTCATCACCCACGACCTGGGACTCGCCGCCGAGCGCGCCGAGCACATCGTCGTCATGCACCGCGGCCGGGTCGTCGAGTCCGGACCCAGCCTCGAGGTGCTCCAGGACCCCCGTCACCCCTACACCCAGCGCCTGGTCAAGGCCGCCCCCTCCCTGGCCTCCCGGCGTATCGAGTCCGCCCACGCCCGCGGTATCCAGGTCACCGACGACGAACTCCTGGGCGCCAGCCTGGGATCCAGCGCCACCGAGGAGATCCTGCGCGTGGAGCACCTCACCAAGGTCTTCGAGGTGCGCGGTGCCAAGGGGAAGGACAAGGCACTCAAGGCGGTCGACGACGTCAGCTTCTGCATCCGCAAGGGCACGACGACGGCCCTCGTGGGCGAGTCCGGCTCCGGCAAGTCCACGGTCGCCAACATCATCCTCAACCTCATCGACCCCACCTCCGGCAAGGTCTTCCACGACGGAGTGGACCTGTCCACCCTGGGCCCCAGGGAGCTCTTCGCCCTGCGGCGCATCATGCAGCCGGTCTTCCAGAACCCCTACGGCTCCCTGGACCCGATGTACTCCATCTTCCGGGTCATCGAGGAACCGCTGCGGGTCCATGGGATCGGCACCGCCAAGGAGCGTGAGGCGCGCGTCGCCGAGCTGCTCGACATGGTCTCCCTGCCTCGCTCGGTCATGCGCCGCTACCCCCATGAGCTCTCCGGCGGTCAGCGTCAGCGCGTCGCCATCGCCCGGGCCCTCGCCCTCAAGCCGGAGATCGTCGTCCTCGACGAGGCGGTCTCCGCCCTGGACGTGCTGGTCCAGGCCCAGATCCTGCGCCTGCTGTCCGAGCTGCAGGCCGAGCTGGAGCTGACCTACCTGTTCATCACCCATGACCTGGCCGTCGTGCGTCAGATCGCCGACGACGTCGTCGTCATGGAGCACGGCCGGATCGTGGAGGCCGGCGCCGCCGACGAGCTCTTCGCCAATCCGCGCCAGGACTACACCCGCGAGCTCATCCAGGCCGTACCCGGGGCGGGAATCGACCTCTACAGTGACGAAACGGCCGACGAGACCGTGGGTCAGGCGGCGCAGGAGTGAGTACCGGGCATGATGCGTCCGTGCCCATCGTCGTCATCCGCTCCCTGCCGGCCCGCCTCGGCACCGCCCTCATCGGCCTTGCCTCGGCGACGATGGCCCTGACGATCGGGCTCGCCGACGGCGCGGCGCACGGGCTGCGCGCCATGGTCTGGGCGGGAGCGCTCACCCTCCTCACCTGGCTGCTGTGGTGGGCCCCGCAGATCACCCTGACCCCGCAGGCCCTCACCATCCGCAACGCCTGGCGAACCCATGTGCTCGGCTGGGACGAGGTCGAGATGTGCCGCACCCGTTGGGGCCTGTCCGTCACCACCCGCGACGACCTCGAGGTCAAGGCCTCGGCCGCACCCCGCCGCGGTGGCATGGCCGAGTCCTTCCGACGCCGCCAGGCGCTGCGCGAGCAGCAGGAGCGGCGCGACGGGCTGCCGGGCCCCGAGCCGGACCCGGCGGTGCGTCCGGAGCACCTGACGGGGGAGGGGAGCTACCGCACCAACCTCGACGCCGGCGACGCCGGAGCGCTCATCACCGCTTACGCCGAGCAGGTGTGCAGCCGCCCCGACGGGGCCGTGGACGAGGCCGCGAGGGGTCTGAGCAGTGGCCTCAACCGACCGGTCGCCGTCGTCGCCGGGCTGCTCGCCGTGACAGCTGCGGCCGTCACCATGATCCTGTGACGCGAGCGTGAGTGGGTGCACAGGCACGGTGTTGGCCCAGACACGGCGGGTCAGGGCCGGTATCCTCTAGTATTCCCCTGTTTCATGCCCCTGTGGTCGATGTCTGAGCGGCATCCGGCCCGCGGCGTCCCCCACCGGAAGAAGTGCCCCCTATGAGCGTGCGCCAAGACCTGCGTAACGTTGCCATCGTCGCCCACGTCGATCACGGCAAGACCACTCTTGTCGACGCCATGCTCTGGGAGGCGGGCGCCTTCGGATCCCGGGCCACTGAGGAGACCACCGGCGAGCGCGTCATGGACTCCGGCGAGCTGGAGCGCGAGAAGGGCATCACGATCCTCGCCAAGAACACCGCGGTGCACTACTCGGGGCCCTCCGCCGTGGACGCCGGCTGCGCTGAGGGCATCACCATCAACGTCATCGATACTCCCGGTCACGCCGACTTCGGCGGCGAGGTCGAGCGCGGGCTGTCCATGGTCGACGGCGTCGTCCTCCTCGTCGACGCCTCCGAGGGACCCCTGCCCCAGACCCGCTTCGTGCTGCGCAAGGCCCTGGCCGCGAACCTGCCGGTCATCCTCGTGGTCAATAAGGTGGACCGCCCCGACTCCCGGCTCGACGAGGTCGTCGCCGAGTCCACCGACCTGCTGCTGTCCCTGGCCAGCGACCTGGCCGACGAGCACCCCGACATCGACCTCGACGCCGTCCTGGACGTCCCGGTCATCTACGCCTCCGCCAAGGCCCGCCGTGCCGGCACCGAGGCCCCGGCCGACGGCGAGCTGCCGGCCAGTGAGAACCTCGAGCCGCTCTTCCGCACCATCATCGAGCGGATCCCCGGTCCCTCCTACGAGGAGGGCGCGCCCCTGCAGGCCCACGTCACCAACCTGGACGCCTCGCCCTTCCTGGGGCGCCTGGCGCTGCTGCGCATTCACAACGGCACCCTGCGCAAGGGCCAGACGGTGGCCTGGGCCCGCCACGACGGTTCGCTCGCCTCGGCCCGCGTCTCCGAGCTCCTCGTCACCGAGGGCCTGGACCGCAAGCCCGCCGAGGAGGCGCACGCCGGTGACATCGTCGCCGTCGCCGGGATCGAGGACATCACCATCGGCGAGTCCCTCGTGGACCCCGAGGACCCCCGCCCGCTGCCGCTCATCACCGTGGACGACCCCGCCATCGCCATGACCATCGGCATCAACACCTCCCCGATGGCCGGGCGCACCAAGGGCGCCAAGGTGACCGCCCGCCAGGTCAAGGACCGCCTGGACCGTGAGCTCATCGGCAACGTCTCCCTGCGGGTCCTGCCCACCACCCGGCCCGACGCCTGGGAGGTTCAGGGGCGCGGGGAGCTGGCGCTGGCGATCCTCGTGGAGCAGATGCGCCGCGAGGGCTTCGAGCTGACCGTCGGCAAGCCGCAGGTGGTCACCCGCACCATCGACGGCAAGCGCCACGAACCCATCGAGCGTATGACCATCGACGTTCCTGAGGAGTACCTGGGCGCCGTCACCCAGCTCATGGCCGCCCGCAAGGGCCAGATGGAGACCATGACCAACCACGGCACCGGCTGGATCCGCATGGAGTTCCTCGTACCGGCCCGCGGCCTCATCGGCTTCCGCACCCAGTTCCTCACCGACACCCGCGGCACCGGCATCGCCTCCTCCATCGCCGAGGGCTACGCCCCCTGGGCCGGGCAGATCGTCTCGCGCACCACCGGCTCCCTCGTCTCCGACCGCGCCGGTGCCGTGACCGCCTACGCCCTCATCCGCCTGCAGGACCGCGGTAGCTTCTTCGTCGAGCCCACCCAGGAGACCTACGAGGGGCAGGTCGTGGGGGAGAACCCCCGCGGTGAGGACATGGACGTCAACGTGGTCCGAGAGAAGCAGCAGACCAATATGCGCTCCTCAACCGCCGACACCTTCGAGGCCCTCGTGCCCCCGCGCCGCCTCACCCTGGAGGAGGCCCTCGAGTTCGCCGCCGACGACGAGTGCGTCGAGGTCACCCCGGACGCCGTGCGCATCCGCAAGGTCATCCTGAACTCCCAGGAGCGCTTCCGCGAGAACGCCCGCCGTCGCCGTGCCGAGGCCTGAGAGGAATCACCGCCCATGAGCCAGTCCATCAGCCGCGGGGGGAAGTCTGTCCCCTCAGACTCCGCCCCCGAGTCCGTCGAGCCGGTCGAGCCCGCACAGCCGACCGTCGTCGAGCCGGAAGAGAATCGCGCCGAGAACCAGGCCGGTACGGAGGGTTCTTCTGCCGAGGCCGGGAGCCCTGACGACGCCCCGACCGTCAACCTCGATGACGAGTCCCAGGGCGGGCGGACCCGCGCGCCCGACAGCGAGGTTCAGGACGTGCGGCAGCCCGTCGAGGAGACTCAAGAGTCCTCCGGCACTGCCGCTGAAGTTGACCAGAGTACGGGAGAGGCCGCTGCCGCTGATGAGCCGGCTGGGCCGGTTGCGGAGGCTGATGCTGAGCCGGTCGCTGTCCAGCCTGCGGCCGCCGAACCGGTGAAGACGCCGGTATCAGTGGACGTAGTCGATGCGGCCGCCACCCCTGCCGAGGTCCTTTCCCCCTACGATTCTCCCCACGATCAGACCGGGGCCGACGTGTCTGTCAGTGCCGGGCGGGGTGCCGTATGGAGCCCCGACTCCGGCGACATGCCGCCGTCGATCGTGCCGAAGAGCCCGTCCGCCGCGTCATCGGAGCCTCAGCAGGGCGCCGTCGTCGCCGAGGCCGCCGCGTCCACCGATCCTGCTGCGTCTCAGGGGACCGAGCCTGCCGGGGTCTACATCGAGCCGGTGGGGGAGGCCGCGTTCCCGGCCGCCTTCTCCAAGTCCTCGACCAAGACCGCGAAGAAGGCAGATCAGGCGGCTGAAGGAGTCAGTGCCTCGCGTCGTCGGAGTCTTATCCCCGCCGCCTGCGTCGCCGGTGCCGCGGCCTTCCTGCTGGCCTGGGGCGGCATCGCCTGGTGGACCACCCAGCACATCGCCTCGGGGACCAGTGTCTCCGGCGTCGATGTCTCCGGTCTGAGCCCCAAGGAGGCTCAGAACCGCATCAGCAAGGGTGTCGGCGACCAGCTCGCCCAGCCGGTGACCCTCACCGTGGGGCAGGGCAGCTCCGAGCTCGTGCCCGCCGGCTCGGGCGTCTCGGTGGACGCCGGCGCCTCGGTCAAACGGCTCACCGGTTTCACCCTCAACCCCGTCTCCTTGGTCCAGCGCATGGGCGGCCAGCGCACCGACGCCGTCATCCGGGTCGATGCCGACACTCTGCGCGGTGCCCTGGAGGACCGGGTCGACACGATGGCCAACGGAGCCGTCTCCGCCACCGTCGCCCTGGAGGGCACCAAGCCCGTCACCACGCCCGCGAGCAACGGCATCGGCCTCGACGTCGATGCCTCCGTCAAGCAGCTCACCGGCTCCTGGCCGCTGGGCAAGCAGACCATCGCCATGCCCGAGGGCACCGCCGTCCCCGCCATCACTGACGAGGAGGCCACCACGTTCGTGGACGGCACGCTCACGCCGTTGCTGTCCAGCGGACTGACCGTCGATGCGGCGAGCGCCAACACGCAGGGTAAGGCCACCGGCGCGGCCGCGGCTTTCTCTCCCCACGACACCGCCGGTATGCTGCGGATCTCCTCCGAGGGAGGCGCGCTGAGCGCTACCTTCGACACGACGGCGCTGCACGATGCCGTCGTCGCCAGGGTCGGCCAGGTTGAGACGCCGGCCCAGAACGCCACCTGGAAGATCGATGGCTCGGCCGCCGGTGCGCCCGGTGCCCAGCCCCAGTACGTTCCCTCCGCCCAGGGAAACCTCATCGACACCGCCGCTCTGTCCGAGAGCCTGCTCAAGGCGGGTACCTCCGCCACCGACGTCGCCGGGCGGACCGTGACCCTGCCGATGGTCGTTGCCGAGCCGACGGTGACGACGCCGCAGAATGAGTGGGGCATCACCGAGGTGGTCGGAGAGTTCGCCACTCCCTACAACAGCGGGGACGCGCCGCGCACCCAGAACCTCACCCGCGGTGCCGAGCTCGTCAACGGCTCCGTGGTCAAGCCCGGCGAGGTCTTCTCCCTGGAGCAGACCCTGGGGGCTGTCGACTACGCCCACGGGTTCGCCGACGCCGGTGTCATCCAGAACGGGCAGCATGTTGACTCGATGGGGGGTGGGCTCAGCCAGGTGGCCACCACCGTCTTCAACGCCGGCTTCGAGGCTGGGATGGATGACACCGAGCATCATCCCCACCAGTACTACTTCGAGCGCTACCCGGCCGGGCGCGAGGCGACCCTGTGGACCGGCAATCTCGACGTGAAGTTCACGAACTCGACCTCCCAGTCGGTGCTGGTCCAGGCATGGCTGGACGGCGAGCAGATCCACGTGCGGCTGTGGTCCACCAAGTACTACGACGTGTCCATCACCTCCTCGGATCGCACCAACTTTCGTCCAGTAAGGACCGAGCGCGGATCCGGTCCCGATTGTCAGCCCAGCTCCGGGGGGCAGCAGGGATTCGACATCACTGTCACTCGAACCCGTAAGCACGACGGCAAGGCCCTGCCCGATGACGTGCTCACCACCAAGTACGACGGCGACGTCAATGTGATCTGCTCCTGACGCGGCCTGAGCGCCTCTGCATCCGAAACCGCTGTTACCTACGACATTCGTGCCGGGGAAGTGACGTAATGGCGGCGCGACAACCCCGAGTTTTCGGCGTGCTGACGGCCACTCTTCCGCCTCTTGGGTCGAGGGGCCCTGGAGGACGATACTTGCCCCGACCCCGCCCACCCGCGCGGGCGATTCCCAGAGGAGAAAGGACACTGCTGCTATGACGTACGTCATTGCCCAGCCCTGCGTCGACGTCAAGGACCGTGCCTGCGTTGACGAGTGTCCCGTCGACTGCATCTATGAGGGTGAACGCAGCCTCTACATCAACGCCGACGAGTGCGTCGACTGCGGGGCCTGCGAGCCCGTGTGCCCCACCGAGGCGATCTTCTACGAGGACGATGTTCCCGAGGAGTGGGAGGACTACACCCGCGCCAACATCGACTTCTTCGAGCTCAAGGGGCTGGGGTCGCCCGGTGGTGCCCAGAGGACCGGTGCCCTGGACTACGACGATCCCATGATCGCCGCCCTGCCTCCGCAGAACGAGGAGTGGAAAGAGGCCAACGGCTACTGAGCCAGTGGGCGGGGCCGGGAGGGGGTGGAGGCGCACCCGCGTGTGAGGAAGAATCGGCGCCGTGAGCACCAGCGCGACACCTGAGACCTTCCCCAGCCCCCACCTGCCCCGCCGCCTCGCCCTACCCGACTTCCCCTGGGACTCCCTGCGCCCCTACCGGGAGCGCGCCGCCGAGCACCCAGACGGCGTCGTCGACCTCGCCGTGGGCACACCCGTCGACCCCACCCCCGAGATCGCCCGGAACGCCCTGTCCGCGGCCGCCAACGCCCCCGGCTACCCGACGACGGTCGGTGCCCCCGTGGTACGTGCCGCCATCATCGAGTGGATGGAGCGCCGCCGGGGCGTGGGCGGCCTGAGCGACGACGAGGTCATCCCCACGATCGGCTCCAAGGAGTCCGTGGCCCTCCTGCCGCTCCACCTGGGCGTGGGCCCCGGCGACCTCGTCCTGCACCCGCGGGCCGCCTACCCCACCTACGACGTCGGCGCTCGCCTCGTGGGTGCGACCCCGGTCCCCGTGGACACCGACGCCGACCCCGCCACCTGGGACGTCGCCGACGACGCGCGGGTGGCCATCGTCTGGCTCAACAGCCCCGGTAACCCCGACGGGCACGTCCTGGACACCGAGCAGCTGGCCCGGGTCGTCGCCTGGGCCAGGGGGCGCGGCGCGATCGTCATCTCCGACGAGTGCTACGCCGAGCTCGCCTGGGAAGCGCCGTGGGACGCCGAGCCGATCCCGAGCCTCCTGGACCCCCGGGTCGGGGGAGAGGCGGGCCGGAGCGGTCTGCTCGCCCTGTACTCCCTGTCCAAGCAGTCCAACCTGGCCGGCTACCGGGCGGCCTTCCTCGCCGGGGACGCCTCTCTCGTGGGCGCGGTCACCGAGGTGCGTAAGCACACCGGGATGCTCGTGCCGACTCCGGTCCAGGCCGCCCTCGTGGCGGCCCTCGGGGACGAGGCGCACATGGAGGTGCAGAAGGAGGTCTACCGGGAGCGCCGCGAGGTGCTTGTGGAGGCGACCGCCGCCGCCGGGCTCGTCAACGACCCGGCCTCCGTGGCCGGCCTGTACCTGTGGCTCCAGGGGCCCGAGTCGATGAGTGCCTACGACCTCGTGGGGGCCTTCGCCGAGCTGGGGATCGTTGTGGCGCCCGGTGACTTCTACGGCGAGGCCGGGGCCGGGCGGGTGCGCATGAGCCTGACCGACACCGATGAGCGCGTGGAGGCCGCCGCCGCGCGCCTGCGCTCACCTGAGGCCGCCGCCCTCTTCGCCGGCTGAGGTCGGAACAGGCGGCCAGTTCAGCGCCCGACCAACGCTTTGATAAGTTCTTCGGCCGACGTCGGACTTGATAAATTCGTCAAGGCGCGCCTGAAGGTGGAGTGCCCGCTGAGTCGGGTAACCGCAGTGGGCTGTGAGTCGGGCCAATGAGACGACGCCGTGACAGCACACCCCGTACAGTGTGCGCAGGATCCACAGGACCGCCCCGTGGACCCAGGCCTCGCCGTCGCGATGCGCGCGGCCCCGAGCCCAGGAGAGATGATGACGAGCACCCCCACCCCCGCCGCGGCCCCAGCTGAGCAGCCGGAGCAGAGCCAGTCAGGCGTCGTCGGCGCCCCCGGCCTGCTGAGCGTCGACGACAAGAGCCTTGAGCTGCCGCGCACCCGGGCGACCGACGGCTCCGACGGCCTGGGCGTTTCCAAGCTGCTGGGCTCCACCGGCGTGGTGACGCTCGACCCGGGCTTCACCAACACGGCGTCGTGCACCTCGCAGATCACCTACATCGACGGCGCGGCCGGGATCCTGCGCTACCGCGGCTACCCGATCGAGGAGCTGGCCAAGTCCTCGACCTTCCTGGAGGTCGCCTACCTCCTCATCAACGGCGAGTTGCCCGACCGTGAGTCCTTCGAGCGCATGGAGCGACGCATCTCGCGTCACCGCCTCCTGCACGAGGACTTCCGCGGCTTCTTCACCTCCTTCCCCTCCTCGGGTCACCCGATGGCGATCCTCCAGGCGGGGATCGCGGGCCTGGCCACCTACTACGAGGACACCCTCAACCCGCACGACCCCTACGAGCGCGAGCTCGCCACCGTGCTGCTGCTGGCCAAGATGCCCACGATGATCAGCTACATCGCCCGGCGCGCCATCGGCCTGCCGCTGCTCTACCCCGACCCGCAGCGCTCCTACGTCGAGGACTTCATCCGCCTGACCTTCGGCATGCCCTACCAGTCCTACGAGATCGACCCGGCCGTGGTGCGGGCCCTGGACATGCTCCTCATCCTGCACGCCGACCACGAGCAGAACTGCTCGACCTCCACCGTGCGCCTCGTGGGCTCCTCCGACGCCAACATGTACGCCTCCGTGGCCGCGGGCGTCGGCGCGCTGTCCGGGCCGCTGCACGGCGGGGCGAACGAGGCCGTCCTGCGGATGCTGGACACGATCCAGAGCTCGGGGATGAGCACGGCCGAGTTCGTCCGCAAGGTCAAGGACAAGGAGGACGGCGTCCGGCTCATGGGCTTCGGCCATCGGGTCTACAAGAACTACGACCCGCGCGCCGCGATCGTCAAGGAGACCGCCCACGACGTCCTGACCCGTCTGGGCTCCGACGACGGCGACCGCAAGCTCGAGATCGCCATGGAGCTGGAGGAGACGGCGCTGCGCGACGAGTACTTCGTCTCGCGCAGCCTGTACCCGAACGTCGACTTCTACACCGGCCTCATCTACCAGGCGATGGGCTTCCCCACGAAGATGTTCACGCCCCTGTTCGCCCTCGGGCGGCTGCCGGGCTGGATCGCCCAGTACCGCGAGATGATCGCCGATCCGGCCAAGCGCATCGGGCGGCCCCGCCAGGTCTACGACGGCTCCACCGAGCGCCACTACGTGGCCATGCACCGTCGCAAGCACGACGACGGACAGTACCCGGCCATCCGTGCCGGCGTCCCCAGCCTCGACCGCGTCACCAGGGTCTGATCCGGGCTCACGCTGGTTGCTCGAGGCCGCGGCGGTCCGGACCAGGGACGTACTTTCCCCGTGAGGACTGGGTCTTCCCGCGGACGACTGAGGTCGGCCCCCAGGGGTTTGCGGGAAAAGTACGTCCTCGATCTGGGTGTCGGGCCGTCCTGGGCAGTCCCTCGCCTACAGCCCGGTCAGGTCGATCTTGCCCATATGCAGGATCTTCTCGCGGGTGGCGGCGTCGGCCATGAGCTCGGCGATGTTGTGGGGGACGACCTGCCAGGAGACGCCCCAGCGGTCGACGCACCAGCCGCAGCGCTCGGCCTCGGGCACGGCTGACAGTCCCGTCCAGTAGCGGTCGATCTCCTCCTGGTCCCGGCAGGAGACGATCATGGAGACCCCGGGCGTGAAGGTGAAGTCGTGGAAGGCCCCCGAGTCCATGGCCGCCATCCAGGTGCCGCGCAGCGTGAAGTCGGTGAACATGATGGTGCCCGCCTCCATCGGCCCACCCTCCTCGTAGCGGCGCAGGGCTCCGCGGTGGGCGTCGTCGAACAGGGCGATCCAGGCGTCAGTGGCCTCCTCGGCGTTGGCGTGGTTGGTTCCGCCAAACATGAAGGAGGGCAGGATGAAGGGACGCGGCTCGCCGGCAGGGTCGGTGAGCATGAGCCGCCAGGTCATGCCGAAGCGGTCGCGGACCCAGGCGTAGCGCGGCGAGAAGGGGTACTCTCCCAGCTCCATGAGCACGCCGCCGGCGGAGAGCCGCTCGTAGAGCTCATCGAGGTAGGCCCGGGCCTGCTCCTCGCCGCCGAACAGGAGCGGGTCGAAGTTCAAGATGCAGCTGATCGACGGGTTCGGGGCGTACTGGTCTCCGCCGTTGATGAGTGAGAGGCGGAAGCCATGGATGCTGACCGTGGCGGCGAGCCCGGGCACCTGCTCGACGATGGAGCCCTCGCGGAAGACGTCGACGTAGAACCGGGCCGCTTCGTCGGCGGTGCCGTCGCACCAGATGGCGGGGGTGATGTGCTGATCCATGCGGACACCGTATCGCGAATGACGGCCACTGTGCTGAGGGTACTGAAGTGTTGCGATGCCAGTTTAGTGGCGCGCTCTCCAGTGAGGACTGTACATGATGCCGATCATATTTCCGAAGGGGTCAACGATAGAGGCTGTCGTGAATCCACCCCCGCGCTCGGTGGTGGGCGTGTGACTGTATGCCCCGTGCGCAACGAGGGTGGTGAACGTCGTGTGAATATCGTCGGTGTGCCAGTAGGTGATGGGGGATGCTGTCGGAGTCGGGGATGGTGTCATGAAGGAGCGATCCATTATTCCCAGTTCGTCCTCGTCCGGACCGATGCGGAACTCGGTGTAGGCGCAAGGGCCGGTTTGCGGACTGCGGTAATACGGAGTGATGCCCAGTAGGTCTGCGTACCAGCGAGAGGCGGCGTCGACGTCGTCGGCGGTAAGAACCATTGTGGTGAGTCCTTGCAGGATGGTCATGGCATGTCCTTTCGGTGAGGTGCCTTGTGGCTCTCAACCTAGAACTGAAAGTGCTCATCCGGTGCACACATTGTCTGAGATGATCTGACTGTGCGTGCAGACCGCCTGATCGCCCTGCTGTTGCTCCTCCAGTCGCGTGGGAGGATGACTGCCTCTCAGGTGGCCGCAGAGCTCGAGGTCTCACCGGCTACTGCCCGACGAGACCTCGAGGCCCTCTCGATGGCGGGCATCCCGGTCTATGCGCGGCCAGGCCGAGGTGGTGGCTGGGCTCTTGTCGGAGGTGCTCGAACTGATCTGACTGGTATGTCGGCGGGTGAAGTGTGGGCGCTGTCGCGGATACTGGGCACGGCGGCGCTGAACGATTCGGAAACTCGGGTGCCCACGATGAAGTTCCTCCAGGCATTGCCGTCTTCTCTGCGCGATGAGGCTGAACGGTTGATGGCATCGGTTCATGATGACCGTGTTGCCTGGGGAAAATCAGCGGATGTTGTGACGTCGGTCCTGAGCCGGCTATGTGACGTAGTCGCTCGGCGCCGAATAGTGACGGCTTCCTATAAGTCGAGAAATGCGGAGCGTAGTGTTAAACGTCTGCTTCCTCTGGGGCTGGTGAATAAAGCTGGTGTGTGGTATCTCGTCGCTGATGGTGAGCATGGAGTGCGGACGTATCGAGTGTCGAGGCTTGAGGATATTGTCGTTACCGATGAGGGATTCGATCCTCCGTCAGATTTTGATGTCGCGACCTATTGGAGTACTCAAGCTGAGGTTATTGAAAGGAAGAGGTCCGGTATTGCTGCGGTGCTGAGAGTGCACTCATCGATCGTTCCTGCGCTGCGTCATCAGTTCGGAAGGTATGTCAGCCTCATTGAGGAGGGTGACGTGAGTATTGTCGAAGTTCGTGCCCACATGCTAGTCGGATTGGCTGAGAGGCTTGCGGGGTGGGGTGACCGCATCGATGTCTTGTCGCCGCCTTGTCTGCGGTCTGAACTCGCCCGTATCGGCTCAGAGCTGGTTGCGCATTACAGTTCCCCGAGACGATGAGTCGGTGTCAGATCATCGACCTCAAGCTCTGAGGGGGCTTGGACGGATCATCAGTGCGCTGATGGTACTCAGGAGGAACGCGGTGATGCCGATAGCGGTGAAGTTGCCGGTGAGAGTGAGCAACGGGCCACCGATAAGCCCGGCCACCGTTGTGCCGAGGTACATCACCGCACTGGTGAGAGTGGAGATGGTGCCGCGTGCTGTGCTGTCGAGCTGCTGCAAGTGGAGCATACGGACGCTGAGCATTGCTCCTCCGCAGGCGAAGAGAGGTAGGAACATCAACCCCACAACGATCGGAGGTGGGGAGACGGCGAGCACCAGGTAGGCGATGCCCATCACCGCGGCACTCAGGTAGATGGACCGGACCGGGGTCATACGGCCGGTCAGGCGGACGCCGAAAAGGCTGCCGATCGTATTACCGATCCCGCCGGCCAGGATGATGAGCGCCACGGTGACCTTCGACGTGCCCAGGCCGTCCTCCAGCCAGGTTGGTGCGTAGGTGAACACGGTGAAGAACGCCAGGGTGTACACGAGGTAGGAAAGGAATCGTGTGATCGCCTGCGGCGCGTGGAGCAGGGTCAGGTATGGCACCTTCTTAGCCGCCGCGGTCGGGTGGATATCAGGGATCTGGTACCAGAGCGTGACTGTCAACCCCAACGAACAGACCCCGATGATGGGGAAGACAATGCGCCAGTCGATGATTGCGAGGAGGCTTCCGAGAGGAACCCCGACGACCTGAGCGATGGACAGCCCGGCGGTCGTGTATCCCATGACGCGCAGAACGCTTTTCTGATCCGGGCCGACGAGGGTGGGGATCATTGCCCACACTTGCGGTGCAGCGATGGCCGCCGCACCGCCAGTGATGAAACGGAAGATGAACATCGTCCAGAATCCCGGGGAGACTGCGCAGGCGGCTGTTGCCAACGCGAAGACCACCATCCCAAGCGTAAGAATGATCCTGCGGTTACCTCGGTCCGAGATCGGCCCGGACACCAGCCCGGTGAGCGCGTACCCGATCGCATAGACGCTGACCAGCCAGCCACTCTGCGTCGTCGACACGTCGAATGCCTTGGCCAGTGACGGCAGCAGTGGCGCGACGACGAAGGTGTCCGAGCCGATCAGGAACATGACCGCGAACCCGAGTAGTGAAAGTTTTCTGCCCATACCGTCCTCCAGTCCGTAGAGAGCGCCTCAACGCTAAGCCTTGACAGCGCTGTCAATGTCAAGAGATGCTGACGCAGTCCAGTAAAACGATTGAGGAGAGTCGCGCATGCGCATCTCCGAAGCTGCTCGGCGCGCTGGCACCAGCCCGCGGATGCTGCGCTACTACGAGACCGAGGGACTGCTGGCGCCCACGCGCCGTGACAACGGCTATCGTGACTACGGCGCTGAAGAGGTTCTAGCCGCCCGCCAGATCGTTGCGCTGTCTCACGCCGGATTCCCGCTCTCACTCATCAGGACGGTGCTGCCCTGTGCCACGGAAAGCGGTGCGCTGAGAGCCTGCCCCTCCGTTGCACCCGAGCTGCGCCGTCGGCTCCGCGACGTCGAAGAACAGATTGATACGCTCGCGAGCGGCGCCGAGGTCATCAGGAGCTTCCTCGACAACCTCCAAGACGTCGCATCTGCCTAACCTGCCTTATAGTCGCGGTGCTGGTGTCGTACTCAACGGGCGCGTGCCGAACTCGGCTGCCGCCCGGCATTCATCTTCTGAGGCCTGAGCCGTCTGGGAGTCCTGCTCGCGTTGCAGAGTCATCGACGGCGAACTCTGTCCGAACCGCAACCACTGTGGTTAGGCTGACCTCATGAGCGAGAAGCCCGCTGACTCCACAGACACCGCCGCCTCGACCTCTTCCGGTTCCTCATCCACCTCGGCAGATCTCCCGCTGCCCTACGCCGACCGCCCCATCGCCTCCGCGCCCGGCCACTGGGTCCTGGCCCGGGCCGGCAAGCGCGTCCTGCGCCCCGGCGGCGCCGCCCTGTCCGCCTCCATGCTCGGCCACGCCCGCCTGGCCGGCGCCGACGTCGTCGAGCTCGCCCCGGGCCTGGGGCGCACCGCCGCCGAGATCGTCAAGGCAGGTCCCGCCTCCTACACCGCCATCGACCGCGACCCCGACGCCGCCCGGCGCGTGGCCGCCGTCGTCGGGGACCTCGGCACCGTCCGCCAGGGCGAGGCCGCCGACACCGGCCTGGACGAGGCCAGCGCCGACGTCGTCGTCGGCGAGGCCATGCTTACCATGCAGGGGGACAAGGGGAAGGCCGCCATCGTCGCCGAGGCCGCCCGCGTCCTGCGTCCCGGCGGGCGCTACGCCATCCACGAGCTCGGCGTCACCCCCGACGACATCGACGAGGAGTACTACGCCGAGCTGCGCCGCGACCTGGCCCGCTCCATCCACGTCAACGCCCGCCCCATGACCGCCGCTGCTTGGAAGGAGCTCATGGAGGGCGCCGGGCTCGTCGTCGACTGGGTCGACACCGCCCCCATGGCCTTGCTCAAGGTCGGGCGCAACATCCGTGACGAGGGGGTGGGCGGTTTCCTGCGGATCGCGCGCAACGTCGCCGCGGACAAGGCACTGCGCCGGCGCGTCCAGGGGATGGCCCGTACCTTCAAGCGCTACGAGAAGGACATGGTCGGCATCGCCCTCGTCGCCCACAAGCCCGCATCCTGAGCCCCGCTTCTCCGGCAGAGTGAGTGCAGGGGCAGGGGGATGGCAGTCGATCCGGAAGGTGCGACCGGCGTTAGGCCGTGTTGCATATGTCGGGGTGGAGCCCGGTTCTCGCCGGTCGTCGACGTCGCGGTCGTACCTTAGTTCGCGCGTTCGAGGGGTAAAGGGTACGAACGCGCGACCTAAGGTACGAACTCGCGGATGCGTCCCTACTTGTGTAACAGGCCCTAGTCGTCGTGGGTCGCTCCGCGCAGACCGGCGCGCAGCACCTCCCGGTTGAGTAGCGCGATCGCCTCGATCGGGATCCCCGCCGGGCATGCGGGCACGCACTCGCCGTACACCGAGCACGGTCCGAAGAGCTCATCGAGCTCCCGCGTCATCGCCCGGGCCCGGCGCCCCCGCTCGATGCGTCCGGCCGGCATGAGCGACAGGTTCGCCAGCTTCGCCCCGGCGAAGAGTGCCGCCGCCCCGTTCGGGCAGGCCGCCACGCAGGCCCCGCAGCCGATGCAGGCGGCGAAGTCCAGAGCCCGCTCCGCCTGAAGGTGCCCCTGGGCGACGTCGTCGGCGTCCGGTGCGGTCCCCGCGGCCACGTCGACGGTCCCGCCCACCCGGATGAGCTCGTCGAGGGCCGTCCGGTCCACCGCCAGGTCCCGGATGACCGCGAAGGCCGCCGACCTCCACGGTTCCAGCCGGAAGCGCGTCACCCCCGGGAAGGCCCGCAAGTGCTGACGGCACGCCGGCGTCGTGTCCAGCGGCCCGTGCGGCACCCCGTTGACGAGGAAGCCGCAGGCCCCGCACACTCCCTCCCGGCAGTCCGACTCGAAGACCACCGGCTCACCGCCGGCCTCGATGATCTGGTCGTTGAGGCGGTCGAGCAGCTCCAGCAGACTCATCTGCGGCTCGGCGTCCTCCACTACGTGGCTCTCGAAGAAGCCTTGCGCCTGCGGCCCGTCCTGCCGCCAGATCTCCAGTTCGACCCTCATCGGTAATCCCTCACCTGCATGGGCACCAGCGAGAAGCTCAGCGGCTCGGACCGGCGCGTGTGCCCGCCGTCGGGCCCCGTCTGCCAGGCCGACACGGAGCACCAGGCATCGTCATTGCGCTGGGCCTCGCCGCCCTGCGTCGCGTACTCCTCGCGGAAGTGGGCGCCGGCGGACTCGCGCCGGTCCAGGGCGTCAAGGATCATGACCTCCGCCAGCTCCAGGAAGTCGGCGACCCGCAGTGCCCTCTCCAGCTCCTGGTTGAGCCGCGCCTGACCACCGACCACGGTGACGTCGGCCCAGAACTCCTCGCGAAGGGCGCGCACCTCCTCCAGGGCGTGCAGCAGCCCCGCCTCGGAGCGGCTGACCCCGCAGCCGGCGTAGAGGACCTCACCCAGACGGCGGTGGAACCACACGGGACGGTGGGTCCCGCCCACCGCCATGAGCGCCTCAATGCGCTCGCGGGTTGCGGCCACGGTCTGGATCGCCTCCGGCGCGTCGGGGCTCAGGGGCCTACTGCCCACCAGCCCGGCCAGGTAGTTCGGCACGGTCAGCGGAAGCACGAACCAGCCGTCCACGCTGGCGCTCAGCAGCGAGTTCGCCCCCAGGCGGTTGGCGCCGTGGTAGTTGTTCGAGGCCTCCCCGCCCACGAACAGTCCCGGGATCGTGGACATCTGGTCGAAGTCCACCCACAGCCCACCCATCGTGAAGTGGGCGCCCGGGGCGATGCGCATGGGCACCTCGTAGGGGTCCTCGCCAGTGGCGTCGAGGTACATCTCGAACAGGTTGCCGTAGCGCGAGGCGATGGTCTCCTTGCCCAGCCGCTCCAGCGCGTCGCGGAAGTCGAGGTAGACCGAGTTGCGCAGCGGCCCGACGCCGCGGCCGGACTCGATCTGCTCACGGGCGTTGCGCGAGGCCACGTCGCGCGGGGTGAGGTTGCCGAAGGCCGGATACTTGCGCTCCAGGTAGTAATCGCGCTCATCCTCGGGGATGTCGTTCGGGGGCCGCTCGTCCCCGGGGCGCGCGGGCACCCAGATGCGCCCGTCGTTGCGCAGGGACTCGCTCATGAGAGTGGTCTTGGACTGCCAGTGCGAGCTCACCGGCAGCGCCGTGGGGTGGAACTGCACCATGCAGGCGGAGGCGAAGGCCGCCCCGCGCCGGTGGGCGCGCCAGGTGGCGGTGGCGTTGGAGGCCATGGCCAGGGTCGAGTAGTGGTAGACGCTGCCGTAGCCGCCGGTGGCCAGCACGACGGCGTGAGCGGTGTGGGCGCTCACCTCGCCGGAGAGCAGGTCCCGGGTGACGATGCCCTGGGCGCGGGAGTCGGCCACGATGAGGTCGAGCATCTCGGTGCGGGTGTGCATGTGGACGCTCCCGGCGGCGATCTGCTCCTGGAGGGCCTGGGCGCAGGCGATCTCCAGCTGCTGACCGGTCTGCCCGCGCGTGTAGTAGGTGCGCGAGACCTGCACCCCGCCGAAGGAGCGGGTGGCGAGCTGGCCGCCGTACTCGCGGGCGAAGGGCGCCCCGATCGCCTCCATGTGGTCGATGACCCGGCCGGACTCCAGCCCCAGGCGCACGACGTCGGCCTCCCGGCCCCGGTAGTCCCCGCCCTTGACGGTGTCCTTGACGAAGCGCGCCAGGGAGTCGCCGTCGACCTTGCGGGCCCGGGCGGCGTTGATCCCGCCCTGCGCGGCCACCGAGTGGGCGCGGCGCGGGGCGTCGTGCAGGCTGAAGCACTCCACCCGGTAGCCCAGGCGTCCCAGGGTCGCAGCCGCCCCGGAACCGGCCAGCCCGGCGCCCACCACGATGACGGTCAGCTTGCGGCGGTTGGAGGGGTTGACCAGGCGGTACTCGTCACGCCGACGCTCCCAGGCCTGCTCGGGCGGGCAGTCCGGCAGGCGCGCGTCGAGGTCCTCGCCGACGTCGTACAGGCCGCCGACGGCCGGTTGCGCACTCGCACTCATCCGATCACCCCCGTGCAGATGAGTACCGGCAGCAGACCATTGACGACCGCGATGGCCAGGGCCACGGCCAGGGCGACGGCGCGGCACGCCTTGCGCAGCCGAGAGCCGGTGGCGCCCAGGTCGATGACCACGTTCCACAGGCCCTGCGCCAGATGGAGGGCGAGCGCCAGCATGACCAGGCTGTAGAAGACCGCCATGCCGGGGCGCGACAGGCTCGCCACGAGGTTGTGGTAGGCGCTGACCTGCAGCTCGCCGTTCGACGTCGTCGGCGCCTGGAAGCTCTCAGGGGCGACGAGGCGGCCGATGGTCAGGTCGAGGATGTGGACGAGGACGAAGACCCCGATGAGGGCGCCGGTGACGAGCATGGAGCGAGCACCGATGGTGCGGGCGGGCAGAGCCCGACGTCGGAAGGGCCCGCGCGCACCCCTCGCGCGCCGCCACAGCGTGATTCCCGCGGCCACGTGCAGCACGATGCACGCGCCCAGCGCCAGGCGCATCGCCCACAGGAGGCCCTCGTGCGGCAGGAGCGGGTAGGCGACCTCCCGCAGCCAGGCGGCGTAGCCGTTGAAGGCCTCAGGACCCGCCAGAACCTTGAGGTTGCCGATCATGTGGACCACGACGAACAGGGCCATGATCGTGCCCGTGACCGCCATGGTCGCCTTGAGAACCCGCTGCGAGGCCCATACAGGGGTGCGACGCCTGCGCCGGGGCGGCAACGCGTCACCGACGGGTCGAGCGACCTCGGGGGCCTGGGCGGCCATGGGCGTCATCGTCACCCGTCCTTCCCTCGCCGACGCAGAAGAACTCATCACTATGATAACGAAAACCTTGATACTGGCATAGAGTGTGAACGTTGTATTTCATAGTCCCGGCTCAGGCATGCGCTCGGACATCTCGCGCTCGCCGTCCGCCTGAGGCGCGGTGTCCGCGCCGGCGGCCTCTGCGCCCAGGGTGAACGGCCCAGCAGCGCGATAATCTTGCCCAGGAAGTAGGAACTCCCTGGACGAAAGGACCAGCCGTGCCCATCGAGGTCTCACCCCGCTGGCCCGGCCCCACCCGCCGCCAGGTCCTGGCCGGGGGCGCCGCCGGCCTCGCCTCGCTGCTGGCCGCCTCCGGTTGCTCCAGGAGCGCCGCCGGCCCACGTCTGCTGACGATCCCGCGCGAGGACATGGGCACCTTCACCCGCAACTTCAATCCCTTCACCACCAACAGCGCCCCCATGACCGGGCAGGCGATCTACGAGCCCCTCCTCATCGTCAATCCCCTCAGCGGCGAGATCACCCCCTGGCTCGCCGAGTCCTGGGCCATGTCCGACGACGCCGCCTCCCTCACCTTCCACCTGCGCCCCGGCGTGACCTGGTCCGACGGCAGGCCCCTGGTCGCCAAGGACGTCGTCACCACCTTCGCCGTCCACCGCGCCGTCGCCGGCGGCTACGACTATCTCGACTCCGTCACCGCCAACAACGCCACCGCCGTCACCCTCACCTTCACCCGCCCCAACTCTGTCGCCCTGCAGGAGCTCGGCAGCCAGCTCATCGCCCCCGACCACGTGTGGTCCGCCATCTCCGAGCCCGCCAAGTACCCCAACCCCGCCCCCATCGCCACCGGCCCCTTCACCAAGGTCACCAGCTTCCAGACCCAGTCCTTCGACCTCATGCCCAACCCCACCTACTGGGGCAGTAACCATCAGGGCGACGACGCCAGCGCCTCCGGTGATGACCCCACCGGCACCCCCAGCACCGGCCACACCGCCGACCACACCTCGCTCCCCGGCATCCGCATGCTGGCCTTCGCCGGCAACGACAGTGCCAACCTGGCCGCCGTCAGCGGCGACGTCGACTGGGCGCCCCAGTACATGGCCGACATCCAGACCGCCTACATCGACAAGGACCCCGCCCACCGCCACTACTGGTTCCCCGGCGCCGACTCCACCATCCAGTGGACCCTCAACACCACCAAGGCCCCCTACAACGACCCCGCCTTCCGCAAGGCCCTCAGCCAGGCCATCGACCGCAAGACCATCTGCGCCACCGGCATGTCCGGCTATGCCCAGCCCGCCGACCCCACCGGCCTGGGGGAGGGCTTCCGGGCCTGGAAGGACCCGGCCGTGGCCGCCCTGCCGCTGTGCACCTATGACAAGGCCGCCGCCACCGCCGCCCTCGACGCCGCCGGCTACCGGCTGGGGGCCGACTCCAAGCGCATGGACCTGAACGGCAAGCCGTTGGCCCTGACGATCCAGGTGGGTTCGACGTCGTCGGACTGGCTCAGTGTCGCCCGGATCATTGTCCAGAACCTCGCCGACATCGGCATCAGTGCCACCGTCGACTCACCGGACTGGACCGAGGTCACCGCCGCCCTGGAGACCGGTACCTTCGAGACCGCCGTGTGCTGGTCCTCCCTGGGCGCCACCCCGTACACCTACTACGAGGCGACCATGAGCACCCAGAAGGTCAAGCCCATCGGCACCCACGCCCTGGAGAACTACCACCGCTTCGGTGACGAGCAGGCCACCGCCCTGCTCGGCCAGCTCGCCGCCACCACCGACCAGGCCCGCCAGATCGAGATCTGCCACCAGATCCAGCAGCGCTACGCCGACCAGCTCCCCGTCATCCCCCTGTTCCCCGGGCCTGTCTGGGGTGCCTACACCGACGAGCACTTCACCGGCTGGCCCAGCCAGGACAACCCCTACGCCTCACTGAGCACCCGTGCCGCCACCACCGTCCTGGTCCTCAACTCCCTTCGGCCCCGCGCCTGAGCCGTCGTCTCAGGGCCCTCGCCCCGCACCGGCGGGGCCGCGCGCGACTACCGGGCTCTCAGCCGAAGCGGGGACACTGTCCCGGGCGGTCGGCCGAGCCGCCCGCAGCAACCTACCGCTCATGCCCGGGAAGGAGGGGACACACACCGGTGGCCTACATCCTCAAGCGCCTGGGCTACTACCTCCTGGCCTTCTGGGCCTCGATCACCCTCAACTTCCTCCTGCCCCGGCTCATGCCCGGCGACCCCGTCTCACGCATGCTCGCCCGCTCCGGCGCCCGCCTCACCGAGACACAGGCCCTCCAGCTGCGCCGGCTGCTCGGGCTCGACGACGCACCCCTGTGGCAGCAGTACCTCGGGTACCTCCGATCCGTCCTCACCGGGGACCTGGGCGTGTCCATCTCCCGGTTCCCGGCCCCCGTCAGTGAGGTCATCGGCAGCCAGATCGGCTGGACCATCCTGCTGGGCGGCGTCGCCCTGGTCATCGCTGCGCTGGCCGGCAGCCTGCTGGGGATCCTGGCAGCCTGGCGGCGCGGGGGAGCGGCCGACTCGGTCCTCGTACCCCTCCTGGTCCTCCTGGGCTCCTTCCCCTACTTCTGGTTGGCCATGGGCGCCCTCTACGTCCTGGGCCTGGAGCTGGGTTGGTTCCCGCTGCGCCACGCCTACACGGCCGGGAGCGTCGTCGACTGGTCCAGCCCGGTCTTCCTGGCCGACGTCGCCCAGCACCTCGCGCTTCCGGCCCTCACCATCGTGGCGGTCTCCCTGGGCGGCTGGGCCCTGGGGACGCGCAACACGATGATCGCCACCGCCTCCCAGGACTACATCCTCCTGGCCGAGGCCAAGGGGCTCACGCGCTCGCGGATCATGCTGCGCTACGCCGCCCGCAACGCCATGCTGCCCACAGTGACCAACATCGGCATGTCGTTCGGCTTCATCGTCGGCGGCTCGATGCTCACCGAGGTCGTCTTCGCCTACCCAGGCATCGGCTACCAGCTCTTCAGTGCCGTGGGTGCCCTGGACTACCCGCTCATGCAGGGCATCTTCCTGACCATCACCGCCGCCGTCCTGGCCGCGAACCTCCTGGTGGACCTCGTCTACGTCCGCCTCGACCCCCGCGTGCGCGCCGGCGGTCCGGGGGAGACATGAGACCGATCCGACGGCGCAGCAGCCCCCTGACCGACCTGCTCGCCTCCCTGATCGGCTCCCGACGGGCCCGGGCCGGGGCGGGGATCCTCGCTCTGCTCGTCATCGCGGCACTCCTGGCTCCCGTCGTCAGCCCCGGCGACCCCGCCCGCATCACGGACGCGCCGGCCGCCGCCCCGAGCCCCGCCCACTGGCTCGGCGTGACGCCCAAGGGGCAGGACGTGCTCGCCATGACCCTGTGGGGCGCCCGCTCCTCCCTGGCCGTGGGCCTGGGCGCCGGAGTCCTGGCGACCCTCGTGGCCCTCGTCGTCGGCCTGGCCTCGGCCTACGCGGGGCGCGCGGTCGATGGCCTGCTGTCCGTGGTCACCAACGTCTTCCTCCTGCTGCCGGGGCTGCCGCTGCTCGTCGTCCTGGCCGCCTACATGCCGCCGGGGTGGGCCAGTACTCTCATCGTCCTCGTCATCACCGGCTGGGCCGGGGCCGCCCGCGTCCTGCGCGCCCAGGCCATGAGCCTGCGCGGCACGGACTTCGTTGAGGCCGCCATCGTCAACGGGGAGCGGCCGGTGCGGGTCATGGTGGGGGAGATGCTGCCCAATATGGCCTCGGTCGTCATGTCCACGCTGCTGGGCTGCGTCAACGCCGCCATCGGCGCCCAGGCCGGGCTCGAGTTCCTAGGACTGGGCCCCTCCGGCTCCGTGTCCTGGGGCACCAACCTCTACTGGGCCGCCACCGACGGCGCACTCATGACTGGACGCTGGTGGACCTTCGTGCCCTCTGGCCTCGCCATCGCGCTGGTCGCCTACGCCCTGGCCCTCATCAACGCCGGTGTTGACGAGGCCACCAACCCCCGTCTGCGCCGCGTCGATCTCGGGGAGCCTGACAGGCGGCGACCCCCGACTCGACCTGTCGAGCCGGACAGCGGTGACCGCGCCGTCCCTGAGCCGGTCCTGCACATCGAGGACCTGAGCGTCGAGTACGACGCCGGTGAGCGCTCCGGCGCAGGTGGCCGCGTCGTCGGCGTCGACCGGTTCAGCCTCACTGTAGGGCGCGGTGAGGTGGTGGGCCTGGCCGGTCCCTCCGGCTGTGGCAAGACGACGGTCGCAGCCGCGATCATGCGGCTCCTGGGTCCCACGGCGCGCATCACCGGTGGCCGCATCACGGTGAGCGGGTGCGACGTGCCGGCCCTGGAGACGGGCGAGCTGCGCCGGCTGCGCTGGCGGGAGGTCGCCATCGTCCCCCAAGCCGCCATGAACGCCCTCAACCCCGTCATCACCATCGGCGAGCAGATCGCTGACATCCTCACCACCCACGAGGGCCTGCGACGCCGCCCCGCACTTGAGCGCGCCGCCGAGCTGCTCGACGCTGTCCGCGTCCCGACCGGCCGCCTGCGCTCCCACCCCCACCAGCTCTCCGGCGGGCAGCGCCAGCGCGTCGTCATCGCCATGGCCCTGGCGCTGAAGCCCCGTCTGCTCATCCTGGACGAGCCGACCACGGCCCTCGACGTCGTCGTCCAGCGCGAGATCATGGAGCTGGTCCTCGACCTCAGGGCGCGTCTGGGCTTCTCCGTCCTGCTCATCACCCATGACCTGTCCCTCATGGCCGGCACCTGCGACCGCATCGGTGTCATGGAGGCGGGCCGCCTCGTGGAGGAAGGACCGGCCGCCAGTGTCCTCGGGTCTCCTTTCCACCCGGCCACAAGGGCTCTTGTCGCCGGGCTGCCGGGCCGTCCCGGCCCCGGCCACAGAACGGAGGCGCCGGCCGAGCCGATCCTTGAGGTCGAGGGACTGTGCAAGGACTTCCCCGCCGGGGGACTGCTCTCACGGCGCAGTATCCGTGCGCTCGACGGCGTCGACCTGACTCTGAACCGCGGCGAGATCCTCGCCCTGGTGGGGCGGACCGGCTCGGGCAAGTCGACGCTCGCCCGCATCATCTCGCGCCTGGAGAGCCCCACCGCCGGGCGTCTCCTCCTGGACGGGCGCGACGTTCTGGCCAGCGAGCCGCACCGAGCCTCACAGCGATACCGCAACCGGGTGCAGATGGTCTTCCAGGATCCCTTCGCCTCCCTCAATCCCGCCCGTACCGTAGGGCACACGCTGGGGCGGGCCCTCGCCCTGCACCGGAGCGTGTCGGAATCCGACGGGGGAGCCGCCGAGCTGCTGGACGTCGTCGGCCTGGAGCCCGGCTTAGTGGGGGCGCGCCCCCACGAGCTCTCCGGCGGGCAGCGTCAACGCGTGGCCATCGCCCGGGCCCTGGCCCGTGAGCCCGAGGTGCTGGTGGCCGACGAGCCCACCTCGATGCTGGATGCCCCGCTGCGCGCCGGCATCCTCGACCTGCTGGCACAGCTGCGTGACGAACGGGGCCTGTCCATCCTCTACATCACTCACGACCTGGCCTCGGCCCGCTACCTCGCCGACACGACGGCGGTGCTTCAGACGGGCCGCCTCGTGGAGACCGGCCCCACGGCCGAGCTCATGGAGCACCCCACCCACCCCTGTACCCGGCTCCTCCTGGGCTCGGCGTTGGTAAGTCAGCGTGAGGCCTAGCGGCTATGACTTGTACCATAGGACGATGAGCATGATGACGGCTGAGACGGCCGCCCTTCGGCGGACGATTGACGAGCATCGGCAGGAGTTGGTCGAGGTACTGCACCAGTACGGTGCTAGTAACCCGCGCCTGTTCGGCTCAGTTGCTCGAGGTGATGCGACGGAGAACAGTGACATCGATGTCATCGTCGATCTCAATGCTGGTGGAGGCAGCGTGCTATTGCGCCTCGGTGGTATCACTGAGGGCTTCCGACAAGCGCTCAATCATCCGGTTGACGTGGTCTCCTCCGAGATCTTGCGAGACTCGGTTCACTCCACCGCCATGACTGATGCAGTAGCTCTATGACTCGTCCTGAGACAGAACGGATCGCAGACATCCTGGCGGCAATTCAGGCGTGCCGTACCTATCGTCCTTTTCTGGAGGAGGCGGACTCGCGTCTGGCGGAGATGGCGCTGGATGCAGTACTGCGCGACATCCTGAGGTGGACTGGCGAGCCGTCGTCGGAATGCGGCATGTTCTGGTTCATCAGTACTTCGACATCAACGTGTCTGTAGTCCTCGATGTCGTGGACCAGGAGCTCACACCCTTCGAAGAAGCTCTGATCAAAGCCAGACGTGCGGAAGGGGGAAGTCCTAACTGAGTAGATCGACACGATGCGATCCACTGGCCAGGATCCCACTAGCCAGTAAGGAAACTGCCTCAGCGGCTCACTGGTTGGCATGCAGCGCGGAGTTCAGCTCGATGCCCTTGCCGCCGCGGGCCAGCGCCTCGACGGCACCGGACTGGGAGTTGCGGCGGAACAGGACGTTGGAGGCACCGGCCAGCTCGCGGGCCGAGACCACGCGCGGCTCCTTGAACAGGCCGTGGCTTCCGGGCACCACGCCACCCTGCGGCATGAGCGAGACCTTCGTACCGGCCGTCAGGTACAGGCCCGCCTCGACGACGCAGTCGTCACCCAACGGGATCCCCAGACCCGAGTTGGCACCCAGCAGGCAGCGCTCGCCCAGCGCCACCCGCTGGCGTCCACCGCCCGAGAGCATGCCCATCGTGGAAGCGCCGCCTCCGACGTCGGAGCCGTCACCGATGACAACGCCCTGCGAGACGCGGCCCTCGACCATGGAACGCCCCAGCGTCCCGGCGTTGTAGTTGACGAAGCCGGCGTGCATGACCGTGGTGCCCTCGGAGAGGTAGGCGCCCAGTCTCACGTTCGCGGCGTTGCCGATGCGTACGCCCGAGGGCAGGACGTAGTCGGTCATACGGGGGAACTTGTCCACCGAGTGCACCTGGACGGGGCGGCCCACGGCGGCGCGAAGGCGCATGCGGGTGGTCTCGAAGTCCTCGGCGCGACAGGGACCGGCGGAGGTCCAGACCACGTTGGGCAGCCGGGAGAAGATTCCGTCCAGGTTGATGGTGTTGGGCTTGGCCAGTCGGTGGGACAGGGCGTGCAGGCGCAGATAGGCGCCGGCCACGGTCTGAGGGGCGTCGTCGAGGTCGGCCCAGGTGCGCACCACGGTGGTGTGCACGCCCCGGGCCTCGTCGCGACGCTCCATGGCGCTCAGGGTCCCCAGGAGATCGGCGTGCCCGTCCTCGGGCTCGTCGCCGAGGACCGGGCGGGGGTACCACACGTCAAGGGTGTTGCCGTCGTCGGTCACGGTCGCCAGACCGAGACCCCATGCGCTGCGAGTCGTCATGCGGAACACCCTACGGGACCCGGTGGCTGACCGTCGCCGGAGAGCGTGCGAGAATCACCGCATGGCGCGCACGACGATCCACCTCATGCGGCACGGCGAGGTGCACAACCCCGAGGGCATCCTCTACGGCCGCCTGCCCGGCTACCACCTCTCGGCCCTGGGCCACCAGATGGCCCAGCAGGTCGCCGACGTCCTGTCCGCCTCCGGCCACGACATCACCCGGGTCACCACCTCGCCCCTGGAGCGGGCCCGCGAGTCCGGAGCCCCCACCGCCGCAGCCTTCGGCCTGGCGCCGACGATGGACCCCCGGCTCATCGAGGCCGGCAACAGCTTCGAGGGCGTCGCCGTCAACCGCAACCGCTGGAGCCTGGCCCACCCCGCCTACTGGTCCAGCTACGTCAACCCGCTGCGCCCCTCCTGGGGGGAGCCCTACCGCGAGATCGTCGAGCGCATGCGCGGCGCCGTCGTCTCCGCGCTCGACGCTGCCGAGGGCCACGAGGCGCTCCTCGTCTCCCACCAGCTGCCCATCTGGTCGCTGCGCCTCTTCCTGGAGGGGCGCCCGCTGGCCCACGACCCGCGCCGACGCCAGTGCGCTCTTGCCTCCTTGACCTCACTGACCTTCGAAGGCCGCACCCTGGTGGGGCTGGCCTACTGGGAGCCCGCCGGGGACCTGCTGCGCCAGGCCCTCGACATGGTGCCCGGTGCCTCCGCCGCCCAGGCCGCCGTCGGCCTTTCTCTCCGCGCCGACAGCGACAACAGCACCGCCAGCACCGAGGCGGCGCGGTGACCCAGCAGCCGCCCTCGCGGCCGGCCGGCGGTGAGCTGGTGCGCACCGGCAGCCAGATCGCCACGTCCGGTGAGGTCATCCGACCCGGCCGCCCGCGTCCCACCCCGCGTCGGCCATGGACCGGGCAGGACTTCGTGTGGTGGCACACCGCCGCCGTCCTGACCGCCACCCGCCAGGGCCGGCGTCCCAACCCGGTCTCGCCCACCATCGACCCCGTGCGCCCCACCCTGGGATCCGGCGAGGTCATGCTGGCCACCTGCGACGCCGAGCTGCTCCTGTGGCGGCGCGGTGACGCCACCTACAACCCCTCCCGAGGTTTCTTCCTGGCCGGTGGACCGGTCGGCCTGGCCCTGACGGCCGCCTTCTTCGGCGGGCAGGCCTACCTCAACCACCGGCGTCGTCGCGCCGCCGAGGCCGACGCCGTCGAGAAGTGGCGCCACCTGGCAGGAGCCCGGCTGACCGTCTCCACCCACGGCATCTACCTGGGCACGGGGGAGGGCGTCATGCCCATCTCCTACGCAGACGTCCAGGAGGTCCGGCTCACCGCTACCGGCGAGATCGTCATCGCCGCCGCCAACGCCTCCGGCTCGGTGCGTCTCAAGATCCGCGCCCAGTGGGCCGAGCTCGTCCTCATCCTGTGGGCGGTGCGCTACATGCCCGAGCACCCCCAGATCGTGGGGCGCACCTGGATCCCCGGCGACTGGCTCATCCACGCCGCCGCCCACGGCTACGACGTCGACACCGCCCCCTGGCCCCGGGCGCGGACAGCCCTGCCCTGAGATCCCCGAGACCGTCCGCGTCCGGGTGCCTCGGTCTCAGTGCTGGTCGGTACCCGAGCGGTCGGAGTCGCCCGCCTCCCCGGCATCGGGCTCCTCGGCGTCATTGCCGGCATCACCGCTGCTGGCGGACTCCTTCGGGTGGTGCTTACGACGGCGGATGTCCTGCTCCAGGTCCCGCAGGAACTCCGGGTCGTCGTCGGGAGCCATGGGCCGGGCCCGCTGCGGGCGACGGAAGATCGTCCCCTCCTTGGACGACCACACGGTGGGCTCCACATAGCCGCCGCGCTCCTCAGCGGCCTTGACCCGCGAGACGATGATCCAGGCGATCGGACCGATGGTCGGGAACAGCACGATGAGGGTGATCCACAGGAACTTCGGCATCCGCGCCGGCATGCTCTCCTCCGGCGTGCGCGCGCAGTCCAGCAGGGCGTACAGCGTCAGGGCGAGCACCAGGACGATGAGGACGATACGCATGGGCCAACCCTAACCGAGCCGACCGGTCCCGCAGACCCCTGCACCTGCGCATACCCCTCCCTGCGAAGGCGTGGCACGATCATCCCGTGTCCAGCCCGCCCGCTTTTCGTCTCCTTGTCGGCGGAACCGCCCCCGACGACGTCGCCGCCCTGCGCGCCGCCGTCGCCGAGCGCCTGGCCCAGCGCGGCCTGCTCCCGCCCCATGGAGACCGTCCGGCCGCCGTCACCGGCACCACCGACCACAGGGAGGACGGAGGAGGGGGCACCGCGCGTCCTCTTGCGCTGCTCGTACCCGTCGGCTCTGACGAGAACCCCGATCAGGTCCGGGCCGACCTGGCCGGCCGCATCGCTCAGGTGCCCCCGCGCGCCGACCTGGTCCTGCGCACCTCCGGCTCCACCACCGGCACCGGCCGGCTCATCGCCATGAGCGCCGCGGCCTTGGCGGCCTCCGCCCGCGCCACCCACGAGCGCCTGGGCGGCCCCGGCACCTGGCTCCTGCCCCTGCCCGCCCACCACGTCGCCGGGCTGCAGATCCTCGTGCGGTCCCTCCTGTCGGGAACGGCACCGGTGGTGGTCGACGCGAGCACAGGATTCAGCCCGACGGCGCTCGCCGAGGCCCTGCGCTCCGTCCGGGCCCCGACGGACCCATCGGTCGGCTCGGATGCCCCCCGCCTCTACACCTCCCTGGTCCCCACCCAGCTGGTGCGCGTCCTGCGGGACCCTGCGGCGAGCCGGGCCCTGGCGGAGGCCGACGCCGTTCTCCTGGGCGGCGCCGCCGCCGATCCGGCGCTGCTGGCCCGGGCCCGGCGGGCCGGCATCACCGTGGTCACCAGCTACGGCATGAGTGAGACCGGCGGTGGCTGTGTCTACGACGGCCGTCCCCTGGGCGGCGTCGAGCTCGCCATCCAGGATCCCGACGCCGACGGCGCCGGCCGCATTCTCATCTCCGGACCGGTCCTCGCCGAGGGCTACCTGCACCCCGCCGACCGGATGCCCGGCGCCGCCGAGGACTTTCATGAGAGCGCCGGCAGACGCCTCCTGGCCACCTCCGATCGTGGCCGCCTGCGCCCCGACGGGCGCCTGGAGGTCCTGGGGCGCCTGGACGACGTCATCATCACCGGCGGCGTCAAGGTCGAGCCCCGCCGCGTGGAGGAGGCCCTCACCAGCATCGACGCCGTTGCCGAGGCATGCGTCGTCGGCCTGCCCGATGAGCAGTGGGGCAGCGTCGTGGCCGCCGCCGTCGTGCTCGAACCGGGCGGGCAGCGGGGCGGCTCGAACCGGTGGGACACTGCCGCCCTGCGCACGATGGCCCGTGGCCGGCTGGACGGTGCCCACACCCCCAAACGGGTCGTGGCCCTGGAGGCCCTGCCGCTGCGTCCCAGCGGGAAGGTCGACCGGCGCGCGGTCGCCCGGCTCATCGCCGCGGCTGCAGCCGACGGAGCTGCGGAACCCTCTACACCAGGGCCCTGATCTCGCCCTCGCTCGGGCAGGTGGCCGGGCCGAAGCGCGTGGTCGTCAGGGCACCGGCCACATTCGCCCAGCGCAGAGCCGTCGGCAGGTCGACGCCGCGGGCCAGGGCCGCGGCCAAGACACCGGAGTGCGCGTCCCCGGCCCCGTTGGTGTCCACCGGGGTCACCGGGATGCTCGGGGTATGAGCCGTCTCGCCGCCGTCGGAGAACCAGGAGCCCTGTTCCCCGGCCCGCACCAGCACCGTGCCGAGCCGACCCGATAGCGCCTCGCAGACACCGGTGTGGTCACCGGCCTCCACCCGCAGCCCCAGGCGGTCGGCGAGCAGCCCGGCCTCACGCTCATTGAGCGACCAGATCGGCCCCAGCGCACCGAGGCGTTCCAGCGAGCTCATGGGGACCGAACCGACCATGGGGGAGACGTCGAACAGTGCTGTGCACCCCGTCCGGGCCTCGGTCAGTCTCCCGGCCAACCGCTCCAGCGCGGTCCTGGAGGCCTCGTCGGCCAGGGAGTAGCCGGAGAGGCAGACGACGTCGTCGCCGGCCACCTCCAGGTGATCGAAGGCGTCGACCGGGCCTCGGGTCTCGGCCCCGCAGGTGGAGATGAAGGTGCGCTCGGCCCGCGCGTCGGTCATGGCCACGCAGTAGCCCTGGTCGCCCGGTGCGATCGGGCCGATGTGGTCCACCCCGATCTCCTTCAGCGCCTGACGGGCCGCCTCGGCGAAGGGGCCCGCGCCCAGCGGCCCGGCGTACAGGGTCTCAACGCTCAGCCTGCGGGCAGCGGCCAGCACGTTGAAGCCGCCGCCGACGGCCATGGCGGACTCGTCGGCGAACACGTCACCGCCCGGCTCGGGAATCGCCTCGATGCGCAGGGTCAGATCGATGACGACCTGACCGGTGTGAATGACCCGTCCCGTCATGGCTGCCTCTGCCCCGCAACGGTCTCCCGGGGCCTCCCGGCGCCGCGACGGATCGCCAGCAGTGCCTCGCAGAGCAGGCCGAGGTCCAGGTCGGAGCGCTCCAGCACCCGATGGACCGGCTCGGCGGGAAGAAGACGGGGCGCGCTTGCCCCCAGGACCGCACCGGCCATCGCGGCGATGGTGTCGGTGTCGCCCCCGAGCTCGGCGGCGAAGCACAGCCCGTCCAGGGGCCGCCGCGCGAACTCGCGCACGATGACCAGGGCACAGGGGACCGACTCCGCCGACTCCACCGAGGTTCCGACGTAGGCTCGCAGGTGCTCGGCCAGGGCGTCCCCGTGCAGGCCCTGACTCGTCTCCAGGGCCAGACGGGTGCGGGCAGCGACGGAGGCCTTCTCCGTCCAGTGGCCGTTTTGAGGGTGAGCGGCCACGAAGTCCAGCGCCGCCTCCAGGGCCCTGGCGGCGTCGGCTCCGTCGATGGCCGCGCTGACCGCTGCGGCGATGAGTCCGGCCGCCTCGAAGCCCTGCCGGGTGTCGTGGGTGACCAGGCAGGAGGCGTGAACGGCCTGGGCCAGCGCGTCGCCGTTGGTGGTCAGGGAGAAGGCGATACCCACCGGGGCGACCCGCATCGCGGCGCCGTTGGTAGTGCCCTCCCGACCGGTGCGGCGAGGGTCGGCGCCGGCGCGCACCTGCTCGAGGGCGTGCTTGGTGGAGGGCCCCAGCAGGTCCAGGGAGCCGCGGGCGCGCATGTCGTCCTCCCAGGTCAGGAGGGCCTCGGCGAGTCGGTGGGGGTCGATGCGGCCGCCGCCGTCGGTGAGGAGACCGGCTAGGATGAGGGCCTGCTCGGTGTCATCGGTGACGCTGCCCGCAGGCATGGAGGGGGCGACGGGCTGCTCGGCGACGGCGTCGTGCAGCCCGGTGATCGCGCCGTAGTACCGGCGTATCTGTGCCGGGCTCATGGACTGGGTGGGCATGCCCAGTGCGTCGCCGAGGGCCAGGCCGGTCAGCGCCCCCAGGGCGCGCTCGTGTATCGAGGACCCAGTCGCCTCGGGGGCGGGCCCGTCTGCGGGAGTGCGAGGACTGGGATCGGCTTGTCTCACGGAGGTCTTCCTGATGGCGAGGGGCGCCGGCTGCTTCGCCGGCTGAGGTGCGGGTCCCTGCGCCGGCGCCGGTAGCGGCCACGGCGCTGGTAGGGTCGCTGCCGCCCACCCTAGAGGAATGTTGGAGGATCGGAGGAAGCCGTGAGCGGCGACAATGGCGGAAGAGCGCAGGACGGCGGATCCCGCCGCGCCACCGGCTGGGCCGAGGTGGTGCGCCTGCGCACCCTGCCGGCCGCCGTCGCCCCCGTCATCCTGGGCGCAGGGGCCGCCGCCGCGACGGGGGACCTCGTGGTGGTGCGAACCCTCTTGGCTGCAGGCGTGGCCCTGGCGCTGCAGATTGGCTGCAACCTGGCCAACGACTACTCCGACGGCGTGCGCGGCACCGACGATGATCGCACCGGGCCGCCGCGTCTGACCGCCTCCGGCCAGGTCGCCCCCGGCGTAGTCAAGCTCGCCGCCTTCGGCTGCTTCGGGCTGGGAGGTCTCCTGGGCCTGGTCCTGGTGGTGCTGAGCGGCCAGTGGTGGCTGCTCGCCGTCGGCGCTGCGGCGATCGCGGCCGCCTGGTTCTACACCGGCGGCGCCCGTCCGTATGGCTACGCCGGCCTGGGGGAGGTGTTCGTCTTCATCTTCTTCGGCCTCGTGGCCACTGTGGGCACCACCTACGTCCAGGCCGATACGGTACCGGGGTGGCTGTGGCCCTCGGCCTGTGGAATCGGCCTGCTCGCCTGCTCCCTGCTCATGGTCAACAACCTGCGCGACATCGATACCGACCCCGCCCACGGCAAGATGACCCTGGCCGTCCGCCTGGGGGAGGCGGGTGCGCGGCGCGCCTTCTCAACCATGCTCCACCTCCCCCTGCTGCTGGGGGCCGTCTCCCTGGTGTGGGCTCGTGAGACCGGATCGGCCAGTCCCGCCGACGGCGGAGGCCACATCAGCCCGCTGCTGACGCTGGTCATCGCACTGGCTGCCCCGCTCCTGCTGCTTCCGCTGGTCCGGCGTGCGACCGCCCCGGTCCGCGCCGGTGCCAGGGGCCGCGACCTCATCGGCTCCCTGCGTGACGTCGGGCTCCTGGAGCTCGCCTACGGCATCGTCTTCGCCGCGGCCACCGTCCTCATCACCCTGTGAGCCCGGGACCAGTTGAGCATCGATCTCATGGGCGGGGACCTCAGGCAGTCAACGAAGTACATCGACTGGGCGCCCGTTCCGTCGCGCTGGATCGAGCGACGCTTCCTCGTCTTCACCGCGCTGCGTAGCCCGGGGTTCTTTCTTCTGCATCTTGTTCTTCTGCCGATCATGCTGTTGTCGGTGATGTTTGCTGGCGGCATATTCTCTAATGCTGGCGTACCTGTTCTGATGCTTCTCGTGTTAATTCTTCTCGCCTGGACTGCCATTTTTGAATTTATTATGTTCCGTCTTGTGAGTTTCACCGTGGCCAACGCCTCAGGGGTTCATGTTTTCCATTTTTATCTATGTTGGTGGCGGCGGACTGACGTTGCGTGGATTGACTTTCGTGAGATGGCCTGTGTTCTGGACTTTGTGGCCCCGACTGTGTGGTATGGCGGGTGTGGCGCTAAGGGGCCTGACACCCTTAATCTGGGTCTGCGCCTGAAGATCAGGGCTGAGTGGCTCCAGTTCGTGAGGGAGAGGGGGAAGCGTGGGTCCAGTGCTACTCAGGCGTCGGACGTGCTCCAGAAGGACTGGATGGAACGTCTGAGAGAGTTCGATCGGCAGGCGGAGTGGCGATTCGACGACAAAGGAGCTGTCGTCCTTGGATTTGCTCGTCTTGCCCGTTCCATGGAAAGGCGACAGAGCGCTCAGGAACGCATCGCTCGCGACTGGCGCGCCCTTATTGAGTGGGCGGAGCAGAATCATACCTTCCCAGGCGCCTCTACCCCTTCGAGTCCTTCCCAGGATTTCTTCCCTGGTAGCCGCACTTTGAGGTCTATTCATCGGATGTACGATCGGATCCGCCCTTGCTCCTATGACGCGGTAGTGCTTGGTATCCATGCTGCAGACATGTCCGGCCCCGCAGCCGATGAGCCTGACAGGCCCCATGGGTGTGGGCCGGCTACTCCGCGAGGGCCGGGTTAGTGCCGACTAGAGGGTGGACCGCACCGTACCCATCGACCGGGGGCATGAGGGGGATGCTCAGTGACGAAACACCCGGTCCACTGCCGCCAGGAGGGCGCGTTTGGGAAGGACGCGGGTGATGAATCGTGCGACGACGGCGTTCCCCAGTCCATCGACAATGCTGGGCCTGCTCGTCCTCAGGGCCCGCATCGTCGTATCGAGGACCTGGCGCGTGGAACGCATCCTGCCGACGACAGTGCCCTCGTCGGAGACCTCGAAGAAGGGGGTGTCCGTGGATCCCGGGCACACGGCCAGGACACGAATGCCGTCCTTCCTGGTCTCCCGCCAGAGCGCCTCGGTGAATGAGAGCACGAACGCCTTGGTGGCACCGTAGACGGCCATGTGGGGCATCGGCTGGAAGGCCGCGGCGGAGGAGACGTTGATGATGGTCCCGCCTCTGCGCTCGCGCATCGCCGGCAGGTACCTGGCCGTCAGCCCCACCACCGCAAGACAGTTGAGGCGCACCTCCTGCTCCAGGCGCTCAGGATCGTCGTCGACGACGTCCTTCCCGGTGCCGAAGCCGGCATTGTTGACCAGGACGTCAACGCGCAGACCCATGCGGCTCGTCTCGTTCCACAGGTGCTCGGCGGCGTCCGGCTCGGACAGGTCCGCAGGGATGACCGTCACCTCGACGCCATCCCGGTCGCGGAGCTCCTCGGCCAGGGAATCGAGCCTGTCCCGTCGGCGTGCCACCAGCACCAAGTCATGCTTCTTGGCGGCGTAGCGGCGGGCGAACTCCTCGCCGATCCCCGACGACGCACCGGTGATGAGAGTGACCATGGCTCCTCTTCCTGCTCGGGTGAATGGGCGTGTGGCGACGAAACAACGTGGGCTGCACCGCCACCTGCGGTGCAGCCCACGCTATGAGAGACGTGACGAGGTCTGACGGCTCAGCGGGCCGGTTCGGCGTCGAGCGGAACCCACGGGTCGGGCTGGTGGGTGATGCGGTTGCGCACGTCTCTGCGCACCAGCTCGATGGACCACAGCCAGACGACGTGCCCCAGCGCCTCGGAGAAGTGCTCCGCCCAGGTCTGCCCGCCGGCGACCCACGGGAAGGGCGAGGGGACTGTGCCCGTCAGCGGCATGAGCACCAGATGGGCGCCCACCCACACGAGCAGACCGAAGGCCGCGCCCTGCCACAGCGTGATCGACTTGTAGTACTCCGCCATGACGCAGTAGAAGACGGCCAGGACGATCGCGAAGCTGAAGTGGATGATGAAGGAGTAGATCGGCAGGCCCTCATTGCCGTTGAAGGTGACGCCGGTGTGGGACTGCTCGGGGCTCATCCCCAGCTGCTCGAGGAGCCTCTGGGGTGGGTTGGTGGCATTGCGCTCCGGGGTGCGGGGCGGGAAGGGGACCTCCCAGCCGAACTTGACGATGGCGGAGAGGAACCCTCCGATGATGCCGACGACGATCGCGGTCCCGATCCGTCGTCGTGCGGGGTCGGTCTTCTCCAGCAGGGTGGACAGCATGGGTGTCTCCAGATGGTGGGGAACAAGCATTATGACCGGGTCGGTGGACGGCTTGCAGATCGAACGGTGTCTTAGTCGTCCGTTGTCCACCGACCCGGCCTCGGGAAGCCTGGCACGGGAGACAGCCGGGCCGCAACGTTGTCATGATCCGCGTCTGGCTGCATCGCAGGTGCAACGTGAGAACGTCCGGACGGCTGGGGCCTGGAACGACGCGGAGCACGACGAGGACCCCGCCGCAGCTGCCACTGTGGCGGGGTCCTCGACAGATGGGTGTCAGGTCTACCGGCTCAGTTGCCGCCGCCCTGCTGGTTGTCACCCTGGATGGAGCCGCTGCCCTCGGAGGAGCCGGAACCGCCCTGCTGGCTGTCCCCACCCTGCTGGTTGTCGCCGCCCTGCTGGCTGTCGCCACCCTCGGCACCGCCGGAGTGGTTGTCCCCGCCCTCAGCGCCACCACCGGGCTGGCTGGCTCCGCCCTCGGCGCCGCCGCCGGGCTTCGACGAGGCACCACCGGCGGCGCCACCCGTGCTGCCAGCGCCGCCGGAGCCCTTGCTGTCAGCGCCGGGAGCGGCGGAACCGCCGTCGCTGGTCTTGCCCGCGGTCTGCTGGGTGGCGGGGGTGGTCGAGTCGCTCGAGCCGGAGCCGGAGCAGGCGGCCAGACCGAGTCCGGCGGTGACGATGAGCAGTGAGGTGGCGAGGGTCTTGGCACGTGTAGCGGTGAATCGCATGAGATCTCCTTATGCGGTTGCTGGTGCAGTGTCAGTGCGGGATGGCCCGCTCTTGCGGATCCGGAGTCGCCGTCGTCCACGTCCACAGAGCTCGTGGGGGAGTCCGACGGCGCCCGTCGTGAGTGACGATCGTCATAGACGGCTATGTGGTTATTCGACAATCCCTGTTGCCGATGGCTCCGAACCTCTTTCGAGACTAGCAACAAGAAACGGACCGAAAGGGTGAATCATCGTGACAACTATCTCTAGTCTGGTGGTCATCGGACTGCTGGGAGGGCTCATCACAGGCATCTCCCCGTGCGTCCTGCCCGTACTCCCCGTCATCCTCCTCTCCGCGGGAGCACAGGGCGCACGCGGCGACGAGCAGGGGCCCGACGGCGGCTTCGCCTCCCGCTTCCATCCCTATCTCGTGGTGACCGGCCTTGTGGTCAGTTTCACGGTGTTCACACTCCTGGGATCGACCTTGCTGAGCCTGCTCCACCTGCCGCAGGACTTCATCCGATGGGTCGGAATCGTCATGCTCGCACTCATCGGCCTAGGCATGATGGTTCCGAAGGTCATGGAGGTCCTGGAACGTCCCTTTGCACGCTTCCAACGTTTCGGCGGTTCGAGAAACCCTTCGAACGGATTCCTCCTCGGCCTGGTGCTGGGGGCCGCCTACGTGCCCTGCGCCGGCCCGGTTCTCGCGGCCGTCGCTGTGGCGGGTGCCACTGGGCGGATTGGTGCTGACACGGTGGCGCTGGCGGTGTCCTTCGCCGTCGGGACGGCGATCCCCCTGCTGGGCTTCGCCCTGGCCGGGCGCGGCATCACGGAGCGGATCCGGGCCTTCCGCACTCGCCAGCGCGCCATCCGCGTCACCGCCGGCGTCGTCATGCTCGGCCTGTCCGTGGCACTGGTCCTGGACGCCCCGGCTGCTCTCCAGCGGCGTCTGCCCGACTACACGGCCTCTCTTCAGGCCCGCACCGACACCTTTCTGCACGGTGACTCCTCCTCCGAGGCCTGCCGGCCCGGATCCGCCACGCTTGGAGACTGCGGTCCTCTGCCCGCCATCGACGGCGCAGTGGCCTGGCTCAACACTCCTGGTGAGCAGCCCCTGGCCCAGAAGGACCGTGCCGGCAAGGTCACTCTGATCGACTTCTTCGCCTACTCCTGCATCAACTGTCAGCGCTCCGTACCCGGCATTGAGAAGCTGCACCAGACCTACGCCAGGTACGGCCTGCAGGTGATCGGCGTCCACTCCCCGGAGTACGCCTTCGAGAAGGAGGTTGACAACGTGCGCGGCGGCGTCGAGCGCTTGGGCATCACCTACCCGGTGGCCGTCGACTCCAACCTGACCACTTGGACCAACTTCAACAACCACTACTGGCCCGCCCACTACCTGGCCGACGCCCAGGGCAACGTTCGCCAGACCCACGTCGGCGAGGGCGGGGAGGCCACCACGGAGAAGCACGTCCGCGAGCTGCTCAAGCAGGCCAACCCGAGCGTCTCCCTCCCGGCCCCCGTCTTCTCCGATGCCGACGACGACGCGGGCGCGAACAGCCCCCGCACCCCCGAGACCTACCTGGGCGCGGAGCGGGCCTCCGGCTTTGCCCAGGGCTCCCTGCAGGAGGGGCAGCACGCCTTCTCCTTCCCCGCCGGCCTCCAGGCCGACGCCTTCGCCCTGGATGGCACGTGGAGGGTTGAGCGGCAGTCCATCGCTCCGGTCGAGGGCAAAGGCCGTCTGCGCCTGTCCTACCGCGGTAAGCAGGTCAACCTCGTCATCTCTGGAGAGGGTGATCTGACCTGGACGGTCAACGGCCAGACCCGCACCGCCCATGTCTCCGGCGTGCCCAACGGGATGGAGCTGGTCAGCACCGACGAGGCGGGCTCGGGCGTGCTCGAGCTGGAGGCCTCGCCGGGGCTGCAGCTCTACTCCTTCACCTTCGGGTGAGGTGAGGATGAAAGAGGTGGTCTCAGGAGATGACCCGGGAGATATGGCGGAGATGAGGCAGTGAGTGTGGCGACGCTGAAGCCATCGGCCGTAGCGCGCACCGTATGGGCCTACCATTCCCCTGTGGCAAGCAGTATTCCCAGCTCTGAGGAGGAGTGGATCGCGCAGGTGGCCGACGGTGACGCCGACGCCTTCGCCCGCCTCTACGACGCCTGGTCAGGTCGCCTGTTCGCGCTGATTCTGCAGATCGTCGTCGACCGTGCCCAGAGCGAGGAGGTCCTCCAGGAGGTCTTCCTCGAGGTGTGGCGCACCGCCGGCGCCTTCTCCCCGGCTCGGGGCAGTGCGCGGGCCTGGCTGGTGACCCTGGCCAGGCGCAGGGCCATCGACCGGGTCCGCTCCGCCCAGTCCTCCCGGGATCGGGAGAGCCGGTGGCACGGCTACATGCCCGACGTCGACCTGACGGTCCAGCAGGTTGAGGACAGGCTCATGGGCGAGCAGGTGCGTCGGGCGCTCGATGCTGTCGGGGAGCCCTACCGCTCCACCATTGAGCTGGCCTACTTCACCGGCCTGACCCACCGGGAGATCGCCCGCCGCACGGGCACACCACTGGGAACGGTCAAGACACGCATCAGAGACGGAATGACACGGTTGCGACGAGAGCTGGGGGTGCAGTCATGACGGACCGCGACAACACTCACGAGGACGCCATCGACGGTGCCGCCGGTGTGCAGGGCGCTGAGGATCCCGACGGCGCTGCCGGCGCCGACGGCACAGGTGAGGAGCTCGACTCGGAGGTGGCCGCACTGCTCGGAGCCTCACTCAGACCGGTAACCCCTCCCGCCGGGATCCGCTCCGCCCTGCTGGAGGCGATTGCGCGTGAGCCGCAGATGGACCCGGTGGCCGGTGCCGTCATCGCCGCCTCCGACGGCGATGCGGCAGAGGCCGGCGGTGCTCCTTCCGCCGGCCCAGCCGTGGATCCTGATTCTGCCGCCGACCGTGTGGCGGGTGCGGACTCAGCAGGCTCAGTGCGCTCAGCCGACCCGTTGGATTCTGAGGATTCCGCCGTCGTGTCTCTTGATGCGCGCCGTAGGCGCCGCTCCGCCTGGCGCACCGGCCTGGTGCGGGCGGCCGCCGCCGTGGTCCTGCTCGGCGTGGGTGTCGGCGTGGGGCGCTGGAGCGCGCGAGGCGCGGTCGATGAGGCGATGGACTCCATGGCCCCGACCCAGCACTACGCCCATCTCAACCAGGCCCAGGACGTCCAACGGGTGACCGACACGATGCCGGACGGTCACGTCGCAACCCTCACCTGGTCGCACGACATGAGTATGACCGCGCTGACCCTGCCAGCCGCGATGAAGGAGACGGCCGGCGACCGCAGTCTCCAGGTCTGGCTCAAGGAGGAGGACCGGGCTACCTCGCTGGGCGTCTATGACCCCCGGGGCGGAGCCGGCTTCTCCTTCCTGGACATCATGCCCAAGCCCGGTCAGCAGATCGTCATCACCCTGGAGCCGGCAGGTGGGTCCGCCCAGCCGACGACGCCGCCACTGGTCACCCTGCGGGTGGGCGAGGACGATGGGCAGTCCAGTGCCACGACCGGCTCCCCGGCCCCCGGGCCCTCGCCCAGTCCCGTTGGGGACTCCGCTTGACAGTCGGGAAGGGGAGTCGACCCGTTGCTGTGATGTACACAACATCAAACTGGCCCTCGAGAGGGTGAGCGCAACCCCTGACGAACGTCAGGGGTTGGGGTGTGATCGCCTGTTCTGACGCGGCTTCCCGCATGCACATCAATAGACTGTGAGGAATAGCCCTGTCGCTCGGAGTGGTCCGGAGAAAACGGTGGACATTTTCTCATTCGTCTCCGGCAAGACGCTGTGGAAGACGCTGGAATACTTTATTCTCCTCTTCGCTCTTTCTGTTCCGGTGCTCACCTTGATACGACATTCCGAGGTCCTATTCACCATGAGGAATCCAGTCCTATGGTTGATGGCCGGTCTCGGCGCTCTTGGTTACTGGTGGTCATTACGAACTGGGCACGAAGAACAACTATCGATTCTGCGTCAGAAGTAGTACGGGAAAGGTGACCAGTCGGGGGTGCGGCGCTGGAGGAATGCGTCGCGCCCCTCGACGGCTTCATCGGTCATGTAGGCCAGGCGCGTGGCCTCGCCGGCGAAGACCTGCTGGCCGGCCAGGCCGTCGTCGGCCAGGTTGAAGGCGAGCTTGAGCATGCGGATGGCCTGCGGGGACTTGCTCGCCACGGTGGCCGCGTACTCCAGGGCCCGCTCCTCGAGCTCGGCGTGGGGGACCGCCTCGTTGACCACTCCCCAGCGCTCGGCGGCGACGGCGTCGTAGGTGCGGGCCAGGAAGAAGATCTCGCGGGCGCGCTTGTCCCCGACCTGTCGGGCCAGGAGTGCTGAGCCGTAGCCGGCGTCGAAGCTGCCGACGTCGGCGTCGGTCTGCTTGAAGCGGGCGTGCTCGATGGAGGCCAGGGACAGGTCGCAGACGACGTTGAGGCTGTGTCCGCCCCCGGCGGCCCAGCCCGGAACGGCGGCGATGACGGCCTTGGGCATGGTGCGGATGAGGCGCTGGACCTCCAGGATGTGGAGACGACCGGCCCGGGCGGTGTCGAGACGGGCCTGGGCGGCTGCGACGTCGGCCTCATGGCTGTAGGTGCCGGCACCCGCGTTACCAGTGGCCGTGGCCGGTGCATTGGGCGTATCGGGTGCCTGATCCCGCTCGTAGCGGTAGCCGTCCCGGCCGCGGATGCGCTGGTCGCCGCCGGAGGAGAAGGCCCAGCCGCCGTCGCGCGGGGAGGGACCGTTGCCGGTGAGGATGACGGCGCCGACGTCGCCGCTCATGCGTGCGTGGTCCAGGACCCGGTAGAGCTCGTCGACGGTGCGGGGGCGGAAGGCGTTGCGGACCTCGGGGCGGTTGAAGGCCACGCGGACCACCGGCAGGTCCTTGATCCAGGTCCCGTTCTCATCGCGCAGGCAGCCCCGGTGGTAGGTGACGTCTGTGAGGGCGTCCACCAGGGGCCCCTCAGCGGCCCTCTGAGTGCCGGGCTCGGCATGGGTGAAGCCGGGCACCTCCCGCCAGCGAGCGGGGTCGAAGATCTCTGAGACGCGGCGCGGCAGCGGGTGGGCCGGGGTAAGGGTGGCGTTCATGACCTCAGCGTAGGGCGTGGGATTCCTCCGCCCCAGGTGGCCGGTGCCGACCGCCGTGGCGTCCTAGCCCCCCAGGGCGGCGGCGATGAGCTCGGTGCGTGAGGTGTGGCCGAGGCGGTGGAGGACCTCGGAGACGTAGATGCGCACGGTGTTCTCCGAGATACCGAGCTTGCGGGCGATCCGCCGGTTGGTCAGGCCCTCCAGAAGACAGGTGTAGACGTCCTGGAGCCGGGGCGGCAGCTCGTTGACCAGCTCCTGGATACGAGCCTCCGCGGTGGCGCGTTTCTGCTCGGACTGGTAGGCGTCGACAAGCATCTTCGTGGGGCGTGAGGACATGACGGGCTCGCCGCGGCTGGCGCGCAGGAGGGCGGCGGCGACATTCTCTGTGCTCTCATCCTTGGTGATGAACCCGTTGACGCCCTCGGCCAGGGCGTCGGTGAGCATCTCGTCGCGGCTGAAGACGGTGAACATGACAATGGGCATCCTGGGGAAGCGCTCATAGATCGCTCTGGCCGTCCGGGCGCCGTCCATATCCGGCATGTCGCTGTCCAGCAGGACGACGTCGATGGGCTGCTGCCCGGTCATAAGCAGACTGATGGCCTGCCGCCCACCGGAGGCGGCGGCGACGACGGTAATGGCCCGCTGTGAATCGAGCTGCTCGGCGAAGGTGGTACGGATGAGAGGATCGTCGTCGACGATGAGGACTCGCAGGGAACGCAGGGTGTGACTAGGCATAAGCGACTCCGTCCGGCGGTGAAATGAGGGATCTCGCATTAGTGGCTGGTATGGCGGTCTCACTCCAGGGGAGACTGGCGAGAACGGTCCAGGAGGTTCCGATCCGGTTGGAGCTCAGCGACCCTCCGGCGTTCTCGAACCGATCCCGAAGCGCCCATAAACCGTACCCTCCGTGCATCTCCTCGGGGACCTTCTGCTCCCGCCAGGGTGAGCTGCAGCTGATGAAGAGGGTGTCCCGTTCCTGCTCCACGAAGAGGGAGACCAGATCGTGCGGGGAGTTGTACTTGAGGGCGTTGAGAGTGTTCTCGCGGATGAAGGCGACCAGGAGCCGGCCGGGCTCGGAGCGGTGCAACGAGGGAATCCTCTCGATACCGTCGAGGTCCGCGTCCAGGACGATCTCACGCTGAGCCAACGTGGAGGCGCTGGACTCGACGATCTCCTGGAGGGTGGGCTCCTCCTTGGGCGGTCCCTGGGAGACAGCGAGGTTGTGGATGAGGAGGCGCAGGTGGGTGAGGGCCTGTTGGGTCCGGTCCTGAAGATCGAGCATACGATCGCGGTCGTCGCCGTGGGGGAGCCTGATGGAGCGGGAGATGATGAGCATGCGGGTGAGGTCGGCGGCCAGGTCGTCGTGGAGGCTGTCGGCAATGTCGCGGCGCAGCTGCTGAATGAGCTCGGCGGCGATTTCCTTGGAGCGTTCCGCCTCGCGTTGCATCTTCTCAAGACGTTCCCTGGCGTCGCGAATCACGATGCTGGCGGATGAACACACCAAAGCAGCGAAAAATATAGAAACAGTGGCCACAAGTGGTCGATAGCCGGCTAATAATTGTGCAATGTACAGTACAAGGAACTGAATGATGGCTAGTTTTATGTACTTAGAGATGAGGAGGTCGATAACAACAGCAAAAACAAGACACCAGCTCCATCCTGGACGTAATGTAGGATGGATGAAGCCGAACAGCAGTGTCGCCGAAAAAATAAATGCGCCAACGTTTCGTTTTTTTGTGGCACAATATATAAAGAAGGTAGAAAGTTGAACGGCCTCCAGAATTAAAAAAGATCGATCGCTGTAGTTGGCTAAGATAATTAAGTCTAAAGAAAATATTGGCAGCACGGACGACAAGAGAATGGCGATCCTTAGGTGCGGCAAGAACTTGTTAAGTCGCACCCAGGTTGCGTAGAATAAACTAGTACTCTGCATTCTGCAATAAAACGATATTGTGTTGCCGAAAAATTAGTGTATGAACGTCAAATTATATAGATGTCGACGCCTCTGAGCTTACCATCACGAGCAGGCAAGCCCAGAGGCGTCGACCTTCCATGTCACCAGTCATGCCACGGCTTCCCCCAGGGCTCGTAGCAAACTCCTGGGTTGATGAGGCAGTAGCCCGGGTACATCCTGGCTCTGGCGAATGTCGTTGGTGAGTCGTCCTGGTTCACAGGAGCGGCGGCTGGTGCGGCGCTGGCCGGTGCGGCGAGGCCCGCTAAGAGCAGAGCAACAAGGGTGAGGCGGGCGGCGGTTTTCATTAGGGGAACTCCTGTCTGGAAAGAGGCCTCAAAGGACAATTTATCTTACCATTCTTGCGGTTTGCGACAAGTATGCATCTTTGACGCCCCAGTTGATTCGTCGCTCAACAAAAGCCGTTGACGATGGCAGCGACCGCTCCATGAGCCGCCCGGCCGGGAGGCCGGTGCGCCCTCTGCTTCCCGCTACCTCCCGCTACCCTGTGACCATGACGCAGACCGGTGAGACCGCCAGCCGCCCCTTCATTCCCGTAGCCGATGGCGGGGGGCGAGTCGACTCCGAGACCGGCGCCCTGCGCGAGGTGATCGTCCACCGGCCCGGCGGGGAGATCGCCCGCCTGACCCCCATCAACGCCGACTCCCTGCTCTTCGACGACGCCCTCAACATTCCCCGGGCGCAGGCCGAGCACGACGCCTTCACCGCCATCCTCCGTTCCGAGGGCGTCATCGTCCACGACTTCCGCGAGCTGTTCACCGAGGTTCTCGCCGTCCCCGAGGCCCGAGGCCTCGTGCTGGACGAGGCCGTCGGCCCCGACGTCGTCGGCGTCTCAGCCTCCGAGCTGCTCATCGACTACTTCCAGTCCCTGCCCGACGCCGAGCTCGCCGAGGTGCTCCTGGCAGGCATCACCCGCACCGACCTGCGCGAGCGACTCAGCTCGGCCGACGGACGCGACCTGTTCTCCTCCACCTACTTATCCACCCTGGAGGGGCAGTTCGTCGTCACCCCCCTGCCCAATCTGCTCTTCACCCGTGACACCTCCGCCTGGCTCTACGGCGGGGCCTCCGTCAACTCCATGGCCCTGGAGCCCCGCCGGCGCGAGGCCGTCGGCTACGAGGCCGTCTACCGCCACCACCCCGCCTTCGCCCCCCGCCTGGCCGAGCTCGGCGGCTCCACCGACCCGGCCGCCCGTCTGTGGCGCGAGCAGGGGCGGGTCTCGGCGGCCTCCACCATCGAGGGCGGCGACTTCCAGATCCTGGGCAACCGGACCCTCGTCATGGGGCTCACCCACCGCTCCACCGCTGCCGGCGTGGAGCGCCTGGCCTCCCAGCTCTTCGAGGCCGGGGTGGCGGACAGGGTCATCGGCGTCCACATGCCCGACGCCGCCTTCTACACCCAGCTCGAGGCCGTCATGCACCTGGACACCCTCATGACCAAGGTCAGCCCCGACACCTACCTGCGCTTCCCCGGCTTCACCGAGGTCACCACCGTGGAGATCGAGCCCGGAGAAGCGGGCAGGGCCCTCAAGGTGACGGTCCACGACGGCTCCGAGATGGACGCTGTCCTCGCGCGCGCCGCCGGCATCGACTCCTTCCGCGTCATCAGCCCCGGTGCCTCCGATGAGGCTGAGGCCCTGCGCGAGCTCGCCCGCGACTCCTGCAACGTCGTCGCCCTGGCGCCCGGGCGGGTCATCGGATACGCCCACAACCAGCGCGCCAACGACGCCCTGCGCAAGGCCGGCATCGAGGTCGTCGAGACCCCCGGCGTCGAGCTCGTGCGCGGACGCGGCGGCTCGCACTGCATGACCTGCCCCGTCACCCGCGACGCCGTGTGAGCGCTGCTGCCGGTCACAGCAGCCGGCAGGCCCCCGGGCCCGGCCTGGTCACGATCGTGGCGGCCCGCTCGGCCTCCTGCTCGCGATCCCGATAGGCCTGGAGCCACCGCGAGGCGAAGTCCTTGGCGTCATCGGCCGGAACGAGGGCGTACACCGACCCGCCCCACCCAGCACCGAAGGAGGAGGCGCCGATGGCCCCCATCCCACGGGCCAGGGACGCCATGAGCCGGGTCTGCGGCACCTGGTTGCGCAGCCCCCGGTCGGCCAGCGCCTGGGAGCGCTCCAGGACCTCGCCGATGCCGGGATCTGCCGCGGCGATCAGCCGGGCGCCGGCCGGCACCAGCACGAGTGACTCGATGAGGAACTGCTCGATCCTCTCCCGCTCGTAGCCGGGCTCGCACAGCCCCAGCAGGTCCCGCAGCGCGGGATCCTTGGCCATCTGCTCGCCGGTGGCGTCCCCGACCAGGTGCCGGACCGCGCCGGCCAGGGAGGCATCGGCGCGCCCGGTGGCCCTGTTCCACCTGGCCAGCACCGACTGGACGGTGCTCGGTCCGCGGTTGTAGTCCTCCAGGGCCGCGCCGGTCTTGTGCGCCAGCACTCCGCTCACACCGATGACGAGTGCCCACTGCGAGGGGAAAGGGAGGCTCTGGTCGATGCGCATCGGGTCGAAGCCGGCCAGGAGCAGCCGGTCCTGGGCGCCGCACAGCATGCCGGTGTGGTCCTCGCTGCCACCGTGGGTGCCCACCCCGCTGGTCCCCGGCAGGTCCCGCCAGCTCCGTCCGCCCTCCACGGCGGCGAGGTAGCCGGCCAAGGGCAGCCGGTCGGGCATCGCCTCGATCCACCGAGGATCCCGGTCCCAGCCATTGAGGGAAGCCAGGGCCAGAGCGGTGGCGCACACGAGCGCGGAGGACGAGCTCATCCCGGAGGCCGGCGGCAGGTCCGAGGAGACGGACACATGGGCCGCCGCTCCGGCCCCGAAGTTGAGGGTGAGGCGGTCCAGCACCGTCTGAAGGTAGTGCCCCCAGTGGCCCGGCTCCAGAGCGGGGTCCACCCCGGCGCGCAGGGTGATGGGATCGCCGCCGTCGGTGGTGGCGGTCAGGGACGACTGCGGTCCCCGAGCGCGGCGCGCATGCGCCGTGATCGCCCGGTCGACGGCGCCGACCAGGACCGGGCCGCCGGCGTAGTCGGTGTGCTTGCCCAGGACCTCGACGCGCCCCGGCACCCTCCACGCGACCTCCTCGGGGCCCTGGGTCTTTTCCTGCCCCACCTCCTGGTTCATAGGGACACCTCCACGTCGGCCAGGCGGGCCTCGACCTCACCGATGTCCTCGCGGCGCGACAGGTCCAGGACCGCACCGGTGGAGGGGAGGACCGACACCGGGCCGCGTAGGGCGCGTACGGCGTCGACGATCTCTAGCTCGCCGCGCGGCGAGGGGGTGATCCGGCGGCAGGCGGTGAAGATCTCGGCCGTGAAGCCGAAGGCGTTCATCGACACCAGGGCGTGGGCCCCGGCGGCCTGGACGGCCTGGGCGGAGGGCTTCTCGACGATCTCCTCCAGCAGTCCGTCGCGGGCGCGCACGAGGGCGAAGGCGGCGATCCGCTCCGCGGGGATGTTGGAGTCGGTCACGAGCGCGGCGCGATCGAAGCCGGCCAGCGCGTTGCCCCGGTGACGGGCCAGGTCGCGCAGCGCCCGGCGAGGGTAGTAGTTGTCCCCGTTGACCATGAGGAAGGGCTCCCCGCCCACGGCCGACTCGGCGGACAGGACGGCGTCGGCCGTTCCCAGGGGTTCTCTCTGGACGGCCAGGTCGATCGTGAGCCGCCTGAGCTCCAAGGAGTCGATGTGACGGCGGAAGTCCTCGTGCTCAGGGCCGACGACCAGGACGGCCCGCTCGATCCCGGCGTCGGCCAGGGCCGCCAGGCCGTAGTCGATGAGCCGGTGCCCGCCGATGGGCATGAGGGCCTTGTAGCCGCTGGCGGCGGCAGCGGCCTGCTGGGAGGTCAGGCCGGAGCCGGCCGGGCCGGCCGCCCGCATGCGGGTCCCCAGACCCCGGGCCAGGATGACGGCGGTACGGGTCCGGTCCGCTGCGTCAGTCATCGTGTCAGTCATGTGGATCCTCTCCTCCTGCTCGTCTCAGGCGTCCAGGCCGTAGTGGCCCGCGACGGCGGCCGCGGTCGTCCGGGCCTCGTCACCGGTGGACATCTCGGCGAAGACCCGTAGGAGCGGCTCGGTGCCCGAGAAGCGGATCGTCACCCAGCCGCCGCCCGTGAAGTAGACCTTGCAGCCGTCCTCCCACGAGACGCGCTCGACGTCGTGGGCGAAGGCGGGAAGATCGTGGGCGCAGAAGATGCGCTCCTCCAGCTCGGCGCGCCGCTCGGAGGTGAAGCCGTAGGCACCCTCCACCATGACGAGCTCACCGTACCTGGCCACGATGTCGGTGTAGAGCTCGGAGAGCTTCTTGCCCGAGGCCGCCACCGCCTCGACCAGCAGGGAGCCGGCGTAGACCCCGTCCTTGCAGGGGATGTGACCGCGCACGGTCAGTCCGCCCGAGGACTCGCCTCCGATGACGGCGCCGGTCTCGGCCATCTTGGCGCTGATCCACTTGAAGCCGACGAGCACCTCGACGGCCCACCAGGCGGCGGTGTCCGACAGGAAACGGCGGTCGTAACCGATGACGCGGAACTCCGCGACGATCTGCTCGATGCAGTCGATGAAGTCGGGGTGCTCGACGGCCAGGGACAGGTAGCCGCCGTAGCCGATCCGGTCCAGAGGGGACCGCACGATGGCGCGCCGGGCCTCCAGCCAGCTGTGGTTCGCCTCGGCGACCGGGTCGCCGCCCGGGTGGAAGACGTCGGGGAAGAAGTAGGGCAGGAACCGGCCCTCGGTGTAACGGACGTGGGGGATGTCGGCGATCATCCTGCAGGTCGCCCCCGGGCCGACGGAGCCGACGACGGCGTCGATGCCGGTGGCGGCGAAGTGCTCGCCGTAGCGCTCAGCGGCGTCGGTGCCGTAGACGAGGGTGAAGTGGTAGAAGAAGGTGGTGAAGCGGACCACGTCCACCTCGGGGTGTGTGGAGAGCCAGGCACTCAGGTGGGAGCGCACATGGGCCCACGTGACCTCATGGCGCACGTCGAAGAGCTTCTCCCTCACGCGCGAGGGGTCGTCGCCCCAGCCGTTGGTGAGGTAGTTGTACATCTGGGTCGGGTCCCAGACCTTGGGTCGCCAGGAAGCTGACGGTGTAGACGTGCCCGGCGAGTGCCTCCTGCACGGTGACCGTGCGTCCGTCGGCCTCCAGGCTCCACCCCGTGATGGGCAGTTCCCGACCGGTGGTGCGGTCGTGGGCCTGCCACCAGCGTGAGACGTCGCAACCGGTGTCCGGCTGGGCCTGGTCGGCGAACCAGGAGGCCAGCAGGTCGATGCTTACGGGACCGTCGGCGGTGGCCGTGACCCGGTCGGACATGAGGAAGAACCTGGTGGCCTCCTGCGGATGGGCCTCCGCCCAGGCAGGGGGTGTCGAGTACCGACTCCAGCGCCACGAGAGCTGCCCCGTGCGACGACGCCCACTGCCCCAGGTGGGAAACCTCTACCTTCACCTGGGCGCGCCTGTCCAGGAGGCGCGCTTCCAGGCCGGAGCGGGTCTCCCAGCAGCCGCGTCGTCCGCACCGGCACAGCAGGCCCTCGGGCTCCACGGGCATGTGCCCGACCTCGCCGGTCAGGCCCAGCCAGCCCCGAAAGAGGTGGCCGTCGGCGATGATGCCCGCACCGATGCCCTCCCCGCCCGACAGGTAGAGCAGATTGCGTACCCCGGCCGGCGCATAGCGTTCGTAGGTGGCCAGTGCGGCGAGCTTGGCGTCGTTCTCCAGCGTGATGACGGGGACGTCCCGGCCGGAGCCCGTGCGGCGGGCGATAGCGTCGCGAACCTTGTCCACCAGGGCGACGTCGTACCGCCCCAGGGTGGAGGAGTAGCGCACGGTGTCATTGGCGTAGTCGATGATCCCGGGTTGAGCCAGGACGATTCCCGGAACCGTCGTCCCCTGCCGTGTCAGCTCGTCCAGGGCCTGGGACAGCATGGCCGCCACGTGCTCGATCATCCTGTCGGAGTGGCGTCCGGTGTCGCCGACGAGCTCGGAGCTGCGCAGGATGAGCGACATGTTCGAGATGCGCACATCGGCGTGAGCCTTGGGACCCTGTGCCTGCGGGCCTCTGAGGAATCCCTGGGGCCCGCCCCGTCCGCCGGGGTCCATCCTGCAGCCGGCACGCCGGTCTCCTCCGTTGGTTGGCTCGCTGAGTTGCGATCGCGCCCCTCAGCCTAGTGATTCGCAAGGACGGGCGGCCTTGGTTCGCAGGAGATCCGCGTGATCGGTGACTGTTCGCTCACATCCCGCCGGCAGATGCGGCCGGGTGGGTAGGCGATCTTCATGCTGCTCACCGTCCTGGAGACAGCAGGATCGGAATCCAGAACGAAATGTGATTATATTCACTTACAGTCGTCTTGAAGAGTTCCAGTTGCAGATGCTCGAGTTGTTGGTTATGTGCCAGGCCTGTAGTCCTGATGGGCATGGCCCGTGCGAGTTCTCGTTATCCGTGATGATTTCAATCATTTCTGGTGTTGCGAAGCGGTGGGGTCCGCCTCTGCGTCCGAGGTGATCTCCGCCCCGCCTTCCAGGCGTGTCCCCGGCCACGCCCTCAGGCGTGTCAAGGCCTGAGGGCCTGCAAATCAACGAATTTGTACATACCGTCAAATTGACCACCTGAATGCTCCGCAGCACTATAAAACGGGCTTGCGGCCGCCTGGAGGCCCGAAGTGGGCGACACAACTCGCCTCCGGATCCTCGCGGCGCAGGCCCAGGAGCTAGATCGCGAGGAGTGCTGTGAAAGTCATAGAGGCCAACCATGTCTACAAGGTCTTCGGGCGGCGACCGTCCGACGGCGTCAAGAAGCTTAAAGCCGGCAGGACGCGGGACGAGCTGAGGAAGTCGGGGCAGACCGCGGCCGTCATCGACACGTCCTTCGACGTTGACAAGGGCGAGATCTTCGTCGTCATGGGGCTGTCGGGCTCAGGCAAGTCCACGCTCATCCGCATGGTCAACGGCCTGCTGCCCATCACGTCGGGAAGCATGACCCTCTACGGGGAGGACCTGGCCGATATCTCCAAGCCGAAGCTGCGCGACCTTCGCCGCGAGCGCGTCTCCATGGTCTTCCAGAACTTCGCCCTCCTGCCTCACCGGACGGTGGGGGAGAACGCAGCCTACGGTCTGGAGATCCAGGGCGTGAGCCGCTCCGAGCGCGAGCGCCGGGCCGAGGAGGCCCTGTCCATGGTTGGCCTCGAGGGGTGGGGCGGCTACAAGCCGGGCGAGCTTTCCGGCGGGATGCGGCAGCGCGTGGGCCTGGCCCGCGCCCTGGCCGCTGAGACCGATATCCTGCTCATGGACGAGGCCTTCTCCGCACTCGACCCGCTCATCCGTCGTGAGATGCAGGACCAGCTCATCGACCTCCAGGGCAAGCTCGGCAAGACCATCCTGTTTATCACGCACGACCTCAACGAGGCCATGCGGCTGGGGGATCGGATTGCCATGATGCGTGACGGACGCGTCGAGCAGGTCGGCACCGCCGAGGAGATCCTGCGCGACCCCGCCTCCGACTACGTCTCGCGGTTCGTGGCCGACGTCGACCGCACCCGGGTGCTGACGGCCGGCTCCATCGCCGAGCCCCCGTACGCCGTCCTGGGCTCGGACCGCAGCCCGCGCGCCGCCCACAAGCTCCTGCGGGAGAACCAGCCCCCGTGGCTGCTGGTGCAGAACCGTGACCGGACTCCTTTCGGATACGTCTGGGAGGACGACGTCGCCCGTGCGGTCAAGGAGGGCTCCGACGTCCTTCCGCAGTCCACGATCCACGAGATGCCCGTGGTGTCGCACTCGACTCCGATCAACGAGCTGTTCGCCCATGCCGCGCAGCACGCCGCCCCCATCGTCGTCGTCGACGACGCCGGCCACATCTCCGGCGTCATCCCGCGTGTCACTCTGCTGGCGGCCATCAGCGAGCAGAGCCTGGACGTGAGTGCCACCAGCGATGACGTCCCCGACAGCGTCGAGCGGGACGCTGCGGCGGGGCAGACCGATGAGCAGGCCGGAGAGGCCAGTGAGACCACCGAGGCCGAAGGAGCCGACGCCTGATGATTCCCGTGCAGACCTTCATTCCCAAGATTCCTCTGGGCAAGACGGTCGAGGTCCTCATTGACTGGATCCAGAACCATCTTCACGGCCTTCTCGCGGCGATCTCCCAGGCCGGGACCTCGGTCAACGACACCCTGGTGGACGTGCTTCTGGCTGTGCCGCCGCTCCTCATGGTGATCGTCTTCGCGCTCATCGCGTGGATGGCGAAGTCGTGGAGACTGGCCCTGGGGACGGCCATCACCTTCCTGCTCATCATCTCCCTGGGGCAGTGGGAGAACGCGATGGAGACGCTGGTCCTGGTCACCATCGCCACCCTGACCGCTCTCGTCTTCGCCATTCCTCTGGGGATCTGGGCCGCCCGCAACAAGTACGTCAGCGCGATCATCCGTCCGGTCCTCGACCTCATGCAGACGATGCCCGCGTTCGTCTACCTCATCCCCTCGGTCCTGTTCTTCTCCATCGGTGTGGTCCCCGGCATGTTCGCCACGCTCATCTTCTCCATGCCCCCCGGGGTGCGGATGACCGAGCTGGGCATCAAGCAGGTGGACAAGGAGACCGTCGAGGCGGGGCGCTCCTTCGGCGCGACCGACTGGCAGATCCTCCGCGGCATTCAACTGCCACTGGCCGTTCCCACCATCATGGCCGGCGTCAACCAGGTCATCATGCTGGCCCTGTCGATGGCCGTGATCGCGGGCATGGTCGGTGCTGACGGCCTGGGCAAGGAGGTCGTCAACGCTCTGTCGACCATCGACATCGCCAAGGGCACCGAGGCGGGACTGTCCATCGTGTTCCTGGCGATCTTCCTGGACCGGGTGACCGCGGCTCTCGGAGCGCCGCGTGAGGAGGGTTCGTTGCTCTCACTCATCAAGAAGCGGTGACTCATGACTCGACGACGCTTTTCCGCCCCGTCCTCACCGGCGCCGGGCGCACATCGAAGGAACGCCATGCAAACCTCCCGCCGCACGTTCACCACCGCCCTCGCCTCTCTGACGGCAGCGGGCGCTCTGTCCGCCTGCGGTAGGAGCTCCGGCGGGGGAAAACGGCTTCGGCTCGGTTTCGTTCCGTCCTGGAGCGATGGCCTGTCCATGACCCACCTGCTCAAGACTCAGCTGGAGAAGGCCGGCTACCAGATCAAGCTGACCGACCTGAGCGAGGCCGGACCGCTTTACGCGGGGCTGAGCCAGGGGGCTGTCGATCTCTACCCCTCTGCGTGGCCGGACGTCACCCACAAGGACTACATGGACAAGTACCGCAAGTACATCGAGGACCTGGGGAGCTACTACGACTCGGCCAAGCTGTGCTGGTCAGTCCCCGACTACTCGGAGATGACCTCGATCGAGGACATCAAGCCCCACGCCTCCCAGATCGACAACCGGATCGTCGGCATCGAGTCGGGGTCCGGCCTGGTCAAGGCCTCCGAGGGGAAGGTGATTCCGGCCTACGGACTGCAGGACATGAAGTTCCTGACCTCCTCGACCGCGAGCATGCTCACCGAGCTCAAGAAGGCCGTTGATGCCAAGAAGGAGATCGTTGTCACTCTGTGGCACCCCTTCTGGGCGAACACGACCTTCAACATGCGCGACCTGGAGGACCCCAAGGACGCCTTCGGAAAGGGGGAGGGGCTCCACTTCCTAGGACGCGAGGGGTTCGCTCAGGACTATCCCGAGATCGCCTCATGGCTCGGCTCCATCAAGATGGATGAGGCCACCTACGGCAACCTCGAGGACCTCGTTGTCAACACCTACGGCGAGGGCAAGGAGGACCAGGCCGCCATCGCCTGGTCTCAGAAGTACCCGCAGTACGACTTCAAGAAGTCCTGACGCCTGCGGTCGCCGGCCCGTCCTGAGCGTGGTACTCGGGGCGGCTCCTGACACGCCTGTGATCCCGCCGCCGAGCATGTCGACGGCGGGATCACTGTCGAGTCAAGGAGTCTCTTCCGATGGGGAGCCCTACTCCTCGATGCGGTTCCCGTCCTCGTCGAGGTAGTAGCCCTCGTCGTCGATCGGGTGGAGGGTCATCCGGCCGTCAGCGATCTCCTCGGTGAAGTGCTCCCGGGTCATGAGGCGGGTCTGTCGGCCACGCTCCCTCATCTCCTCGTAGGACATCGCGGTCTTCCACGGCTGTTCCAGCGCGCAGGTCGAGACGATGGAAACGATCCACGTCAGAGCGGTGAGGGGGATGAGGAGTACCGGAGCGAAGAGCATCGCCGCGACCGCGCCCCCGGCGGCGGGGAAGATGATGGCAGCGGCGACTCTTTCGGCCCTGCTCATGTCGTTGGTCCGCAGGATACGCATGGTCAGGCGCATCGAGGAGGCGTCGAGGGTCTCGCGTACCGCGGTGGCCAGGATGGCGAATCCTGTGATCTGGTCGGAGGTGAGCCCGGAGTGGGTGAGAACGGACCAGATGGCCACCGCGGCTCCGACGACGAGCGCTCCGAAGACCCCCAGGAAGACTCTTCCCGCGACGACCCCCGACAGGGGGACGGCCGGTGTCCAGCGCCGGTGGTCCGACGCGTGAGCGATGCTGCGCGCGCTCATGTGCTCCTCCTACCGCTTCGCAGCCCACGGGTGACGCACCCTCACCCTAACAAGGCTGTGATCGTCGTCGCAGTTGATGTCTGTCGAGGTGGTGAGGACGTGCTGCTCCCCGGGCGCTGACTCAGTCTGCGGCGGTGCCTCGGCGGCTACGGCGCTGTGTGAGCCAGTGCGACCCGTCTGAGCTCGGGGAGGAACCTGCGGCCGTCGCGGAAGTCGGCGGTGACGTACTCCGGCGGGATCGGTTGGGGCTGGTGGATGCGCTCCTGGACGGCGTCGTAACCGAGCGACGTGTCCCACGGCCTCTCGACCATGGCGACGAAGGCCATGAACGGCAGCCACGTGAGAACCGTCAGCGCCGTCGTCGACGCCGGGGCGAGGAGGCGGGCGGCCAGGAACCCGGCTACCGCTGGGCAGAGCACGGCAACGAGGGTCAGCAGCAGGCCGTGAGCGTCCCGGGAGCGCCAGGCCCGCATGATGAGCCGGTGCGCGGAGGCGTCGATGACCTCGCGCACAGTCACCGCCACCAGGGAGAACAAGAGTGCTCGGCCGATCCCCAAACCCGCCCCGGTCATCGCGGACCAGGCCAGCACGATGACCGTCAGCCCGATGACTCCAGGCACTCCGAGAACCAGGCGGCCCACCACCATCGCTGAGATGGGGGTGACTGGCCTCCAGCGACCATGCTCTGTGTTGCCCCGTCCTGTACTGCCTTCGATCATGTCGTCCCTTCTGTCCGGGGCCCTTCTGTCCGGTCTGATCGTGAATTCAACCGTTCGAGCCATTCTACAAAGCCTGTGGAAGGCGTCTCGCACCAACGGCTGTGGTCGGTGTCGGTGTGGGGTGTGCCTTACCATCATCCCGGCTCACCGCACTGAAAGGACCCCTATGACCGCGCTCGCCGCACCCGACTCCACCGTCCTCGCCGGCCTCAAGGGCCGCAGCTTCCTCAAGGAGCTCGACTTCGCGCCCGCAGAGTGGATGGCGCTCATCGAGCTGGCCGCCCAGCTCAAGGCGGCCAAGAAGGCCGGCCAGGAGGAACGCCGCCTGGCGGGCAGGAACATCGCTCTCCTCTTCGAGAAGACCTCGACGCGCACCCGCTGCTCCTTCGAGGTCGGCTCGCACGACCAGGGAGCCCACGTCACCTACCTGGACCCGTCGGGCTCCCAGATGGGCCACAAGGAGTCCGTGGCGGACACCGCCCGGGTTCTGGGGCGCATGTTCGACGGCATCGAGTACCGCGGCGACAAGCAGTCCAAGGTCGAGGAGCTCGCCGCCCTGTCCGGGGTGCCGGTGTGGAACGGCCTGACCGACGAGTGGCACCCCACCCAGATGCTGTGCGACTCCCTGACCATGCTGGAGCACGCCGGCAAGCCCGCCGGCGAGATCTCCTACGCCTACGTCGGCGACGCCCGCTTCAACATGGGCCGCTCGCTGCTGGTCAACGGTGCGCTCCTGGGCGCCGACGTGCGCATCGTGGCCCCCAAGGAGCTGTGGCCCGATGAGGAGTGCGTCGCGGCGGCCCATCAGGTCGCCGAGTCTACCGGCGCCTGTATCACCCTGACCGAGTCGGTCGAGGAGGGTGTCGCCGGCGTCGACTTCGTCCACACCGACATCTGGGTCTCCATGGGCGAGCCCAAGGAGGTCTGGGACGAGCGCATCGCCATGCTGCGCCCCTACCAGGTCAATACCTCGCTCATGGCGATCGCCGGCCCCCAGGCCAAGTTCATGCACTGCCTGCCCGCCTACCACGACCGCAACACGACCGTGGGTGAGGAGATCTTCCAGGCCACCGGTATGGATGGTGTCGAGGTCACCAACGACGTCTTCGAGTCCGAGGCCTCCATCGTCTTCGACCAGGCCGAGAACCGCATGCACACCATCAAGGCAGTCATGGTCGCCACCCTGGGCGACTGACCGGCGAGCCGGACCGGGACGGGGTGGGGCCCTGATCGACGACGTCGGACGGAATCCGTCGGACGTTTGTCGAGGTGGGGCCCGCCACCCTTGTCCCGGTTTCATCATGTTGATTGAAGATCGTGCGTATTCTGTCCCAGTGAGTCCGGACCATCAGCATGCCAGCGGCGAGATCGACATCGCCGCTCTTCATGCGCAGGACTCCACCGGTCTGCTGGACCGGATCGACCGCGCCGTGGTCTGGGACATCCCCCTGACGACGCCGTTTCGCGGTATCACCCGCCGCGACGGTGTCCTGCTCCACGGCCCCGGCGGCTGGGGCGAGGTCGCGCCGTTCTGGGACTACGGGTCGGAGGCCAGCGCGCCCTGGCTCGCATCCGGGCTGTCCCAGGCCCTGGGCAACTCCGTCCTGCCCCGCTACCGCGAGACCATCCCCGTCAATGTGACGGTCCCCGAGATCGGCGCCCAGGAGGCGGCCGAGGTGGTGCGCGCCTCCGGGGCCAGAACCGCCAAGGTCAAGGTCTCCGGCAGCCGAGAGCAGCGCTCCGCCGACCTGGCTCGCCTCGAGGCGGTCCGCTCGACCCTGGGGCGTTCGGGGAAGGTGCGCATCGACGTCAACGGGGCCTGGGACCTGGAAACCGCCCGCGAGAACCTTCCACGGATGGACCGGGCCGCGGGCGGGCTGGAGTACGCCGAGCAGCCCTGCGCCACCGTCTACGACCTGGCCGACCTGCGCCGCGCCGTCGACGTCCCCATCGCCGCGGACGAGTCCATCCGGCTGTCGGCCAACCCGCTGGAGATCGTCCACCGGCGCGCGGCCGACGTCGCTATTCTCAAGATCGCCCCGCTGGGCGGAGTGCACCGGGCCCTGGACATGGCCGAGCGTCTCGGGCTACCGGCGGTCGTCTCCTCCGCCCTGGACACCTCTGTGGGCATCATGGCCGGCGCCACCCTCGCCTTCAGCCTGCCGACCCTCAGCCACGCCTGCGGTCTTGGCACCGCCCGCCTGCTGACCCGGGACGTCGCCGAGCCCAGCGTCCTCCCCAGCAACGGGGCCCTACGCGTCGATGACGCCGCGCCCGTCTCCGAGCGCCTCCTGAACGAGGCCAAGGCGGGCCCCTACCTCACCAAGCACTGGCAGACGCGCCTGCTGCACCTGGCCGGGGCCCTGCACGCCCGCCGCCAGCGCGAGGCCCGCGACCCGAGCCGGGCCGTCGCCGGGCTGCCGCTGTAGAACCCGCTGATCGGTGCGGGAGCCCCGCCGAACTGTGACGAATCGCTGCGGAGCACGGGCCGGACGCTCTCGTATCCTCACCCCTGTGACCGACTCCCCGGAGTGCCCGAAGCTCCCGCCCGCCCTGGCCGACGCCCGCAGCATCGTGGTCGCCCTCCTGGCCGAAGGCGTCAGCGAGGTCGTCCTGTGCCCGGGGTCGCGCAGCGCCCCGCTGGCGGAGGCCCTGGCCGACGCCGCCGATGCCGGGGCACTCGCTCTGCGAGTCGTTCTCGATGAGCGCAGCGCCGGCTTCATCGCACTGGGCGCCGCCCGCGCCCACGCCCTGGCCGGGCGCAGCCGGTGCGCCGCCGTCGTCACCACCTCGGGGACGGCCGTCTCCAACCTCCACCCGGCCGTCAGCGAGGCCGACGCCGCCGGGGTCCCCCTGCTCGTCATCAGTGCCGACCGGCCCCACGAGCTGGTCGGCACCGGCGCCAGCCAGACCACTGAGCAGATCGGTCTTCTCGCCCCGGCCCTGCGCCTGGCCGTCGACCTGCCCGCCGACCTGTCCTGCGACCTTGGCGGTGACGCGGCCCGCGCCGCCATCGCCGGGCAGGTGCGCCGCGCCGTCGCCGCGGCCACCGGGACCCTCAGCCGAGACCCTGGTCCCGCCCAGATCAACGCCCGCTTCCGCCCGCCCCTGGCGGTGAGCGACGCGGCGCCGGCGGCTGTGCCGCTCCCGACGCCGTCGACGGCTCACGTAGTGCCGGGCGCCGAGCCGCTGCAGGTTCCCAGGGGCATCGAGCAGGTCGACCGCAACCGACCGGACGGGGGACGCCCGGGTGTCGTCGTCGCCGGGGATACCGCCCGTCCCGCCGTCGGCGCCCTGGCCAGGACCGTGGCCGAGCTCCTCGACTGGCCGCTTCTGGCCGAGCCCACGTCCCATGCCCGCAGTGGCCCCCAGGCCCTGACCCGCTACGCCGAGCTCCTGGCCACCGGACCGGGACGAGATCTCGTTGAGCAGGCCGGACACCTCATCGTCGTCGGCCACCCCAGCCTCAGCCGATCCGTCACCGCGCTCCTGGGGCGTGATGACCTGGAGATCACCGTCCTGACCGAGCGTGCCCGGTGGACCGACGTCTCCGGGTGCGCCGACCGCGTCATCCCCCTTGACGGCACCGGGCTCGCCCCCGCCGAGGAGGTCGGCTCCCGGGCGGCCCGCCTGATCGCCGGCCTCGGCCTGGTGCGGGCCGACGCCGCCTGGACCGCGGCCTGGCGCCGGGCCGTCGCGGACCTGCCCGAGCCGGAGCATCCCGGCAGTGCCGACGCCGTCGCGAACGCCGCGGTGAGTGCCGTGTGGGAGGCGAGTCTGGCGCCCGACGCCCCCGCCCTGCTGGTCGGCTCCTCGATGACGGTGCGTCGCCTCGACCGCCTCGCCCGTCCCGCGGATGCGGCCCCGAGGGCCACCGCCAACCGCGGCCTGGCGGGAATCGACGGCACCATCGCCACCGGTATCGGACTGTGGATGGCCTCGGGCAGGCCGGTTCGTGCCGTCATGGGAGATCTCGCCTTCCTGCACGACGCCATGTCAATGGGGAGAGGAGTCCGTGAGGCGGAGGCCGACCTTCAGGTTATCGTCGTCGCCGACGGCGGAGGAACGATCTTCTCCCACCTCGAGTATGCCCGCACCACGGCATCCGGTCGGTTCGAACGCCTCTTCGCCGCCCCGCAGTGTGCGAGTATTTCTGCACTGGCCACCGCCCTGGGGGCTCGTGTCGGCATCCCCGAGGATGCCGCGGCCCTTCAGACGCTCCTGGCAGAGCCGGTCGAAGGCCTCAGCGTCGTCGTCTGGGCGGTCGAGGATGCGCACGCTTCACGCTGAGACAACATGAACGACGATAGAGATAGACACCACCGCGCACGATGAGATCCGTAGAGGGCGATCGTCGGCTCACTCCGGGCCCGCGCCCCTCCGTCTCAGCGCGCTGCGACACAACGGTTACACGATCCACAGCAGAGCCTCAGGAAATAGTCGGAAACGGCGCAGAGCCCTGATGTTGTCTACCTGCGGACCTGGACAGGGCACACGGCCCGAGGAGGAACACACAGATGAGCGGATACGACGAGACGAACCCGGAGGCCTACCGGCCCGCTGAGCCCGGACAGGCGGCAGAGGGCAGTCACACCGGTGTCGGCTCCCCGTCCGCGTTGAGCCAGGGCGGATCGGCCGCAGCCGCCTCCGGCAGTGAGCCCCCGAGCGTGCCCCCGCACCAGGCCGGCTATGAGGATCTGTCACAGGCCTACGGCGCCGGCGCCTCCCAGGACGCACCGGCCCTGCCCGGGGCCGCTCCGGCCGTGGCCGGCGGGCGCACGGAGTACACCCAGCAGCTGCCCGCGGGCCAGGCCACGTCGCAGATGCCCGCCGACCAGCCGACGTCGGTCTACGCCGCGTCCCAGCAGCAGGGCCAGTACCCCGCCTACTCCCAGGGGCAGCAGGCGCCCTACAACCAGTCAGCCTCCCAGCAGTCCCACCCGGGCCAGCAGGCCCACCTCGGCTCGCCCTACACGAGCGTTCCGACGACGCCCGGTGGCTACGCGTCGGCCGGCGCCGGGGAGTCCTTCTACGCGACCTCGAACGTCACCGGCAGCGAGAACGGGTCGAAGCGGCGCCGGGGACCGGGATGGTTCGCCCTGGTCGCCTCCGTGGTGGTCGCCTCCCTGCTGGGGGCCGGCGGTGCCGTAGGAGCGATCAAGGCTCTCGACGCCCGGGACGGCGGCGCGTCACAGCGCTCCTCGGCCGCCCCCACCGCGATCGCCACCGGAGACACGACCAAGACCGTCAACAGCGCCGGCCAGGCCCCCGACTGGGAGGCCGTCTCGGCCGCGGTGTCCAACGCCGTCGTGTCCATCGCCATCGCCACGGACAAGGGCACCGCCCTCGGCTCCGGCGTCATCTTCGACAAGGAGGGGCACATCATCACTAACAACCACGTGGTGGCCAGCGCCTCGCAGATCCAGGTGACGCTGGCCGACGGCCGCGTCTACGAGGCCGAGACCACTGGTACCGACCCCGCTACCGACCTGGCGGTCATCCAGCTCAAGGACGCTCCTGACGACCTCACCGTCGCCCAGCTCGGCGACTCCGACAAGCTGACCACCGGCCAGGACGTCATGGCCATCGGTAACCCGCTGGGTCTGTCCTCCACCGTCACCACGGGCATCGTCTCGGCCCTCGACCGCCCGGTCGTCAACGCCCAGGGGGAGGGGGGCGAGGGAGACTCGGGCGGCGGCTCATCGGCCTCGGCGGTGTACACCAACGCGATCCAGATCGATGCCGCCATCAATCCCGGCAACTCCGGCGGCCCCCTGTTCGACGAGAAGGGCCGGGTCATCGGTATCACCAGCTCGATCGCCACGATGGGTAGCTCCAGCTCCGGGGAGGCCGGCTCGGGCAGCATCGGGATCGGCTTCGCCATTCCCGTCAAGCTGGCAGACAAGGTCGCCAAGCAGCTCATCGAGTCGGGGTCGGCCACCCACGCCTACCTGGGGGTCAGCCTCGACACCGACGCCGCTGAGGCCGACGGCGCCAAGCGAGCCGGTGCCAGGATCACCTCGGTTGAGAGCGGCTCGCCCGCCGACAAGGCCGGCCTCAAGAAGGGCGACGTCGTCATCGCCATCGATGGCAAGACCACCTCCCAGGGCTCGGCACTGACCGGCTACGTGCGTCAGTACTCCGCCAACGACAAGGTCAAGCTCGCGGTCATCCGTGACTCCAAGAAGCAGGACATCGATGTGACCCTGGCTGAGCGCAAGGACTCCTGATCAGGGGAGTACGCCCAGCGCGCCCAGCACGGGGCGCATCTTGGCGGTGGTCTCGGCCAGCTCATCGACCGGATCGGAGTCCGGCATGATGCCGCAGCCCCCGAAGACCCGAGCGGGGGCGTGCGGGCCGACGCCGTCGGCGGGCAGCTGGGCGCTGCGCAGCGCGATGCACCACTCGCCCTCGCCGTGCCAGTCGACCCAGCCCACGGGGCCGGCGTAACGCCCCCGGTCCATGGACTCCGCCTCCTCGATGAGGCGCGCGGCCGCCGGCGTCGGTGTCCCGCACACGGCCGCCGTCGGGTGCAGAGCGTCCACCAGTGCCAGGGCGCCGGTGTCCCCGGCGACGACCCCGGTGACGTCACTGGCCAGGTGCAGCACGTTCGGCAGCGTCAGGACGAAGCGCGCCGGGGCCTCCACCACCGAGCACAGCGGCTCCAGCGCCGTGATCGCCGAGGCCCTGGCCAGCTCGTGCTCCCGATTGTTCTTCTCCGATCCCTCCAGCCAGGCCGCTAGGCGGGCTGTGGCCAGCGCGTCCTCACCGGTGCGTCGTCGGGCGGTACCAGCCAGCACCCGGCTCATGAGACGCCGGTCGCGCAGCCGCAGCAGCAGCTCGGGACTGGCTCCCACCATCTGGTCGACAGCGAAGGTCCAGGTGGAGGGGTAGTCGGCGGTCAGGCGCCGCAGTACCGTGCCGGTGGCGACCGGTGCGGATGGGTAGGTCAGGACGTCTCGGGCCAGGACCACCTTGCGGGCCCGCCCCGAGTGCATCCGCTCCTGGACGTCCGCCACCGCTCGGCACCACTGCTCCTCGCTGAGCGCCCCCATCTCGACGGCGGCGCGAGCCTCGTCCGGGTCGCTGCCGCCGTGCGCGTGCTCCTGGCCGAGGGCGGTGCGGGCCCTGGCCACCAGCGTCTTGATGAGCGCCTGGGGATCCGGGTGCTCCGGTTCCGTTCCTTCGGATGCCGCGGACATGACGGTTGTCAGCCAGGCGCCGTCGTCATCGCGCCCGATGAGCACCTCGGGGACCAGGATCACCGAGGCCAGCTCTGAGGCGGGGGAGAAGGTGATCGCGCCCAGGGCGACCGGCCCGGTCCCGGGGCGTACCAGCGCGTCGCGCCACCAGGCCGCGCCGACGACGGACCGCCACGCCGTCCTCAGTGCCTCGATGCGCTCGTCGCCGCGCGCCTCGACCGTCAGGACGCGTCCCAGACCGATGAGCCCGTGCCTCTCGTGGACCCAGGAGCAGACATCGGTGCGGCCCGCCAGCAGGTCAATGAGCTCGAGCCCCTCCAGTGCTCCGTCAGGCAGCTCGTGGGTGCGGAAGGACAGCCGCGGCGGAGCTGCCCGGCAGTGATCGGCCCTCACGACTCGGCTTGCGCGGTCTGCGCGCCGCGAGTTGCCCGGTGGACGGCGACGATTCCGCCGGAGAGGTTCTTATACCCCACGCCTCGCCAACCGGCCTCGTGCATGAGACCGGCCAGCTCCCTCTGGTCCGGCCAGGCCAGGATCGACTCGCCGAGGTAGTCATAGGCCTGCGTGTTCGATGAGACCAGGCGCGCCGCGGCCGGCAGGGCGCTGCCCAGGTAGAAGCGGTACATGCGACGGAATACTCGCGAGACCGGGGTGGAGAACTCCGCGATGACGATCCGTCCGCCCGGGACCGTCACCCGGTGCATCTCCGCCAGCGCCCGCGCCGTGTCCTGCACGTTGCGCAGCCCGTAGGAGATGGTGACGACGTCGAAGGTCTCATCGGCGAAGGGCAGGGAGGTCGCATCCCCTGCCACGAAGGCGATCTCGGGGTGGCGGCGCTTGCCCTCGGCCACCATACCGGTGGAGAAGTCGCAGGCCACGACCTCAGCGCCGTCGGCGGCGTACTCCACCGAGGAGGTGCCGGTTCCCGCAGCCAGGTCCAGGACACGCATTCCCGGTCCGGCGGCCACGGCCGCGCGCGTCACCCGGCGCCACATGTGCACCTGGAACAGGCTCATGACGTCGTTGGACAGGTCGTACCGGCGTGCGACGGCGTCGAACATCCCGGCGACCTCGCGCGGGTCCTTGGTGAGGGTGGCTCGAAGAGGCGATCGGCTCATAGGAGCATCATCGCAAATCCTGACCGAGGCGCCTCGAGCCGCCTAGGACCCAGGTCCCGTCCGACGACGTTGAAATTCGTCACTCACTTGCAGCGTAATTCTGGAGCGGCTCGCCCTCCGGCCTCTGCGGGACCTTGCTCCCGCATTGCCGCCACAGCAACGAAAACCTCTGATGTGCACCATCTGGGGCGGTCTCGTTCAAGAGGTGTGCGCCCCCTGGGTACAGTCGGCGCAGGCTCCGTCGAGCGCGGGGCCTGCATTACGGTGCCAACTGTGATGCCTACGACAACACCTGCCGTACCAGATGCACCGAGGAGGGGAGCCCGAGTGACTCAGGCAGCTGCCCAGTCCAGCGCCTCCGCCACGGCCGACGTCATCGTCGTCGGCGCCGGTCCCGCCGGTTCCTCAGCAGCCTTCCACATGGCCACCCTCGGCCTCGACGTCATCCTCCTGGAGAAGCAGGAACTCGGCCGCGACAAGGTATGCGGCGACGGCCTGACGCCCTCGGCCGTGCGCGAGCTCGTCTCCATGGGCGTGGACACCTCCGGCTGGCAGCGCAACCGCGGACTGCGCGTCATCGGCGGCGGCCATCTCCTCCACTTCCCCTGGCCCGAGCAGGCCTCCTTCCCCTCCTACGGGATGGCCCGTCCCCGCGCCCTGCTCGACCGGGACCTGGCCGAGCACGCCGCCGCGGCCGGCGCTCGCCTGCTCACCGGCGTCACCGTCACCGGCCCCGTCACCTCACCCGCCGGTCGGGTCACCGGCGTCGAGGCCCGCCCTACCAACCGGGTCGCCTTCCCCGGCATCGAGGGCCCCACCACCTTCACCGCCCCCCTGGTCATCGACGCAGGAGGGGTCTCGGCCCGCCTGGCCACCGCCGTCGGACGCACCAAGAACGAGCGCCGCCCCATGGGAGTGGCCGTGCGCGCCTACTTCCGCTCGCCGCGCGCCAAGGACGCCTGGATGGAGTCGCGCCTCGAGCTGTGGGACGGCAAGCCCGGCAAGTCCGACCTCCTGCCCGGCTACGGGTGGATCTGGTCTGTGGGGGAGGGGCTGGTCAACGTCGGGCTCGGCTCGGTGTCGTCGCGCGCCTCGGCCACCGCCATCGACTACCGGGCCGTGTTCAACCGCTGGATGGACAATGTCCCGGCCTCCTGGGGCTTCACCAAGGAGAACCAGGTCGGCGGCCTGGTCAGCTCCGCCCTGCCCATGGCCTTCAACCGCAAGCCCCACTACGCCGAGGGCCTCATGCTGCTCGGCGACGCCGGCGGCATGGTCTCGCCCTTCAACGGCGAGGGCATCGCCCAGGCCCTCATGTCCGGTCGCCTGGCCGCCCAGGCCGCCGCCCAGGCCGCCGCCCGCTCCACGACGTCGGGCCGTGAGCAGGTCCTGGCCCAGTACCCCAAGGCCCTCAGCGCTGAGATGGGTGGCTACTACACGCTCGGACGCGTCTTCGTCGCCCTCATCGAGCACCCCGAGGTCATGCGCCTGTGCACCCGCTACGGGCTGCCCCGCAAGCGCCTCATGAGGCTCGTCACCAAGCTCCTGTCCGACGGGTGGGAGCGCCGCGGCGGCGACGGAATCGACCACTTCATCCAGCTCCTGACAAGGATGGTGCCGGAAGCATGAACCCCTACGCCTCCCTGCTCATCATGGCCGCCCTGGCCCTCGTGGTCGCCATCGGCGGCCTGGCGCTGAGCGCCATCGTCAGCCCCGCCCGGCGCAACCGGGTCAAGGTCGCCAACTACGAGTGCGGCATCGACCCCACTCCGGCCAACACCGAGCACGGGCGCTTTCCCGTCTCCTTCTACCTGGTGGGCATGACCTTCATCATCTTCGACGTCGAGGTGGTCTTCCTCTACCCCTGGGCCACCGCCTTCGGACGCCTGGGGTTCTTCGGGCTGGGGGCCGCCGTCCTGTTCATCGGCCTCATCACCGTGCCCTACGTGCTCGAGTGGCGCCGCGGCGGGCTGGACTGGGACTGAGGCGGCCCTGACCGGCGAGAACCGGCCGCGATGATCTTAAGGAGAACACAGCAGTGAAGAGCATGAAAAAGCACAACGCCTTCATGGCGTCCATCCCGTCCAAGCGCAACGACCCCTACGCAGCCGCTGCCGCCGAGGTGGACAGCCCCGGCTTCCTGCTGACCACCGTCGAGAGGCTCGCGGGCCTGGCCCAGGCCCGCTCCATGTGGCCCGTCACCATGGGCCTGGCCTGCTGCGCCATCGAGATGATGGCCGCCGGCACCCCCCGCTTCGACATGGCCCGCTTCGGCTGGGAGGTCTTCCGCGCCTCCCCGCGCCACGCCGACGTCATGATCGTCTCAGGCCGCGTCTCCCACAAGATGGCGCCGATCGTGCGCAACGTCTACGACTCCATGCCCGAGCCCAAGTGGGTCATCTCCATGGGCGCCTGCGCCTCCTCGGGCGGTATCTTCAACAACTACGCCGTCGTCCAGGGCTGCGACCACATCGTCCCGGTGGACATCTACCTGCCCGGCTGCCCGCCCCGCCCCGAGATGCTCCTCAACGCCATGCTCGAGCTCACCCGCCAGATCGAGAAGAAGCCGCTGTTCAAGCACCGCGAGGAGATCGCCCGCGCCGTTGAGGCCGCCGCCCTGTCCGCCACCCCCACCCATGAGATGAAGGGCCAGCTGGCATGAGTGAGAAGAACGCTCCGGCGAACGGCTCCGGCTCGGACGCCCTGCCCGAGATCCCAGAGGTCTCGGCGGTTCCCGACGTGCCCGAGGTCGCCGGCACCCCCGTGCGCCCCGAGCTGCGCCTGGAGGTCATCGCCGCCCCCACCGGCCAGTTCGGCGCCTCCGATGCCGGCGACACCACCGGCTACGGCGAGCACCGCGGCATCGTCACCCTGGCCCCCGCCGCCGCGCGCCCCTACGGCAGCTGGTTCGACGGCGTCGTCGACGCCCTCATCGAGGACCTCCAGGACGCCGGCGTCGACCCGGCCGCCGCCATCGAGAAGGTCGTCATCGAGCACGATGAGCTCACCCTGTTCATCGCCCGCGAGCACCTGCTCGACGTCGTGCGCCCCCTGCGCGACGACCAGGACCTGCGCTTCGAGTTGTGCCTGGGCGTCAGCGGCGTCCACTACCCCCAGCTGGCCGGCCGTGAGCTGCACGCCTGCATCGAGCTCATGAGCCTGACCCACGGCGGGCGCCAGCTGCGCCTCCAGGTCGCCTGCCCCGAGACCGACCCGCACGTGCCCTCCATCGTCTCGGTCTACCCCGGCAACGACTGGCACGAGCGCGAGACCTGGGACCTCATGGGCATCGTCTTCGACGGCCACCCCCACCTGACCCGCACCGCCATGCCCGACGACTGGGTGGGCCACCCCCAGCGCAAGGACTACCCACTGGGCGGCATCCCCGTCGAGTACAAGGGCGCCCAGACCCCGCCCGCCGACACCCGGAGGTCCTACCGCTGATGAGCACCACAAGCACCTTCCGCGCCTCCGGCCCCGCCACGGACGAGTTGTCCGCCGGCGCCGAGCAGTTCACCGTCAGCGGTGGGGACTGGGACGACGTCGTCGCCCAGATCGCCGAGCGCGACGAGGCCGACCGCCTGCGCAACGACCGCATCGTGCTCAACATGGGCCCGGTCCACCCCTCCACCCACGGGGTGCTGCGCCTGGTCCTGGAGGCCGACGGCGAGGTCGTCACCGAGGTCCGTGTCGGTACCGGCTACCTGCACACCGGTATCGAGAAGAACATGGAGTACCGCACCTGGGTCCAGGGCGAGACCTTCGTGACCCGCATGGACTACGTGGCCCCCTTCTTCCAGGAGGTCGGCTACGCACTCGCCGTCGAGAGGCTCCTGGGCATCACCGACGACGTCCCCGAGAAGGCCACCGTCACCCGTGTGCTGCTCATGGAGCTCAACCGCATCGCCTCCCACGTCGTGGCCGTGGGCACCGGGGGAAACGAGATGGGCGGCACAACGCTCATGACCATCGCCTTCCGCTGCCGCGAGAACATCCTCAAGGCCTTCGAGATGGTCTCCGGGCTGCGCATGAACCACGCCTACGTCCGCCCCGGGGGCCTGGCCCAGGACATCCCCGAGGGCTTCACCGAGTTCGTGCGCTCGGTGATGCCCGACATCAAGCAGGACATCCACGAGCTCGAGCTGCTGCTCCTGGAGAACCCGATCCTTAAGTCCCGCTTCATCGGTGTGGGCGAGATCAGCCTGGCCGGCGGGCTCGCCCTGGGCCTGACCGGGCCGTGCCTGCGGGCGGCCGGCTACCCCCTGGACCTGCGGCGTTCCAACCCCTACTGCGGCTACGAGACCTACGACTTCCGGGTCCCCACCTACAAGGTCTCCGACTGCTACAACCGCCTGCGGATCCGGCTGGACGAGTCCTACGAGTCCCTCAAGATCGTCTCCCAGTGCCTGGACCGCCTCGACGAGATCTCCGCCCGTGGCGAGGACCCCTCCAACACCACGATGGTGGCCGACCCGACTGTTGCCTGGCCCGCCCGCATGGCCATCGCCACCGACGGCCAGGGCCAGTCCCTCGAGCACGTGCGCGAGATCATGGGCTCGTCCATGGAGTCCCTCATCCACCACTTCAAGCTGGTGACCCAGGGCTTCCGGGTCCCGGCCGGGCAGGTCTACCAGACCGTCGAGCACGCCAAGGGGGTGCTGGGCATCCACGCCGTCTCCGACGGCGGTACCCGCCCCTACCGGGTCCACTTCCGCGACCCCTCCTTCTCCAACCTGCAGTCGCTGGCCCTGATGGGCGAGGGCGGCATGATCGCCGACCTCGTGCCCACCCTGGCCTCCATCGACCCCGTCCTGGGAGGCGTGGACCGCTGATGAGCACCACCGAGAACGCAGTCAATCCCGCCGTCGAGACCATCGCCACCGTCAGCGCGGTCGGCCCGGTGGGCACCGTCGCGGCGGCCGCCGTCGCCGCCGGCTACAGCCCCGACGTCGCCCAGGGCCTCCAGGTCGACATCGAGCGAATCATCGCCCGCTACCCGGCGGGCAAGGAGCGCAGCGCCCTCATCCCGATGCTCCACCTCTTCCAGTCCGTGGACGGCTACGTCTCGCCGGCCGGCATCGCCCTGTGCGCCGCCCGGCTGGGCCTGGAGCGCGCCGAGGTCAGCGCCGTGGCCACCTTCTACAGCCAGTTCCGCCGCCACCCGGCCGGCACCTACCACGTGGGCGTGTGCACCAACGCCCTGTGCGCCGTCATGGGCGGGGACGAGATCTGGTCGGCCGTCACCGAGCACACAGGCCTGGGCGCCGAGGAGACCAGCGAGGACGGCACCATCAGCCTCGAGCGCATCGAGTGCAACGCCGCCTGCGACTACGCCCCCGTCGTCATGGTCAACTGGGAGTTCTTCGACAATCAGACCCCCGACTCCGCCGTCGCCATGATCAAGGCCCTCGAGCGCGGCGAGGACGTGGCCCCCACCCGCGGCCCCGAGACCGTGCCCACCTTCCGTGAGAACGAGCGCCTGCTCGCCGGATTCGAGGACGGCCGCACCGACGAGGGCCGCGGCCCCGGCGAGCCGACCCTGCGGGGCCTGCGCATCGCCCGCGAGCAGGGCTGGACCGCGCCGAAGGAGGAGACCAAGTGAGCGCCACCGCCACCTACACCGCGCCGGGCACCCTCACCCCGGTCCTGAGCGACCTGTGGGACCAGGAGCGCTCCTGGACCCTGCAGGCCTACCTCGACCACGGCGGCTACGAGGGCCTGAAGAAGGCCAAGACCCTCAGCAGTGAGGACCTCATCACCCTCATCAAGGACTCCGGCCTGCGCGGACGCGGCGGCGCCGGGTTCCCCACGGGGCTCAAGTGGTCCTTCCTGCCCCCGGTCGACGGTGGCCCGCGCTACCTCGTGGTCAACGCCGACGAGTCCGAGCCGGGCACCTGCAAGGACATCCCCACGATCATGTCCAACCCCCAGGCGCTCATCGAGGGCATCGCCATCACCTCGCGCGCCATCGGTGGCGACCACGCCTTCGTCTACCTGCGCGGCGAGGTCCCCCATGTCTACCGCCGCCTGCTCGGCGCCGTGCGCGAGGCCACCGAGTCCGGCCTGCTGGACACCGGCTTCGGGCTCGACGGCCAGCAGCGCCTGCGCATCACGGCCCACGCCGGCGCCGGGGCCTACATCTGCGGTGAGGAGACCGCCCTGCTGGACTCCCTGGAGGGACGTCGTGGCCACCCCCGCCTCAAGCCGCCCTTCCCCGCCGTCGCCGGCCTCTACGCCCGGCCCACGGTGGTCAACAACGTCGAGACCATCGCCTCGGTCCCGGCGATCCTGGCCAGAGGCGCCCAGTGGTACTCCACCATGGGCACCGAGAAGTCCAAGGGCCACGGCATCTTCTCCGTATCCGGGCACGTGGCCCGCCCCGGCCAGTACGAGGCCCCCTTCGGCATCACGATGCGCGAGCTCATCGAGCTCTCCGGTGGCATCCGCCCTGGTCACGAGCTGAAGTTCTGGGTGCCGGGAGGCTCCTCGACGCCGATCTTCGGCCCCGACGAGCTCGACGTCCCCCTGGACTACGAGTCCGTGGCCGAGGCCGGCTCCATGCTGGGGACCCGCGCCCTGCAGGTCTTCGACGAGACCGTCTCGGTGGTGCGCGTGGTGACCCGCTGGACCGAGTTCTACCAGCACGAGTCCTGCGGCAAGTGCACCCCCTGCCGCGAGGGCACCTACTGGATGCGCCAGATCATGCTGCGACTGGAGGCCGGACGCGGACTGCCCGGCGACGTCGAGAAGCTCGAGTCCATCGCCTCCAACATTGCCGGGCGCTCCTTCTGCGCACTGGGCGACGCCTCCGCCACTCCGGTCCTGACCGGCATCAAGCGGTTCCGCGAGGAGTTCGAGGCCGGCTACACCGCCGCGGCCTGCGAGCTCTTCCCCTATGCCGCCTCCTCCGTCTTCGAAAGCGCACGGTGAGCCATGACTGCTGAGACGACCACCAAGAGCTCCACGCCCGCGGCGCCTCCGGCCCCCGAGATGGTCCACATGACCATCGACGGGCTTCCCGTCGAGGTCGAGAAGGGAACCCTCCTCATCCGCGCCGCCGAGCAGGTCGGCGTGCGCATCCCGCGCTTCTGCGACCACCCGCTGCTCGCGCCGTCGGCCAACTGCCGCCAGTGCCTGGTGGAGGTGGCCATGCCCGGGCGCGACGGCGTCGTACGGCCCATGCCCAAGCCCCAGCCCTCCTGCGCCATGACCGCCATGGAGGGCATGGAGATCTCCACCCAGGCCACCAGCGAGGTCGCCGCCAAGGCCCAGGCCGGGACCATGGAGTTCCTCCTCATCAACCACCCGCTGGACTGTCCCGTGTGCGACAAGGGCGGCGAGTGCCCCCTGCAGAACCAGGCCCTGGAGCTCATGGCCTCCGGCGCCCAGTCCGCCACCCGCTTCACCGACGTCAAGCGCACCTTCCCCAAGCCGCTGCGCCTGACCAGCAACATCCTGCTGGACCGTGACCGCTGCATCCTGTGCCAGCGCTGCGTGCGCTTCGCCGACCAGATCCCCGGTGACCCCTTCATCGCCCTCCAGGGCCGCGGCGGCGGGCACCCCTCCTTCGACATGGACGGCGACCCCGAGCACGCCGGCGGCCTGTACTCCGAGCAGATCGGGCGCTTCGACGCCCGGGTCCTGGACTTCTCCACCGGCTCGGCCGAGCAGTCCATTGACGCCGACCTTCAGACCATCCGTGGTGTGCCCTCGCTGAGCGCCCTGGGCGACCTGACCGGCCCCGGCGGTGAGCCCGGTGCCTCCGACGGCACCGACTACGGCCCCGACCTGGGTGCCGGACGTGAGGACCTGGACGCTTCCGGGCGGCCCTTCGCCTCCTACTTCTCGGGCAACATCATCCAGATCTGCCCCGTGGGCGCCCTGACCTCGGCGAGGTACCGCTTCCGGGCCCGCCCCATGGACCTGGTCTCCACCGACTCCGTCACCGAGCATGACGCCTCGGGCTCGGCCATTCGTGTCGACATGCGCCGCGGCGTCGTCCTGCGCCACCTGGCCGGCAACGACCCCGAGGTCAACGAGGAGTGGATCACCGACAAGGACCGCTTCGCCTTCACCTGGTCCTCCCAGCCCGACCGTCTCACCGTGCCGCTCGTGCGCGACGAGGAGACCGGTGAGCTCGTCACCACCTCCTGGTCCGACGCCCTGGACGTGGCCGCCCAGGGGCTGGCCCGCGCCGCCTCCGACGGCGGAGTGGGGCTCCTGCCCGGCGGCCGTCTCACCCTGGAGGACGCCTGGGCCTGGTCCCGCTTCGCCCGTACCGTGCTGGGCACCAACGACATCGATCAGCGCGTGCGCGCCCACAGCCTGGAGGAGGACACCTTCCTGGCCGCCCGGGTGGCCGGTACCGGGCTGGGTGCCGTCACCTACCGTCACCTAGAGAGGGCCGGCCAGGTCCTGCTCCTGGGCCTGGAGCCCGAGGACGAGTGCGGATCCCTGTTCCTGCGCCTGCGTAAGGGCGTGCGCGCCGGCGGTGTCAAGGTGGCCACCGTGACCACCTGCCTGAGCGCCGGCAGCCGCAAGCTCTCCGCCCAGGCCATCCTCACCCCGCCCGGTGAGGAGGCCCGCGTCGTCGCCCACCTCAGCCAGACCCACCCCGACCTCGTCGAGGCCCTGCGCGCAGACGGCGCCACCATCCTCGTCGGCGAGCGCGCCGCCTGCGTGCCCGGCCTGCTGAGCGTCGCCGACGCTTTGGCCACCGCCACCGGTGCCCACCTGGTCTGGGTTCCACGCCGCAGCGGTGAGCGCGGCGGCGTCGAGGCTGGCCTCCTGCCCGGCCTGCTGCCCGGCGGACGCCCCGTGGCCGACCCCGAGGCCCGCGCCGAGGTCGAGCGGGCCTGGGGCATGGGCTCCGAGCACCTCCTGCCCACGTCGCTGGGCCGCGACACCACCGGGATCCTCTCCTCCCTCTTGGACGGGACGCTCGCCGGTGCCGTCGTCGGCGGCGTCGACCTGCGCGACTTCCCCGACCCGGGCCTGGCCCGTGCGGCCCTGGCCGCCAGCGGCTTCACCGTCCAGCTCGAGGTGCGTCGCAGCGAGGTCAGCGAGCATGCTGACGTCGTCCTGCCCGTCGCCCCGGCCGTGGAGAAGAACGGAACCTTCGTCAACTGGGAGGGGCGGGTGCGGCCCTTCGGCCAGGCCCACGTCTCACGCGCCCGCACCGACCGCCAGGTCCTGGGGATGCTCGCCGACGAGATGGGGGCCGACCTCCAGGTCGACGACCTGGTCGTGCTGCACGAGCAGCTCGCCGACCTGGGCCTGTGGCGCGGGCAGCGCATGCCGGTCGCCTTCGGTCGCGCCCCGGTGACCGGCGCCGAGGCGTCCGTCGGCGGCGGCGTGGAGGCGCGTCTGACCACTCACAAGCCCATGCTCGACGCCGGACGCCTCCAGGACGGCGAGCCCTTCCTGGCCGCCACCGCCCTGCGTCCCATCGCCCGGGTGGGCACCGACCTCGCCCAGCGCCTGTCGCTGCGCGGCGGTGAGGAGGTGACCGTGTCGACCGCCACCGGATCGATCACCCTGCCGGCCGTCGTCGGCGGCGTCAGCGATGGAACTGTGTGGCTGCCCGAGTGCTCGGCCGGATCCACTGTCCACCAAACCCTGGGCGCCGGGCACGGCTCCCAGGTCACCCTGACCCATGCAGCGGAGGTACTGAGGTGAACCCGATCTACGCGGCTCAGGCGGCCGCCGCCGACGACGCCGTCTCCAACGGGGGCGTGGTCGCCGACTTCTCCGCCGAGACCTGGTGGCTGACCCTCATCAAGGCCGTCTTCATCGTCGCCTTCCTCATCGTCAGCGTCATGATGGCGCTGTGGGTGGAGCGGCGCGGTCTGGCCCGCATGCAGACCCGCCTGGGCCCCAACGTCAACGGACCGCTCGGCCTGCTGCAGGCGGTCGCCGACGCCGGCAAGCTCATCATGAAGGAGGACTTCTGGCTCAAGGGGGCCGAGAAGGTCATCTACCTCCTGGCGCCGCTCATCGCCGCCTTCAGCGCCTTCATGGTCTACGCGGTCATCCCCTTCGGGCCGCAGGTGAGCATCTTCGGCCACTCCACGCCTCTGCAGCTGACCGACTTCCCGGTGGCGGTCCTCTACATCCTGGCCATCACCGCCTTCGGCGTCTACGGCATCATCCTGGGCGGTTGGTCCACCCACTCCACCTACCCGCTCTTCGGCGCCGTGCGCAGCGCCGCGCAGGTCATCTCCTACGAGCTGAGCATGAGCCTGTCCATCCTCACGGTCTTCCTGGCCTCGGGGACGATGTCCACCTCCGGGATCGTCGGTGCCCAGCAGCGCATCTGGTGGGCCGTGGCGATGCTGCCCAGCTTCATCATCTACGTCATCTCCATGGTCGGTGAGGTCAACCGCCTCCCCTTCGACCTGCCCGAGGCCGAGGGCGAGCTCGTCGCCGGCCATATGGTCGAGTACTCCTCGATGAAGTTCGCCTGGTACTTCCTGGCCGAGTACATCAACATGTTCAACGTCTCGGCCGTCTGCGTCACCCTGTTCCTGGGTGGCTGGCGCTCCACCGTCCTCAGCCTGTTCTGGGAGGGCGCCAACTCCGGGTGGTGGCCGATGCTGTGGTTCATCGGCAAGGTCTGGGCCGTCATGTTCTTCATGATCTGGACCCGAGGCACCCTGGTGCGCATCCGCTACGACCACTTCATGAAGCTGGGCTGGAAGGTCCTCATCCCGGTCTCCCTGGTGTGGTTCGTGCTGGTCGCGGTGGTGCGCGCCTTCCGTACCTTCTCCGGCGCCTCCGCGCAGGCCCTGCTGCTGCCGATGGCCGTCGTCTTCTGCATCATCATGCTCATCCTCTTCCTCATGCCCGACAAGGAGGACGAGGAGGAGCTCTACGACTATGACGATGACGAGTACGGCGAGGCCGATGACGACGTCGAGATCATGAGTGCCGACGACGACCACATCGCCTTCCTCGAGGGCTTCCCCGTCCCGCCGCTGCCGGGGGAGTCCCTGCCGCCCTCGCCGCGCGCCCGCCGCGCCGCGTTGGCCTCCGACGCCGACGGCGCGGAGGACGCCGAGGGCGGGGCGGTCACCGCCGTCGGCGTCCTGGATGACGTCGACCGCGAGGATGACGATGCCGACGACGTCGTCGAGTCGGCCGCCTCAGCCGGCTCGCCCGAGTCCGCCTCCCCGAACCGTTCCGGCTCGGACTCGGCCACCGCCCTGCCCACCTTCACCCTTGGCCTCAAGGCCGACTCGGCCAGTGACACAGCCACAGACAAGGCCACCGACGAGGCCGCTGAGGTACCCCAGGAGGGAAAAGATGACTGATCGCCGCCCCAACCGCTCCCGGGGCTCCCAGCACGACGACTGGCTGCGCGACGCCCCCTCCGCCGTGGCCCGGGCCTTCGCGCCCGTGGCCGGATACGGGGTCACCATCTCCTCGATGTTCCGCCCAGTGGTCACCGAGCAGTACCCCTTCGAGCCGCCCCAGGTGATGCCCCGCTACCACGGGCGCCACCAGCTCAACCGCTACGACGACGGCCTGGAGAAGTGCATCGGCTGCGAGCTGTGCGCCTGGGCCTGCCCCGCCGACGCGATCTACGTCGAGGCCGCCTCCAACGAGCCCGGCGCCCAGTACTCGCCCGGCGAGCGCTACGGGCGCGTCTACCAGATCAACTACCTGCGCTGCATCTTCTGCGGCATGTGCATCGAGGCCTGCCCCACCCGGGCCCTGACCATGTCCACCGACTTCGACGAGCTCGTCGGCCCCGGCCGCGAGGGCCTCATCTACGAGAAGGAGGACCTCCTGGCCCCTGTGCCCGACGGCGCCGTCGGCGCCCCCCACCCCATGGTCGAGGACACCGAGGACGGCGACTACTACCGCGGGCGGGTCACCGGCTCCACCCAGGCCCAGATCGACTGGGTGCGCGCCCACCGGCCCGACGACCCCAGCCTGTCCGGCGCCCGTGCCAAGGCGGCCCCGACCGCCTCCGGCTGGAGCAGCCGGCAGACCGTGAAGGGAGCCGTGCGATGAGCGTCCTCCTGCTGCCCGGCGCGGTCTCCGCCGCTCCCGCGGTTCCCACCGCCCTGACCTCGGACGGCCGTCTGGGGCTGGGCGAGGCCATCGTGTTCGGCGTCGTCGCCCTGGTCACCGTGGCCTGCGGCATCGGCGTCCTGACCGCCAAGCGGGCCGTCACCGCCGCCATCAACATGATCGGCATCATGATCTCGCTGGCCGTCCTCTACATCGTCAACGAGTCGCCCTTCATGGGGATCACCCAGGTCGTCGTGTACACCGGTGCCGTGATGACCCTCGTGCTGTTCGTCATCATGCTCGTGGGCGTCGGAGGCGACGAGCCGGTGGGCGCAGCCGGCTCGGTCATGAGACGCCCGGTCCTCATCCTCCTGGGCCTGGGACTGGCCGGGTTCCTGGCCGCCGTCGTGTGGCGCGCCGCCCTGCCGACGCCGGCCGGGCTCAAGGACGGTGCCAAGGCCGCCCCCGACCTGCTGGCCGTCACGCTCTACAACGACCACGTCGTCACCATGGAGCTGACCGCCATCCTGCTCATCGTCGCCGCCGTCGGCGCCCTGACCCTCACCCATCGCCAGCGCATCCGGGCCCGGCTCAGCCAGCGCCGCGTGGCCGCGAACAAGATGCAGGACTACGCCTCCAAGGGCGCCCACCCCGGCCAGAAGCCGATGCCCGGCGTCTACGCCTCCACCAACTCCGCCGCCGCCCCGGCCCTCGGCGCCGACGGCGAGGCCGTCGAGGAATCCGTTCCCCGGGTCCTGCGGGCCCGCGGCCAGGGCCTGGATCTGTCCGACGTCTCCCCGGAGATGGGACTGGCCCAGCGCTCCGGGACGATCGTCTCCCGCCAGGACAGCGTAGGTGGCGTCGGCGCGATCGGCTCCCGGGACACCGGTCGCTCCGGCATGCCGGCCATGCCCGGCGCCGCCGCCCCCGTCGTCAAGCAGCCCGTCCGCAGCACCGACGACGCAGCCCCTGAGCAGAAGGAGGAGAAGTGAGTCTCCCCATCACCGTCTACATCATCCTGGCCGGGGTGCTGTTCACCCTGGGGGCGCTCACGGTGCTGCTGCGCCGCAACGCCATCATCGAGCTCATGGGCGTTGAGCTCATGCTCAACGCCGTCAACCTCGTCCTGGTGACCTCCTCCCGGATCCACGGCAACCTCACCGGCCAGGTCTTCGCCTTCTTCGTCATGGTGGTGGCCGCCGCCGAGGTCGTGGTGGGGCTGAGCATCGTCGTATCCATCTTCCGCACCCGCAGGTCCACGTCGGTCGACGACGAGAACCTGCTCAAGAACTGAGGGGAGAGGCCACCGACATGCTTCCCGCTCCTGTCACCGCCCCCGCCGTCGTGACGCCTGTGGCCGAGGCCACCGGTCCGGCCTCCTGGGCCTGGCTGCTCATCGCCGTGCCCGCGGTCTCGGCCGCCTTCCTGCTGCTGGCCGGACGCCGCTCCAACACCTGGGGCCACTGGCTGGGCCTGGCCGCCTCCCTGGCCACCGCCTGTCTGGGCGTGGGCATCCTCGTGCAGGTCCTGGGTCTGCCCGCCGAGGAACGCGTCATCGGGCTGCCCCTCTACCACTGGTTCTCCGCCGGGAACCTGAGCATCGACGTCGGCCTGCGTCTGGACCCGCTCTCGCTGACCTTCGTCACCCTGGTCACCTGCGTCGGCTTCCTCATCCACCTGTACTCGGTGGCCTACATGGCCCACGACCGCGACCGACGCCGGTTCTTCGCCTACCTCAACCTCTTCATCGCCGCGATGCTCACCCTGGTGCTGGGCGACTCCTACATCGTGCTCTTCGTCGGCTGGGAGGGCGTGGGCCTGGCCTCCTACCTGCTCATCGGCTTCTGGAACACGGCCGACGCCGATGCCCCCCAGGGTGAGCAGGTCACCAGCCGCGAGAACGCCGCTGCGGCCAAGAAGGCCTTCGTCATGAACCGCGTGGGCGACGTCGGCCTCCTGCTGGCCATGATGACGATGGTCGGCCAGGTCGGAGCGGTCTCCTTCGACTCCGTCTCCGCCGCTGCCGGCGACGGCTCGGTGACCACCGGCTGGCTCACCGCCATCGGCTTCTTCCTGCTCCTGGCGGCCTGCGGCAAGTCCGCCCAGTTCCCGCTCCAGGCCTGGCTGGGTGACGCCATGGCCGGCCCCACACCGGTCTCGGCCCTCATCCACGCCGCCACCATGGTCACCGCCGGCGTCTACCTCATGGTCCGCTCCGCCGCCGTCTTCGAGGGGGCCCCGGACGCGCAGGCGGCCGTCGCCGTCGTCGGTGCCATCACCCTGCTGCTGGGGGCCGTCATCGGGAGCGCCAAGGACGACATGAAGAAGGTCCTGGCCGCCTCCACCATGAGCCAGATCGGCTACATGATGCTGGGCGCCGGGCTCGGCCCGATCGGCTACGCCTTCGCCATCTTCCACCTGCTCACCCACGGATTCTTCAAGGCCCAGCTCTTCCTGGGGGCCGGCTCGGTCATGCACGCCATGAGCGACCAGGTCAACATGCGCCGCTTCGGCGGCCTGCGCGGCGCCATGACGATCACCTGGGTCACCATGGGCATCGGCTGGCTCGCCATCCTGGGAGTCCCGCCCTTCTCCGGCTTCTGGTCCAAGGACCGCCTCATCGAGGCCGCCTTCGTCGGTGAGGGCGCCAAGCCCTGGGTCCTGGGAACCATCGCCCTGCTGGGCGCGGGCCTGACCGCCTTCTACATGTCCCGCCTGTTCTTCATGATCTTCCACGGCAGGCAGCGCTGGACCACGGACGAGGACCTGGAGGGTGAGGTCCACCCCCACGAGTCCGGCTGGCTCATGACCCTGCCCCTCATCGTCCTGTCCGTGTTCTCCGCCGGCCTGGGCGGGCTGCTGACCTACGACGACATGTTCGTCACCTGGCTGGAGCCGGTCACCGGCCACACCGAGCACGGCGAGCCGGTCCTGCCGGCCACCGTCATCATGGGCGCCACCCTCGCCCTGGTCGTCGTCGGGGCCGTCGTGGCTTGGTGGATGTACGTGCGCCGCCCGGTGCCCGTTGTCCTCCAGCCGACCAACCCGCTGGTGGAGGCCGCCCGCAAGGACATGTACCAGGACGCCGTCAACGAGGCCCTGGCCATGCGTACCGGCCAGGGACTGGTCCTGGCCACCGACGCCGTCGAGCGCTACGTCGTCGACGGCGCCGTCGAGGGCGCCGCCACGGGTACAGGCGCCCTGGGGCGCCTGACCCGCCGCACCGAGTCCGGGTACGTGCGCTCCTACGCCGGCTACATGCTGGCCGGAACGGTCCTCGTACTCATCGCCGTCCTGGCTGCCAGGTTCTGAGAGGACACGACACATGCCGACTCTTCCCGCATCGCTGCCCGTCCTGACCGTCATGGCGATCGTGCCACTGGCCGGGGCGCTCCTGCTGTGGCTGGTCCCGCCGCTGCGCCGGCTCCACGCCCGCGCCGTGGGCCTCGTGTTCTCCCTGGCCGTTCTCGCCCTGGGCCTGTGGGCGCTGAGCGCCTTCGACCTCGGCCACGCCGGCACCATCCAGCTCGCCCACACCCAGCCCTGGATCCCCGCCATCGGCGCCTCCTGGGCCCTGGGCGTCAACGGGCTGGGGCTGGCCATGGTGCTGCTGGCCGCCTTCGTCACGCCTCTGGTGCTGCTCGCCTCCTGGGGCGAGGTCCCCGCCGACCGCCAGGGCCTGTTCACCGGGCTCGTCCTGGCTCTGGAGTTCTTCGTCGTCGTCATCTTCTCGGCCCGCGACCTGCTGCTGTTCTACCTGTGCTTCGAGGCGATGCTCATCCCGGTGTACTTCCTCATCGGATGCTTCGGCGGGCAGAATCGCCAGCGTGCCGCCCTGAAGTTCCTCCTGTACTCCCTGGCCGGCGGGCTCGTCATGCTCATCGGCGTCATCGCGGTCTCCCTGCACTCCGCCAAGGACGGCAGCCCCAGCTTCCTCATCGACTCGGTGGCCGCCAACCTGCACGTGTCCACCGGTGCCGGGCACTGGATCTTCCTGACCTTCTTCATTGCCTTCGCCATCAAGGCGCCCCTGGTGCCGGTCCACACCTGGCTGCCCGACACCGCGGAGCAGGCCACGCCGGGCACCTCGGTGCTGCTCATCGGCATCCTGGACAAGATCGGCACCTTCGGCATGATCACCCTGGTCCTGCCGATCTTCCCGGAGGCCTCGCGCTGGGCCGCCCCGGTGGTCCTGGTCCTGGCGGTCGTCTCCATCATCTACGGGGGCCTGGCCGCCATCGCCCAGGACAACCTCTACCGCCTCATCTCCTACACCTCCGTGAGCCACTTCGGCTTCATGGTCCTGGGGATCTTCATCGGCAACCAGGTGGCCGCCAACGGTGCCATGGTCTACATGGTGGCCCACGGCCTGTCCATCGCCGGCCTCTACCTGGTCACCGGCTTCATGGCCCGGCGCACCGGAACGGTTGCCATCAGCGAGCTCGGTGGCATCGCCCGGGTCATGCCGCTGGTGGCCGGCACGTTCCTGGTCTGCGGCCTGGCCTCCATCGCCCTGCCGGGCCTGAGCGGATTCGTGCCCGAGTGGATGGTGCTCACCGGCACTTTCTCGGTCTCGCTGGCCCTGGGCGGCGCGGCCGTCGTCGGGGTGATCATCGCCGCCGTCTACATGCTGCTGCCCTACCAGCGGGTCTTCACCGGTGCACCTGCGCCCGAGCGCGTGGGCAGCCCCGACCTCGACGGGCGCGAGCGGCTCGTCGTCGTCCCCATCATCGCCGCGATGCTCGCGCTCGGCCTGGCCCCGGCCACGCTCACCCACGCGCTCGACGACGTCGCCCGGCAGGTCACGCTCATGGCGAGCCGGACTCCGGGGGCCGTCGCCTCCGCCGTCGTCCCCGGTGACAGCTCCGATGCCGACGGCGCGACCGATGCGCCCGCCGCCTCCACCGCTACGGAAGGGAACGCCAAGTGAGCCCCTCAGCCACTGACCCGATCGTCAACTGGGACGCCCTGACGCCGGTACTCATCATCCTGGGCGCCGGTGTCCTGGGTGTCCTCGTGGAGGCCTTCATCGCCCGCCCCGCACGCCTGGCCGTGCAGGCCACGCTGAGCCTCTTGGCCATCCTGGCCTCCGGGGTCTCCCTCTTCCTGCGCTGGGGCGAGGTCAAGGCCGCCGGGGCCGCCGTCGAGGCGACCTACCAGGGAGCCCAGGACTTCCTACCGGGCGCCCGCATGTCCGCGGGCCTGACTGAGGACCCCTTCTCCATCGCCGCCCAGGGCGTCCTCCTGCTCATCGGCCTGCTGGCCGTCCTGGTCATGGCCGACCGCACCGCCGTCGGCGACGGCGCCTTCGCGGCCCAGGCCGCCGACCGTCCCGGTAGCGCGGAGGAGAGCGAGTCCCTCCTGGCCGGGTGGACCACCACCGAGATCTTCCCTCTGACCCTGTTCTCCCTGGGCGGCATGATGCTGTTCGGGGCCAGCAGCGACCTCATCACGCTGTTCGTCATCCTGGAGATGATCTCCCTGCCGCTGTACGTCCTGGCGGCCACCGCTCGTCACCGCCGGCTGCTCAGCCAGGAGGCGGCGCTGAAGTACTTCGTACTGGGGGCCTTCGCCTCAGCCTTCCTGCTCATGGGGTCGGCCCTGCTCTACGGGGTGGCCGGCGCCGTGGACTACAAGGCCCTCGGCGAGGCCGTGCGCACCGTGCAGGGGCAGGACCGGCTCATCCTGACCGGTGTCATGCTCGTCATCGTCGGCCTGCTGTTCAAGGTGGCGGCCGTGCCCTTCCACGCATGGAGCCCGGACGTCTACCAGGGCGCCCCCACCCCGGTCACCGGCTTCATGGCCGCTGGGGTCAAGGCCGCCGCCTTCCTGGCCCTCGTGCGCTTCTACTACGTCATCGCCGGTGCCATGGGCTGGGACCTGGCCCCCGCCCTGTGGGCTGTGGTGGCGCTGACCATGCTCGTGGGCACCGTCGTCGGCGTGGTCCAGCGTGACGTCAAGCGCATGCTCGCCTACTCCGCCATCGCCCACGCCGGCTTCATGCTCATCGGGATCCTCGCCTACTCCAAGGCAGCGATCTCCGCGCTCAGCTTCTACGCCCTGACCTACGGGATCGCCACCGTGGGCGCCTTCGGCATCATCACCCTGGTGCGCTCCAACCGCGGCGGCTCCGTGGGCGGTGAGGACGGCGACCTGGAGGCCTTCAAGGGCCTGGGACGCCGCAGTCCCTGGGCGGCCGGCGCCATGACCGTTTTCCTGCTGTCCTTCGCGGGCGTGCCTCTCACGGCCGGCTTCATGGCCAAGTTCCGGCTCTTCGCCACCGGGTTGAGCGGCAACGGGGTGCCCTTCGTCATCCTTGCCGTCGTCTGCTCGGCCGTGACCGCCTTCTTCTACATGCGGCTCATCGTCCTCATGTTCTTCCACGAGCCCGACGGCGAGCGCTCTGTGGTCGTGGCCAGTAACGGCCCGATCATCCTGGCGGTCAGTGTTGCGGTGATGGCCACAATCGGCTTGGGGATTCTGCCGCAGGCCGCCTTCGACCTGTTCGACCGGACGGCTATGCTCCTTCCGTGATCGGATCTCTGCCGCTGAGCGCGCCCCAGCTGGAGGCGCGCATCGTCCCCGCCCTCCAGGCCATCGAGGACCGCCTCATGGAGGTGGTCACCAGCGCTGACGAGACCATCAACCCGCCGACCTCGCACCTGGCCGAGGCCGGGGGCAAGCGCCTGCGGCCGGTCCTGGCCCTGCTGACCGCCCAGCTCGGTGACCCGGCCCTGGCCGCCGGCGAGCAGATCCGCGATGCGGGCGTGGCCGTGGAGCTGACACACATCGCCACGCTCTACCACGACGATGTCATGGACGAGGCTCCGCTGCGCCGCGGTGCCCCCAGCGCCCAGACCGTGTGGGGCAACTCCGCCGCCATCCTCACCGGTGACGTCCTCGTTGCCCGCGCCTCCCAGCTCGTGGCGGCGCTCGGCCCGGAGGCCGTCATGGCCCACGCCAAGACCTTCGAGCGCCTGTGCATGGGCCAGCTCCATGAGACCCTGCCGCGTCCGTCCGGCACCGACCCGGTGGATCACTACATCCAGGTCCTGGCGGACAAGACCGGCTCCCTCATCGCGGTGTCCGCCCGCTACGGGGCGATGCTCACCGGTGCCGGGGTGCGCACCGAGCGGATCGTGGAGGAGTTCGGTGAGAAGATCGGCGTGGCCTTCCAGCTGGCCGACGACGTCATCGACCTCATGAGCGACTCGGCCACCACCGGCAAGACTCCCGGCACCGACCTGCGCGAGGGCGTGGACACCATGCCGGTGCTGCTCCTGCGCAAGGCCCTGGCGGCCGGTGAGCTCGACGCCGCCGGCCAGGCGATCCTCTCGCGCCTGTCCACGGGCGACCTGTCCGATGACGCCTTCCTGGCCGACGTCGTCGCCCGTCTGCGTGAGCATCCCGTCCTGGCCCGCACTCGCGAGATGGCCATGGCCTGGGCCGCCGAGGCCGTCCAGGGCCTGGAGGGCCTGGAGGAGGCTGTTCTTGACGGGACCCGGCAGCGCCTGACCGAGGCCGGGATCGAGGATGAGGCCGCTGCGGCGGCACTGGCCGACGCCGGTGAACGGGTGGCGCAGGTGCGTGCGGCCATGGAGGACTTCGCCCGCATCCTCGTGGACCGGGCTGCCTGAAGGTCGTCCTGGGGACTGAAGAGGGTTCGCAACTACCCATGACTCCCCATGGGATGGTGGGGAGCCGATGGGGAGAGACGGGTACCTCCCCATCGTGCGCGACGGCGTGGAGTGCATAGCGTGTCAGGCACATGTTCCCGATGTGCCGAAAGGTCCCCGACATGCCGTCCTCTACACCGCTGTCGCCTGATGCCTGTGCCCGAATGACCCGACGCGGTGTCCTGACCCTGCCCGCCCTGGCCGGTGCAGGAGTTGTTCTGGCAGGCTGCGGGGTGCTCAAAAAGGGCGGCTCCGCCTCGGGGAAGGGCTCGGGGACTGCGTCCCCGCGAGCTGCCGTCGCAACCGCGACTGGTCCCCATGGCGGAGTGATGCTGGAGGCGGGATGGAAAGGAGTGCCCCTCTCGGTGGAGGTGGGGCCTGCCGTCATCAAAGACAAGTACACGATCATACGCCTGGGCATTGTGGTGAGTTCAAAGGCCAAGAAGGTGCCGACAGATTTGACTGTCAATCAGACGTTCGAAACCAAAGATGCCTGGTCTTCGATGCGAGGTCTGAAGATGCTGTCGATGGAGAAAGGGTCGGTGTTCCCGGAGCTGAGCACCAGGACGGATGGGCTTACGGACTCCCTGACGAAGGACAAGCCTGTGGAGTTGTTTCCGGTCTTCAAAGCCCCCAGTGACGGAGTGAAGACGGTTGAACTGTTTATGCCGCAGATGACAGTGGCGATCGGGCTTCCGGTGGTGGAAGCAAGTGCTGTCGATTACTCGGTTGATGATGTCCTCGCCAAGGCGGAGCTCGATGAGGCGGATCCCGGCCCCTTTGCAATGAATAGTATTATTCTTTCTGCCGACGGTTCGTCGGATACGAAAAAGAATGAGAAGTCGACAACGGTGACGGTGGATGGGGATGTGACCTTCGAGGTTGACTCCGATCAGCTCTCTGCCCAGGCTGATGCCGTACTGGCCAATGTGGTGGAGCAGATCAAGAAGTACCCCTCTGGAGGGGATCTGACGATCACGGGTCACACCGACGACGTGGCTGATGATGCACACAATCAGGATCTGTCAGAGCGGCGTGCCAAGGCGGTGTCGAGTCGGCTCAAGAAGCTGACGGACCTGTCCACGTGGAATGAGTCGGTCTCAGGCAAGGGGGAGTCCTCGCCGCGGGTACCGAATGACTCCGATGAACACAGGCAGGCCAACCGCCGCGTGGAGATCACGCTGACGCCCTCGAAGCCCGCCGAGGCCAGTGCGTCGCCGAGCGCGAGTGCAGTGCCGTCATCAGCGACCGTGCCTGACCCGGCAGGCCCTGTGGGCAAGGGGCCCGAGGGGGTCGATGTGAAAGTCGGTGGTAAGGCCGTGCACATGTCGATTGATGGCGTCTTCCGTGTAGGAGGGTATCTCGCGGGAACTCTCATGCTGACAGCATCGGAGAAAGTCTACGTTGACGTCTGGGAGTTCTTGATGCCGCCGGAGATTGAGGGACCTCATTCCTGGGCTGGTTGGATGATGGGTGTCTATAACCTCACGCTTCTGAGTGCTGGTCAGCGATACCTGGGGGTTGACTATTCCTATAGTAATGGGGCCTGGGTGATGCTTTCCAATGATTTCGTGTTTGAGATCCAGCCCGGTGAAGCAACACGTTTTCCAGTTGTGTGGCCAGATACGGGGGAGGACTCCGTTACATTGGATTTGCCTGGAGGTGGAGGCATTTGGGAACGTGTCGCTGCTCGCCTGACCGATATTCCTGTTGTCAATGTCTGAGGAGTCTGTGGGTGTGAGTGTGGTGAGTCCTGTGGTGATGTCTCGTCGTGCAGTCCTGTCGGTGGCTGCGGTTGCCAGTGCTGGCGTGGTTCTGGGTGGCTGCGGGGTCCTCAAGAAGGGCGGCTCCGCCTCGGGGAAGGGCTCGGGCTCCGCCGCCTCTGCTCATGCGGCGGTGGCGGCTTCGACTGGGCCTCATGGTGGTGTGGTGCTGGAGGCGGGAATCGAGGGTAAGCCGGTTTCGGTGGAGGTGGGGCCGGCTGTGGTAGTTGGTGAGCGCACGGTGGTCAGGCTGGTGGTGTCCACCAGCCAGGCTGAAGGACACATCATGGTCTCTAGCATGTTCGGGACGACGCGTGCGCCGATCACGCTGCTTGATGTGCAGATGCTTTCGTTGGATAAGGGGCTGGTGTTCCCTGAGCTCAGTCTTAGCCATGAGGGGCTCTATCAGGATGTGACAAAGGATGATCCGGTGGAGCTGTTCCCGGTGTTCGCTGCCGTGGGTGGCGGCGTTAAAACTGTGGAGGTTCTTCTGCCGCATATGGGAGTGGTTGTTGGGGTGCCGGTCGCGGAGGAATCTAAGGCTGGGTACTCCGCTGCCGACGTGCTGGCCAAGGCGGAGCTCACGACGAGTGATCCGGGTCCCTGTAGGCTGCAGAGTCATACGGTGGCTGCTGATGGCTCGTCGGATGTGAAGCGCGATGAGGCGTCGACGACGGTGACGGTGGCTGGGGATGTGACTTTTGCGGTGGACTCTGATCAGCTCTCGGCTCAGGCTGACAGTGTGCTGGCTGGTGTGGTGGAGCAGATCAAGAAGTACCCTTCCGGAGGGGAGTTGACGATCACGGGTCACACTGATGATGTGGCCGATGATGCTCATAACCAGGATCTGTCGGAGCGGCGGGCCAAGGCGGTGTCGGGCCGGTTGAAGACGTTGACGGATCTGTCGGCGTGGAAGGAGGCGGTGTCGGGTAAGGGGGAGTCGTCTCCTCGGGTGCCCAATGACTCTGAGGAGAACAAGCAGGCCAACCGCCGCGTGGAGGTCACTTTGAAGCCGTCGAAGCCTCAGGAGGGTGATTCTGCTCAGGGCGCGAGCGCGGCTTCGTCGTCGACCGCGGTGCCGGAGGCTACCGGCCCGGTGGGCAAGGGGCCTGAGGGCGTGGACGTGAACGTGGACGGTAAGACCCTGCACATGTCGATTGACCGCGTGGTTCGGATCGGGAAGTACCTGACCGGCTCCGTGGAGCTGAGCTCCGACCAGGATGTATCGATTTCAGGGGCGTCCTTCGCGCTGCCGGAGACGATGCAGAAGGTGCACGGGGGCTGGGTGATCGGTGGTGTGTACAGCTTGACCCTCCTAAGTGGGAGTACTCGCTACATGGAGACTGACTGTGAACCTCCGGCCGGGGACCGGCTACCTATAGCCATGACCAGTTTCGGTTCCTCAGTGAAGCCTGGCGTGCCGGTGCGCCTTCCGGTCGTCTGGCCGGATCCCGGTGGGGACTCGGTCACCATTGACCTGCCGGAAGGCGAAGCGCGACTCAGCGGCCGTATTGTCGCCCGCCTCACCGACATCCCGGTCACCAACGCCTAGCGTCTCGTCTGCTCTGACGGGTATGGCCTTGCCGATGAGAGGTGACACGGCTGGGGAGCGAGCAGTTTCAGTGTCTATGGAGTGACGTGGTCGTCGTCGCAACCTGCCTGGCTGACGGGAAATCCTAGAATTCCGCGTTTACACTCAGCCTACGATGCCTATGCGGCATTGGTGTCCACTGTGTGGACGACCGAACGCGCCATCGTGGCCAGTCGGCGCTCCGTACCGCGCCGTACTGATCGGCTCCCCGGCGGAGGACTCACCGACCGGTCCCGTCGGCACCTCGTCGACGTGACGCGGCTCAAAGCGGCAATGTTGCCCGCGCCCTGGGGGAGTCCCCGCCTTCCTCCATAGACTGTTCCGCGGTGCCCCGCCGTCATCGCCGTTGTCCCGGGCCCGGATCACCGGCCTCCCCAGCTGCGGGCGCGTGGGTACCACGTCCACGTCCCCTGAATCAGGAACGAAGAACAGTGAACGCACGTCCTCTCAATGTCGCCGTCATCGGAGCTGGCCCCGCAGGCATCTACGCCTCGGACATCCTCTCGAAGTCGGGCATGGAGGTCTGTATCAACCTGTTCGAGCGGCTTCCTGCGCCCTACGGGCTGGTGCGCTACGGCGTCGCCCCCGACCACCCGCGCATCAAGCAGATCATCGTGGCCCTCTACAAGATCCTCCAGCGCGGGGACATCCGGCTCATCGGCAACGTTGAGGTCGGCCGTGACATCTCGGTGGCCGAGCTCCATGAGCACTACGACGCCATCGTCTTCTCCACCGGTGCTGACACCGACGCGCCGCTGGACATCCCCGGCGTCGACGCCCCCGAGTGCCACGGCGGCGCCGACTTCGTCTCCTGGTACGACGGTCACCCCGACCACCCGCGCACCTGGGACCTGAGTGCCAAGGAGGTCGCCGTCATCGGCGTCGGCAACGTGGCCCTGGACATCGCCCGCGTCCTGGCCAAGCACGCCGACGACCTCATGACCACCGAGATCCCCGCGAACGTCGCCGCCACCCTCAGGGAGTCGCCGGTCACCGAAGTGCACGTCTTCGGCCGCCGTGGCCCCGCTCAGGTGAAGTTCACCCCGCTGGAGCTGCGCGAGCTCGGCAAGCAGCCCGACGTCGACGTCATCGTCGACGAGGAGGACTTCGAGTACGACGAGGGCTCGCAGGCGGCCCTGGCGTCCTCCAACCAGCAGCGCCAGGTGGTCAAGGCCCTCGAGGGCTACGCGATGCAGGAGCCGGAGGACCTCACCGCCTCCCACCGCATCCACATCCACCTCTTCTCCGCCCCTCACGAGGTCCTCACCGACGACGACGGCCATGTCGTGGGCCTGCGCACCGAGCGCACCCGCCTGACCGGCGATGGCAGCGTCACCGGTACCGGCGAGTACCGGGACTGGCCCGTCCAGGCGGTCTACCGCGCCGTCGGATACGCCTCCAGCGCCATCGAGGGCCTCCCCTTCGACGCCGAGCGGCACGTCGTCCCCAACGAGGGCGGCCGCGTGCTCGGCGAGGACGGCAAGCCGCTGACCGGCCTGTACGCCACCGGTTGGATCCGCCGCGGCCCCGTGGGCCTCATCGGCTCCACCAAGTCCGATGCGCAGGAGACCATCACGAACCTCGTGGCTGATGCCAACGCCGGCCTCCTGCACGCCGAGACCGACGACGAGGCCCAGGTCGGCCACGACGCCCTCATCGCCCTGCTGGAGTCCCGCGGCATCCCCTTCACCAGCTGGGAGGGCTGGGAGCTGCTGGACGCCTACGAGCGCGAGCTCGGCGAGGACTACGGCGAGGTCGTCGTCACCGGCGGGGACTCCAAGCCGCGCGAGCGCGTCAAGGTCGTCTCCCGTGACGCCATGACCGCGATCTCCCGCTCCACCGAGGTTCCCGAGGACCTCATCGGCCGACCCGAGGCGGACCGCGTCCCCGAGCGCGTCGCCCACCGCCTGGCCGACTGAGCCGAGCACGGTCTAAGGCTCAGCCCAGCCGACGTCGCATCACCCGTCCGGCACCGGTCCCCACGGCCGGTGCCGGACGGCGTCGTCACCGAGATGGAGAGGAAGAAGCCCTATGAGGATCCGACACATCCGCTTCGCCAGCGGGACGGATCGCTGGGCGCACGACCTGTATCGGCGTGCCTTCCCCGAGGAGGAGCGCCTGTCCTGGGCCCTCATCCACCTGCTCAGCCTGCGTCGCGGCATCGACCTCGTCGCCTGGTGGGACGAGCCCTCCGGCCCGTCCTCGGACGCCTCGCCGGCCCCCAGAGCCCTGACCTGGACCGTGCGCCGCCCCGGCTCCCGGCTGCTCTACCTCTTCTACCTCGCCGTCGACGACGCCGCCCGCGGGCGAGGCCTCGGGACCCGCCTCCTGGCCGAGGTTGAGCGCCGCCACCCCGGCTGCACCATCGTCCTGGACATCGAGCCCGTCATCGCCGAGGCCGACAACGCCGAGCAGCGTCGCCGCCGGCTCTCCTTCTACGAGCGGGCCGGCTTCCGCGACACCGGGTACGCGGTCCTCGACTCGATGGGGGAGTACTGGACCCTCGTGCGCGAGGCACCGGGATCCACCTTCCGGCCCGACGACTTCAGGGACGCCCTGCGCTACCTGGACTACGGCCTCAGTACCGCTCGAGTGGTCCCGCGCGGCTGAGCCCGCGCCCCGTCTGAGCCGCGCGGAGCCTTGCCGTTATTCCTTGATCCGCCAATGGCCGCACGCGCCGGTGGACATAGGTGGGACACAGGTTCATCCCATAGTCTCCCCCCATGACAAGGACTCACCACTACAACGGTCTCAAGACCGCCGTCCTCCTGGGCGGCATGTGGAGCCTGCTCCTCCTGATCGGCTACGTACTGGCCCGAGGGACGGGCTCCTACATCTGGCTGATCATTGCGCCGGTCATCGGCCTGGTACAGACCGCCTTCGGCTTCTGGAACTCCGACAAGATCGCGGTGCGCTCCATGGGCGCCATCGAGGTCACCGAGGACCAACAGCCCCAGATGTACGCCATCGTGCGTGAGCTCTCCGCCGCCGCCGGCCAGCCCATGCCGCGCCTCTACGTGGCCCCCACGATGAGCCCCAACGCCTTCGCCACCGGACGCAGTCCCTCGCACGCTGCCGTGTGCTGCACCCAGGGCATCCTCCAGCTTCTCAATGAGCGCGAGCTGCGCGGCGTCCTGGGCCACGAGCTCTCCCACGTCTACAACCGCGACATCCTCACCTCCTCGGTGGCCGCGGGCATCGCCGGCGTCATCTCCTCGATGGTCACCATGGCCATGTGGTTCGGCGGCGGCAACCGGCGCGACCGGGACGGCGGCAACATCATCGCCGTTCTGCTGCTCTCCCTCCTGGCGCCCCTGGCCGCCGCCATCACCCAGTTCGCCATCTCCCGGACCCGTGAGTACGACGCCGACCACGACGGCGCCGAGCTCACTCAGGACCCGCTCGCCCTGGCCAGCGCGCTCAGCAAGCTCGAGTCGGGCATCTCGAGCGTGCCCATGGGGCAGGACCCGCGCCTCGAGCCGGTCTCCTCCATGATGATCGCCAACCCCTTCGGGAGCCTGCGCAACCTCTTCTCCACCCACCCGCCCATGGACAAGCGCATCGCCCGCCTCGAGCAGATGGCCGGGTACTGACGGTGACCCTGACCGTCGTCGGCGGTCTGCCCGCGGTCGGCAAGACCGCAGTGTGCCGGGAGCTCCTGCGCCTGCGGGCAGAGTCGCAGTCGCCGGATGGGCCGCCGACCTGGCTGCGCATCGACTCCATTGAACAGGCACTGCGGGACAGCGCCGAGATGCTCCCCGGAATGCCTGGAGGTGCCGGATACTACGCGGCCGCCGCCGTCGCCCGAGACGTCCTGGCCTCGGGCGGTGACGTTCTCGTCGAGTGCGTCAACCCGCTGCCCGTCACCCGCCGCTTGTGGGAGGAGACGGCTTCGGTCCGGGGGTGCCGGTTCCTCGCCGTCGAGCTCATCTGCTCCGATAGGGCCGAGCACCGCCGCCGCGCCCAGCAGCGGGTCAGCGACATCGAGGGTCTTGAGCCGCCGGACTGGCAGGCTGTAGAACGCCGCGACTACGCCCCCTGGCCCGAGGCCGACCTCCGCCTGGGCACCGCCCGGCTCACCACCACCGAGGCCGCTCGGACCATCATCTGCCACGGCCTCACAGGCGGGGCCAGGTGACGGTGGGAATGGTGGGATAGGGGAGTGCACAGCCCTCCATTGCCCGACGATGATCTCGCCCGACGCATCCGGGCCGCCGTCGATGCCGGTGAGTTGCACGGAGTGACGGCCGAGCCGGGGGATCCTGAGATCGCGCCGCTCGGATCCGGCGAGAGCTACACCGCCTGGCGGATCGGCTCCGGCGACCAGGCCCGGGTCCTGCGCGTTCCTCGCCGTCCTCCCCATGAGATGCCTCGTTCCATGGAGGCCGAGTTCGAGGTCCTCAGGCGCGTCCCGCCCGAGCTCGGCACCAGCGCCGTCGCCTTGGAGACCGGAGCCGACAGCCCGCTCGGCGCCCCCTACATGGTGACCACCCACGTTCCCGGCCGGGCCCTGCGAGCCGCAGACTGGAACCCGCGGCTCGCGACCTCCCTCGCCCATCAGATCGCCCGCCTGCATGTGGCCTTCGCGGCCGGTCCCGCGCCGTCGGCCGCGAGCGTGCCGAGCGCGAGTGAGCAGGGGGAGGAGCTGCTGACCTGGTGGGGCAGGTACCACCCGGAGACACTCACCGATCCACGCGTCAGTGCGCTTCTGCCCGCCTGGCTCCGTGAGCTCACCCGACTCGCCCCGGCATTCGAGGCCGTCCCCACCCACCCGCTCATCCACGGCGACGTCGTCGCCACCAACGTGATCCTCGGCCCCGACGGCGTTCCACGACTCATCGACTTCGAGTGGTCGGGCCCCGGCGATACCGCGAAGGACCTGGCCCTCATCGGCGGCCGGGTGACCGGCGGGCCCTGGTACCTGCCCATGACGCCCGACGACGTCGCCGCCCTCGTCACGGAGTACTCGCGGTACTCTCGTCACGCTGGTGCCATCGACCCGCAGCAGCTGCTCGCCCGCCGCGACGTTTACGAGCTCCTCGACCGCTTGGGCAACCTCCTGTACTGCCTCAGCCGCCCCGGCGAAGCCCGCTACGGGAGATGGGCCGACGATCTCGCCTGCAATCTGACCGATCGGCTCGCAGACTGACATGTCGGGCTAGCCCCACCAAGGCCTCGCCAGGTGGCAGGATTGGGCGTGATTCCAGGCCTGAGGAGGATATGAGGCATGAACCGATCAGTATGGGCCGTGCGCTACCGTCGCCTCGGCAGGGATGCCGTCTTCCTCCTCCTCAGCTGGCCACTGAGCCTGCTCGCCTTCTGCCTCGCCGTGCCGCTGACCGTCCTCGGCGCGGGCACCGTCATCATCTGGGTGGGACTACTGGTGCTCGTCATCGACCTGAGCATCGCCGGGGGCTTCGCCAATATGGCCCGCCTCGCCGTGGCGCGTGTGGACGGACGCGAGCCGGTGCCGGGCGGCTACCTCATCTCAGAGCCAGGAACCTCTGCGCGCCGTCGGCTCTTCCGGCGCCTGCGTGATCCTCAGCGCTGGATGGACCTGCTGTGGACCATCGTCTACTTCCCGGTCTCCCTGGTCACTTGGATCCTCACCGTCGTGTGGCTGGCTCTGGCCGTGGGCGGCCTCCTCGCCCCTATCGCCGATGTCATTACCGAATCAATCCTTGGAGACCAGCGCCAGGGTCTGTCCGATCTTCTGGGCCTGTATCCGCCCCTGCTCTGGGACGTCGTCATCGATCTCGTAGGCGGCGTCATCTTCTCCCTGACCGCCCCCTTCGTCCTACGGGGCCTGGCCGCCATGCAGACGGGACTCATCCGAGGCATGCTCTCCTGGCGCAGTGAGGTCAGCCGCCTCCAGACCTCCCGGGCCGCCGTCCAGCGCGCCGAGGCCGACACCCGCCGCCGCCTCGAGCGCGACATCCACGATGGTCCCCAGCAGCGCCTCGTGCGCTTGCGTATGGACCTGGCCCGTGCCCAGCGCCAGGCCGAGAAGGACCCGGCGGCGGCCTCGGCGATCATCCAGGGTGCCATGGATCAGACCCAGCAGACCCTCGACGAGCTGCGCCAGCTCTCCCGAGGCATCGCACCACCCGTCCTCGTCGACCGTGGCCTGGCCGCCGCCATCACCGAGGCCGCCACCCGCTCCTCCGTGCCCGTCACGGTGAGCACCGAGCTGTCCGGGGTGGACCTGCCCGACCACGTCTCCCAGGCCGCCTACTTCGTCGTCAGCGAGTCCCTGGCCAACCTCAACAAGCACTCCGGGGCCACGGCCGCCGGCGTCGATGCCCGCGTCGTCGACGGCGCCCTGTACGTGGGGATCAGCGACAACGGCATAGGCGGGGCCTCGACCGCCAAGGGCCACGGCCTGGCCGGTCTGGTCGAGCGGATCAGCGGTGTCGACGGTAGGCTCACGGTCACGTCCCCGACCGGCGGGCCGACCATGGTGGAGGCGATGATCCCGTGCGCGTTCTGATCGCTGATGACTCCGTCCTCCTGCGCGAGGGACTGGCACTCATCCTGACCGACGGCGGCCACGAGGTCGTCGGAGGAGTGGGGGACGGCGAGGCCCTCGTGAGCGAGGCCCTGCGGTTGCGGCCCGACGTCGTCGTCGCCGACATCCGCATGCCGCCCTCCCACACCGACGAGGGCCTGCGCGCCACCACCCGTATCCGCGCCCAGTGGCCGGGCGCGCCCATCCTGCTGCTGAGCCAGTACGTCGTCGCCGGCTACCTGCCCGACCTCCTGGCCGACGGCGGCGGGTCCCTGGGCTACCTCCTCAAGGACCGGGTTGGCGACATCGACGCCTTCCTCGGAGCGGTCGAGCGGGTGGCGCGCGGTGAGCTCGTCCTGGACCCCGACGTCGTCTCCCAGGTCCTCCAGCGAGGCCGGCGCGACGACCCTCTGCAGGAGCTCACGCCCCGCGAGCGGGAGGTGCTGGCGCTCATGGCCGAGGGGCGCACCAACGCCGGCATCGCCGAGATCATGGTGGTCACCGAGGGGGCGGTGGAGAAGCACACCCAGCGGATCTTCGCCAAGCTCGGCCTGCTACCCGACGCCGCCGTCCACCGCCGCGTCAAGGCCGTCCTGGCGCTGCTGTCGGCCTGAACAGCGTGCAATACGCGGCCCCGAACCCGGTGGGATCGGGGCCGCGAGCAGCTTCCGAGAGCGTCAGTGCCGTCGGGGACGACGCCGGAGTCGCTACTGGGGATCCTTGGCCGCTATGATGAGCTTCACCTCGTCGTCGGTCAGGTCGTAGCTGAGATAGGTCTTGTAGAAGGTCTTCACCTTCTCCTCGATCTTGAGGTCGGGGAAGAGATCCGGGTGGAGGAGGGCTGAGACCCACTGCACCTGAAGAAGCTCCTCAACGCCGTAGCGGTCCCAGCCGAAGACACCCTTGGGGTTGACGTAGACCTTCTGATCCTGGACTGCCTTGATACTCGCCCAGTTCGGGTCGGCGAGGATCTGCTCGGCCTCCCCGGCCTTGCCCGTGATGATGACATCGGGGTTCCAGGAAAGGATCTGCTCCATCGTGAACTGGGCCTGGGCGTTGCCCTTCGTCGATACGTCGACGGCGTTCCTCGCACCGGCCGTCTTGATCCACTCGTCCATGATGGTGCCGGTGCCGTCGAGGTTCAGGGTGTAGACACTGCCGCCGTGCATAACCGTGGGGCGCTGGTCATCGCTCAGGCCGTCGGTCTTCGCCTTGACATCCTTGACCGCCTGATCCAGCTCGGCGTTGTACTTCTCGGCGATCTTAGGGGCGTCCCCGCCGAAGACCTGCGCGGTCATCGTGATGGACTTCTTCATGTCCTCATAGGTCTGGAACATGCAGTTGACCACCGGGATGCCGACCTCCGTGGCCTTGTCCCGCAGGGTCTCCTTGGAGTCGAAGATGACTTGAGGATTCAGCGCTGCCAGGTCCTCGAAGTTGAAGTCGTCCCCGAATGTCGAGGTCGCCTTCGACATGTTCGGGCAGACCTTGTACATCCAGGGGAACTTCTTGGGATCACAGTGCGTGGCGACAAGCCCCTTGGCTCCGGTGAGCATGATCGTCACCTCGTTGTGGGCGTACCAGCCGTCCGCATAGGCGGTCGGGTTCGTGGGCACCTCGACCTGCGTGCCGTTCATATCGGTGATGGTCTGGGTGCCCGCTGAGGCCGAGGCGCTGCCGCCCGTCTTGGGAGACTTGGAGCCGCAGGCGGCCAGCAGGCTCAGCCCGACGGCGCTCCCCGCCCCGGCGCCGGTGAGCCTGAGCAGGTCGCGGCGGGACAGCGGTGAGGAGGATGAAGATACGGATGAAGGACGAGGTGAGGTCATAGATACTCCTTGGGGGAGTGCGGAGGTTGACGCGATCGGTTCGGTGAACCCGCGCCCTCCTGTAATTCACTATATGAGATATAAGGTGGGATCGTGATCAATCCGCCGTGAGACATGGGGGCTCAGACGAGGTAGAGGGAGGGTAGGCAGGTTCGCATTGCCTCACCGTCGGGACTTGTGGCCTCCAGGACCCGTACTCGCGTGCCGTAAGCGGCCCGGAGGTTGTCCTCGGTGAGCACCTCGTCGACCGGGCCGGAGAGAATCTCCCGGTCCCGGGTGATGAGAACGGCCCGAGTCGCCACCAGGAAGGCATGATCCGGGTTGTGCGAGGTCATGAGAACTCCGTGGCGCTCATCGGCCAGGTCTCGTACACAGCGCAGAACCGTTGCCTGGTTGCGTAGGTCGAGGGCTGCCGCAGGCTCGTCCATGACCAGGATCCTCCCGTCCTGGACCAGGGCGCGGGCGATGAGCGCCATCTGCTGCTCGCCGCCGGAGAGCTCGGTGAAGGGGCGCGCGGACAGGTGCGCGATTCCCAGCCTGTCCAGGACCTCCTCGGTTCGCCGGCGGTCCCGACGGGAGGGGGAGTCGAGCAGGCCCAGGCGTGAGACGCAGCCCGTCAGGGCGACGTCGAACACGGAGAAGGCGAACGGCGGTTCGTGCAGCTGTGGGACGTAGGCGATGTGGCGGGCCATCTCGCGGCGGGAGAGGCGCGATCGTTCTCGGCTGCTGATCTCTACCCGGCCCTCGACCGGCGGTAGGCTACCCAGCAGCGTGCGGAAGAGGGTCGTCTTGCCGACGCCGTTGGGCCCTAGGAGGCAGAGCACCTCACCAGTGCGGACCTCCAGGTCGACTCCGGTCAGGATGGCCTTGCTGCGGTAACCGCAGGACAGGTTCCTCGCTGTGACGGTGGGGCGCTCGGGAGGTTCAGGGCGGTCCTTGCCTGATGCTCGGTCCTCGGGACGACTCACTCTCGGCCCCCTTGCTGGGTGCGCAGAAGGATGATGAAGAACAGCGGGGCGCCGATGACGCTGGTGAGGATACCCAGCGGGATCTCGGAGGGCATGACGGAGCGGCATACCGTATCGACCGCGATGAGGAAGGCTCCGCCCAAGATGACGGACAGGGGGACGACGATCCGGTTGTCCGGGCCCGCGACGAAGCGCACCACGTGCGGCATGATGAGGCCGATCCAGCCGATGACGCCCGAGATCGCTACGCAGGAAGCGGTGAGCAGGGTCGCGCAGACGATGCAGACCAGGCGCAGCGCGGCGACGTTGACCCCCAGCGATTCGGCCTCCTCGTCCCCGAAGGCCAGGATGTTAAAGCGCCACCTCAGGGCCAGGAGCGGGACGACGCTCAGGATGAAGGGAATCGCGAAGAGCCTCAGGTCGCTCCATGTCACCTTGGCGATGGATCCCATGAGCCAGTACGTGATCTCCGGGAGCTTGGAGTCGGGGTCCGCCGTGTACTTGATCGTGGAGACGAAGGCTTGAAAGAGGGCCGAGACGATCATGCCGCACAGGACCAGCAGCAGAACCTGGTTGGTTCCGCGCCCGATGCTCCGGGCTGCCGCGCAGGTGACGAAGACGGCAGCCAGTCCTCCACCGAAGGCCGCTGCCTGAACCGGCAGGTGCCCCAGGGAGAACAGCAGCGCCAGGGCCGCCCCGAAAGAGGCGCCTGTGCTCGCACCCAGGATGTCGGGGGAGACCATGGGGTTGCGGAACAGACCCTGATAGGTGGTTCCCGAGACCGCCAGGGCGGCTCCGATCACGGCCGCCGCGATGACGCGGGGCAGGCGGATGTTGAGGACGATATTGCGCGATATGAGGGGCGTGTGGCCGTCGCCGGTGGCCGACTGCCACAGGACGTCGATGACGGTGCCGGGTGAGAGCATCGCCCGGCCCACCGCCATGGCTCCCACTGCGACGGCGACGAGAAGGACGAGACTGACGACAGTGAGCGTCAGGTGCTTGAGAAGGTGGCCGCTGGCCGCAGGCGGGGCAAATGGCACACGCATCGGCCCGACTCAGCGATAGTTGATGAACTGGAGAGCGGCGTCGACGTCGAGGTTCTTCAGCAGGGCGATGACCGACTGGAGGTCGTCGCGGGACTTGGAGGTCACGCGCACCTCGTCGCCCTGGATCGTGGCCTTGACGCTCTTGGGGCCCTCGTCCCGAATCGCCTTGGTGATCCTCTTGGCCACCTCCTGAGTGAGCCCCTCGCGCAGGGGGCAGGCCAGGCGGTAGATCTTGCCTGAGGGGCGCGGCTCCTTATCTCCCAGATCCAGGGCCTTGAGGGAGACGCCGCGGCGGAAGAGCTTGGACTCCAGGACGTCCAGGATCGCCAGGACCCGCTCGGCCGTGTTGGCCTCCAGGATGATGGTGTCGCCGGACAGGCTCACGGAGGCGTCGACGTCGCGGAAGTCATAACGCTGGGAGATCTCCTTGGCGCACTGGTTGACGGCGTTGTCCACCTCCTGGCGATCGAGGCGGGAGACGACGTCGAAGGAGGAGTCGTTGGCCATGGCGGTAGTCCTTTCCGGGGTAGGGACTTCAGTCGACCCGAGTCTAGGCGGGTTGTTCTGTGAGGAGGGTCCTACAGGGGCGATTGGCGCCGCGCGTCGCCGCCTTGCTATTCTTCCACGGCGCCAAGCGATGGCCGAGAGGCCGGAGCGCGGAGCCAAGGCGGGTTGCCCGAGCGGCCAATGGGAGCTGACTGTAAATCAGCCGCGTAATGCTACGGGGGTTCGAATCCCTCACCCGCCACGCTGATCACTCGTTGATCGCACCTCGCCTCCCGGCGAGACCCGCAGTGAGCGAAGCCACGGCGGACCGAATTGCCAGAGAGGTTCGGATCTGCCTACGATTCGGCTCGTTGCCCCGATAGCTCAGTCGGCAGAGCGTCTCCATGGTAAGGAGAAGGTCAAGGGTTCGATTCCCTTTCGGGGCTCTCGCAGCGGGGGCCACTGGCCCCCATTGTGTTCCTATGGCGAGGTAGCTCAGCTGGTTAGAGCGCACGACTCATAATCGTGAGGTCGAGGGTTCGAGTCCCTCCCCCGCTACGCAAGTTTTCGAGTACAGCGCACCCGTCGCATGCTCGAGGATCGACACGAGGAGACAAACGTGGCCAGCAAGTCCGCCGACGTTCGCCCCAAGATCACTCTGGCCTGCTCGGAGTGCAAGGAGCGCAACTACATCACCAAGAAGAACCGTCGGAACACCCCCGACCGTCTCAGCATCGCCAAGTTCTGCGCTCGCTGCGGCAAGCACACCGAGCACCGCGAGACCCGCTGAGCAGCGCGTTCCGATCCCGGTCGTAGCGGCTCGGGAGCAGGCCCCGTCGACATGATTCGGCGGGGCTTCGTCGTATCCGAGACGGGCGCCGCCTAGCATCGGTGACGTGAACGCCTCCCGTCTCTCCGACGACGCCGTCGAGCGGCTCGCAGCGGTCCTGGCCGAGGTTCTTGCGACAGGATCGCCCGATCCCTCCAGTCCATCTGAGCCGTCTGAAGCATCTGGGGCCGAGGTTCGCCGTCTGGCCCTGCGCGGTGCGGCGGCGATTCTCCCCGCCGTCCTGGCCATGCAACAGGTCCAGGAGTGGGTTCGGATCCGCGGGGGAGTCGCCTGGGGCGGCCTGCTGCACCGTCGCTGTGTCATGGTTCCGACCCCCTTGCGTGTCGATGCTGCTGGGCCGCCCTTCAGCGTCGGGGGGACCACGGTTCGGCGGGCTGACCGCTCCGGGTGGGAGCTCCTGCGGGCAACAACTGAGGTGAGCGCGGGAGGGTGCCACTGGCAGGTGACCCATGACCTCGCCCGCCGCACCTCGGTGCATTGGGCGGCCGCGACTGGGGCGGGAAAACTCACGGATCCCGGGGATGGATTTGATCTGCCGTCCGGTGGCAGATTCTACCGACTGGCATACCGCGACATCCGCTCCTGGGCGGAGGCAACCGGGGACCGCAACCCCATCCACCTCCTACCTGGCGGGGCGGTCGAGGCAGGGCTGCGAACCGGTCCCGACGACGTCGTGGCTCACGGTCTCCTCATCGCTGCACTCAGCCTCGCTGTCGTTCAGCCTTCGACAGATCGGCGTATTTCCTTGAGATTCATTGGTTCTGTTGATGTTCCTGCGTCACCTCGCAGTGGGGTGGAGGCGTGGGCGACGGTCGCCGTCGAGCCTGGCACCGGTGTCGTCATCCAGGATCGATGCCCTGTTCTGCGGCGCGGGTAACGGTGCCCGGACCGCGTCGGGCACAAGAGGACGGTTGTGGGCGCTGATCGATCTCCTATCGCCGTATGAGGAAATAATGATTACCACTGAAGGTAATTCTGACGGCGATTCGCTGTTGTCTTGATGATGGCGAGATGAGAAGGTGGAAACGAATTGTTGACCCCCTCCGATCATCGGTCAGTGGGGATGATAGCGTAACAAAGGTGGGTAATTATATTGTCAATCTGATGGATGTCAGGGTGACGCCGAGGTGGTGCGGAAATTTCTTTCCCGGGAAGGTGGTGTCCGCCGCGTTTCGCGCTATGTCAGTGAAAGGTGTCGACGATGGAGATGGTGTGGCGGTTGTTGGATGTTCTGAGCGGCGGTGCCGACATGCTGTCGGTCTGACCGAGTGTGATAAAAATGAACCAGAGTTGCACTTGTAGGAAAGCCAAAGGCAGACGGCAAGTGAGCGCTTAAGGGTTCGCGACCTATCCGGGTCGGTGCTGAGAGGAGTCGATAAGGTGATTACCGCAGAGCGGACGATGGTGAAGCCGACGGCCTACACTGAGGACGTCGAGATGAAGTGGACTCAGAGCGATCAGGAAGCCGTCGAAGCCACCTACAGCCAGGAGTCGGCTGTGGCCGGCTCGACCGAGTACGGCCGGAGGTCGTCCGATGCGTGTGGTCAGGAGCCTGCTCAGACCTGCGGCCAGAATGACTCCTCCCAGTGGCAGGAGGGCTTCCGTCGGCTCGACGAGATCGAGATGGACGCCTGGCGCTCCTTCCTGGCCGCTTCCACCTCTGTCACCGCGCGCCTCAACCGCGAGCTCGAGGTCGGGTGCGGCATCTCCATGCACGAGTACGAGATCCTGGTGCGTCTGTCCGAGGCGCCCGAGCAGACGCTGCGTATGTCCACCCTCGCCGAGCACGTCTCCCACTCCCGCTCCCGGCTGACCCACACGGTTCGTCGCCTGGAGAACGTGGGCTACGTCGAGCGCAGCTCCTGCGACTCGGACCGCCGCGGTGTCAACTGCACACTGACTCAGGTCGGTCTCGACTTCCTGCGTGAGGCCGCGCCGGTTCATCTCGACGGCGTGCGCCGCCACGTCATCGACCGCCTCAGCCGCGAGCAGCAGGTCGCCCTGGCCGAGCTCATGAAGGCCGTGGCCCAGGCCCCGGAGTCCTCCTGCGGGGCCTCTGCTGCATCGGCCTCGTCGCCGTCCTGACCCCCTGAGTGACCGTCCGCAGATCGGTGGGCGTCGTCAGCCGGCTCCACTGTCGGCGGGCGGCGCCCATAGGTCTGTCCAGCGCACCCCCAGATCGGCCAGGAGCCTGCGCAGCAGCGGCAGAGAGATGCCAACGACCCCGTGCGGGTCGCCGTCGATCCCCTCGATGAAGGCCCCGCCCAGTCCGTCGATGGTGAAGGCTCCGGCGCACCACAGCGGCTCGCCACTGGCGATGTAGGCCTCGACCTCAGCCGGGGAGGGGGAGCCGAAGCGGATGGTGGCCGAGCTGACCCCCTCGGCGATGGCGCCGTCAGCGGTGCGTACCAGGAAGTGCCCCGTGTGCAGGGTACCGGTTCCTCCGCTCATCGTCCGCCAGCGCTCGCGGGCGTCGGCGGCGTCGGCGGGCTTGCCGACCACCCGGCCGTCGATCTCCAGCATGGAGTCGCAGCCCACCACCACCTCGGTCTCCTGCGGGTCGGTGTGGGCTGCGACGTCGAGCGCCTTGGCTCGGGCCAGGGCCTGGACCTGCTCGGCGGCGCTCGGGGCGGCCAGCCCGGCGGTCCGACGCCGCTGGGTCAGCTCGTGAAGGACGGCCTCCTCGTCGACGGAGGAGACCCTTACCCGCGGCTCCACGCCGGCGGTGCGCAGGGTGGCCAGGCGGCCGGAGGACTTCGAAGCCAGAAGAATCACGCCGCCACCCTATACGGGCAGGTAGGCTCGGTTCATGAGCTCAGGCAGCAGCCCCTTCTCGCGTCTTGACACCGTCCCCGTGACAGGCTCCACCCAGGATGACCTGCGCGGCGTCCTCACGGGCCCCGAGGCCGGATCCTGGCCGCACCTGTCGGCTCTTCGGGCGCTGAGGCAGACCGCCGGTCGAGGGCGGTCCGGGCGCACCTGGGTCACTCCCGACGAGGGAGCCCTCCTGGTCTCCGTGGTCCTGCGGCCCCTCGTCCCCGCTGAGCACCTGGCATGGCTGCCGCTGCTGGCCGGCCTGGCCGTGCGCGACGCCCTGACGTCCTTCGTCGACGACCTGCCCTGGCAGCTGGGCACCAAGTGGCCCAATGACGTCGTCGCCGTGCCCGAGGATCCGGCAGTGGTCGCTGCGGTGCCCGGGTGGGCCGGCACCCGCAAGATCGCCGGCGTCCTCAGTGAGCTCGTCACTGCAGAGCCCTCCGGGGGCCGTGCTCATGGGCGGCTCGCACCCGACGAGGTACCGGCCGGACGTGACGAGGCCCCGATGGTCATCCTCGGCATCGGTGTCAACATCGCTCAGGAGGCAGGTGACCTGCCGGTGGCCTGGGCGGGTTCGTTGCGCACGCTCGGTGCGGTTGACGTGGACGGTAAACCTGCACACGCGGCTGTCGCAGAGGTCGTCCTCGACGGGATCGGCCGTCAGCTGGTCCGGCGCCTGGAGCAGTGGGAGGATGCCTGCGGTGACGTCGATGCCGGGGACGGAGTCCTCGGGAGCGAGTTGCGCGCAGCGCTGACCACCCTGGGGCAGCAGGTCAGTGTCCAGGCGCCTGACGGTGAGCTCAACGGCCTGGCCATCGATGTCACACCCGCCCTGGTGCTGCGCAATCAGGCCGGTGACACCGAGGTGCGTGCGGGCGACGTCTCTCTGGTGCGTGTTACAGGCTGAGCCTGCGAAGGGTGATGAGAGTTGCGGACGGGTTGCTGTCCTGGGCGGAGAGCCTCCCGACAGGCGTTGGCGTGTGATCTCCGCTACTCTGGCAGGGTGATACTAGACAGCCAAGCGAGCAAGGGGCGCGCACCGGACCCATCCGGGGTCCGGGAGGGCGTCCAGCAGAAGGCTCACGCGGGTGCCCAACGTGTGGAAGGTGAGACCGCTGTCGGGGCGGACCCCGCGGAGCGGGCCACGCTGGCGGGACACGAGCACCTGCTGCTGGGAGAGGCTCCCAGTCTCACTCTGACCGAGGTGGCCCAGCGGGCCGGCACCAGCCTGGAGGTGGCGCAGAAGTTCTGGCGCGCCATGGGCTTCGCCGACGTCAAGCCCGATACGGTCCACTTCACTGAGCAGGATGTCGCCGCGCTTCAAGACACTGTGGCGCTGCTCGATGAGACCAGTGACTCCCCCCTGGCCTCGGCCAGCGTGCTCGAGCTCCTGAGGGCCCAGTCCTACACGATGGACCGCCTGGTCCTGTGGGAGCTGGAGACCTTCGTGACCGACCTCAGTGAGCGTCTCGGCCTGGATGACACCTCCGCGCGGCTGGTCGCCCTCGACCGCATCGACGACCTTGTGGAGCTCCTGTCGCGTCAGCTGACCTACGTGTGGCGCCGCCACATGGTCTCCATCCTGGGGCGCACCGACGCCGAGGTCTCCGCCCGCGGGCGGGAGGACACCGGCCCCGACCTCTACCCGCTCATCCGATCCCTGGGATTCGTCGACATCGTCTCCTTCACCCAGCGGGCCCAGGGCATGACCAAGGCCGCCTTGACCCACATGCTCGAGGACTTCGAGAACACGGCCCGCGACGTCATCACCTCGCGGGGCGCGCGGGTGGTCAAGACAATCGGTGACGCCGTCATGTACATCTCCGACGACCTGCTGATCGCCGCCGACGTCGTCACTGCCCTGGTTGATGAGCTGCAGAAGGGGCCGGACGCCATCCGGGTCCGAGCCAGCCTCGTTGAGGGGCGGGTCATCTCCCGCTCCGGGGACGTCTTCGGTCCGACCGTCAACCTGGCCTCACGGCTCGTGGACGCGGCCGAGCCCGGCGGCATCCGCCTGGATGAGGCCACTGCCATGGCTATTCTCCACTCGCCTCAGGCCGGTAGGTACCGGGTGGGGCAGTGCCATGAGGTCGTGGCCAAGGGGCTGGGACAGATCGTGCCCTGGTCCCTGGAGAGGACCTCCCCGACCCGGCCCTGAGGGCGGTCCGTAGAGCCTGAGGTCTCTGTTACCATCTCGTTATTCTTCGGTTCTCCAGCCGCTGAGATGTCACATCGACATCGCGGTTTACCGCTGTATCTCATGAGAAAACCGCTCCGCCCCACGAGCGTGGGGCGCTCAACCCACTCGATTCGGGTCTCGTCTTGGTATCTTCTCCGCCCCCGGGACGATGGCGGGTTGTTGCGTCGTCGCCTAACATCGCGGATGTGACAACTGTTCTGCTCGTCGAAGACGACCCCGCTATCTCCGAGCCCCTCGCCCGCGCCTTCGGGCGCGAGGGCTATGAGGTCCTTACCCACGGCACCGGCAAGGGCGCCCTCGAGGAGGTCTCGGCTGCTGACATCATCGTCCTGGACCTGGGGCTGCCGGACATTGACGGTCTGGACGTGGCCCGTCAGGTGCGTGCCCAGGGCCTGACCATCCCGATCCTCATGCTCACCGCACGCAGCGAGGACTCCGATCTCGTCGTCGGCCTCGATGCCGGAGCCGATGACTACGTGACCAAGCCGTTCCGCCTGGCCGAGCTGCTGGCCCGAGTGCGGGCCCAGGTGCGCCGCGCCTCAGGGGAGGCCACGGAGGATGAGCTGAGCGTCGGAGAGATCCGCGTCGACGTCGCTGCCCACCGGGCCTTCGTCGGCCCGCGCGAGCTGCAGCTGACGACGCGCGAGTTCGAGCTGCTGCGGGTCCTGGTGCGTGCCGGAGGCGAGGTCGCCTCTGGCGAGGACATCCTCAAGGAGGTTTGGGGCGAGGACCCCACCGGCAGTCCTCAGACCCTCCAGATGCACGCCACCTGGCTGCGCCGCAAGCTCGGTGACGACGAGGAGCAGCCCACGCTCCTGCTGGCTCAGGAGGACGGATACCGCCTGGCCATCGGCTGAGCCGCTGATCGGGACGGCCCACCGGATGCCGTTGAGTCCGGGAGCCGCCTCGCAGAACTGATCGCGTCTGAAGGAGGACAGCCATGCGCCGCTACGCCATGACGATGACGATGGCGGCGGTGTCCGTGGCCGTTCTTCTCCTGGGGCTTCCGCTGGGGGGAGCCTGGATCGCAAGTGCGCTGCGCACCGCAGGGGGTGGGGACCGGGTCACCATCGTCGGCACGGTCATCCTCACGGTCCTGGTGCTCACCGGTACCGCCCTGACGGCCGCCTCCGTCGTGGCCTCCCGTGTATCCAGGCGCATCTCCGCACCCCTCATCTACCTGGCGGCCGAGGCCGAGCAGCTCGGTAGCGGGCAGGTGCGTCCGCGGCTGCGCTCCTCGGGGATCGAGGAGATCGACCTGGTTCAGGCCGAGCTCGTGCGCTCGGCCGAGCGCGTGGCAGGGCGGATCGCGGCCGAGCGACAGTTCGCCTCCGACGCCTCCCACCAGCTGCGCACGCCGCTGACCAGCCTCTCCCTGCGCCTGGAGGAGATCGAACTGCTTGCCGGTGACGAGGCGGTGCGTACCGAGGCCCACGCCTGCCTGGAGCAGGTCGAGAGGCTCACCGGCGTCGTCGAGGACCTGCTCAAGGTCTCACGCCGGACCGGCGGCGGAACCACGGAGGCCCTCCACCTCAAGGACATCTTCGCCCAGCAGAGAGAGGAGTGGGGGCCGGCCTTCGAGCAGGCCGGGCGCCCCCTCACCTTCTCTGACGAGATCAGTCACCCGGTCCTGGCCACCCCCGGGTCCCTGGCCCAGGTCCTGGCCACTGTTATCGAGAACTCCCTGCGCTATGGGGCCGGAGCGACCTCGGTGAGTGTGCGCAGCGCCAGCGGAGGCCACGCCGTCTTCATCGACATCGCTGACGAGGGAGAGGGCGTGGCCGAGGACATCGCCCCGCACGTCTTCGAGCGGCACGTCTCCGGCTATGGTTCCACCGGTGTGGGCCTGGCGCTGGCCAAGGACCTCGTCGAGGCCGACGGCGGCCGCATCGAGCTGTCCCAGCGCAGCCCGGCCATCTTCTCCATCCTGCTCAACGCCGTCCCCAAGTCCCTGGACCCCAACAACGTCCTGCCCCAGGGCGCACTGGTCTCCGTGGGACGCCGTCGTCGCTTCTGACTCTCGCCGCTGAACGCCTGTGGAACGCGAGGACGCAGTATGAGTCGCGCGAGGACTGAACCTGGGAAGCAGTCCACGAGCGCTATGGTGCGTCCACGGGGGATGAAACGGAAGAGGCGTCAGGACTTCTGGCGGCGGGACTTGATGAACTGGGAGATGCCGGAGATGAGCATCGGCGCCACCGAGACGAAGACGATCCCGAGGATCATGGCGTCGATGTTGTCCTGGATCCACTTGATCGTTCCCAGGAAGTAGCCCAGCCAGGTGATACCGAAGGCCCAGAGGGTGGCGCCCAGGATGTTGAAAGTGACGAAGTGGCGGTAGCGCATCTTGCCCACACCGGCGATGACGGGGGTGAAGGTGCGCACGATCGGCACGAACTGGGCCAGGGTGACGGCCTTGCCGCCGTGGCGCTCGAAGAACTCCGAGGTGCGGTCCACGTACTCCTGCTTGAACAGTCGCGAGTCGGGCTTGTTGAAGATCGCTGGGCCGGCCTTGCGGCCGATGAGGTAACCGGTCTGGTTACCGGCGATGGCGGCGAGCCACACGAGGGGGGCCGCCACCCAGATGGGGACGGGGACGCCATCGGCCGGGTTGGTCTCGCCGATTGCCACGAACATCCCCAGGGTGAACAGCAGGGAGTCGCCGGGCAGGAAGAAGCCGATGAGCAGGCCCGTCTCGGCGAAGACGACGAGCATGACGCCAAGGATGGCCCAGGGGCCGATCCACCCGACGAAGGCTTTGATGATGAAGGTGGCGTCGAGCCACTCGGGGCCGAGCACCGGGGCGTGGGTGGCGGGGAGGGAGGCGAGATGGGCGGCGGGCAGGTCCAGTGCCGGGGCCAAGGCGGTCAGGGCAGTCACCGTGCAAGGCTAAGCGGTGCTCCGGCGGCAATGCCGTGAGAGTGGTCCTCTCCGGATTGTGGAATCGGGCACCCTCAGTCGGTGCCTCGGATGGTGCCGGTCCGCTCCATGCTCAGGGGCGGACCACGACAGGGGCGGTTCGGGGCTCGACATTGTCGCCAATCGAGCCTCCGCTGCTGGCGCTGCTGCCGGATCCGTCAGTGCCGTCATCGCCGGTTCCGTGGTCCTTGTGCCCGGTGAAGACGATGTAGTGGTAGAAGACGAACCGGAACGCGGTCCCCAGGCCGAAGCCGACGACGTAGGCCGCGATGTTGTCCGCCAACGGTGAGGTCAGCCCCAGCACATGGTGGGTGAAGAGCAGGCAGAACTGGGTGATGGCGATTCCGCCGAGGTTGGCGATGACGAACAGGGTGGCCTCTCGGGCCACGTTCTTCTGGGTGCGGTCCCGGTAGGTCCAGTAGCGGTTCGCCAGCCAGGAGAAAACGGTCGCGATCGAGGAGGCCAGCAGCTGGGCGGAGTTCGGGTGGCCCGAGAGGAACCCGACCGGGCCGTGCTGGAACAGGTTGAACAGGCCTGCGTCGATCACGTAGGCGAGTGCGCCCACCATGCCGAACTGCATGAACTCCTTGACCAGGGCGATGAGCCGCTGAGTCAGGGAATTATCGGGGGCGCGCGTCATGACGGGCATCCTATGCCGGTATGAGTCGGGTTGTGCAAGCGGACGTGAGTCATGGCACCCAGTGGACACTGACGCTGCCGAAGTCCCACACCCAGGAGACCCACACGAGCTGGCCGACGACGCAGGCCGCCAGCAGCGCCAGGCGTCGACGGGTGGTGCCGGCTGCTGTGGCCAGAGCCCATCCCGCCGGGGCCAGGGGGAGTAGAAGGCGCAGCACCGACGTCGTCGGATCGAAGAAGACCAGGAGATAGAGCAGGTAGCCCAGGCACCAGAACCAGGCGACCGGGCCCAGGGAGCGCAGGCTCGGAGCACTCAGCAGTAGCCCGACGATGACCAGAACGACGGCGAGCAGGATGAGTCCCAGATGAGGGCCCACCCAGTCTCCCAACCGGGTCAGCCACGGGACGAAGGGGGCCAGGTCGGCACCGCGCCAGGAGGTCTCGGTGGCTGTATAGGCATCCTGACGGCCTGTGGTCAGCCAGGCGATCGCTGGCCAGGTCAGGGCGGCTGCGCAGGTGGACAGTGCCAGGGCCAGCAGCCGCCAGCGCCCGCCCGGGCCCTGAGGGCTGCGCCCCGGAAGAAGACGGGAGAACCAGATGGGCGGGAGCCAGCCGCGGGCGCAGGCCACCTCCCAGGACCACCACAGCCCCAGCGCCGCCCCCAGCGGGACACCGACGGGGCGGGCGAAGCAGGCCGCCAGTGCCACGGGGATCGCTGCCAGTGCCCGTCCGCGGCTCGCCAGCCACAGCGTCAGCCCCACCAGGGCCAGCCCCAGGGACTCGGCGTAGGGGACCTGGAGGATCGCCGCGCACGGCGAGGACCAGACCAGGGCCACGGCCCACAGGGAGGTCCGCCGTCCCGTGACCGGCGAGAGCCAGCGGTCCATGACGAGCGCCGCGCCCGCCGAGGCCAGGATTGAGACGATCGCGGCGCGCACGTAGAAGGACCAGCCGGTCCAGGCCAGCAGCGAGGCCAGACCGCTCAGCAGCGGCATGAAGGCCCAGGTGTTCTGCGTCACCCGCCCATCGGCGCTCACGGGCAGCTGGTCGGGGTAGCCCTCCTCGACGATCCGGTTGTACCAGCCGGCGTCCCAGAAGCGCATGTGCTCCTCCCAGGACGGTGCGGCCCCGCCCCACGGGGTGGCTGGTGTGTCCTGGGCGCCCAGTCGCAGGATGAGGAAGGTCAGGGCGCTCGCCGTGGCCCAGACCGCCAGGGCCTGGAGCGGGCGGGGCAGGCGGGAGAGCATGCCATGCAGCGGTGGGGAGGCTGTGTTCGAGGCGAGGGGCTGCTGGGCGGTGGAGGACGTGGAGGACTCTGCGGCGGGTGGCGTCACGGCCTCAAGCCTACGGTCTTGCGCCACGCCTGCGGTGAGGGCCGGCTGCGGGCGGGTAGCCTTGAGGTCGTGAGTGCACCCATCGTTGCCGTGATCGGAGGCGGGCAGCTGGCCCGCATGATGCAGGAGGAGGCCAGCGCCCTGGGCATCCACCTGAGGGCCCTGGTGGAGGCCGCCGACGGTTCCACCGGCCAGGTGACCCCGGACGCCCTCGTCGGTGCCGCCGACGACGAGGCGGCTGTGCGCGCCGTCGTCGCCGGTGACGGTACTCAAGGACCCGGCGGCGAGCCGGCAGCGGTGGTCACCTTCGAGCACGAGCACCAGGATGCCTCCCTCCTGGAACGGCTCCAGGCCGAGGGCGTGAGCGTCCAGCCCGCCCCCCAGGCCCTCGAGCTGGCCCGCGACAAGCTGGCCATGCGCCGGGCGATGAGCCAGGCCGGACTGCCGCAGCCCGCCTGGGCGGAGGTCGGCGGACCCGGCCAGGAGACCGCCGAGCAGATGGCCGACGCCGTCGAGGCCTTCGCCGTCGAGCACGGCTGGCCCGTGGTGCTCAAGACGCCGCGCGGTGGCTACGACGGCCACGGGGTCCTGCTCGTGCGCAGCGCCGAGTCCCTGCATGAGGGGGAGGCTGCCGAGTGGCTCGCCTCGGTGGCTCGTGCGCGCGCCGGTCAGGGTGACGGTCGGGGAACCGGCGGAGGAGGCAGTCTCGGTGGCGCCGCGGTGACCAGCCTCCTGGTGGAGCAGGCCATCCCCTTCACCCGCGAGCTGGCGGTTCTGCTGGCACGTCGTCCCAGCGGGCAGATCGCTGTGTGGCCGGTGGCCCAGACGGTCCAGGATGACGGCATGTGCGCCGAGGTCCTGGCCCCGGCGCCCGGCCTTGACTCCGTCGCCGTTGAGGAGGCCGAGCTCATCGGCCGGACGGTGGCGGAGCGCACCGGGGTGACCGGGGTGCTCGCCGTCGAGCTCTTCGCCGTCGAGACCTTCGGGGAACCCACGCGCCTATACGTCAACGAGCTGGCCATGCGCCCCCACAATTCCGGGCACTGGACCCAGGACGGCGCCGTCACCAGCCAGTTCGCCCAGCACCTGCGGGCGGTGCTCGACCTGCCGCTGGGGGCGACCGACACAACGGCGCCCACCACCGTCATGGTCAACCTCATCGGTGGTCAGCACGAGCCGGGAGCCGATGCGCTGGCACGGGCCATGGCCGCCCAGCCCGAGGCCCGGATCCACCTCTACGGCAAGCAGTGGCGCTCCGGGCGCAAGCTCGGGCACGTCAACATGACGGTCGGCCAGGGGCAGGAGGTCGCCGACGTCGTCGAGCAGGCGCGCGAGGCCGTCGCCATCCTGCGCGGGGACGCCTGAGTCGGGAACACCACCAACGGCAAGCAGCACGAGCAGATACGGAACAGACAAGGAGACAGCGCATGAGCGAGGTCAGTGAAACGGCGGAGAACGCGGTAGACGCTGCTCGGCCGGTGGTCGGCATCGTCATGGGCTCGGACTCGGACTGGCCGGTCATGGGGGCCGCCGCCGAGGTCCTCGACGAGTTCGGCGTGGCCTATGAGGCCGACGTCGTCTCCGCCCACCGCATGCCCACTGAGATGATCGACTACGGGCGCGCCGCCGCCGAGCGGGGACTGCGGGTCATCATCGCCGGCGCCGGGGGAGCGGCGCACCTGCCCGGGATGCTGGCGGCCGTCACCGAGCTGCCGGTGATCGGGGTGCCGGTGCCGCTGAAGTACCTTGACGGCATGGACTCCCTGCTCTCCATCGTGCAGATGCCCGCAGGGGTGCCGGTGGCCACCGTCTCCATCGGCGGGGCTCGCAACGCCGGGCTGCTGGCGGTGCGCATCCTCGCGTCCGGTCAGGGGCAGAAGGCCGCCCGTCTGGCCGCCGCGATGCGCGCCTTCCAGAAGGACCTGGGGGAGGTAGCCCATGCCAAGGGCGCCGTCTTGCGCGAGCGCCTAAGCGACTGAGCCACCGTCGACCATCTCTCTGAAGTTCGTTTCTGTTCGATTCTGGGCGATCGTGTGTAGACTGAGGGCATGAGCATTCTCGTTGCTGGAGGCGCCGGCTACATCGGCGCGCACGTGGTCCGACTTCTCCTCGAGCGTGGGGAGGAGGTTGTCGTCGTCGACGACCTCTCCTACGGGACACCGGAGCGAGTCAAGGGTGCTGATGTCGTCGAGCTCGACGTCGCCAGTGGCCGGGCCCCTGAGGCTCTCGCCGAGGTCATGAGCTCGCGCGGAGTCGTCGCCGTCATCCACTTCGCCGCCCGCAAGCAGGTGGGCGAGTCCGTCGAGCGCCCGGCCTGGTACTACCAGCAGAACGTGGGCGGCCTGGCGAACATGCTGCTGGCCATGGAGGCCGCCGGCGTCAACCAGATGATCTTCTCCTCCTCGGCGGCCGTCTACGGCATGCCGCCGGTGGAGGTCGTGCCCGAGGACATCGACTGCCGCCCCATCAACCCCTACGGCGAGACCAAGCTCATCGGCGAGTGGATGATGGCCGACGCCGAGAAGGCCTGGGGACTGCGCTGGGCCGGTCTGCGCTACTTCAACGTCGCCGGCGCTGGCTGGGACGACCTGGGCGACATGGCCACCCTCAACCTCATCCCCATGGTCCTCGACCGCCTCTCCAAGGGCGAGACCCCCAAGATCTTCGGCACCGACTACCCCACCCCCGACGGCACCTGCGTGCGCGACTACATCCATGTCAAGGACCTGGCCGTCGCGCACATCGCCGCCCTGGACTACCTGGCCGGCGGCCAGGAGATGGCCGAGCACGTCTTCAACGTCGGCACCGGTCAGGGCGCCTCGGTGCGCGAGGTCGTCTCCAAGGTGATCGCCTCCACGGGCCTGGACCTGGAGCCGGAGGAGCTTGCCCGCCGCGCCGGTGACCCGCCCCAGCTCATCGGCAACGCCACCCGCATCGGTGAGGTCCTGGGGTGGAAGGCCGAGCACGACCTGGACGACATCGTCACCTCCTCCTACACCTCCTGGCAGGCGGATCCGAACCGGCCCCACTTCGGTTGAGCGGTCCTGAAACCACTGTGTGAGGGCCGGCTCCCCCTCCCGGGGAGCCGGCCCTCACTTGTTTGCAGTCGGTGTATACGGCGTCAGGACTGGTTGAAGTCGGCCGCCGTCAGCTTTCCGTCGCGCAGTCTGGAGAAGAAGTCGGGCGCGGTCGTGTCCTGCAGTAGGACCGTCTCACCGATATCGGCGTCCTCAGGGGAGTAGGCCGTGTCCTCGATGGGCGGGGCGCCGGTCAGGCCGTCGCCGGAGGCCGACCGGAAGGCCAGCACCATCCTGGCGATGCTCATGGTGCCGGCACTCTCGTCCACCGTGAGGGCATTCGTGCCAGCGTCGACCAGCGCGTCCTGACGGGAGAAGGAGATGGCGGTGGTCGGTGAGGCCGCCTTGGAGACCACTGCGGAGATGACGGCGCGCTGGCGCAGACCGCGCCCGACGTCACCGGTCGGGTCCGACTTGCGCATCCGGGAGTAGGCAAGTGCCTTCGTCCCGTCCACCGTCTGGCACTGGCCCTGGGAGGTGTCCCAGACCAGTCCCGAGTCCTCGTCGGCGACGTCGTAGTCCAGGCAGACGTCGACCCCGCCGACGGCGTCGACCATTTGCGACACGCCGGTCATGCCGACCTCCACGTAGTGGTCCACCGTCAGGCCGGAGAGCTTCTCGACGGTCTGGACCAGCAGCTTGGGGCCGCCGAAGGAATAGGCCGCGTTGATCTTATTCTCACCGTACTCGGGGATGTCTACGAAAGTGTCGCGTGGCAGGGAGGTCAAGCTCGTCTGCCCGTTCTCCGCCTGGTGCAACAGCATGACCGAGTCGGCGCGGGCTCCCTCGGTGTCATCCTGGATGACGCCGCCGCGCGCGTCCGACCCCACGATGAGCCAGGTCTCGCCCGGCGTGTCCGCAGCCCCGGAGAGAGCATCGATGCGGTGGAGCTGGGAGGAGACGTCATTCCACAGCCAGGCGACCCGGGCCGCGATAAGGGCCAGGATGACGACGATGGCAATGACTGTCCAGCGCAGGATCCGGCGCCAGCTCGGCCGGGGACGCCTCGGACTGCGGGACGGCTCGGGCTCGAGCGCCGGCCTGCCCGGAACCGGCTCCTCCGGGGACTGAAGACCCTGAGTGCCGACGGGATAGGCTCCGCGCCGAGCCGGCATCGCCCGAGTACGCTCAGGCCCGGCTGCGCCGCTGCGACCGTCAGCCCCCGGCTCCAGAGGTACCGCGCTCGACCCGGCCCGAGCGTGACTGCCGCGTTGAGACGGAGCAGCGGAACGACGGGGCTGGACCGAAGGGGGCTGCTGAGCCGCCCGCTCAGATGCCGGTGGAGACGAAGCCGACTCACCACCGTCCTGACGGCCCAGGACCGAGTGCCGCTGAGGCTGCCGGGCGGAGGCCGACGACCGGGTGGGGGACGGCGACGCCGGACGTCGTGGGGAGCCGCCGGCGACGTCGGCGGGCTGGGTACCGGCCTCGCCGCCGGGTGCCTCTGCACGCTCGCGGCTGCGCCGGTTGACGGCGTCGATGGGGCGCTGCCGGCGCGAAGGCCTCCCTCCGCCGGAGCCGGGGGTGATCGAGGGCGGCAGCGAGTCGTCTGTCGGGGTCACGCCTACGATTCTGCCTCAGGCGGGGCAGGTCTGAGTGGTGGGCTTCGCGGCGGGCTGCTGGGAGGATCCCGTCTGCGGTGCCTGCGTCTGAGGTGCCGGCGTGGTGGCCTCCTCCTCAGCGGGCTCGCTGGTCTCCTCCTGCGAGGAGGAGTCCTCCGTGGCGGTGCCCGCGTCGGTTGTGGCTGGGGCTACGGCGTCGGCGGGAACGGGTTTGTCCTCCTTGAGGGCCTTCCAGACCTTCTTGGCGTTCTCGGTGGGGACCACGTGGTTCGGGTCGTTCTCAGAGGGCTCATGCGGCATGGTGATGAAGTTGATCTTGTCCATGCCGACGCCCTGGACGGAGTAGGCCAGGCCTGACAGGTTGCCGATCTGACCGATGCGCTCCGAGGTGGTGAGGGTCTCCAGGGTGCTGGTCAGGAAACCCGACTGGGTGAGCACGTTACTGGCCAGAGCCTTGGAGGCCATGGCGCTCATGAGCTTCTGCTGACGGGAGATGCGGGAGATGTCCGAGCCGTCGCCAACGCCGTGGCGGACACGGGCGTACTGCAGTGCGGCCTGCCCATCGAGCTTCTGGCAGCCCGCATCGAGCTGGAAGCCGGTGTAGTCGGGATCGTCGATCGCCTCATCGACCTGGACGTGGACTCCTCCGAGGGAGTCGACCACCTTGGACAGTCCGTTGAAGTCCACGACGACGAAGTCGTCAATGCGGATATCCATCAGCGTCTCCACGGTCTTCCAGGTGCAGGCGGCCCCGGAGGCGACGGCCTTCTTGTCACTGCCGGTGCCGGCTCCGTTGGCGAAGGCGGAGTTGAACTGCTGATTCTCCTGAGCCTCGGCGGTCTCGCCGTCGAGGCTCTTGCACTCGGGGATGTCCACCTCCGTGTCCCGGGGGATGGAGACGGCGTCGATCCGCTTGCGGTCGGCGGAGATGTGCATGACCAGCGCCGTGTCCGAGCGGGCCACGGAGACTTCGTCGCTGCCCTCGGAGCCGTCCACGTTGTTGTTGCCGGAGCGGGAGTCGGTGCCCAGTACCAGCAGGTTGACGGCGCGGCCGTCATAGCTGTCCGGTGGTTTGGTGCCGGGGCGGCCCTCCTCGGAGAGGATGCTGTCGACGTTGAAGTAGGTGATCCGCGACTGGATGTTGTGCCATGCGAAGCCTGCGCCGGAGACGACGAAGAGCGCCACCGCGAGGACACTGAGCCCTGCTCGGCGGGCCAGGCGGCGTCCGAGTTCTTTGGAGGAGTGCCGCGCGCGCGGCTTACTGAGCTGAGGCACGGGAGTGATGATAGGGAATCATTGAGGAGATCTATATGGGTCTTCCTACACCTGACGCATGAGATTCGCCTGAGAGGAGTGAGGCCTCTCACGTGGATCACGGCGCTAGGCTCTCTCCGTGACCAATGTTGTGAAACCCACGCCAGCCAGTGCCTCAACTGCTCCCGTCGTCCCATCGGGTCGGGTAGGGAAGCCCATCGGCTCCAAGCCCGGCAGCCCTGTCGAGGATGGGGAGGCCGGTGGCGCGGTTGGTGGAATCGGCCAATCGGGAGGGCCGTTGAGTCCGGCCTCCGCGGATGCGCCGTTCCCCACCGCCTCTGATGAGCAGAGCGTGCGTGTGGTCACCGTGGCCTTCAATCCCGGTGAGGAGCTCGATCGCTTCCTGGCCTCCCTGGCCGCGGCCACGGTGCGTCGGCTCACCGTCGTCATCGCGGACAACGGGACCGAGCACGACGTCGTCACCGCCGCCGCCCAGCGCTACGGGGCCCGCGTCGTCGGTGACGGGACCAACCTCGGCTACGGGGCCGGTGCCAACCTGGCGGCCGCCGACCTTCAGGAGGACTGGCTCGTGGTGGCCAACCCCGATCTCATCTGGAGGCCGGGCAGCCTTGATGTCCTCATTGACGCGGGTCTGGCCAACCCCGCCGCCGGGTGCCTGGGGCCGCTCCTGCTCAACACCGACGGCACCGTCTACCCCTCCGGGCGCGCCCTGCCCTCCCTGGTCAAGGGCGCCGGCCACGCCGTCCTGGGCAAGATCTGGCCGGCCAACCCCTTCTCCGCCGCGTACCACACCGCCGATGAGGGGGGCTCGGGCGGGTCGCGGACGGTGGGCTGGCTCTCGGGGGCCTGTCTGCTGCTGCCGGCGGCCGCCTGGCGGCGCCTGGGAGGATTCGATGACGACTACTTCATGTTCTTCGAGGACGTGGACCTGGGGGAGCGGGTCGGGCGGGCCGGCTGGCTCAACGTGCAGGTCCACGACTCCGTTGTCATCCACGAGCAGGGGGCCAGCTGGAAGGCCCGCCCCGAGAAGATGATCCGGGCCCACCACGCCTCGGCCCGCCACTACCTCTCCGGGGTCTACGACGCCCCGTGGCAGGTACCGGTGCGCTGGGCGCTCTGCGCCGGGCTGCACCTGCGTGAGGAGCTCGAGGTGCGCGCCTCTCGGGGCTGAGCTCGACGCTCAGGTGGTGCAGGCTCATGGAGTGCGAGGCGTCTTGTGCTCCTGCTCCGGGGTGAGCCTGGCCGCAGTGGGCGGCTCGGGGGCGTCGTCCAGGGCGATGCGCCGCGCCAGGTGCGTGATCTGCCGCTCGCGTGCGCCATTGCGGCGGAAGGAGGACAGGATCTGCGCCAGGAACGCGATGACCAGGGCGTACAGCAGGAGGTCCGTGCCACGGCCGACCCCCACCCGGTGCGCGATCGCGGTCATCACCGAGGGGAAGGCGATCGCCGCGACGGCGAAGGCGACGAAGGCCAGCGTGGCCAGTCGGCGGCCGGCCTGATGGCGAGCCCCTCCCGGGGTGCGCAGCATCATCCAGCCCACGGCCGCCACGGCCAGGATGAGGACGGCCTGAATGAGGAACTGACGGTTCGTCGTCGGAGCGATCTGGGTGGCGATCTGAGGAATCATGGCTCTGTGCCTTCCGTGCCGGGCTCAGGAGGGAGCGCTGGAGTACTTAGGAGAAGAGCAGGTCGACCAGGATGTTGACCGAGTTCCACAGGGACTGACCCTTGGAGCGCGAGTACTCCGTGTAGACGATGTGCACCGGGAACTCCCGCCAGGGCAGCCCGGTGGCGCCGATCTGGCGGATGATCTCGCTGGCGTGCGCCATCCGGTTCTGCTTGAGGTCCAGGCGTGCCAGGACGTCGCGGCGGATGACCCTCAGGCCGTTGTGGGCGTCGGTCAGACGCATGCCGGAGGTGCGTGAGCTGACCGCTGCCGCTGTGCGCAGGACGAGTCGCTTGAGCCATCCCACCGGGGAGGGCCCCTCCAGGAAGCGCGACCCGAGAATGACGGCAAGCCCCTCCTCGCGCGCCGCGGCGACCATGGCCGCGGCGTCGGTCGCGGAGTGCTGGCCGTCGGCGTCGAAGGTGACGACGTAGGCGGCGTTGGTCCTCTCCAGGACGTAGGAGAAGCCCGTCTGCAGCGCCGCACCCTGGCCGAGGTTGATCGGGTGACGCACGACGACGGCTCCCGCGGCGGCCGCATCACGGGCCGAGTCGTCCTTGGAGCCGTCGTCGACGACGACGACGTAGGGGAAGACTTCGCGGGCCTGGGAGATGACCTCACGGACGACGGTCGCCTCGTTGTACAGGGGGATGACGAGCCAGGTGTCGGTGACCCTGGGCGCCGAGGCGGGCCCGCCGACCTGTGTCACGTTGGAGGTAGTCACTTCTGCATTCTTGCACGCGACGATGGGAGACCGCCCTTCCTGCCTAGGGGCCGCACTCACCGTCGCTGGTGGGTTAGGTCTCGTCCGGGTTACGCCCAGGCGTCGTCTGAGGCGGGCGAGTCCCCTAGGATGGGGCCGGTCGTGCAGCGTCCGCCACCGTCCCTGCGACCGGAGCGGCACGGCCCCGGCAACCACCAGGTTGACCGGTCTCACTCGATCGTCAGGGCGGCCCGGGCCGTCCGCACAGGAGCTGCCGTGGCCACCCGAATCGCCCCGTCCGCCGACGTCTCCGAGGAGGCTGTGCTCGGCGAGGGCACCAGCATCTGGCATCTCGCCCAGGTGCGTGAGCACGCCGTCCTCGGCCGGGACTGCATCGTGGGCCGTGGCGCCTACATCGGCGAGGGCGTGGTCATGGGGGACAGCTGCAAGGTGCAGAACTACGCCCTCGTCTACGAGCCGGCCCGCCTGGCCGACGGGGTCTTCATCGGCCCGGCGGTCACGCTGACCAACGACCACTTCCCCCGGGCCGTCAACCCCGACGGCACCCTCAAGTCGGCCGCCGACTGGGAGCCCGTGGGAGTCACCATCGATGAGGGAGCCTCGATCGGGGCCCGCGCCGTGTGCGTCGCCCCGGTGCACGTGGGCGCCTGGGCAACGGTGGCCGCCGGCGCCGTCGTCACCAAGGACGTGCCCGCTCACGCCCTGGTCGCCGGGGTCCCCGCCCGCCGCATCGGCTGGGTGGGACGCGCCGGCGAGCCGCTCACTCCCGCCGAGCCCGATCCCGACGGCGCGCGGCGCTGGCGCTGCCCCGTCACCAGGACCCTGTACCAAGAAGCAGGCACTGAGTCCGATACCACCATCCGAGAGGTCACCCACTGATGTCACGCGAGTTCATCCCCGCCGCCAAGCCGATCATCGGGCAGGAGGAGCGCGACGCCGTCGACGCCGTCCTGGCCTCCGGCATGGTTGTCCAGGGGCCCCAGGTCAAGGCCTTCGAGGAGGAGTTCTCCGCCCAGGTTGTCGACGGCGTCGAGTGCGTGGCCGTCAACTCCGGCACCTCGGCCCAGCACGTGGCCACCCTGGCCAGTGAGCTCCGGGAGCGCGCCGAAGGTGCCCCGGAGGTGATCGTCCCCTCCTTCACCTTCGCTGCCACCGGAAACTCGGTGGCCATCAGCGGGGCCGTGCCGGTCTTCGCCGACATCGACCCGGTGACCTTCACCCTGGACCCCGCCAGCGTCGAGGCCTCCATCACCGAGCGCACGGCGGCCATCGAGGTGGTCCACCTCTACGGACTGCCCGCCAGCATGCCTGAGATCCTCGACATCGCCGAGCGCCACGGCCTGGCCGTCTTCGAGGACTGCGCCCAGGCGCACGGCGCCGCCATCGAGGGCAAACCGGTGGGCACCTTCGGCGCCTGGGGCTCCTTCTCCTTCTACCCCACCAAGAACATGACCAGCCTCGAGGGCGGCATGATCACCACCGCCGACGCCGAGCTGGCCCGCCGCTGCCGCCTCATCCGCAACCAGGGCATGGAGCAGCAGTACGCCAACGAGCTGGTGGGCCTCAACAACCGCATGACGGACGTGGCCGCCGCCGTCGGCCGCGTGCAGCTGACCAGGCTGGCCGACTGGACCGCCACCCGCCAGGCCAATGCCGCGCGCCTCAACGACCTGCTGGGGGGCGTGGACGGCGTCGTCACCCCCCACGTCCCTGAGGGCTACACGCACGTCTACCACCAGTACACGATCCGCCTGGAGGGGGCCTCTGCCGCCGAGCGTGACGCCGTCCAGGCCGCCCTGCGCGAGGAGTGGCAGGTGGGCAGCGGCGTCTACTACCCGATCCCCAACCATCGCCTGGCCTCCCTGACCCACTACGCTGAGGGCCCCGAGCTGCCCGGAACCGAGCAGGCCGCTCGCGAGTGCCTGTCCCTGCCGGTCCACCCCTCCCTGAGTGAGGCCGACCTCGAGCGCATCGGCCGGGCCGTGGCCGCCACCGTCAAGGCGGGTGCCTGACGTGTGTGAGAACGTTGCCCTCGACGGCTTGGCCACAACCACCGGCCTTCCCGAGGCCCATTACCTGTCCGACAAGGGCACGGCCGACAGCCCCCTGCGCGTGGGGCTCATCGGCCTGGGCTCCATGGGACGCCACCACGCCCGGGTCATCCGCGCCACCGAGGGCATGGAGCTGGTGGCCGTGGCCGATCCGGGCGGCGACCGCTTCGGCGTGGCCGGGGACCTGACGGTCCTGCCCGACGTCCACGCCCTCATCGACGCCGGGCTCGATGCCGCCATGGTGGCCGTCCCCACCGTCTACCACGAGGACGTCGCCCTGGCCCTGGCCGAGGCCGGCGTGCACACCATGGTGGAGAAGCCCATCGCCCACGACGCCGTCGCCGGCCGCCGCGTGGCCGCCGCCTTCGCCGAGCGCGGGCTGGTGGGCGCCGTCGGCTACGTGGAGCGCTGCAACCCGGCCCTGCGGGCGCTTCGCGAGCGCCTCGACGCCGGTGAGCTCGGCGAGGTCTACCAGGTCCTCACCCGCCGCCAGGGCCCCTTCCCGGCGCGCATCAGCGACGTCGGCGTCGTCAAGGACCTGGCCACCCACGACATCGACCTGACCTCCTGGGTGGCCGGCGCCCGCTACACCTCCGTGGCCGCGCAGGTCACGCACCGCTCCGGCCGGCAGACCGAGGACATGATGGTGGCCACCGGCCTGCTGGAGGGCGGCATCGTCGTCAGTCACCAGGTCAACTGGCTCACCCCCTTCAAGGAGCGCGTCACGATCGTCACCGGTGAGAAGGGCGCCTTCGTGGCCGACACCCTCACCGGCGACCTCACCTTTCACGCCAACGGCACCGTGGCCTCCACCTGGGACCAGGTCGCCGTCTTCCGGGGGGTCAGTGAAGGCGACGTCATCCGCTACGCGATCCCCAAGCGCGAGCCGCTGGCCCTGGAGCAGGAGAGCTTCCGCGACGCCGTGCGCGGCGTGGCCCAGCGCCACGTCACCATGGCCGAGGGCGTGGCCACGCTCGACGTCGTCGAGGCGGTCCTGACCTCGGCGAGCGAGAACCGGACGGTCGAGCTCTGAGCCGCTTGCCTGCTTCGACGGGCCCGCTGGCAGCGCTGCTCGCCCGGGCCCGGTCGGTCATGGACTCCTCGCCGTTCCTGCGCCACGTGCTGACGCTGGTGACGGGCACGGCGGTGGCTCAGGGCGTCACCTTCCTCATGAAGATCGTCCTGGCCCGGGTCTACACCCCTCATGACATGGGGCTGCTGGGGACCTACGTGTCGGTGGCCTCGATCCTGGTGGCGGTCGCCGCGCTGCGCTACGACATGGCGATCATGCTGCCCAAGAAGGAGGCCGAGGCGCTGAGCGTGGCCCGCCTGGGCATGGTGTGCCTGACCGTGGTCTCGCTGCTGGCAACAGTGGTCTCCTTCCCACTCAACGGCGTCATCGCCCGGCAGTGGGGGCACGAGGTGGCCCTGTGGATGCCGCTGGTGGGGCTGACGACCTTCCTCATGTCCGGCGTGGAGCTGTTCAAGTACTGGTTCAACCGCAACAGCGACTACCGCGCGATCGCGGTCAACCAGGCCGAGCAGCAGATCGGCCTGACCGGGGGCCAGTTCATTCTCGGGATCGCGGGCCTGGGAGGAATGCCCGGACTGGTGCTCGGGCACACGGCGGGCCAGATCTTCGCCTTCGCCAACCTGGGGCGTCAGGCCAAGGCCCTGTGGCGACGGCTCCCCGAGGGCGCTCCGTCTCTGCGCTGGTCGGCCCACCGATACCGTCGCATGCCGCTGCTCAACGGCCCCAACGCCCTGGGGGACGCGCTGCGGACCAACGGCATCGCCCTGCTCATCTCGGGCTACTCGGTGGCCTCCCTCGGGCAGTTCCAGATGGCGTGGGGGGTGCTCGATGCACCGCTCATTCTCATCAACGGCGCCGTGGCCAGGGTCTTCTTCCAGAAGCTCTCCACGATCGAGCCCGGGCAGATGCGTCCGCTGGTCCGGGTCACCATCAGGCGGGCGGTGCTCATCGGGATCATCCCCTTCGCGCTCATCTACGTGCTCTCGCCGTGGCTCTTCCCGCTGCTGTTCGGGGAGCGGTGGGCCGAGTCCGGGAGCTTCGCCCGCGCACTGACCCCCTGGCTGTTCATGATGCTCATCACCTCACCGATCTCGAATCTCTTCATCGTCACCGAGCACCAGGACTGGATGCTGGGGTTCAACGTCTTCTACACGGCGTTGCCCCTGGCCTGGCTGTACTGGTCCCCGCTGGACCTGCTGGCCACCTGCTACGTCCTGGGCGCCATGATGGCCGCGTTGCTGGTGGCCAACACCGCCCTGGCCGACCACGCCGCCAAGCAGTTCGACGCCGGCGAGCGCGTGGGCAGCTTCCAGACCCAGGAGAGCTAGGAAGGACCACGGGACTATGACGCACGCACCGCGCCCGAGCAACCGCACGGGCCCGACCACGCAGCGGTCTGGCCGACGCAGCCTGCTCCTGCTCACCGACTTCTACCCCTACGAGGTGGGGGAGGAGTTCCTCGAGCAGGAGATCGAGACACTGTGCGCCGCCTACGACGAGGTCGTCGTCGTCCCGGTGCGCCTGAGCGAGGGCGCCCGTCAGACCCGCGCGCTGCCGGCTAACGCCCGCTGCGCTCTGTTGCCGGCCTCTCGGCTGCCCGACTGGCGCTTTCACGCGATTCTGCGCGCCCCGCAGATCCTGCTGGGACGGGAACGGATGGTGGAGACCCCGCCGTGGAAGAGCTTCGGGCGCTTCGGGATGGATGTGCGCTTCGCGGCGATCGCCCTGAGCGCCTACGGCCGGATGCGCCGGCTCCTGCCGGGCCTCGGTCTGGAGGGCGCCGATCGTCTGACGATCTACTCCTACTGGTTCTTCACCGGGGCGGCTCTGGGCGGGATGCTGCGGCGCCGCGAGCTGAAGGGGCGGCCGGTCAAGGTCGTCTCCCGGGCGCACGCCTACGACGTCGACGAGGCCGACGCGCCGCGCGGCTACGTCCCCTCGCGCCGCTTCGTCATGCGGGCCGTGGATCGGGTCTACCCGATCTCGCAGTACGCGGCCGGCTTCCTGCGCCGCCGCTTCCCCAAGGCCGACACCATTGAGGTGCGCCGCCTGGGCGTGCCGGCCGCCCCGCGCCACGAGCGGCATCGGACTGAGCCCTTCCAGCTCGTCTCCTGCTCGCACATGGCGCCTTACAAACGGGTCCACCTCATCGTGGATGCCGTCGCTGAGCTGGAGAGGCGCGGCCGGAAGGTCACCTGGACTCATATCGGTGAGTTCGACGACGAGCGCCTGACGGCCATGCGGGCCCGGGCCGAGGAGCGGATCGACTCGACCCCGGTCACCTTCACCGGGCACCTGACCAACACCGAGGTCCGCGAGCTCTACGCGACGACGGACTTCTCCTGCTTCCTCAACTGCTCCGACGGCGAGGGCGTGCCGGTGGCCGTCATGGAGGCGCAGGCGGCGGGGCTGCCGGTGGTGGCCACGGCCGCCGGGGGGACCGGCGAGATCGTCCACGACCGCGAGAACGGCCGACTCATCCCGGTGGAGACCACCGCCGAGCAGATCGCCGACGCCATCGAGTCGGTCATGGACCTCGGCGACGCGGAGTACGAGGCCATGAGCCGGGACGCGCACGCCACCTGGGCCGAGATGTCCGACGCCCAGCGCCAGTACCGCGAGTTCGTCGACGGCCTCATCGCCCTCGAGGGCTGAATTCAAGGTGCCTCGCGGGCTATTCATGAGGTCCGTCGTCGGATCTGCCGTTCTCCTGCGGTGTGTCAGCGGCTCGGTGCCCACACAGCGGATATGACTGACTCGACGGTCAGAGTATGTCTCAGAGAAGGCCTTAGAATCCTGCGGTTCTCGTGTGTGCTATGACATGACTGTGGCGCTTATGTCCACTGTGTGGACACTAATCGCCGTCAAATCGTCGCTCCTACCGATAGTCACAACGACAGGCCGGATGAATGATCCCTTAAGGCCTATTCACGGGGTTTGACGCGATGCTTGGCGCGAGGGGCGCTGGATCCGCGGTGACAGGTGTCCATGCTGCGGACATGAAGGTTACAAGGACGTTGGAAGCCGAGTGAGAACCGCGGAATTTCAAGGATGCTCGTCGATCGCGTCGGCTGCGGGCTCAGCTATGTCCGCTGCGTGGACACCGGTTCGCTCGTGTTTCACAGGAGGATGGTGGAACCGACTGCGAATCCCGCGAATAAAATCCTTCAATAGTTGAATCGACGAGCGAGTTCCACTGAGGGCTCTCAGGGTGTTTCTATTTCAAGGTTGATTGGACTTTGTGCTGGTGATACAAATGACGCATGATGGATCACGATGTGTCGCCTAGTACGCAGAGCGCTCCGTTTCGCTCGCTCAAGTCTTCTCGCAGGCCCGGATTTATTGGAAGTTTGTTGTTTGGTCTCATTGCTACGTCATGGTGGTGTGCCGTTGCTGTTCTGGTGCATTTGTTGATACGGCCACGCCTTCGTGCCTCTTTTGAGGATAATCCACTCAGTGTTTTCGGGTTGTATTTTAACTTATTCAAAGACCTTACTGTGGAAGAATCCAATGCCGGTTCGTCTGCATTGTTTAGTCTCTTGGCTGCGGTGGTTGGGTTGGCGATAGTGTTACGTGGAATGGTGTGGGAGGTGCAAGATCTTCCTGAAGACTCGCACGTGTATCGAGCTTGGTTGCAACGAACGATGGATGCTTCCGTAAGGGAAGACACAGCCATTTTTCTCACGGCAATGCTCTGTGGTCTGTATGGGTTTATAGTGGTTTGCTACGGATTTCTAGCTGGAGGTAGAGGCTGGAGGGGATTCAGTCTTGTGGTCTTCCTGGTTCTGGTTGTCTTGAGTTTAATTGTTTCAATCTTACCCGCCTTTGTTATAAGAAGTAGCGCAGGAGTGGTTAGTAGCTATGCGTATAGTCTTATTCGTTTAGCGAATCTAGCAGAATATAGATGTCATAATGAAAGTGGTGACGCCCATCCTTTTAAGGTCGGAAAGGACGGAGAATTACCTCGGATTAAAAAGGTAGTGAGCGCTTTAGTGTGTAAAAATGGTAAGGGGCGGTGGGCGTTATTGGGAAAAAATGCAGGTGTGTGTCTTGCGGTGCTTGCATCATTTGTAGTAATTGTGGCGAGGTTTGGTTCCGCAAATATTGGCGGTGTCGTTGTGTTGGCTGCCTATATGGTGTTTGTGGCTCTACTTTTTGAGTTGTTGATTCCGTTAGCTCTCTATGCGAATTCTAATAGCATCGCGGTGGGTGGGTCGAATTTTGGGCGCGGTGCACTATTTGTATTTGCTTCCATGCTTTCCCTTCTAGGGTGGGCGATGTATGTAATGTTATTCATCGGAGCAGTATCGTCTTGCTGGGGGATTGTAGTAATTTGCCTGCCTGTCTGGTGGTTTATTCGGTTTCTTCTAGCTCTATTTGTGAAACTTTCTGCAGGAAATGGCGATTCAAATGACGGTGGTAAACCAAAAGGAAATGACGATTCAAACAACGATGGTCAACCGAAGAAAGCCAATGCGTTTCAGAGAATTTGTGCTTTTTTGAGGGATGAGGTTGGCTTACGTGATGCGATGTTGGTCTGTATTGATCAGTGCATGCTTGAAAGTGGGGGTTTGGTGAATTCCTGTGTCGATCGAAACGTGCAGGTCGCCACTGAATTGAATGCTGTATTCGATCAAGTTGTGCCTGAGGGGTGTGTCGTAAGTCGCGGTGATGGCGGGGAGGTGGATTTAAGGAATTATCTGTCTGAGACGGTGAAGGTGACCGCGCCTCCGGTGCCGGAGACTGGCTCTGGTGCCGGCAAGTAGGAGGAGTGAGAACGTACTTTTCTCGCGAGGACTGCGCTTTGTCGTTGACGACTGATGTCAGACCGCAGTCGTCGATGATGAAAGTACGTCCCCACAGCAAATCGCCGTTCTCAAGATGCGCAGAAGTTCAGGCCCGGCCGCCCGGCCCCAGTGCGCTCCGGGAGAGTGCCTGCTGTGCGTCGTCGAATCCGGCCGTCAGCCGGGCAGGTGAGCGGTGAGTTCCTGGACGACGCGCTCGGCGGCGTGGCCGTCGCCGTAGGGGTGTGCGTCGGCCTGGGGCGGCTCGGCCGGCCGTGGTCGCGATGCCGCCTCCACCAGCGCCTCCCCGGGCTCGACCAGCCGGTTCCACCCCAGCTCCACCGTTTCCACCCACTCGGTCTGAGGACGCACCGTGGTGCACGGCACCCGCAGCAGGAACGCCTCCTTCTGCAGGCCGCCGGAGTCGGTGATGACGCCGCGGGCATGAAGCGCCGAGGCGATGAGGTCGGGGTAGGCCAGCGGAGGATGAATCAGCAGCGATCCCCGGCTCTCCAGGGCCAGGCCGTGCTCGGCGCACTTGGCCACCAGGCGCGGGTGGGCCAGGATGACGACGGGATGGTCCACCCGGGCCAGGGAGTCCAGGACGCTCTTCAGGCGCTCGGCGTCGTCGGTGTTCTCGGCCCGGTGGATCGTGGCCAGGGAGTAGGAGCCCTCAGTCAGCGAGAGCTCCTCCATGACCGGGCTGGGGGAGCCCGAGACCCGGTCGCGCACCTGGAGGAGCACGTCGGTCATGACATCGCCGACGACGACGGTGCTGCTCGCCAGCCCTTCGGCGGCCAGGTGCTCGGCCCCCACCACGGTGGGCGTCAGGAGCAGGTCCGCGGCGTGGTCGGTCAGGACCCGGTTGATCTCCTCGGGCATGGCCCGGTTGAAGGAGCGCAGCCCCGCCTCCAGGTGGGCCACCGGGATGTGCAGCTTGACGGCCGCCAGGGCCGCAGCCAGCGTCGAGTTCGTGTCCCCGTAGACCAGGACCCAGTCCGCAGACAGGGGCGGCAGGGCCTCATCGAGCGCGGCGAGCATCGCCCCGGTCTGGGCGCCGTGCCCGCCCGAGCCCACGCCCAGGTGAACATCGGGCGCCGGAATCCCCAGGTCGGTGAAGAAGACGTCGGAGAGCATCGGGTCGTAGTGCTGCCCGGTGTGGATGATGACGTGCTCCACCCCGGCAGCAGCCATGGCGTGGGCGACCGGGGCGAGCTTGACGAACTGGGGCCGGGCCCCGACGACGGAGACAACGCGCATGGGCCGATCCTATGCGCAGCACAGGTGCCGATGCGCGGCCTCCTCCTGAGGCCCCGACGGTGGGGTGCTGGTATGCCGTATGGGCTGCGCAACCTGCGCTCACATCTGGCCACCTGAGGTGGCGCCGATCAAGCCCGGCGCGACACGACCGGCCGCCGGCGCCGTCGGCGGCCAGGGTGTCCACCCCAGGTGGATCCGTGCCACCTGACCTCACGGGATTCCAGCGACCATCACGTTGCTCGAATGCGTGCCCCGGGTCAGGCCCCCACACGGCCAGGCTCCTGCCTAGCGATAGGCCCTAGCATGGGGGCATGCGCGTCACCGTCGTCACCACCTGGCTCCCCACCGACCGGGCACCCAGCTCGGGCTCCTTCGTCCTGCGCGACAGCGCGGCGATCCGCGACGCCGGACAGGACGTGCGCATCATCCACCTGGTCCCGCCCCACCAGGACGACGGCGCCCGCCACCGCACCCTCGAGGGCATGCGGGTCCTGTCCATCCCCATGAAGCCCTCCAACCCGCTGTCCGTCGCCCGGGCCGCCGACCGGCTGCGTCCCGCGCTCAAGGGCACCGATGTCCTGCACTCCATGGCGATGAGCACGCTCCTGCCGCTGACCGCCCTGGACCACGCCCAGGCTCTGACCCTGCCCTGGGTCCACACCGAGCACTGGTCCGGCCTGACCAACCCGGACACACTCGGCCCCGCCCTGCGCGCCGCCATCCCCGTCGTCGGCCACGGCCTGGCCCGCCCCGACCTGGTGACCGCCGTCTGCGAGTACCTGGCCACCCCGATCCGCGCCCTGCGACGCGGCCTGCCCACCAAAGTCGTCCCCTGCATCGTCGAGCCCCAGGGCGCGGTGAGCAAGCCATCCGGTGGCGAGGACACCGGCAGCATCAACATGGTCACCGTCGGCGGACTCGTGGAGCGCAAGGATCCCATGGCCTGCCTCGACGTCCTGACCGAGTTGACTGCCCGGGGAGTCCCGGCCACGATGACCTTCGTGGGAGAGGGGCCGCTGCGCGCCGACATCGAGGAGCGCCTGGCCGCCGACCCCGCCCTGGGCGAGCGCACCCGCCTGACCGGCAACCTCGACGCCGCGGGCGTACGCGCCGAGCTCGCCCGCGCCGACGTCTTCATCGGCCCCACCCGCGGGGATAACTTCTTCGTCTCGGCGGCCGAGGCCATCACGAGCGGGCGGCCCGTCGTCGTCTCCGACGCCGGAGGCCAGGCCGAGTACGTCACCGACGCCAACGGCACGGTCCTGCCCCTGGGGGCCGGCAGCCGGCAGTGGGCCGATGCCGTCGTCGATACCGTGGAGCGCCTCGCCCCCCTCGGCGCGGCCGCCATCGCCGCCACCATTGGGGACAGCTTCTCCTCGGCCCAGGTGGGTGCTGCCTACCGCCGCCTCCACGAGGAGGTCGCCGGCGGTTCTCTCACACACTGATCGCGCATCGACCTTTTCTTCACAGGCGACACGTAGCCGCGTCGTCTGTGAGGGAAAGGACGGTTCACTCCTCCGAGGCCGCCGCCTCCAGCTCAGCCGGGGAGGCCACAGGCAGGTCGGTGAACAGCCGGCACCGCCGGCACCAGGCGTCATTCACGAAGGCACGCGTCCAGAAGCCCAGGAGCTTGCGCCCGCCCATGAGCTCGGCGGCCGCCACCGGCAGGGGCGTGTCCGTGATGAAGGCCTCGAAGGCCATGGTCGAGTGCAGCGACGCCCACGCCGAGAAGGTCCGCTCGGCCAGCCCCAGCAGGTGCAGGCGCGACAGCACGGTCTTGAGCCGCGAGCGCGTCTCCTCACTGACCTCGGTGGCGGCGAAGTAGGGCAGGTCCGCCTCTGCATCACGGCCTGCGGCGTCCGCCTCGGCCCCGGCGGCCAGTGCGGTCGCCCGGGCCCACAGGCGCCCGATGAAGACCGCGTAGAAGTCCCGTGTGGCCGTCAGCTCCACGGCGCCGCGGTGCCAGGCCTCCCAGAACTCCACGTCCAGCATGGGCAGCGCCCACTCCAGCCCCAGGTGCTCGTAGGCGCGCATGGAGTTGTTGATGTACTTGGTCTGGCGCTCGCGGACGTTGTAGGACTCCAGGATGCTCTGCACGTCACGCGGACTGCCGGTGAAGGGCCACAGCGCCAGGAAGTCGCGGACCTTCGCGGCCCGGTAGGGGTCGGCATAGGCGCGCCGCTGGTCCCCCTGGAGCTCCTGGTGGTGGACGAGGATCGCCCTGGCCACCCGACCGCGGGTGACGCGTGGTTCCTCCAGGAGGTGCTCGTCGTGCATGTTGCCCACGATCGTGTGCCCCGGCAGGACGACGTCGCCCGGACGCACCACGCCGCGCTCCAGGAGGCTGCGCAGGGCGTACCAGTCCTGCACGTGCGGCAGCGCCCCCAGGGCGTAGCCGTACTCCAGGAAGTCGGCTGCGTCCTGCGTCTGCCAGGCCTCGCGCAGCTCGGCTGGGACGTAGTCAACGGCGTGCCACTCCAGGCCCACCGCCTCGGCCACCTTCCGCGAGACCTCGACCTCCCGGGTTCCGGGGCGTCCGTAGGTGAAGGCCACCGCCCTGTCCAGGGTGCCGTGAAGTGTCAGCCACGCCACCAGCAGCCTCGAGTCCAGTCCTCCCGACAGGGGCAGCACGAGCCGCGGTGAGCCCGGCCGGGCCGCCAGGTCCTCCAGGACCCGGCCCATGCCGGCGTCGAGCGCCGCCAGGAGCAGGCCGGAGAACTCCTCGGGGTCGGTGACCATGGCGGACTCCTCGGAGAACCGCGCCAGGGAGTGGGTGACCGTGCGGGCCCGGCCGGTGTCGCGGTCGATGTGCACGATCGCGCCCTGCTCGGTCTGGTGGACCCCGGCCAGCAGCGTGTCGGTGCCGGAGATGAAACCGGCGTCCAGGAACTCCCGGCGGGCTCGCGGATCCAGCCGGGGGGCGCTCAGGGCCCCGCGCATGGCGGTGGCGTCGTCGCTGATGATGAGCCGCCGGCCGTCGGCCCCGTTCTCAAGGGCCCAGAACAGGGGCCAGGAGCGCAGCCGATCCTGAGCCAGGATGACCTCATCGTCGTTGACCCGGATGGCGGTCAGGCGTCCCGGGTGGGAGGCGAGGACCTCTGGATCGGTCGGATCAGGGCAGGATGTGTCGCAACGCATCCACAGGGACTCGGCGGTGCCGTCCGACGGCCCGGTCTGCTGCCACTGCGGACTCGTCAGCCGAAGCTCGACGTCGATAACGTTCACCGTTGCCCTCAATCCTTCGAAATCCTCTGATCGGTCCGCGGCGTCGAGTCGCCCGAGTAGGCTCGGTGCTGCGGTGCGCCTGCGCCGCTTGACGGCGCTCAGTGTGTCACAGTTGTGACACGTGACGCGGAAGACGCCCAGCGGATTCCACTGGGCTTCAGCGTTGCCCGACAATAGGGAAGCGCCTCATCGGTTCTTGTGAGGCGTGAGATGATCGCTCAGCATCCCGTGGGTCGGAAGTCCTACCCACTGTGGGCCGCCGGGACCCATGCACAAGACGGAGGTGACGTCATGAGCGCAGACAGGCTCATGGTCTTCCACGCTCCTTTTCCGCTTCAGCCGGATCGGGTGGCCGCCTCCATGCTGCGTCCCCTGGCGATGCGACGGGCCTTCGCAGACCTCGGCTACCGGATCATGGAGGTCACCGGCTACGCCGCGCAGCGGCGTCGGGCGATGGCCCGGGTATGGGCGGCGATCGCGGCAGGGGAGCGAATCGAGTTCGTCTACAGCGAGAACGCGACCATCCCCAACGCGCTGACCGAGCCGCTCCACCTGCCCGTCCACCCCGTGCTCGACGCCGCCTTCTTCCGTCACTGCCAGCGCTCCGGCGTGCCCGTTGGCGTCTTCTACCGTGACGTCTACTGGCGCTTCCCCCGATTCCGTGAGGGCATCAACCCGATTCTCGAGGCCGGGCTCCAGGTCGCCTACCGCAGCGAGCTCATGGCCTTCGACAAGGCGGGCCTCCACCTCTTCCTGCCCAGCCGGGCCATGGCCCGCCACGTCCCCCACGTGGACCCGGCACGCATGAGCGCCCTGCCGCCCGGGGCGCCCGACGTCGAGCCCGGTGACGCGTGCGGCAATGGCAGCGACGGCAGTGACGATGGCGGGGACCTCGAGCTGCTCTTCGTGGGCGTGCTTCAGGACAACTATCGGCTGGACGCCTGCCTCCAGGCTGTGAGCCGGGCCCCGGGAACACGGGTGACACTGTGCGTGCGCCAGGAGACCTGGGAGGAGACCCGCGAGCACTACACCCCGCTCCTGCCCGCCGGACGGGCCGACGTCGTCCACCGCTCCGGCAGTGATCTCCTACCGCTCTACGAGCGAGCCGATCTCGGGGTCCTGTTCACCGAGCCCAACCCCTACTGGGACTTCGCAGTCCCCTACAAGCTCTACGAGTACCTGGCCCACGAGCTGCCCGTCATCGCCGTGCGTGGGACCCAGACCGGCCGCCTCGTCGAGGAGATGAGGATCGGCTGGGTCCTGGACTACGACACCGATGCACTGAGCGGCCTGCTGCGGCGTCTGCGGGAGGTCCCCGAGGAGATCGAGGCCGTGCGCCGCCGCATGCGTCAGGTCCTGCCCGATCAGACCTGGAGGGCCCGGGCCCGCACCGTCGCCCAGGTCCTGGGTGGGACAGAGAGGAAGCCATGACCCGGTTCCCACGAGGTGGGGCGCTGCTGGCCACCCGTATCCACCTGCCCGAGGCCGCTGCCGCCTCCTTCCGGCTCGACGGTGTCGAACGCGCCCTGGCTCGCCACGGTGTGCCGGTGCGGGCCCTGACCACGACCGTGCCCGGGCGGGACGGAAAACCGGCGCCTCAGGTCGACGACCCCCGGGGCGTACGCGTCTCGCGCTGGCCGGCCCTGCGAGACGCCAGCGGCTACCTGCGCGGCTATCTGCCCTACCTCTCCTTCGACGTGCCCCTCGCCCTGCGTCTGGGCCTGGCCTCCCGACCCGATGTCGTCCTCGTCGAGCCGCCGCCCACCACCGGCGTGGTGGCGCGCACCATCTGCGCACTGCGCCGTCTGCCCTACGTCTGGTACGCCCCTGACGTCTGGTCCGACGCCGCCGCCTCCACCGGTGCCCCGGATACGGTGGTGCGGGCGGTGCGTGCCGCCGAGTCCTACGCGATGCGTGGTGCCCGGTGCGTCATCGCCATCAACGAGGAGGTCGCCGAGCGCGCCCGCGCCCTGGGCGCCCGCAACGTGGTGGTGGTTCCCAACGGCATCGACACCGACGTCTTCGAGCCCACCGGCGAGCCGCCCTCCGACGCCGAGCGTGCCGAGCTGGGCATCACCGGCCCCTATCTCATCTACGCCGGTACGGCCTCGGAGTGGCAGGGAGCGGACATCTTCGCCTCGGCACTGGCACAGGTGCGGCGCACTCACCCCACCGCTCAGATCCTCTACATCGGGCAGGGCTCGGACTGGGAGAAGATTGCCCAGGTCGCCTCGACTCTGCCGCCCGACCCCGACGGTGCCCCCGCCGTCGTCATGCATGGCCTCATGGACGCCTCTGACGCAGCTCGCTGGCAGCGGGGCGCGGTTGCCAGCCTCGTGTCCATCCGTCCGGGGCAGGGCTATGACTTCGCCTACCCCACCAAGGTGCTGGCCGCCCTGGCCTGCGGCGTCCCGGTGGTCTACGCCGGGGTGGGCCCCGTCGTCGAGGATCTCACCACCCACGACCTGGGATGGGTGGCCGACTACACCGAGGACGACGTCGCCCGGGCCATGACCCGGGCGCTCGACGAGACCGACCGGATCGCTGCGCAGGACACCTCCCGGGCCCGCCGGCTCCACGCCTGGGTGCGGGACCACCGCTCCCTGCGAGCCACCGGTGAGGCCGTGGCACGACATCTACGCACGGTGGTGCGCGGCGCATGACCTGGATCGTGACCTGGCTCTCTGCCCTGCCGCTGCTGGTCGCGCTGATCGCCGCGACCTTCGTTCCCGGCTGGCTGCTCCTCGTCGCGGGCGGAGCACGGTTCCGACTGGCGCGCATCGCCTGCGCCCCGGCCCTCACCTTCCTGCTCATGGGGCTCGGGGGAGTGCTCTTCCGGGGCCTGGGCGTGTGGTGGCACCTGCCCACCATCATCACCTACCTGCTCCTGTGCGCCGCGGTCGTCGTCGTGGGGCGATGGCTGTGGGTCAGGCGCAAGGGTCAGGTGCTCACGCTGCGCACCTGGTTCGCCCCCGAACCGGCCCCGCACGGGTTGCCGGCGCCCAGCCCGTACTCCAGCTCCATGGGAGCGCCGGGTGAGCCCGAGATGCCCGACACCCGCTCCATTCTCGGCTCCCAGCCACTGATGTGGGCCGCCATCGCGGTCACCTGGATCATCATGATCCTGCCGATCCTGCCCAGATCGTCGCCCACCATCCCGATCCAGTCCGCCGACTCCCTCTACCACTACAACCAGGCCTGGCTCATTGAGCACACCGGCAACGCCTCGATGCTCGACGGCAACGCAGGCATGTTCGGGATGGACGGTCACCACTCCTTCTACCCGATGGTGTGGCACGAGATCGTCACCCTCGCCTCGGTCGGCTGGTACCAGGTGGTCCCGGCCACCAACACCCTGCTGCTCGTGGTGCCCCTCGTGTGGCTCATTGGCATGGCCTACCTGGCCCGGGTCATCCTCCCGGAGATCCGTGGCTCGGTGTACCTGGTCCTGGGGGCCGGCGCACTCACACCGATCTTCCCCATCCGGCTGCTGACCGACACGGCCGTGTGGCCCTACGGGCTGGCTCTGGCTGCGTGCCCGGCCACCGTCGCCTGGGCGGTCGCCGCCTGGCGCCGTGCCGCCTGGCTCATCACCGTGGGGCGCCGACGCCGTCCCCTCATCGTCCTGGCGGCACCGGCCGCCGCGGTCATGGGCTCAGTCGTCACGCATCCGGCGACCGCGATCATCATCGGCTGGCCCCTGGTGGCCGTGGCCTGGATGGGGATCGTCCTGGCGGGGATCCGGGGACTGCGTCAGCACGATCGCGCCGCCCGACGACGCGGCATCATCCTGCTGAGCATCGCCATCGCTGTCGTCATCGCGGTCGCCGTCTTTGTCATGGCGCCCGGACCGCAGCAGGCGCACTTCGGCAGGCGACCCGACCGCAGCTGGGATCCACTGTTCGCCAAGCTGGTCATCCCGTTCCTGCTCTATTACGGCGGAGGCGGCTGGGAGATCCGCGCCGCCTACATCATCATGGCCTGCCTCAGTGTGCTCGGCGCGGTGCTGGCCTACTGGCGCAGGCACCACCGGGGCATCGTGGTGGCCTGGGTCGCCTGCATGCTCCTCATCCTGGCGGCGCTGGCCCCGGTTCCGGTCCTGTCAGCCATGACCGGCGTGTTCTACAACAACCCGCACCGGATCAAGGCCATGACGGTGGTCCCCGCGCTCCTCCTCGTCACACTCGGGCTGGATGCGCTGACCGGCTGGTTCCTGGCGTGGCGGCGTCGGCGGGTCGGGAAGGCCGGCACCGCGGCCGACGGCAATGACAGGAGCCCCGATCAGGCCCGGATGAGTCGTCCTGGAGCCCCGGCGGGCCGAGCACCGGCCGGCCGGATCATCACGAGCAGCCCCGTCGTGGTCGGCGCGCTCGTCCTCATCCTGGGGGTGGCCAGCAGCATGAGCGCGGTCAAGGCGGACGTCAAGGGCGCCTTCTCCCCGAAGTACGGCCAGTCCCGTCTGGTGGCCTCACCCGCCGAGATGGACATGATCAAGCGCCTGAGTACGGAGCTCCCCCCGGACGCCTACGTGCTGGGCGACCCCGTTGCGGGCACCGCCATGCTCCCCTTCATGGCCGGACGCAGCCCGGTATGGATGTTCGCGGGGCAGGCGGACAGTGACGCCGACGGCCTCTACCTGCGCACCCACTTCCGTGACATCCACTTCGATCCACAGGTGTGCGAGATCGTGCGCCGCCATCGCATCACCCACTTCTACAGCGACGAGCCGCAGCGCTTCAACGGCGTGGCCAACCAGAAGCTGCGCCCGGGTCTGTACGACGTCGACGTCTCCAACGGCTTCACCCTCGTCGACCAGGGTGGAACGGCGGCCGTCTACCGCATCGACCTGTGCTGGCCCTCCGGCGAGCAGTAGCGCGGCCAGTGAGGCAGGACGCCCGGTCGCCAGCCGGGCGGCGCGAACGAACGAGTATGGTGGACCCGCCACGCCAGAAGCCACGGAAGGACCAACCCGCATGCGCATCGCCGTCGTCGCCCTGGGCAAGATCGGACTGCCCCTGGCTGTCCAGTACGCAGACAAGGGCCACGAGGTCATCGGGGTCGACGTCAACCCCGCCGTCGTTGAGGCCGTCAACGCTGGAACCGAGCCCTTCCCCGGCGAGGCCCACCTGGCCGAGAAGCTCGCCCCGCTGAGCCCCGCCACCGGCAACGGCGCCCTGCGCGCCACCACCGACTACGCCGAGGCGATCCCGGGCGCCGACGCGATCGTGCTCGTCGTGCCGTTGTTCGTCGACGACGCCACCTGGGAGCCGGACTTCGCCTGGATGGATGATGCCACCCGCTCCCTGGCCGCCCACCTGACCCCGAACACCCTCATCTCCTACGAGACCACCCTGCCGGTGGGCACTCTGCGGGGCCGCTTCAAGCCCATGATCGAGGAGATCAGCGGGCTGAAGGAGGGCGCCGACTTCCACCTCGTCTTCAGCCCCGAGCGGGTTCTCACCGGTCGTGTCTTCGCCGACCTGCGCCGTTACCCCAAGCTCGTGGGTGGTCTGGACGAGGCCGGCACCCGAGCCGGCATCGCCTTCTACGAGTCCGTTCTCGACTTCGACGAACGCGATGACCTGCCCCGTCCCAACGGCGTGTGGGACATGGGCATCGCCGAGGCGGCCGAGATGGCCAAGCTCGCCGAGACCACCTACCGCGACGTCAACATCGGCCTGGCCAACCAGTTCGCCGTCTACGCGGACAAGGCGGGCTTCGACATCGAGCGCGTCATCGAGGCCTGCAACTCCCAGCCCTACTCGCACATCCATCGCCCCGGCATCGCGGTGGGTGGGCACTGCATCCCGGTCTACCCGCGCCTGTACCTGTCCACCGACCCCGACGCCTCGGTGGTGCGCACCGCCCGCACCTTCAACGCCACCATGCCCGCCTACGTGGTGGGACGGGCCACCGAGGTCCTCGGCTCGCTGAAGGGTCTGCGTGTCGTCGTCCTGGGCGCCTCCTACCGCGGCAAGGTCAAGGAGACCGCCTTCTCCGGCGTCTTCCCCACCGTGAAGGCTCTGCGCGAGGCCGGTGCCGAGGCTCTTGTCCACGACCCCATGTACACCGACGACGAGCTGGCCGGCTTCGGCTGGACCGCCTACCACCTGGGGGAGCCGGTCGACGTCGCCATCGTCCAGGCAGACCACCCCGAGTACCGCGAGCTCACCCCCGCCGACCTGCCCGGGCTGCGCCTCCTCCTGGACGGTCGCCGCGCCACCGAAGCCGCCAGGTGGGCGGGAGTTCCCCGCCTGACCATCGGCGGAGGCGAGTGATCCGGGAGATGCACTGACCCCGGCGGCAGGCGTGAGCGCGAGCGCGGCGGCGGAGCTGGCCGGTGCCTCCGGCTGGACCCTGGCGGCCGCCACGCTCGTCGTGGCCGGCCTGCTGCTCGTGCCCGGCTGGGTCGTCGGGCGAGCTGCTCGCCTGAGGGCACTGCTGTCACTGGCAGTGGCCCCCGCCATAGGAGCGGCGCTCATTGGGGCCGCGGAGATCCTCGCTCACGCTCTGGCACTGTCCTGGCGCCCCTGGGGATGGGCGGTCATCGCCGCGCTGACCGCGATCGCAGCGCTTCTGGCGCGCCTGGTCGCCGGCCCCGCGTCAGAGCGCGAGCGACGATCAGCGCCGTGGAGCCGGGCCGAGCGGATGATCCTGGCCGGTGGGTTGGCCGTGGCCATTGTCGTGCCGGCCGGTGCGATCCTGTCCGCCCTGCCCGGCCCCGGCTACCCCGCGCAGGCCTTCGACGCGACCTTCCACCTCAATGCGGTGGCGGCCATCCGGGAGGGGGGCAACGCCTCCATGCTGGGAGGCTTGTCCGCCCTCTACTCCGGTCGCGCCGTCTACTACCCCACGGTCTGGCACGGGGCCCTGGCACTGGCTCCGGGCGGCCCGGTCCCAGTCAGTACCGCTGGGGCCCTGAGTCTGACCACGGTGGTCTGGCCGCTGAGTCTCCTGGGCCTGCTCGCCCGGGTCACCGGCCTCGACGCCGCCTGCGAGTCGGAGGCGGAGGGCGCCGGCCGGCGGCAACGGGTCTGCGCGGTCGCCGCGGTGCTGGCGCTCAGCGCCGGGGTCGTGGGTTTCCCCATGCTGCTCACGACGTCCCTGACGGTATGGCCCTACACCCTGAGCGTCCTGGGGCTTCCCGGTGTTCTCGTGCTCTACGACCTGCTGCGCCGGGGAACCGGTTCGTGGCGTCCTCACCTGGCACGGATACTCCTCACCCTGGCCGCGGCCGGTGGCGTGGTGGCCGCGCACGGCACCGGCCTGTTCAACCTCGCCGTCCTGCCCCTGCCCTTCCTAGTGGACGCAGCCGCCTCCCTGTGGCGCCGCAGCACAGGCAGCCGGGGCGGCCGGGCCCTCCTTACGACTGGAGCGGTCGCGGTCGTGCTGGTGCTGGGCACGGGAGCCTGGCTCATGCGCGGCTCCCTGGCCTCCGTCCTGGGCTATCAGCGTCCCGCCGGGGGAGTGGCCAGCGCCGCGGCAACCCTGGGGCAGGCGCTCATCGACCTGCCGATGTACGGGGCGGTCCCGGGTGCCACCGTGCCCATCGGGATCGTGATCGGCCTGCTCACCCTGGCAGCGGCGTGGTCGGCACATGCGCGACGGGAGCATCGTCCCTGGCTCGTCATGTGGATGCTGGTGCTGCTCCTGCTGGTTCTGGTGGGCGGCCCCCAGTGGGCCGGCCGGCAGCTCGGCTCCCCCTGGTACCTGCAGAAGGCCCGGATCCTTCCGCTCGCCATCCTGCCGGCCTTGATCCTCGTGGCGCAGGCGGGCGCCGGACAGCCCGGGCAGCGACTGTGGGCGACGCTGCGCCGGACGGCCTCACGGGTCGGCGGGGCGCGGCCGGGGAGGACGGCTACCGCCATGCTGGTAGCGCTCGTGCTCCTGCCGGTGGCGGCGCGGGTCCCCTTGGAGCGCAATCTCGTCGCCTCCGTCTACGACCCGCAGCGCATCCAGTACGGGACGCTCCTGACCGAGGACGCCATGAGGTTGATTCAACGGTCTCGTGGCACGTTGCCCGACGACGCCGTCGTCCTGGGTGCGCCGTCGCGAGGAGCCACCTACTGGTGGTCCCTGGGCGGGGTGCACGTGGTCTACCCGACGCGCGCCGGAGCCGATGAGGACACGCCGGAAGACGCCCTGGCCTCCGTCTGGCCCACCCTGGGACAGGAGGGCTCTGAGGTCTGCACGCTCCTCAACCGGCTGGGCGTCAGGTACTTCTACAGCAGCTCGGACGCCACGGCGTCGGGCTCAGAGACGGGATCAGCCCCCCTGCGCTGGGACTCCGCCCTGACTCAGGTCCCCGCCGAGGGGCTCGAGCTCGTCGACTCCGAGGGCAGCGCCTCCCTGTGGCGCATCACGGCCTGCGGCTGATACGGCTGACGGTCCCAGGCCCCCGTACTCAGGCCTCGATGTACTGGACCACTGACGGTGGTTCGGCGGCGAGGCCCACCATCCGGGGCACCAGGGTCGTGAAGTGCGCCGAGGCGTTGTGGGACTCGATCGCGGCGTCGTCGCGCCACACCTCGAGCACGACGAAGGAGGCCGCATCGTCCCGGGCCACGCACAGGTCGTAGGCGATATTGCCCTCCTCCGCCCGCGAGCCCTCAACGAGCTCACCGGCGAGTGCGCGGAACTCCTCGACGGCGTCGGGGCGGACATGGAACGTGGCGACGATGCGGATCACGGGAATCTCCTCACAGGGGTGATAGCGGATGGTTCACGAGGGTGCTTCAGGAGGCTGTGGCCAGCTTTCGTACGACATACTGATTCAAGCTGATGGACTGTTCTGCTGCCTCCATATCAAGATGTGAGCTGTCCTTCATGGGGTGGGGGCACTGGTTCCCAGGTGGCGCGGTCGGTGCCCAGCAGGACGGCGAGCCCGATCGGCACCACCATGATGATGGGCTCCATGTAGCGGAACGGCGTGACCGTGGGGGCCGCGATCATGAGCGTCGCCCACAGCAGGACCATGGGGGTGTAGATCGCCACCCACTCGCGCCGCCCGGCGTAGACGAACCCCACCACGCTCAGCACCAGCGCCCACATCCAGGTCCCCTGACCTGGCGTGGCCTCCATGCCCCGCGCGGCGGCGCCCCCCACCGGCCGCAGCAGCCGGGGAAGGAGCGAGTGGTTGACGACGCCTGCCCGGGCGTAGGCACGGATCAGCCGGTCCCGATCGGCCGGGTAGTTCGAGACCGCAGTCACGAAGCGGGACTGCCCGTCGGTGCGGATCGGATCGGCGTCGAAGCGCCACAGGTTGGCGGTCTGTACCAGGAATCCGGTGACGAAGGGTCTGGGGCAGGCCACCAGTGCCCGCCCCCAGGCGGACAGGAACTGGCCACGATGTGCATCGAGGTAGGCGGTGTTGAAGGACTTGTCGTCCTTGACCGGGTCGACGCTGTTGGGCCGGTAGACCTGCCTCCAGACCCCGGGCTCCAGGACGGTGTCGAAGACCTGCCGGCTGGCCGGCGGCAGGCACTCGGCGTCGTGGACCAGGGTGTAACCGACCATCTGCAGCGGGATCCCCAGCGCCTCCTCGGCGTGCGATGCCTGCGCCGTCGTAGCCGGTGGAATGACAATGAGCACCAGGGCGACGGCGCTCACCGCCACCGCCCGGCGCAGGTGCACCCGCGACCACCACACCACCAGAGCGAGGACCACCAGAACCACCGGCAGGGCATTGTTGCGCATGAGCGCGAAGCCCGCCAGGACCGCCACGACCACCGCCGTGCCGCGTCGGCTCAGCAGCACCTTCCCGGCACTGGAACGCACCACCAGCAGCACCGGGATGAGCAGGGTGGCGAAGAGGGAGAAGGCCGCGTCCTTGACCACGGCGAAGGAGTAGTCGGCCACCAGCGGCATGAGCGTGCAGTAGGCGATGAAGACCCCGGTCATGCGGCGTGAGGCGCCCTTGCGGTCCAGAAAGATCGTGACGGCACTTACGCACGTGGCCCACAGCAGCATCTGCCCCACTGACAGCAGCACGACGCCGGCCAGATCGCCCCCGACCAGTCGCCCCAGACGGAACAGGCCCCCGATCGTCAGGGTGTAGGTGATGGGGTGCTGTGCCCCGGCACCGGTCGGGTTGCGCAGGATCCAGGCCGTGTCGTTCATCGAGGCCATCGGCCACAGGTGCGCGTACACGAAGGTCCAACACACCAGCGGCACCAGGAAGGCCGTCAGCGCCAGACGACGACGGCTCGACCTCCCGTCCCCCGGCCGCTCGTCGGTGCTCTGGGACCTGCGAGACCGACGTCGTGCGGCCAGGTCGACCAGTGCCAGGAAGCCCCAGCACACAGCGCCGCTGAGAACCAGTGCCGCCAGGAGCCGCACTGGAGTGAAGGACCCCTTAACGAGGGTCCCGGTTCCCGGCTGGGTCCGGCCCACCACCTGCGAGGCGGCGTCCACGGCCGCGAAGGCGATCGCGAAGAGTACTGACGCCACCGCCCGCCGACGACGAGTCCTCCCTCCCACCGGGTCCTGACGCAGGCCCACAGAACCTTCGCAATGGTTGGATCGAGAGGGGGAGAGCCAGGTCGGCAGAGGCAGGGGCACGGGCGTTGTTCTCCAGTCCGGGGACGCATGACAAGCGCATGAGCACCCGCGTCACCAGCACAATCACCGGCCTGGGAGCGGGTGCCGCTAGAATAGCGCCTGCTCGGCTCCCGTCCTGATTGGAACCAGGTGGATCTTTCCAGCCTCGACATCGCAGCGATCGTCCCGTGCTACAACGAGGAGGGTGCGATCGGGAAGGTCGTCACCGACCTCCTGACGGCCGTCCCCACGATGCGCGTCTACGTCTACGACAACCTCTCCACCGACCGCACCGCCGAGGTCGCGGCCGCCGCCGGCGCCATCGTCCGTCGCGAGGAGCGCAAGGGCAAGGGCAACGTGGTCCGCCGGGCCTTCGCCGACGTCGAGGCCGACGTCTACGTCATGATCGACGGCGACGACACCTACGACGCCGCGGCCCTGCCCTCCATGATCGCGACCCTCCTGAAGGGCCCTTACGATCATGTGCTGGGCGTTCGCCGCGACGTGCAGGAGAAGAGCTCCTACCGGCCCGGGCACGAGGCCGGCAACAAGGCCTTCAACCGCCTGACCTCCCGGGTCTTCGGCACCCACGTCACCGACATGCTCTCCGGCTACCGAGTCTTCTCCCGCCGGTTCGTCAAGTCCTTCCCCGCTATGAGCCGCGAGTTCGAGATCGAGACCGAGCTGACGGTCCACGCCGCCACCCTGCGTGTGCCCCAGATCGAGGTCCCGGTCGGCTTCAAGGAGCGCGCCGCCGGTACGGAGTCCAAGCTCAACACCTTCTCCGACGGCTTCAAGATCCTGGGCCTCATCGCCAGGCTCGTGCGCGACGAGCGCCCGATCCTCTTCTACGGCACCCTCGGCTTCCTCACCTGGGTGGTCGCCGTCGTCCTGGGGATCCCGATCGTATGGCACTTCCTGGAGTTCGGAAACGTCCCGCGCTTCCCCACCCTCTTCCTGAGTATCGGCCTGGTGACCATGGGCTTCCTATGGATGATGCTCGGGGTCATTCAGTCGGGGCTGCGTCGCTCGCGGGCCAACACCGCTCGCCTGGCCTATCTCGCCTATCCGGCCGTCTCACGTCCGTAGCGGCGAGCCGCCCGAGTGCCCGGACGGGCATCGGTGAGACGACTGTGGGGTCCCCGTGACCCGGGGACCCCACACAAGAACGAGCTACTGAGCAGTATTACTGCCCCTGAGCGGCGTACTTGGCCTCGACCTCGGCCTTGAGCGGACGCCACCAGGCCTCGTTGCCCCGGTACCAGTCGATGGTGGCCTGCAGACCGGAGCGGAAGTCGGTGAACCGCGGCGCCCAGCCGAGTTCCTCGACCAGCTTGGAGTTGTCGATGGCGTAGCGCATGTCGTGGCCGGGGCGGTCAGCGACGTGCTCGTAGTCGTCGGGCTCGTGGCCCATGAGCTCCAGGATCAGCTCGACGACCTCCTTGTTGTTCTTCTCGCCGTTGGCGCCGATGAGGTAGGTCTCGCCGATGCGGCCCTTCTCGATGATGTCCCACACGGCGTCGTTGTGGTCCAGGACGTGGATCCAGTCGCGCACGTTCTCGCCGGCACCGTAGAGCTTGGGGCGCACGCCGTCGATGAGGTTGGTGATCTGGCGGGGGATGAACTTCTCGATGTGCTGGTAGGGCCCGTAGTTGTTCGAGCAGTTGGAGATCGTGGCCTCCACGCCGAAGGAGCGCACCCAGGCACGCACGAGCAGGTCGCTCCCGGCTTTGGACGAGGAGTAGGGGGAGGAGGGGTTGTAGGGCGTCGTCGGCTCGAACTTGGCCGGGTCGTCCAGCTCCAGGTCTCCGTAGACCTCGTCGGTGGAGATGTGGTGGAAGCGCGTCTTGTGGCGGCGCGCCGCCTCCAGGAGGGTGAAGGTGCCCACGAGGTTGGTCTGGATGAAGGGGGAGGGGTCGCGCAGCGAGTTATCGTTGTGGGACTCGGCCGCGAAGTGAACGACGACGTCGGACTGCGCCACGAGCGGGTCGACGACGTCGGCGTCGGCGATGTCCCCGACGACGAGGTTGACGCGGTCGTCGAGGTCCGCCAGTGAGCCCTTGTTACCGGCGTAGGTGAGCTTGTCCAGGACAGTGACGCTGGCGTCGGGGTGGCGCACCAGGGTCTGGTGGACGAAGTTGGCGCCGATGAAGCCGGCGCCTCCGGTGATGAGGACGTGCATAGAACTCGCTCCGATAGATGGGAACTGTGGGCGGTGGTGGGCGCCCGTCATGGCCGACGCCATCATGCCACAGGAGCGCGCGGGAACCCACGGGCGCCTCTGGGGCGCCTCCGCCCCGCTGCTCGAGTTCCCCGGGCTGATGTCGTCTGCGGCGGCGAGATCAGATTGCAATGGTCGAGTGGGTGACGTGGCGAAACCTTGTTCCCTCAAGAAAAGGTGGCGAGTGGGTGTCCGGCGGGCCGGTTCGTGGGTGGAAATGCGTCAGTTGCCGTCACGTGCGCTCCAAAACTATCAGTAAACTATCATTAATCTCTCGGAAATCGCTCAGGAATTAAATTTCGTGCCTCTCGAGGGAGCGGCGTCGTCGGTTCCGATGGTGAGGCCTGACTGACGCCAGTCGGTATCACCTCCAAAGGACCCGTATGAACGTCCCTCGTGCTCTTGGCCGCATCGCCACTCGCGGCGGCCATCGCCTCAGTGGTCATCTCAGTGGTCGTGCCGGTGGTCGCAGTGCTCGCGCACTCGCGTATCGGGCCACCGGACTCATCGCCCTGACTCCACTCCTTCTGTCAAGCCTGGCCTCTACGGCCGTTGCCGCGCCTGGCGCCGGCGACTCCGGTGGCCAGACCGACGGACCCACCCCAGTCCAGATCCTCGACCTGACCACCTCCAGCGGGCAGGCCACCGAGGTCGCTCAGTCTGGGCTCGACGACGCCCGGACCTCCACGGGCTCGGACTCCGGCGGTGGGACGGGGGCTGAGACGTCTGCGACTGGCGCGACCGGCTCCGTGCGCCACACCGTCGCTCAGGCGGCGGATACGGCCCACGTACGGAGCCCCCTGATCCTGCCAGTAGCCACTGACCCACAGGCGGACGCCACTCTTCTGACCGATCCGCTCGAGGTCGACCGCTTCCTCGTGGCCGGCTTCACCTGGACCGGTGGCCCGGACCTCCCCGAGGGCGTGCGCATCTACCTGCGCGTGAGGGAGAACGGCACCTGGTCGCCCTGGTACCTCAACGAGGCGGCCGATGCCGGTCGTGACGACCGCACCACCTCCGGCACGGGGGAGTTCGTCACCGGTGGGGCCGACGCGATCCAGGCCTCCGTCGTCGGCGGTTCCTTGCCCGTCGGGCTCAAGCTGGCCCTCGTGCCCTCCCGGCCTCAGGGGAAGCGGGTTCTCGACGCCGACGAGCTCAAGACCACCGAGGCCGCACCGACCCCCGTCATCGAGGACGCCGTCGCACAACCCCAGGCCGGCCGGTCCGGGGCGTTGGAGAGTCCCGCGGAGCTGACCGGCCAGTCGGTGTCGGCGGTGACGACGCGGTTGATCACACCCGCGAGCTTCTCGACGGCGGAGACGGCCGCCCGGCCTGCAAGCACTGTGCCAGCCGCTCTGCCGGTCGCGACGAGTGCCAACGGCCTGCCGGTGCCGGTCACTACGAGAGCCGAGTGGGGCGCCAACGCCTCCTACATGAGCTGGGACCCCGACTACGCGAGCGCCGGCCACGTCGTCGTCCACCACACCGCCGGTACCAACAACTACTCCGCCGGACAGTCCGCCTCCATCGTGCGGGGCATCTACTACTATCACGCGGTCACCCTGGACTGGGGCGACATCGGCTACAACTTCCTCATCGACAAGTACGGCACCGTCTTCGAAGGACGCTCCGGCTCTGTGGCTGCGCCCGCCGGCAGGATGAGCGTCGGGGCGCACGCCCGTGGCGTCAACACCGGAACCATGGGCCTGTCCATGATGGGCGACTACAGCAGCATCAGCCCCTCGGACGCCCAGCTGAGCTCGGTAGGCAAGATGGCCGGATGGTTCCTCAAGCGAGCCGGCATCATGGACGCCAACGGCTGGGCAGGCCTGCACGTGTGGACCACCGAGCGATACCAGGCCGGCTCCACCATCTCGATGCCTCGTATCCTGGCGCACCGCGACGTCGGCTACACCTCCTGCCCCGGAGATGTCGGCTACTCCAGGCTCGGCACCATCCGCACCATCGCCCAGCAGCAGATCAGCGGCTCCGGCGGTTGGAAGGCGGAGTCGGGCTCCTGGTACTACCTAAGGCCAGACGGCGCCAAGGCCACCGGGTGGGTGGCTGATGCCGGCAGCTGGTACTACCTCGATGCCTCCCGGGGCGGTGCCATGACGACCGGCTGGCTACGCGAGAGCAGCAGCTGGTACTACCTGAGGCCCGACGGCGCCATGGCCACCGGCTGGGTGCGAGGCCCCGGAGGATGGTTCTACCTCGATGGCAGCAGGGGTGGGGCGATGGCGACCGGCTGGGTCAGTGACGGTGGCTCCTGGTACTACCTGAACTCGGACGGAGCCCTGGCGACGGGGTGGGTGGCTGATGCCGGCAGCTGGTACTACCTCGACGGCTCCCGGGGTGGGGCGATGGCGACCGGCTGGGTCAGTGACGGTGGCTCCTGGTACTACCTGAACTCGGACGGAGCCCTGGCGACGGGGTGGGTGGCTGATGCCGGCAGCTGGTACTACCTCGATGCCTCCCAGGGTGGAACCATGGTCACCGGTCGCGCCAAGATCGAGGGCCGCTGGTCCACCTTCGCCGCCGGGGGCGCCTGGCAGGGCTACGAGGGCCTCCATCCGGTGATGGCTGCGCCCACCTCGAGCAGGGATCAGGTCATCACCACGATGGTCTCCACCTACAACAGCTCGGGTCACGCCTATCCGTCCGCGGCTCTGTCCAGGGGCGGAGCCGCCACGGCTCAGAGCTTCTTCACCACCCTCTACGACGAGGCGGTGGCCGAGGGCGTCAGCCCCGAGCTGCTCTTCGCCCAGGTGATGAAGGAGACCGCCTGGCTCCAGTTCGGAGGCGATGTCACGATCGGGCAGTTCAACTTCGGCGGGCTGGGAGCCACCGGCGGGGGAGCGGCGGGCGCCTCCTTCCCGAGTGTCCAGATCGGGCTGCGCGCCCAGGTCCAGCACCTACGGGCCTACGCCGACTCGAGTGCAACGCCCCAGGCGCTCTCCCACTCGCTGGTCGACCCCCGCTTCACCTACGTGCGCAAGGGATCCGCTGTCTATGTGGAGCACCTGGGCATTCAGGAGAACCCTCAGCGCACCGGCTGGGCCACCGCCCGCAGCTACGGCAACGACCTGGCGTCCATGATCGATCGCTACTTCGGCTGAACGAGTCGTTCCGACGGCGTGGACCCTGAGCGGATTCAGACGGGGGCGGGCTCCCTCATGGGGAGCCCGCCCCCGCTTCCTGCCCGTTCGACTCGGCGTGTACGGGGCTTGGCGTGAGACACTGACCGCAACCGTCGTACAGATCGGCATCTAGACCAGTGTTGACTCGAAACACCAGCGTTTCTCATAACGCCAGCGTTTCCCCGTTACGTCAGTGCTCACTCGTTCTGATCTTGCCCGCTCTGACCAGCTCTTCCAGGGGAGGATCCACGTGACCCGAGGAAACCGCGGAATCATCTACTTCCACTTCGATCCTCACGATCGCGTCCGCGACTACGTCACCCGTGCCCTGGCATCTCTGCGCCCCCACGCCGACCACATCCTGGTGGTCTCGAACTCGTCCATCGCCGACGCCGACCGGGAGCGGCTGGAAGCCTCATGCGACGAGGTCGTCCAGCGCCCCAACGAGGGGCTCGACGTCGGCGCCTACCGCGCAGGACTGGAGCACCTCGGTTGGGACCGGCTCGCCGACTTCGACGAGCTCATCCTGACCAACCACACCTACTACGCCCCCGTACGCCCCTGGGAGGAGGTTCTCACCCGCTCCGAGGACTGGCACGACATCTCCTTCTGGGGCATGACCGAGCATGATGTCATGCACCCCCACCCCTTCCTGGCCAGGCGCGAGCTGCCCCGCCACATCCAGTCCCACTGGGTCGCCGTGCGCCGCAAGCTCCTGACGGACCCCGCCTTCCGTGCCTACTGGGAGCAGATGCCGCCGGTCTCCTCCTACCGCGACTCCATCCAGTGGCACGAGTCTCGTTTCACCGGCCACTTCGCCGACCTCGGCCACACCTACGAGGTCGCCTTCCCCGTGGACCGCTACCGCTCGGACAACCCGGCCATCGAGGAGGCTCCGGCGCTCCTGGCGGACGGCTGCCCCCTGCTCAAGCGCCGGGCCTTCTTCCACGACCCGCTCCACCAGGACCGTCAGGGCGTCGTCGGCGGGGAGTTGTTGGCCAGCGCCGCGCAGGCGGGTTACTGCGAGGACCTCATCCTGTCCGACGTCGTCCATACCGCGGCCGCTCGCGACCTCATCGTCAACGCCGGACTCACCGAGATCATCCCCGAGACCGCTCCTACCCCCACCGGGGCGCAGCCGCAGGTGCCGGCTCCCTCGGGCTGCGTCGTCGTCCACGTCCCTGCCGGGAGAGAGGGGATCGAGCGTGCCGAGGCGGATGACCTCGCCGAGCGCCTGGCGAGCCTGCCGGAGCACTGGCGGGTGGTCGTCACCTCTCCCTCGGAGCTGAACGCTGCCGACCTGGAGCGCGTCACCGGGCGCCGCACCACCTTCCGCAAGGTTCGCGACCTCGATCCGCGCGGCACCATCGCCTTCCTCACCGAGTGCGACGACCTGTGGGACCCCGCTCATGCAGGCGACGTCGGCGCCTCTGACGGCGGTGACGGCACCGACACCACCGATACTGCTGAGGTCGACCGAGTCGACCTGGTCCTCACGATCAGTGCTGGACCCCTGTCCGGCTCCTCGGAGCGTGCGGACGACGTCGCCCGCCGCCAGGTCCTCGACTGCCTGCTCGCCTCACCGGGCTACGTGGCCGGACTCCTCGACCTCTTCGGGCGCCACCCCAGCCTCGGTGTGGTCATGCCCGCCGCCTGCCACATCGGCCAGCCGTACGTCGGGCCGCAGTGGGACGGACTGGTCGGCGCCGCCGATGCCCTCTCACGCCGGCTCGGTCTGACGGCCGCCTTGGATGAGATCGCCCCGGTAGCGCCGGTCGGCTCCATGTTCCTGGCCCGCCCCGAGGCGCTGCGCACGCTGAGTGAAGGCGCCAAAGAGCTCGTACGGCTGACCGAGCAGGCGGCCCCCAGCACTGAGCGGTCGGTGGAGCGCCTGCGGCGGGCCCGTGCAGCTGAGGTTCTCGAGCTGCTGACCGTCTACGCGGCCATGTCCAACGGCTACCACCCTCGTGAGGTCCTCACCCCAACCTGGGCCGGGCGGCTCTACGGCTCCCTGGCCTACAAGCAGCAGGCCGTCACCGCCGATCTGCCGGCCTACACCGACGAGCAGGTCAGGTTCCTTCGGGCCCGTTTCGGTCCCGAGGCGGGCCTCGGGCCGCGAGTGCGATCCTACGTGGACGTGCACCACCCGGAGGCGGCCGATGCGCTTAAACCCGCCTACCGCTACGTGACCGGCGGGGCGAAGAACGTCACCGACGGTGTCAAGGGCGCGGCGAGGTCCCTCAGCGGACGCCTGCGTCCCCGGCACCCCGTGCGACCCGACTCTGACTCGTGATGAGCCTCCCGCCCATCCACGTCCTCTCCATCGCTTCGCATGACTCCCCTCCTGTTAGGATCTTGAACCATGGCAAAGACTGTTCTCGTCACCGGAGCCGGTGGCTACATCGGCCGCCACGTCGTCACCGCCCTGCTGGAGCGGGGTCTGATTGTCAAGGCCCTCGACCTGCGACTCGACGGCGTCGATGACCGAGCGGAGAAGGTCTCCCTGAACCTCTTCTCCGGAGATGCCAACATCTACGATCAGATGGGGCGCCCCGACGTCGTCCTGCACATGGCATGGCGCGACGGCTTCAAGCACGCCTCCCACGCCCACCTGGACGACCTGGCCAAGCACTACCACCTCATCGAGAACCTCTACGCGGGCGGTCTCAAGCAGCTCGCCGTCATGGGGACCATGCACGAGGTCGGTTACTGGGAGGGCGCCATCGACGAGAACTCGCCCTGCAATCCCGCCTCCCTCTACGGCATCGCCAAGAACGCCCTGCGCGAGGCCACCTTCCTGTCCGCCCGAGCGCACGACGCCGTCGCCCAGTGGATCCGCGCCTACTACATCGTCGGCGACGACAAGTTCGGCAACTCGATCTTCTCCAAGCTCCTGGCCGCAGCGGAGGAGGGACGCACCACCTTCCCCTTCACCACCGGCAAGAACCGCTACGACTTCATCTCGGTGGACGGCCTGGGTGAGCAGATCGCCGCGATCGTTGACCAGACCGAGGTCGACGGCATCATCAACGCCTGTACCGGCGAGCCCATGACCCTGGCCGAGCGCGTCGAGGCCTACATCCGGGACAACGACCTTGGCATCACCCTGGAGTACGGTGCCTTCCCGGATCGTCCCTACGACTCGCCCGGCGTGTGGGGCGATCCGACGAGGATCCGCCGTATCCTCGCCTCAAGCGCGAGTTGACGCGCCCTGAGAAAACGCATTCCTCTGCTCTTTCTTCTGCCGCGGTGAGCGGCCCGAAACACTGCCCAGAAGGGACGACATGGCAACGCTTGGCGAGGACCCGACGCGACTCGGCATCTTCTTCTTCTTCGATGCCCAGGGCATCGTGGACTCCTACGTGGAGACCCTGCTCGCCGATATGGTGAAGAACCTCTCCGAGCTGGTCATCGTCGTCAACGGCGAGCTGACGGCCAAGAGCTACGCCAAGTTGAGCGTCTTCACGGACAACATCATCCTGCGGGAGAACAAGGGGCTGGATGTCTGGGCCTACAAGACGGGCCTGGACTCCTACGGCTGGAAGAAGCTCGCCGAGTTCGACGAGGTCGTCCTGTTCAACGCCACCATCATGGGGCCGGTCTACCCCTTCGAGGAGATGTTCACCGAGATGGCCGGCCGGAACATCGATTTCTGGGGCATCACCTGGTTCCACGAGGTCGCTTACGACCCCTTCGGCTATGCCCTCGAGGGCTACTTGCCCCGACACCTCCAGTCCCACTTCCACGCCTACCGTCGCTCCTTGGTGACCTCCAAGGCCTTCCAGGACTATTGGGACGAGATGCCGGAGATCAACGGCTACGAGCAGTCGGTGGGTCTGCACGAGGTGCCCTTCACCCAACGCTTCGAGCGCCTCGGCTTCACCTCCGACGTCTACGTCAACACCGAGGACATGGAGGGCTACACCTTCTGCCCGATCCTCTTCGCCCCGGTCGAGGTCATCCGGGACAAGCGCTGCCCGATCTTCAAGCGCCGCTCCTTCTTCCGCCCCTACGACGACGTCCTCAACCAGTCCGTGGGCGAGTCCAGTATCGAGCTCTACGCCTACCTGCGCGACCACACGGACTTCGACACGAACCTCATCTGGGACAACGCCCTGCGCTCGATGAACATGGCGGACCTGGTGAAGAATCTCCAGCTCACCTACGTCCTGCCCACGCAGGCGGTCGTCCGCGAGCCCAAGAAGCAGAAGATCGCCCTCATCGCGCATCTGTACTACATGGATCTGGTCGAGCCCACGTTGAAGTACATCCGCAACATGCCCGAGGGCATCGACATCTTCTTGAGCACCTCCAGCCCGGAGAAGGTGGAGCAGGTCGAGGCTGCCTGCAAGGGGCTGCCCTACAACATCGAGGTGCGCCTCGTGGAGAACCGGGGGCGCGACGTCGGCCCCTTCCTCGTGGCGTGGAAGGACGTCGTCCACGACTACGACGTCGTGTGCTACACGCACGACAAGAAGGTCACTCAGCTCTACCCGTATTCGGTGGGTGACGGATTCGCCTACAAGTGCTTCGAGAACCTGCTTCCCACGCGAGACTTCGTCAAGAACGTCATCGCCACCTTCGACGCCGAGCCGCGTCTGGGCTTCCTGGCTCCCACGCCCCCGAACCACGCCGACTACTTCCCGGTCTTCACCTACGGATGGGGCCCCAACTTCGACCGTACCAAGGCGCTTCTGCGCGAACTGGGACTCGATGTTCCTCTTGACCCGACCAAGGAGCCCATCGCTCCGCTGGGATCCATGTTCTGGTTCCGTCCCCAGGCCCTCAAGCCGCTGTTCGACCACGACTGGCAGTGGGAGGAGTTCCCACCCGAGCCCTGCCCCATCGACGGTACGCTCATGCACGCCATCGAGCGGTCACACGGCTACGTCGCCCAGGGATCGGGCTACTTCTGCGGCTGGCTCTTCTCCGACTCCTTCGCCCGCATCGAGCTGACGAACCTGTCCTTCTACGTGCGCGACCTGACCTCCGCCGTCGGTGACCGCTTCGGTAGGGGCTCGGAGATGCAGATGGTGGGGATGGTCCGGGACAATCGGACGACTCAGCAGCGGGTCAAGGACGGCGCCAAGGAGCAGATCAAGGGGGTCAAGAGACGAGTGGGACCGTGGGTGCCGGCTCCACTCAAGGAGCCGTTGAAGACCGTCTACCGCAAGGCTCGAGGGATCGTGAGATGAGTGAGGCAGCAGTACCGGTGGCCGCGCAGCCGGCGGCACCCGCGCGCAAGAGGACCAGGATCTTCTACCTGGACCTCATTCGGGCCCTGGCCACCCTGCTCATCGTCCTCACCCACTTCAACTTTCATCTCAAGGACCACGGAGGCGGATACGTCCTGACCTTCCAGCCCTTCGGCATCTACGTGGGTGCCCTGGGCGTCTCCCTGTTCCTCATCATCTCCGGTGCCGCCCTGACCCTCACCTATCGGCGGCCGATCAACCTCAAGCGCTTCTACTGGAAACGCTTCCTCAACATCTACCCGATGTTCTGGACCGCCTGGGTTCTGGGGACGCTCTACTACTTCCTCATCTTCAACGGGCGACCGCCCAATGCCGGCCCGGCGAAGTCCTTCATCTTCACGTTGCTGGGAGTCGACGGTCTCGTCTCGGCCTTCGGCTGGCCCACGATGTACCTGCTGGGTGAGTGGTTCCTCGGATTCATCCTCCTGTACTACGTCGTGTTCCCGCTGCTGCTGTGGGCCATTGACCGATTCCCGGTCATCACCGGCGTCGTGCTCCTGGCCGCCTACGCCGCCACGGTGCTCATCATGCAGCGCTACTTCCCGGGCTACCCCTCGGCCATGGTCCTCACCACCAGGCTTCCCGAGCTGGCCTTCGGAAGCTACTTCGTCCTCTACGTCCGTCGGGTGCACTGGGCCACCGTCATTCCTGCGGCAGCGGTCCTGGCCGTCTCCGCGATGCTCCCCGAGAAGATCCCCGAGGACGTGGGCACCACGATCGTGGGCATCTCGGCCTTCCTCATCCTCGTGGTCGTAGGCCGCTACGTGGCGATCCAGCCCGTACGGGCCCTCGTCAGCCTCATCGCCAAGTACTCGTACCCGATCTTCCTCGTCCACCACGTGGTGATCCTGCTGGTCATTCAGAAGGTCGACGTCTACGGCTTCTACCCCATTCAGCGCTACATGCTGCTGGCCGCCGAGTGCGTCATCATCTTCGCCCTGTCAGTGGCGCTGGTGAAGGTCGCTGATATTGTCGTCGCCTTCGTCACCAAGGCCTTCAAAGGCATGAGCTGGCGCCCCGAGGTGTCCGAGGCTGAGCGCTGAGAGCCGCCGGCGGCCGCTGAGAGTGGCGTGCAACCCGTCGGCGTGTCGAAGGCAACGGCATCTGCCGGCACGATCCGCCATAGCAGCGCTGAGAATAGTAGTGAGGTCGCGGTGTGCTCCGTGCGCGCCCCGTTGGCCCGACTCGACTACCCAAGGGAGACCCTCGTGACCCGTACCTGCCTTGTCACAGGTGGTGCCGGATTCATCGGCTGCGCCATCTCGCGCGACCTGGCGGACGCCTTCGACCGCGTCGTGGCCTTGGACAACATGCACCCGCAGATCCACCCGTCCCAGGGACGCCCCTCCGAGCTCGACGAGCGCGTGGAGCTGCACCGACTGGACGTGTCGGTGGCGGAGGACTGGGACCGTGCTCTGGCCGAGGTCGCTCCTGACGTCATCGTGCACCTGGCCGCCGAGACCGGCACCGGTCAGTCCCTCACCGAGGCCTCCCGCCACGCGAGCGTCAACGTCGTCGGTACCACCCAGATGCTCGACGCCCTCGTGCGCCACGAGATCCGCCCGGACAAGATCGTCCTGGCCTCCTCCCGAGCCGTATACGGCGAGGGGCAGTGGGTCGATCACGAGGGCCGCCCCTCCTACCCCGGTCAGCGCACGCACGCGATGCTCGAGGCCGGGCAGTGGGACTTCGAGGGCCTGACCCCCTCGGTCCAGTCCTCCACCGCGGTCAAGGCCTCCCCGGCCAACGTCTACGCCGCCACCAAGTACTGCCAGGAGAACCTCGTGACCTCCTGGTGCGGCTCCTTCGGTGTCACCCCGGTGCTCTACCGGCTCCAGAACGTCTACGGCCCCGGCCAATCCCTCATCAACCCCTACACTGGCATCGTCTCCCTCTTCGCCCGCCTGGCCAAGGCCGGCCGGTCCATCCCGGTCTACGAGGACGGCCGGATCGTGCGCGACTTCGTCTTCATCGACGACGTCGCCTCCGCCATCGTGGCCGGTGCCCTGCACTCACCTGCCGCCGTCGACCCCTATGACATCGGCCTGGGCGAGCGCACGACCATCATGCAGATCGCCCAGGCCATCGCCGAGCGCTACGGGGCCCCTGCCCCGCACGTGACCGGTCAGTTCCGCGACGGTGACGTCCGCGCCGCCTGGGCGGACACCACCCGCGCCCGCCAGGCGCTGAGCTGGAAGCCCCTGGTCGGCGTCACCGAGGGCATCAACCGCCTGTGCGACTGGATCGATGCCCAGGAGGAGACAGTTCTGACCGCGCCCACCGACACCGCGACGGAGGTGTGAACCCATGCAGCTCTCTCGACTTCTCCGCTCGGAGGACGCCCGCCAGACACTGGACCTCACTCTGCGCCTGACCCAGCGCTCAGTCTCCTCGGAGTTCAAGGGCACGACGCTGGGGCGCCTGTGGTCCTTCATCAATCCTCTGGCCACGATCGCCATCTTCGCCCTCATCTTCGGTGTCGTCTTCCGCGGCGGTGTGGCACCGGGCCGCAACTCCGGGATCGACTCCTTCGCGCTGTGGATCGGCATCGGGGTGCTCAGCTGGACCTTCTTCTCCAGCGGCATCATGTCCTCCATGAACGCCCTCGTGTCCAACTCGGGGCTGCTCACGAAGGTCTACTTCCCCCGCCAGGTCCTCATCTACTCCGCGGTGCTGTCCCTGGCCGTGGACTTCGCCTTCGAGCTGCTCGTGCTCATTATCATCGCCATGATCATGGGCGGCCCCGGGGTCCTCCTCATGATCCCGGCGCTGCTCGTCGTCACCCTGCTGGCGGGCATGTTCGCCGTCGGGCTGGGCCTCATCCTGTCCATCGCCACCGTCTACTTCCGGGACCTGGGCCACCTGTGGCAGATCTTCAACCAGATCTGGATGTACGCCTCCGGCGTCGTCTTCTCCCTCACCATGCTCGACGACGTCCAGAACCGCCTCTTCGACGCCGGCTGGCAGATCAACGGAGCGCCGATCCCCATCACGACGATCGCCCGGCTCAACCCCGCCGAGACCTACCTCGAGGCCTTCCGGTCCTGCCTGTACGACTTCGCCCTGCCGTCGCTGCCCGTCTCACTGGCCTGTCTGGGGTGGGCGGTCGTCATGCTCACGCTGGGCCTGGTCTTCTTCCGCCGGCACTCGGCGAGCATCGTTGAGGAGCTCTGACAATCAAGATGACTGCATCAACCGGATCGTCCGCATCATCACTCGCCTCGGCGGCGCGGGGTGCCGCGGCCGCGCCCTCGACGGCGCCGGCCGTGCGCATCGAGGACGTCTCCAAGCGCTTCAGGATCTACCACCACCGCAACCAGTCCCTCAAAGGCGCCCTTCTGCAGCGCAGCCGCGGCGTCTACGAGGACTTCTGGGCGCTCAAGGACATCACCTTCGACATCCCCGAGGGCAGGACCTTCGGACTCATGGGGCACAACGGCTCGGGCAAGTCCACCCTGCTCAAGTGCATCGCCAAGATCCTGGCCCCCAACACCGGCTCCATCACCGCCCGCGGGCGCATGGCCGCCATGCTGGAGGTCGGATCCGGCTTCCACCCCGAGCTCTCCGGGCGGGAGAACATCTTCCTCAACGGCGCCATCCTGGGGATGAGTCGTAAGGAGATCGAGGCCAAGTTCGACGACATCGTCGACTTCTCCGGGGTCGGGGAGTTCATCGACCAGCCGGTGAAGAACTATTCCTCGGGCATGTACGTGCGCCTGGGCTTCTCCGTGTCCATCCACGTCGAGCCGGAGATCCTCCTGGTTGACGAGGTCCTGGCCGTCGGTGACATGGAGTTCCAGGAACGCTGCATGGACAAGTTCGCCGAGTTCCGCGAGGACGGCCGCACCGTCGTCGTCGTCTCCCACGGCCTGGAGCAGATGCGCACCTTCTGCGACGAGGTCGCCTGGCTCGATCACGGCCGGCTCAAGGAGGTCGGACCGGCCCCCGAGGTCATTGACAAGTATTCCGACCTCACCCATGGCGCCAAGAAGGTCAAGGACGGTATCGGCACCCGCTTCGGCAGCGGTGAGGCCCAGATCAGCCGTATCGAGCTGCTCGACCGCTCGGGCAGGTCGGTCAGCTCCATGCGCACCGGGGACGAGGCCACGATCCGCCTGCACTACCGCTGCGAGGAGACAATCGAGAAGCCTGTCTTCGGCTGCTCCATCGATACCCGAGAGGGCATCTTCGTCTGGGGACTGCACGGCCTTGACAACGGTTTCCAGCCCGAGCAGATCGAGCCGGGCGAGGGGAGCGTGGACATCTCCATCCCCGCCATGATGCTGCGTCCGGGCGCCTACCTCATCTCCGGGTCCATCCAGCCCTGGCAGCTCTCCAGCGTCATCGATGCCTACCAGAAGGCCACCGCCTTCGACATCACCCCGGGGCCGCGCATGGAGTCCGGGGGCCTGGTGGCCCTGGGCGCCCACTACGAGCGCATCACCCCGCCGCGCCCCATGGTTGAAGTCACCAAGGAGGACTGAGGCCCGGCGGGGCGGGCTGCTGCTCAGCCCCGCCGAATCCTCTTGACCCCTTGGGCCACGGTGCGGAAGAAGGGCTTGACCGTGGCCTCGAGGTGGTCGATCTTCGCCTTGGTCTCATGGATCTGAAGCAGGACGTGACGGATCGATCCGTGCAGGTCGCCAATGGTGAAGCGCAGGGAGTGCATGGCCTCATGGAGCTGCGCGATGGACTGGGCCAGGTACGCGTTCTGGTGGTCCAGCTTCTCCTCGTGCAGGCGCAGGCGCTCCTCGAGCCGGTGGTAGTACTCGGCCGAGACGAGCATGAGACCTAGGTTCTCCGGATCGGCCGGGCCGTTCTGGAGGGAGCCGGTGCCCGTCTCATCAAGGGACCGGCGTGCGTAACGGTCCCGGATGGCAAGGTTGTCGGTGCGGTGGTGGACGGCGTCGACCACGACGGAGTTGCCCACTGACTCGTCGGTGGAGTCGCGGTGGTGCCAGTGCGCCAGCGGCTCGCCGTCGATGAAGCCGACCGGGGAGGTCGCCAGCAGGCGGAGGTTGAAGTCCCAGTCGGCCTGGGTCAGCAGGTTGCCGTCCCAGTGGCCGATGCGGTCGGCCACCTCGCGGCGAATGAGCTGGGAGATCGGCGGCACGTAGTTGGCCACCATCGTGTCGATGAGGGTCCAGCTCTCTCTGTCCGGTGCCAGGATCCCCCGGTTGACCTCGGTCAGGCCCTCCTCCGAGACCGTCTCGGAGATCAGGTCGCAGCGCGTCGCCACAGCACCGTGGCCCGGGTGCTCATCGAGGTGGGCCACGCAAGCGGCCAGGAAGCCGGGCTCCCAGGAGTCGTCGTCGTCATGGATGGCGAAGAACTCGCAGGAGGAGGCTGCCAGTCCGTCCTCCAGGGCGGCCTCACGCCCGTGGGAGGTCTCGTTGGTGACCACCGTGGTGCGTTCCCGCAGCCACTCGGGGGCGCTCTCCAGAGCGCTCTTCACCGGCCCGGTGCTCCCGGCGTCGTTGACGATGACGAGCTCAAGGTCCTGGAAGGACTGCGCCCCGACCGACTGGACCGCCCGCTTGAGCATCAGGGGACGGTTACGGGTACGGGTCACTACCGTGACTCGCGGGGCTCGTGCGGCTTGTCCAGCCATCTTCTGGGGTCCTCCTCGATCCGGTCATCGGCACATGACGTGTCTGATACCGCCGCCGAAGGGCTTGGGCCTCCGGCTACGTCTCAGTTCTGTAACTCTAGCGGGTAGGGCGCCATCGGCGCAGTCGGGCGCCGGGATCAGCGGCGCCTCAAGGGCTTCGTGCGTCCTGACGGCCCACCTGAGCGGCGGCGCAGCTCGCCCGGCAGCCCGGCGAGCGCCTGTGCGAGCCCGGTCATCACCGGGCCCCGCCGTGGACCACGCAGGCCGCGCACCAGTGTGCGGGCCAGCGCCTGCACCACGACGCGGGCCGGACTGTGGGCGGCCGCCACCAGGATCCGGTTGCGGGCGTTGACCCGGATGAACATCGGCGAACCGGTGCCCGAGGAGGAGGCGTGCTCATGGCGCACCACCGCCTCGCGTACGTAGACGACCCTCCATCCGTGCTCGCGCAGGCGCCAGGAGAGGTCCGTGTCCTCGTAGTACATGAACAGGTCCTCGCGGAAACCGCCCAGGGCCTGCCACGCCTCACGCCGAATCGCGCAGGCGCCCCCGCACAGGCCGAAGACCTCGCTGGGCGAGTGCTCCTGCTCGGCCGGCACCAGCCAGTCGCGGTCGTAGCCGTTGCCGGAGGCGTCCACGAGGTTGCCCGTGGAGTTGACCAGGACCTCGCCCTCCCCGCGGGCAGCGGCCTCATCGCTCACCCTCACCCACCTGCCGGTGCCCGGCGAGAGCAGTGCCTGCTGGCCGGGCGCAGCCGGGGCCCAGCGGCCGGCCAGCAGGATCCGCGCCGTCGCCGCCGCCGGAGCGCAGTCCGACGTCGCCCGTGCAGAGTCCCTCTGGGCGGAGGAGATCGGTGTGGTCGGTGGGGTGCTCAAGGGCGCCAGGATCGCCTCCAGGAAACCGGGCTCGGCCGCCGCGTCGTTGTTGAGCAGGACGAGGACGTCCTCGATCATGCCCCGTGCCCCGAGGTTGACGCCGGCCCCGAAGCCCAGGTTCTCACTCGACTGGACCACCGTCAGGCCGGCCTGGCGCAGGCGCTCGGCCGAGTCGTCCCCGGAGGCGTTGTCCACGACGACGAGTGCGTCCTCGCTCTCCAGCTGCTGCGTGATGGAGCGGGCCGCCCGGATCGTCAGCTCGGGCCGGCGCCAGTTGACGATGACGACGCGAGCGGTGGGGCGGCGCGCGGGCCGAGTCACACCGCACCCCCGATGAGGGCGTGGTAGACCTCCGTGTGCGCAGCCGCGCAGGCGTCCCAGGTGAAGGTCCGGGAACGCTCGCGGCCCGCCCGGGCCAGCTCGTCGTGGGCCGGACCGACCGCCTCGGCGAGACGGTCGGCGATCTCGCGCGGCGAGGCGGGGTCGGCCAGCAGGCCGGCATCCCCGGTCACCTCGGCCATGCAGGTTCCGGCGCTGGTGACCACCGGGGCGCCGTAGGCCATGGCCTCCAGGACCGGCAGGCCGAAGCCCTCCCAGATGGAGGGGAAGCAGAAGGCGCGTGCGCCGCTGTAGGCGGCCGCCAGCTCGTCGTCGTCGAGCCTGCCGGTGACGTGGACCCGATCACCCAGGCGTGTCAGCAGCTCGCGCTCGACGGCGTCGTCGCCCCACCCGGCCGGACCGACCAGGACCAGGTCGAGGTCGCCGGCGTCGTCGTGCTCGTCGATGAGGAGGACGAAGGCCCGCAGCAGCCCCAGCAGGTTCTTGCGCGGTTCACGCGTGCCCGTCCACAGGACGTAGTCGCGTGCGAGGCCGCGGGTGGCTCGGAAGCTCTCGACCTGCTCGTCGGTGACGGCGCGGGTGCGGACCCCGTGCGGGATGACGTAGAGGCGGGCGGCGTCGATCCCCGCCGCGATGCAGTCGTCGGCCGTGGCCTGGGAGGGGACGATGATCGCGCTCGCCTCGGTGGTGACGCGTTCAAGCGAGCGGCTGAAGTAGGCGTTGCCGCGGGGCGTGAAGTGCTCCGGCGCGCGCAGGAAGGCCAGGTCGTGCACGGTGACGGCCAGAGGAAGCGAGGTGGCGGGCAGGGCCCAGGTAGTGGCGTGGATGAGCTGGGCGCCGGGCAGGATGGACTCGGCGCGCGGCAGTCCCAGGCGGTTCCAGGACTCGTACAGGGCGGTGCGCGGCAGGTGGGAGGAGCGCATCGGCATCGAAGGCAGCCCCACCTCTCGGGGCGAGGGGGCCGCCTGGTGGCGGGCAGTGATCCCGGCCACGGGCACTTGCCTGGCACGCAGGGCCTTGGCCAGCTCGACGATGTAGGTGCCCGAGCCGCCCGGGACGGGCTGCCACAGCTGCTCCACCACCATGCCCACCCGCGGTCCTCGGGGCCGGGCGGGGCGGCGGGAGTCGTTGGTGCTCGACGATGCGGTGCGAGAGGCGGGGGAGAGGGCCGGGGAGTGCGCCGGGCGGGAGTGATCTGCGCTCATGCGCTCAGAGTACGGGGTGGCCGCGCGCGGCGCGGTAGCCTGCCTCCATGAAGGTTCTTCTCGATGCGACGGCGATCCCGGCAGATCTCGGAGGCGTGGGGCGTTATGTCGACGACTTGGTGCCCGAGCTCATCGCCTCCGGCGTCAACCTGGCCATGGTCGTCCAGCAGCGGGACGTGGCGCACTTCTCCGCCAAGGTGCCCCGCGCCCACCTCTTCCCGGTCTCGGAGTCCATGGAGTCGCGCGGTGCCCGCCTGGCCTGGGAGCAGACCGGGCTGCCGGCCCTCATCCACCGGATCCGCCCCGACGTCCTGCACTCGCCCCACTACACCTTCCCGGCCCTGCACCAGGTGCCCGTAGTCGTCACTCTCCACGACGCCACCTTCTTCTCCCACCCCCAGGCCCACTCTCCCCTCAAGCAGAAGTTCTTCACCCGCGCCATCCGTCGGGCCGTGCGCGGGGCCGACTCGCTCGTCGTTCCCTCCCAGGCCACTCGCGACGAGACCATCACCTATGTCGGCGGCGACCCCGAGCGCTTCCACGTCGCCTACCACGGCGTGGACACCTCCGTCTTCCACCCGGTCGACGACGCCGAGCGGGCCCGTGTGGCCGCCTCCCTCGGCCTGGAGGGCAAGCGCTACATCGGCTTCCTGGGGACCCTGGAGCCCCGCAAGAACGTCCCCAACCTGGTGCGTGCCTGGGTCAGCGTCTTCCGCGACTCCGACGACGCCCCGGCCCTGGTCCTGGCCGGTGGGCCCGGCTGGGACGCCGACATCGAGCCGGCTCTGGCCGAGGTTCCCCCGCACCTGACCGTCCTGCGGCCCGGCTACCTGCCCCTGGAGGACCTGTCCGGATTCCTGTCGGGCTGCGAGATCCTGGCCTACCCCTCCATCGGTGAGGGCTTCGGTCTGCCGGTGCTCGAGGCCATGGCCTGCGGGGCCGCTGTGCTCACCACCCGTGAGCTGAGCCTGCCGGAGGTCGGGGGGGACGCCGTCGCCTACTGCGGATCCGACGCCCAGGCCATCGCCCGGGGCCTCGTGCTGCTCGACGCCGACCCCGAACGGCGCCGCGCCCTGGGGGCCGCCGCCGCCGAGCGGGCCGACGAGTTCACCTGGAAGGCCTCCGCCCAGGCGCACATCGAGGCCTACCGCGCCGCTATGGCACAGTGAGGTCCTCGAGGGTTTTGACGGTCGATATCGGTAAACTCGGTCCTGGCGTCGCTGGGTGGCTGTCGCGGCGACGTCGCTGACGGTGTCGTTTCCCCAGTCGACACCGTGCGTGACAGGCAATGATCCGTACATGATCGGATGGAGACGTATGGAAACGTCGCATGGCGAGCAGACACCGGCGGAGGAATCATCGGAGTCCACCGCTCAGAAGCACTCTGATGTCGACCATGACAAGAATGCGGTTGATGACCGGAGTCTTGGTGCGAGGATGTCGGCTCGGATTCTGGCTCTTCCTCAGGCGCAGTGGGCGGCACTGAGCGGGCTGTTCGCGCTCATCTCAGGGGTCCTCACGTACCGGTTCATGGTGCGACACCTGCCTCTGTCCATCGTCGACGAGTTCCAGTACATCGACGCCGTTAACAAGGCTCAGCGCTGGGACGTGGTCCTCACTGGGGACAAGACGGACCAGTACGCCCGGGTCCTGGCAGCGTGCAGAGGAGTGGGGTTCGACAACCCGAGCACAGTCATACACCAGGGGGTCTGTGCGCCCTACGTCCCAGACTCCGACACCTTCATCTACGGCTACACCTCGGCCGACATTCACTCACCGGCCTACTTCTTCCTCACTGGGTGGATGTCCTGGCCCCTGCAGCGCTTCCTCCACATGGAGCTCATCACCGCTGCTCGGCTCACCGGAGCCGTGTGGCTGTGGCTCGGCATGGTGGCCCTGGCCTGGATGCTGCGCCGGCTCGGAGCCCGGTGGGGCGTGGCGGTGGCGCTGCCGATCGCCGTCGCTTCCATGCCCGGGTTCCGTCTGACGAATGCCTATGTCACCCCTGATGCGCTCAACCTCCTGGCGGGGACCCTCATCATTGCCTCCATGGTGCTCTACGTGCGGGGGGAGTGGAGTGTCTGGCCCTTCATCGGGATATCGATCGTCTTCTCCTTCGTGAAGTTCCAGAACGTGTTCTGCGTGGTGGCGGCGCTGGTGTTCCTCGCCTGGTACGTGATCACTGTCCTCATACGGCGTCGGTTGAAGCGTCTTGGTGATGATGAGACGGCCGACGGCGAGAGCCGTCTGCGCCTGCCGCGCCTGTGGGAGGGGATCGCCCTGGTGGTCCTGCCTCTGGCCGGCTCCTCGATCTGGATGGTGGTCCGCGCTCATACGGTCGCGGCGGTCGTCGACCGCCCGCCGCTGGACCCGCCGGCGAACCTCGACGGGCTGACGGTCTTCTCCTCCCTGGACGACGCCTACCAGCTGGTCTTCGCCGGCACCGGGTGGTCCGGGGTGACCTCTCCCTGGTCCATCTTCCCCAACGTGCTCGTCGCCATCCTCGTAGCCGGCGCCATGGCCACCGCCATGTTCGACGTCAAGGCGACCGTCATCGAGCGGGCCTTCGCGCGCTCAGCACTGCTGTCCTGCACCGCCGTCGGCCCGATGACGATCCTGCTCTTCGCCATCGCCTTCGGTGCCAGCACCGGGGTCCTCAACCGCTACGTCATGGTGCTCATCCCGGTGCTCGCGGTCCCTCTGTGCGGTCGGCTCACTGGGAAAGCGGCTCAGGGGCTCCTCGTCGTCTTCGCGCTCGGTGCCCTCTACTACGCCGCTCACTTCACCTACATCAACTGAGGCTGGCAATGGCCTGCTCGTGTAGGCTTCACCGACGGAGCACAGTGGGACTTCGGCGAGATGACGCCAAGTGGGAAGGGAGAATCGGCTAGTGAACGACACCACGCCTCTGAGGGAGAAAGAGGAGACGTCCCTTCTGGAAGCTGGGAACGCAGACCGTCAGCCGCGCGGCCGTGTTCTCGTCACCGGCGCCAACGGCCAGTTGGGGCGGGCGCTCATGACCCTGCTGCCGCAGGTCGGGTTCGTGCCCACTGGCGTCGATCTGCCGGAGGTGGACATCTCGGACGCGGCCGCCATGTCCGCCTGGGACTGGTCGAGCTACGACGTCGTCATCAACGCCGCCGCCTGGACCAACGTGGACGGGGCGGAGACCCCTGAGGGGCGTCGCCTGTCCTGGCGGGCCAACACGGTCGGACCGGTCAACCTGGCGCGGGCCGCCGTCCAGCACGGTCTGACCCTGGTGCACCTGTCCACCGAGTACACCTTCGACGGCGCCATACCGGTCCACTCCGAGGCGGAGACCCCCTCACCGCTGGGCGTCTACGGTCAGTCCAAGGCCGCCGGCGACGCCGCCGTCAGCGTCTGCCCGCGCCACTACCTGGTGCGCACCTCCTGGGTGGTGGGTGACGGCAAGAACTTCGTCAAGACGATGCTCTCCCTGGCCGAGCGCGGCATCGCCCCGACCGTCGTGGCCGACCAGACCGGCCGACTCACCTTCGCCTCCGACCTGGCCGCTGGCATCATTCACCTGCTCACCTCGGGAGCCGAGTTCGGCACCTACAACCTCTCCGGCGGGGGGCCGGTCGTCTCCTGGGCCGACGTCGCCAAGCGCGTCTACGAGCGAGCCGGCCACAGCCCCGACGAGGTCACACCCGTCACCACCGAGGAGTACTACGCCGGTCAGGAGGGAATCGCGCCGCGGCCGTTGAGCTCCGTCCTGGACCTCGCCAAGATCAAGGCCACAGGCTTCACTCCCACCGACTCCATGGAGCGGCTCGAGGACTACCTCAGCAGACTTCTGGCGTAGGCAACTGGCCGGAACCGGATGCGAATCGGCGGCGGACCGGCCGCGTATAGTTGCCTCAGTCCGTAGGCGTGAGGAGTGTCAGTAGTTTCATGGCCACTGTTCAGCACGATTCCCTGGCGATCATGCCGGCCTGGAACGAGGCGGCCGTCATCGGCCCCGTCATCGAGGAGGTTCGGCGCGTTGCGGGGGACAAGGTCGACGTCCTCGTCGTCTCCGACGGCTCCACGGACGCCACCGCCCAGATCGCGCACGATGCCGGCGCGGCCGTTCTCGACCTGCCCCTGAACCTCGGGGTCGGGGGAGCGATGCGCGCCGGCTACCTCTACGCCGAGCGCCACGGCTACCGCCGTGCCATCCAGCTCGACGCCGACGGACAGCACGATCCCACCGAGATCGACACCCTCTTCGCCGCGGCCGAGGCCGAGGACGCGGACCTGGTCATCGGTGCCCGCTTCGCGGGCAAGGGCGACTACAAGGTGCGAGGCCCCCGTCAGTGGGCCATGAAGCTTCTCTCCGTCATCCTCTCGCGAGTCTGCGGCACCCGGCTGACGGACACCACCTCCGGCTTCAAGCTCGCCAACCGGCGCACGATCCAGCTCTTCGCCCACGAGTACCCGGCCGAGTACCTCGGCGACACCATCGAGGCCCTGGTCATCGCCAAGCGCTCCGGGCTGCGCATCCGACAGGCCGCCGTCGTCATGCGTCCGCGTGCCGGCGGGACTCCGTCCCACAGCCCGCTCAAGGCAGCGCGGTTCCTCATCAGGGCCTTCCTCGCCCTGGGGGTGGCGCTGAGCCGGCCGAGCTCGCAGTTCAAGACGACAGAGGTCAGGGAGGTTCAAGGGTGACCAGTACCTACTGGCTGGGAGTCATCTTCGCCTTCATCGTCCTGTTCGGCATCTTTGTCAGGATGCGCAACCAGGGGATGAAGGAGCGTTACGCCACCTGGTGGCTGGTCATCGCGATCGCTGTGGCGGTCATCTCGATCTTCCCCCGCGTCCTGGAAGGGGCGGCCCACCTCGTGGGCGTCAAGGTCCCGTTGAACCTCGCCTTCTTCCTCGCCGGGGTGATCATGCTCCTGCTCTCACTCCGATTCAGCGTTGACCTGTCACAGTCCGACGAGGAGCGGCGCCGTCTCGCCGAGGAGATCGCCTTCCTGCGAGCAGAGATCGACTCGCTGAAGTCCGAGTCCACCACTCGGCCTGCGGACTCCTCGACCGATCCTGCTTAATCAGGATCGGCGTTAGATTGGTGTTCTCTGTATGGCACAATCGCCTGCGGGTTCCTCGGATGGCCGACGTAACCATGGCTGAGAGACGATAGGAGTGTCAGACCGTGTCTGAAGCGCTGTTGGACGACCCGGAGCTGCTGAGGCGTATTCATGCCCTGCTCCTGAAGATGCTCAAGGACTTCGACGACACCTGCCGCCGCCTCGACATCCCCTACTCCGTCTACGGCGGCACTATGATCGGGGCGATCCGTCACCAGGGCTTCATCCCCTGGGACGACGACGTCGACGTGCTCATGACACGTGCTGACTACGAGCGATTCCTCGCCGAGGCCCCCTCCGCCCTGCCGGACGGCTATCAGATCGACAACACCCGAACCCGCCCCGAGTACCCCTTCATGTTCACCAAGCTCGGCCTGAAGGGAACGCTCCTGGTACCCGAGTTCGGCAAGGACTCGGCCTACCGGATGCCGATCTCCCTGGACATCCTGCCGGTGGACAACGTGCCCGACGACGCCCGCGCGTTCCGCAGGATGAGCCGTAAGACCTGGTTGTGGGGCCGTCTCCTCTACCTCCAGGGCACGCCCACCCCCTACCTCATCGGCATCACCGGGGCCAAGCGCATGGCGATCCACACGATCACCTCGGCGATCCATGTGGGACTGCGCCTCATGCGCGCCACCCCGCGCTCCCTTCAGGGGCGCTGGGAGAAGGCAGCCCGCACCTATGAGCACGCCACCACCAAGCGGATGGCCGACTTCTCCATGCGGGACCCGGAGAACTGGACCGTCACCATGGACGACCTCTATCCGCCCCTCGAGCTGCCCTTCGAGAACATCACCGTCAAGGTCGCCCGTAGCTACGACGCCATGATGCGCCGCTCCTACGGCGACTACATGGAGCTGCCGCCCCTGGAGAAGCGCCGCAACCACAAGCCCTGCGAGATCGACTTCGGTCCGTACGCCGACGTCGCTGAATCGGCCCCTGAGGCTGCCTCTGAGGCGGGCACAGAGCCTGCCTCGGACGATGTCGCGGCCGACTGAGGGCTGTCACGCATGCCTCGAACAGAGGAGGGCAAGGCCTCCCAGGTCGGCCGCGACTACTTCTGGAACACCGCCGCCTCCGTCATGATGTCGCTGGCGACAGTTATTCTGACGGTGGTCGTCACGCGCTCCGCCGGGCTCGCCGCGGGCGGAGTCTTCGGACTGGCCTACCAGGCCGGGCAGCAGTTCCAGCCCCTGGGCATGTACGAGGTCAGGCCGTACCAGGTCACCGACTTAGAGCATCGCTTCAGCTTCGGCACCTACCTGGCCACCAGGATCGTCACAGTGGGGCTCATGATCCTGGGCGTCGTCGGCTACGCGGTGCTCTTCGGCGACGGGCCCGGGGACATGCTGCTCATCATCCTTATCGCCTCCCTCCGCCTCTTCGACGCTTTCGAGGATGTCTACGTCTGCGAGTTCCAGCGGGTGGGCCGTCTCGACATCGGGGGACAGTCCTGGTTCTGGCGCTCGTTGACGACGGCAGCTGCGTTCTCCGGCATGCTCATCGCCACCGGTGAGCTTCTGAGCTCGACGGTCGTCACGCTGGCCGTCTCCCTGGTCGCCACGGTGCTCCTCTACGTGCCTCGGGCACGCGGTCTCTTCCCGCAGCGGCCCGTGTGGGAGTCTCGGCTGATCAAGGAGCTGCTGATCATCTGCCTGCCCCTGTGCCTGGCATCCTTCATCTCCATGTACTTGGCGAGTGCGCCGAGATTCTCCATCAAGCACTATCTCGACTCCACCCAACAGGGATATTTCACGATCCTGTTCATGCCTGCCATGGCGATCAACCTGCTCTCCATCATGGTCTTTCGCCCCCTGCTCACCTCCATGGCGAGTCTGTGGGTCGGCGCCGACCTGCCCGGTTTCAACCGGCTCATCCGGCGCGGGCTGCTGGTGACCGTCGGGGCGTTCGTCGTCGTCGGAGCGGTCACCTTCCTGGCAGGTGCTCCGATACTGGGGCTCGTCTACGGCACGGACATCTCCATGTTCCGCGCCGAGCTCATGGTTCTGGTCCTCGGCGGGGCCATGAATGCCGCAAGCGTCGTCCTCTACTACGCCCTGACCACGATGCGGCTTCAGAAGCTCGCCTTCGTGGGATACGCCCTCGCGGCCGTGGCGATGACGCTGATGTTCGTCCTCCTCGTCCCCTCACAAGGCCTCCTGGGCGTCTCCATCGCCTATACCTGCGGAATGGGCGTCCTGGTTCTCCTCTTCGGCCTGTTCCAGCAGCGCGCCGTCGCAACACATAGCGGCGAAGGACACTCGTGACCGAGAGGTGACGGTGGGGCGGCTCCGATAGGCTGACGCGCATGCCATCGACCCGTTCAGCAGGCTTGTTCTCTCCCCGCGACCTCGGGTCCCGCGACAACGCCCTCAATCTGCTCCGCCTCCTCCTGGCCTTCCTCGTCTTCTACTCCCACGCGGACATCCTCGCCGGAACCGGAAACGGGTACGAGGTGGCCGGGCAGCACCTGGGCAGCTGGGGCGTCGTCGGCTTCTTCGCCATCTCCGGCTTCCTCATCACGGGCTCACGCATGCGTGCCGACGCCGGTCCCTACCTCATCAACCGGGTCACCCGCATCTTCCCCGGATTCCTGTTCTCCCTCGTCTTCGTCGCCTTCGTCATGGCTCCAGCGGCGCACCTCATCGAGAAGGGAACGCTCGACGGCCTCTTCGGAGCGGCGCCCACGCCGGGCAGCTACGTCTACTCCAACATCCTGCTGCACATCTCCACCTACAAAATCGGTACGACGCTGGCCACCGTGCCCTACCCCGGAGCCTGGAACGGTTCCCTGTGGAGCCTCTACTACGAGTTCTGGTGCTACATCATCATCGGCGTCTTCCTGTCCTGGAGGTTCATCCGCTCCCACGTGTGGCCCACGGCGCTGCTGTTCCTGGTCAGTGTCGCCATGCACGCCGGCATCGACCGGATCGCCCCCTACGTCGACAACAACGGTGAGTTCGCCCTGCTGATCTTCATGCTGCCCTACTTCCTGGGCGGAGCGCTCATGTACCAGCTGCGCGAGCGCCTTCCCATGAGGCCATGGACCGCGCTCATCGCGACCGCCGGCTCCGTGGCACTCATCCTGGCGCTACCGGGCTTCGGCGCCCAGCTGGCCTCGCCGTTCATCGCCTACGTCGTCCTGTGGCTCGGAGCGGTCCTGCCCTCACCGGAGATCATCAAGGTCCACGACATCTCCTACGGCGTCTACATCTATCATTTCCCGGTCCTCCAGCTCCTCATCCTGCTGGGGATGCACCGTCACGGTCTGCCGCTCCTGCTACTGGTCGCCGGCGTCGTCACCATCATCCTGTCCATCGCCAGCTGGCTGGGTATCGAGCGTGCCGCCATGCGCTGGTCGCGGGGGCGGCGACCCTGGGGCGACCTGCGCCAGCAGGCCCGCTGAGCCCGTCCTCCGTCATCGAGCCGGTCATGACTCGCGTAGCCCGACAGAAAAACCGTTGGGGTACGCGAAGGATGTCGGGCTCGGCGGTGGTGGGGCTAGCGAGCCAGGACGTGAGTGGTCAGGGTGCGCACCGCCGTCGAGTCCTGACGGCGTAGCGCCGTCGGCAGGAGCGACAGGGCATGGGCCCGCGAGATCGTGTGCCGCCTGGCCGCGCGCGCGGCACGGTGCCAGCCGTTACGTCGCATGAGGCGGGCGGCCAGGGCGAAGTAGGTGCGCTCACCGGCGAAGCGGCGGCCATCGAACAGCGACGTCGAGGAGGCCGACTCCTCGTGACGCCGGTAGGAGAAGCACACGTGCGGATCGAGCAGGAGGCAGCCACCTGCTGCGATGATGTCGATGACCAGGGCCAGGTCCTGGATGATGGGGAAGCCAGGGCGGAAGGGTGTGGAGACGAGTGCCTCACGGCGGAAGGTCAGTGAGGGCCAGTAGAGCCAGTCGGCCCTGAGCAGGGACGTGGCCAGCTCCTCACCACTGAGCAGGAGGGGCTGGCGCGTGCGCGGCATGACCACGCGCTTGATGGAATCAGTCAGGGTGCTGACATCGTGCCCCTGGGAATCGATGGGCTGGACCCCGGGCTGGAAGATGTCCGCCTGCGGGAACTTCTCGTGAAGGGTCAAGACACGTGCCACGTAGTCGGGTCGCATGATGTCGTCGCAACCCAGGAGCATCACCAGGTCCGCCGAGGCCATCTCGATGCAGCGCTCGTAGTTCGCAGTGATGCCGAGGTTCTCCTCGTTGCGGACGTAAGTCACCTGGGGGTGGTCCAGGTGCTCGAAGTACTTCGGGACCCCGGGATCCGGGTAGCAGTCGTCGACGACGGTCAGGTGCCAGCGCGCATCGGTCTGGCTCAGGACGGCCTCAACCGTCTCATACAGGTACCGGGGCTCGCCCCAGAACGGGATCATGATGTCGAGCATGAGTCTCCTGGTCACTGATGGTCACCGACCACACGCCACGTGCGGTGGGTCAGCAGTCTAACCCTGCGTGAAGATCTCCGGCGCCGCATCCTCACCGTCCTCGTACCAGGACAGCAGGGCGTCGACATAGTCGGTGACGTGGCGGTAGTAGGTGAAGACGTCCTGGCCGGCGTCGTCGCCCTCGGCCTCCTTGGCCAGGGCCCACACATACCAGCACCAGCCTGCGAAGACCACGTAGGACCAGAAGTGGCGGCGCTCGTGGGTGGTGGGGGTGCGATCGAAGTAGTAGCCGATCGCCTCGTCGGCGCGCTCGACGCTCATCCGCGTGCAGACCACCAGAGTCCCGAAATCGCTGGCGACGTCGGACATGCCGGCGTACTCCCAGTCGATGAGGTCGATGTGTCCGTCGGCGGCCACAAGGAAGTTCGGCGGGAAGAAGTCGTTGTGGCTGGGGACCCGCTCGAAGCCATCGGCGTCGGTGTGCACCTTGAGACGCATCACCTTGGTGCGCAGTTCGACGTAGTCGGGCAGATCGATGGGGTGGTGACGCTCGACCAGCCGCTCGTAGTGCAGGGCCTCCTGGATGTAGTCGAAGTCCCGCTCAAGCCTCCTGCCGGAGGTGTGCAGGCTGCGGGCCATGCGCATGGCCTGCCGGAGCTCGTCGGCGTTGGTGATGTCCAGGTTGCGGGCCTCGGGCACGAATCGGGCGATCTTCCAGCCCCGGGCGTCGTCGTCGGCCACGAAGGTCGTGTCCAGGCCGAGCTCGCGGGCCAGGCGCAGCCCGGCGGCCTCGGCGTGACGGTCGACGATCTCCTCGGTGCCCACGCCAGGGTGGCGGTAGACGTACTCCTTGCCGTCCACGGTGAAGTGGCACGACAGGTTCGTCAGCCCCTGCTTGAGCGGGTAGAAGCCCGAGATGTCCGTCTTGCGGCAACCCAGCGCCTCCGAGATGTGGTCGAAGACCTCGGAGTCCACGTTCTCGATGAACTTGGGGTCGAAGGAGCGGATCTCGTCGACCGAGTCGAACTCGTTGATCATGCCCTCGGGGTAGCGGCGCATGACCATGTCGAGCTCCTTGACGTGCTCGATGTAGATCGCCTCCCACAGCTTGGGAGCCGTCTCGGGCAGGTGGTAGACCGCCTCGAGGATGCGCCGGAAGGCGGCGGAGAAGGTCCGGTCGAAGTAGACGTGGCCCAGCATGATCCAGGCGTCGGCGCCCCCGACCTCGATGTCCGTGATCCGATCGCCCGGGCCGGTGGTGATGCACCACTCCTCGGTGGGGCCCTCGACGTACTGGGCCGAGTAGTAGGCCTTGTAGACGTGCGACTCGAAGGGGTTGTCCGTGAAGTAGTCGTCGGAGGAGCAGATGAAGGTGTTCGCCAGGATGTCTCGCACCAGCCACAGGGAGCCGTTGTTGTTGCGTGAGACGTAGTCGTCGTTGACGACGATCTTCACGCCGAACTGCTCGGCCAGGTAGAAGAAGTACTCCTTCTTGTAGCCGACGACGATCGTCACGTCCGTGATGCCGGCCTCGTGCAGCTGGCGGATCTGTCGCTCGACCAGGACCTCCCCGCGCACGCGCAGCATCCCTTTGGGGCGCTCGTAGGAGATCGGCGCGAAGCGCTGGGACAGGCCGGCCGCCATGATGACGGCGTTGCCCACCCGGTAGGGCTCCAGGGCCGCCCGGCCCGCCTCGGTCAGGTGGCGCTCCTGAATGTAGCCGGCCGCCTCGCACTCGCGCACGGCGGCGTTGACCCGCCCCAGGGACATGCCGGTGGACTCCTGGATCTGGCGCTGGGTGAGGGCATCGCCCGTCCGCAGGAGGGCGTAGAGCACATCGAACTGCGACTGCGACAGGGACTGTGTCTGGGGATCTGCCATCGGTTCCACCATCCGTTCAGTAAAACAGAAATTGCTACCTTGTTCGAAGGTAACAGATCGGACAGGGAAACTGAACTGTTGAGATGGGCTTGTGGCACACGTGGGCGGGTGGCGTCGATTCGCGCCACCCGCCCACGCGGCATCAGAGCTGCTGCGCCTGCCCGGTGCGCCGTCTCAGGCCTGCTGGTGCTCCAGCAGGCCCAGCAGGTAGGCGCCGTAGCCGGACTTGACCAGCGGCTCGGCGCGTTGGCGCAGGCCGTCGTCGTCGATGAAGCCCATGCGCCAGGCGACCTCCTCGGGGGCGCCGATGTTGAGGCCCTGACGGTGCTGGACGGTGCGGATGAAGCTGGTGGCGTCGGCCAGCGAGTCGAAGGTGCCGGTGTCGAGCCAGGCGGTGCCGCGGGGGAGGACCTCAACAGTGAGCCTGCCGGCCTCCAGGTAGGTGCGGTTGACGTCGGTGATCTCGTACTCGCCGCGGGCGGAGGGCTTGAGGTTCCTCGCGATCTCGACGACGTCGTTGTCGTAGAAGTACAGGCCGGGCACGGCGTAGGTGGAGCGGGGGTGGGCCGGCTTCTCCTCGATGGAGATGGCCTTGAAGCTCTCGTCGAACTCGACGACGCCGTAGGCGGTGGGGTCGGCGACCTGGTAGGCGTAGACGACGCCGCCGTCGGGGCTGGTGTGGCGGCGCAGCTGGGTGCCCATGCCGGGGCCGTAGAAGATGTTGTCGCCCAGAACCAGGGCGGCGCTGTCGTCGCCGATGAAGTCGGCGCCCAGGACGAAGGCCTGCGCCAGGCCGTTGGGCTCCTGCTGGACGGTGTAGGACAGGTTGACGCCGAGCTGGGAGCCGTCACCCAGGAGGCGGTGGAAGGAGGGGGCGTCGTGGGGGGTGGTGATGATGAGGACGTCCTGGATCCCGGCGAGCATGAGGGTGCTCAGCGGGTAGTAGATCATCGGCTTGTCGTAGACGGGCACCAGCTGCTTGGAGGTCCCCAGGGTGATCGGGTTGAGTCGTGTGCCGGAGCCTCCGGCCAGAATGATTCCTCGCATGCTCCAAGCATGGCCCATTCCGGCCCCGAATGACGTCAGGATCGGCTGATTCGGGGGAGCATGTCCGTGGTGCGCGGCACGTTCGGCTCGTGCGGTCCCGTCGCTGAGGTGCTGGTGCGGCGGCGCCGATAGACTTCCCCGATGGAGCGTCGCCGGTGAGGCGGCGTCGACGGTGATGACGACGTACACAGAAGGAGCCATCCATGGGGCAGATCGAGCTGGGCAAGCCGCTCGCCATCGAGACGACACCGATTCCGGGTTTCCTGCGCATTGACCTGACCGTTCACGGGGACAACCGCGGCTGGTTCAAGGAGAACTGGCAGCGGGAGAAGATGCTGGCTCTGGGGCTGCCCGACTTCGGGCCGGTGCAGAACAACATCTCCTTCAACAACGAGGTGGGGGTGACCCGCGGCATCCACGCCGAGCCCTGGGACAAGTTCGTCTCGGTGGCCACCGGCCGCGTGTTCGGCGCCTGGGTGGACCTGCGCGAGGGGCCGTCCTTCGGGACGGTGTACACCTGCGAGATCGACCCGTCGGTGGCCGTGTTCGTGCCCCGGGGCGTGGGCAACGCCTACCAGACGCTGGAGCCCAACACCGCCTACACCTACCTGGTCAACGACCACTGGTCGCCTGACGCCCAGTACACCTTCCTCAATCTGGCCGACGAGACGGCGAACGTCTCCTGGCCGATCCCGTTGGCCGAGGCGATCCTGTCCGACAAGGACAAGGCTCACCCGCGCCTGGCCGACGTCGCTCCCTTCCCGTCCCCGGAGGCGGGCAGCTAGAACAGACCAGAGACAGGCCGGATCCTGATCGAGACCCGTCCAGGGCCCGGCCTGAAGCAGGTCTGAGACACCTCCGAGCGCTGATCCCGACGGCGCCGCAAGCCCCACCAGGCTCGCGGCGCCGTCGTTGCGTGCTGCCATCGGCCTTCGTGGCGGTGCCGGTCTGGCTCCACCCAGCCCTGCCCTGAGTCGCATCGTCAGACATCCTGCGTCCTGGGCGCGGTGAACTGCTTTATTCTCGGGGAAATCATGCAGTAGTGAAAACTTTGATAGATGTAAGGATCACAACATAAAGTTGATGCGATATTCCGGTCGATAAGTGGCCTTCATAAGTGAAATACTCCCGGTCATCCGGTCCGGGACCCGGGTTCTTCGAGCCTTCTTCTGGATTTTGTTCAGGTCTCGGCCCGGTGTGCGACGGCCCTCTGTGCGCCCTCCCCGACGCCCACTCAGGCCCGGCTGCTCGGCCGGTGCCTTCCCCACGGCTGGAAGAGAACCCCTCACTATGGATACGGATACGGCGTCACCGTCCTGGGGCACGACCCGGGTGGCTCAGGTACTCATCGCCCTGTGGTCGGTGGTGACAGTGGTGTGGGCTCTCCTCGACGCCGCCCTCCAACCGGAGCCACACATCGACTTCCTCGTCTATCGGGTCGGAGCCCAGCACCTCCTGACCGGTCAGCCGCTCTACGCCGGCCCCCTCGATACCGGGGTCCCCGGCTTCCTCATGTACTTCACCTACCCGCCCTTCGGCGCGGCTCTGCTCTCCGGCTCCGCCCTGGGCAGTCCGGCTCTGGCCGCCGCCGTCCACACCGTGGCCTCCCTGGTGGCGCTCTTCCTCCTGTCCTGGATCGTCGTGCGTCGCTGCGGCGGCGGGATCTGGACCGCTCTGGCGGCCGCCAACGCGATGAGTCTGCTCATGCCCGTGATCTCGCACCTGACGTGGGGCCAGGTCGGGCTCTTCCTCATCGCCCTGCTGACTGCCGACTGGCTTCCCCGCCGGACCCCCTGGCCGCGTGGTCTGCTGACCGGCGTCGCCATCGCCATCAAGCTCACCCCCGCGGTCTTCCTGCTGCTGCCACTGCTCCGGCGCGACTGGCGGGCTCTACTCGTCTCACTGGCCAGCGCCGCCTCCTGCACCGGTATCGGATTCCTCATCGCCCCCAGGGAGTCGCTGACCTTCTGGGGCTCGGCCATGTGGGACTCCACCCGGGTGGCCTCCACCTGGTGGGACACCGAGAACCAGTCGCTGCGCGGACTGCTCTCCCGGATACTGCCGGCCTCCCAGTCATCGATCGTCTGGCTGGTACTGGCCGTCGGTGTCGTCATCGTCATCGCCGGGCAGACCGCGCGCCTGACCCACCGCGGCGACGACCTGCTCGCCTTCAGCGTCATGGGCCTCATCGCCCCCGTCGTCTCGCCGGTGGCGTGGGTGCACCACTGGGTCTTCGCCCTCCCCCTCATCATGACTCTCACGTGGAGGGTCGTCGTCGGACTCGCATCCGGTGCGCGCAGCCCCGGGTGGGACCTCGAGTGCCTGGCGGCGGCGGGCAGCGTCGTCGTCATGATCATCGCCCCCGCGCACTTCCCCGACGACCTTGTGCGCTACGACTCGCCCCGGTGGAACCTGCTCGCAGTACTGGCCTCCGGTGCCTACGTCTACTGGACCGCCGCTGTACTGGTTGTCGTGACCCGGCTGAACGCGAACGCCGGTCAGGGCGGCAGGGGAGGCTCGCGATCTGGCGAGGGACGTCCGCTGGCCGGTGGCGCTGGATCGTCGCAGACAGGCCCGAGCCCTCTGCCTCGGCTGGAGCGGCCGCCCGTCCGCCAGCCCGTGGCCGCCGTCGTTCGGCGTACGGGCGGCCCACTGCGCAGAGGCAGGCTTCGCCGGGCCTCACGGGGGAGACCTCCCCGGTTGACGTCGCTGCGTACGCAGGCCGGTCCCGGTGCAGGTACGGTGAGGCGCTATGAGACGACTTGAGCCAGCGCGTCAGCAGTACGCCTGGGGGTCCACCGCCGCCATACCCGCGCTCCTGGGCGTGGCCGACGACGGTGCCCCCTGGGCCGAGGCCTGGTACGGCGCCCACCCGGCCGGGCCGGCTCAGGTCGCCGAAGGCGACGCCCTGTCCGCCCTCATCGACGCCGAGCCCGAGCGTCTCCTGGGCGAGGACATCATCTGGCGCTTCGGGCGCCGGCTACCCTTCCTCCTCAAGCTCATTGCGCCCGAGCGGCCCCTGTCCCTCCAGGTCCACCCCAGCCAGACACAGGCGGCCGAGGGCTACGCCCTGGAGGACGAGGCTGGTATCGCCCTGGACCACCCCTCCCGCAACTACAAGGACACCAACCACAAGCCGGAGATGGTCCTGGCCCTCACACGCTTCCAGGCCGTCGCCGGGTTCCGGGCCCCGCGCCGCGCCGTCGAGGTCCTCGCCGGGCTGGACAGCGCCCTGGCCCGACGGATGCGTCGCACTCTGCGCCTCAACCCCACCCGGTACGGCATCCGGCAGGTCTTCTCCGACGTCGTCTCGGCCGCCACCCGCCCGAGCCCGCAGGAGATCGACGAGCTCGTCACCGAGATCACGGCCCGCTTCGAGGCTGGTACCTCCCCCTCCCTGCGCGTGGACTCCAACGTCCTGAAGATGGCTGGCACCTTCCCCGGCGACCCGGGTATCGCCGCCGCGCTCCTGCTCAACCCCGTCACCCTCCAGCCGGGCGAGGCGATGTTCGTGCCCGCGGGCAGCATCCACGCCTACATCTCGGGTCTGGGGGTGGAGGTCATGGCCTCCTCGGACAACGTGCTGCGCGCCGGGCTGACGGCCAAGCACATCGACGTGCCCGAGATGTTGGCCTGCGTCGACTACGTGGCGGCGCCCCCGGTGCGGCCGGCGCCCGAGTACCTCTCGCGCGCCACTCGCGCCTACTACGCGCCGGTGGACGACTTCGAGCTCATGGTCACCACCGTGGTGGCCGCCGACGGACGTCTGCCGGTCCCTGGGCGCGGCCCGCGTATCCTTCTGGCCGTCGAAGGGGCCATGACCCTGGTGACTCAGGCCGGCTCGCAGACCCTCGCCCAGGGCGAGGCCGTGTTCGTCGGCGCCGACGAGCGAGGCCTGTCCGTTGAGGGGGAGGGGACTCTCATCCAGGCCGACGTTCCCTGACGGTGCGCCGGTGCTCAGTCGGTCCGCGGCTCGGTGATGCCCTCCTGACGGATCGCGGACGCGGCGACGTCGTCGCCCGCCTCGGGGGTGAGGACCACCGCCGTGCGCCCGGCGCGCCAGGCTACCAGCACCTCCTGGAGCGCCTGAGCGGTCCTGGAGCGTCGGACCAGGGTGGCCCGTACAGTCTGGCCCTCAGAGCCGGTGGCAGCGGCCTCGACCCGGGTGGCCAGCTCGCAGCGTGTCAGGGTGGTGGGCTCTGCGCCGTCTGACGCTCCGTCCTGCGCCCCGGCGGCAGTGAGGCCAGTGGCGAGGTCGGTGAGGCAGGGCATGTCGGTGGGGACGCCGACCGGTGTGAATCGGTCGGGGTAGGACATGAGGTCCGCGGCGCCGTCGAGCACGAGGGCGGGTAGCTCACCCGGCCAGCGCAGCGCCAGGGAGGCAGCCGGGATGAGCACCTGAACCTCTGCCGAGTCACACAGGTCCTCAGGTGTGAAGGCCACACTCAGCTCGGGGCTCAAGCCGGCGGTATCGATCTCCTCAGTACGTCCCAGGAGCACGGTCCGTCCCGCCAGCCACGCCCCGCAGGCCCATGCCACCGTCCGCCAGTGCGGTGGGAGCCCTACATGAACTCCGTCACCCTGGTCGGACTCCACTGTGATCAATCCCGCTATTTTTGCCAACCACATGGACAGAACGTGTCCGGTCAACTCGACTCGCTCATCAGTTCCATAACAATTCAGCCACGGTCTGTCGGCGTCGTGAGGGCCGGGAAACAGGGTTAGCAGGGGGTCGTGCATGGCTCCAGATTGAAGCAGATCTACTGACATTCAGGAATCTTTCTGGTAATGTCCAGCCGGTCGGGTCAATGTGAAATCGTGCGTCAGAGGCCCTGAAGTTTCCAGGAAAATCACGCTCCTCCCTGCTGTCAGGCAGGCCGCGGGCACCTCCCAGGAGATTTGTAGGAAGTCAACATATGGTGGCAACCAGATGGGGTTATTCCTTGAGATATCAAGGAATGGTGTCGACGGTAACGAGAGGGTGAACTTTCCCTCGCCGGCTTGACTGGCCTTGTCTCACACGCATGTAATTCTTACTGGCAAGAAGCTCGGATCGAAGGGAGGCCGGCATGTGGAACATCCTCGGCGACGGCCCGCTCAAGCAGCCGGAGGAGCCTGACGCAGAGGTCCTGTCGCTCCTCTTCGGTGGTGGTGACGACGTCGATGAAGGCCCTCTGGCGTGGCAGGAGCGCGCGCTGTGCGCTCAGACGGACCCGGAGGCGTTCTTCCCTGAGAAGGGTGGTTCCACACGCGAGGCCAAGCGAGTCTGCGCGACCTGCGAGGTTCGTGAGGAGTGCCTCGAGTACGCCCTCGCCAACGACGAACGCTTCGGTATCTGGGGCGGCATGTCGGAGCGCGAACGGCGCAAGCTCAAGCGTCGCGCAGTATGACCCGCGCCGGCTCCGCACAGGGAGCCAGTCGGGTAGGAGCCCTGGCCGTCGTCGTGTCGGCCGGGGCGAGCCCGTTTCTGGCGCAGACACTGACCGCCGTCTCCTCCCAGACCTGCCCGCCCGACGTCGTCCTCGTCGTCGACGTCGCCTCGCGAGCCAACGGACTGGGGGACGGGACCCCGATCGAGGAGCTCGTCGAGGGCTCGGGGCTCGGTGCCGTCACGGCGGTGCGCGTCGTACGGGTCAAGGAGGCCAAGAGCTTCGGGGACGCCGTCGCCCGAGGGCTGGCCGCCTACGCCGAGCTCGTCGCCGCCGGCAACCGCAAACGTCGTGGCGCAGAGGCGGACGATGGCGCGGGCGGCTCGGACACTGACGGCGGCTCGAGCGCTTCACGCACCTCCGTGCGCGACCTTCTGCTGACCGGCTCCGGTCCCATCACCGGTCCCACCGGTGCGCTCTCGCCGATCACGTCCTACGAGCAGCAGCTCGTGGCCCCGGCTGAAGCCTCCCAGGAGGTGCCGGAGCACCAGGTGTGGTTCTGGCTCCTCCATGACGACTCCGCCCCCGAGCGGGACTGCCTCGAGCAGCTCCTCACCGCTGCGACCAACGCTCGCTCCGTGGGGATCGTCGGCCCCAAGCAGGTGGGCTGGGACAACCCCGAGCTGCTCCTGGAGGTCGGGCTGCGCGCCACCGCGTCGGCCCGGAGGGCCAACGACATCGTTCCCGGCGAGGTCGACCAGGGACAGCACGACGACCGCAGCGACGTTCTGGCCGTGGGGACGGCCGGTGCCCTCATCGACCGCGCCGTATGGGAGGAGGTCGGTGGCATTGCCCCGTGGCTCGGTCCCTTCGGTGACGGCCTGGAGCTCTCCCGCGCCGCGCGCCTGGCCGGATACCGGGTCATCGTCGAGCCCACCGCCGTCATCCGTCACCGCCGGGCCTCCTACCAGGGGCTGCGCCGGCCTGCCCACGTCTCCCACTCCTCCCGGCCCGAGGCCCGCAGCGACGCCGAGGCCATTGAGGTTCATCTCCCCGAGCCCGATCCGGAGCGGTCCTTCCGTGCTCGACGCAGTGCCCAGCTCACCAACTGGGCGGCGTTCTCGTCCCGGCCCATCGGCCTGCTGCTGACCTGGTTCGTCATCCTCGGGGCGATGCGCGCCGTGTGGAGGCTCGCCTCCAAGGCGCCGGCGCTCGCCCGCGACGAGCTCGGTGCGGCCCTGGCCGTGGCCGGCCGTGGCCGACGGGTCAAGGCGGCCAGACGCCGGCTCGCCCGGCACGCCAAGGTGCCCGCCTCCGCGCTGGGACGCCTGTACGCCACCCCGGCGGAGATCCGGGGGGTACGTCGTGACCGTACCCGCCAGGAGCGTGAGCGCCGTGCACGTGAAGCAGCTCCCAGTGAGCTCGAGCTACGTGAGCTGGCTGCCCTGGCCCGCAGCCGACGTCGGGCCCTGAGCGCCGTCATCGTGCTGGTCCTGGCGCTGAGCGCCTACGGCCTGTCCCGGCTGCTGCTCACCCGCTCGATCACCGGCGGGGCTCTGCCCCTGTTCAGCGGCGGTTGGCGACAGATGTGGGACACCGCCTGGAGCACCTGGATCGCCGCCGGTGACGGCTACCCGGGGGGCATCACCCCGTTGCTGGCCATTCTGGCCGCGCCGACCGCGCTGGGTCGGTTCGTCGGGCTCGGGGCCGGTTCCCTCGTCAGCGCTCTGGTGCTCCTGGCCGTTCCACTCGCCGCCCTGGGAGCCTGGTTCGCCGCTGGAACCATGACCCGCAAAGTCACCCTGCGGGCCTGGGCCGCACTCGTGTGGGCCCTGGCCCCCAGCGTTCTCCTGGCTCTGGGACAGGGGCGCCTCGGTGCGCTGCTGGTCCACCTCGTCCTCCCCTGGGGGCTGCTGGCCCTGGCCCGTGCCGTGGGCGCCGACCGGCGAGACCTCGTCCTGTCTGGACTCGTAGGAGCCCACCTGCTCACTGACGAGGAGCGTGCCGAGCTCGACCGCTTCTCCGCTGAGAAGGTCACCGACCTCGCCCATCTCGACGAGGAGGCGCAGGCGGCGGCGAGTGCCGAGGACGCGGCTGATGCCGATGACGGGGCCCGCGACCCCGGAGGCGGTGATGAAGCCCAGGAGAGCTTCCGCGAGAGCAATGAGCCCGATCATGTCTCCGACGCTTCCGACTCGGCGGACGGCGAGACCGCGGCCGACCCGCCTCGGGCCGAGAAGTACGGCTACGGGTCGGCTACGGCGGCCGCTGTCGCCGGTCTGCTGCTGAGTGTCGTCGTCGCGGCCGTTCCTGCCACCGCGGCCGTGCTGGCCGTCATCATTCTGCTGCTGTCCGTGACGACCCGGCGCGGGTTCAAGCTCATCCTCACCCTCGTGCCCATGGTGGTCACCGCCGCCCCGGCCTGGTGGGGCGCATGGCGGCTGGGGCAGAGGACCGGCTGGGCCGAGGGCCTCCGACTGCTGCTGACTGACATCGGTCTGCCCGTCTCCGCGCCGACACCGAGCAGCCTCGACCTGCTCGCCGGCTCGCCGATAGCCATGGACGCCATGACCGGCTCCGGGGCCCTGAGCGTCCTGGTCCGGGTACTGCTCCTGCTCGTCCCGGTCCTTGGCGTCATCGGCCTGTTCGTCTCCCGGCGCGTGCGGGTGGCGCGCACCGGTATCCTCCTGGCCCTGGGGGGCCTGATCCTGGCGGGGGTCTCGCTGCGCACGCCCACCGGTCTGGGCGGTGACGTCACCGGGGCCGGACTGGCTCCCGTCGACGGATGGGCCGGGGCCGGGACCTCCCTGGCGCTGAGCGGCTTCCTCGCCGCGGCCCTGCCCGCCGGTGAGGCCGTCTGGAGCATGATCGGACAGCATCCCACCGGTGGCCGCACGGCGGCGGTCAGGAGCCGAGAGGGCGCCAAGGCTTCCGATGTCTCCTCTGCGCTGTCCGTGCTGCCGGCACTGTCCGGCGGTGGCACGCGGCGGCTGAGGACGACCTTCGTGGCTGCTGCCTGCCTCATTCTGCTCGCTCCGGTGACGGTCGGCGCCATCTGGTCCCACCAGGCCCACCGCGGCAGCAATCATCAGGTCCTGGCGCTGCACCCCGTCACCCAGCAGGTCCCCCTCATCGCCGAGCAGTTCCAGAGCTCGGGAACGGCCGGTCGGGTTCTCAGGCTCACCTCCACCTCCGAGGGGCTTCAGGCCACGATCTGGCGTGGGCCCGGTACCCAGGTCAGCGACGTCCTGCCAGGTGTGGTCAACGCCGAGGCGCGCAGCCGTGCCGCAGGCGCCCTGACCGACCCCGCCCTCAAGCCCACTGCCGGACGCAGGACGGAGTTCCGCACCGCCCCCACGGGCCAGAGCCTTGTTCTGGAGGACCCGGCCGACGCCGAGCTCGCCCAGATCGTCACGCGAGCCACCGCCGGGCAGGACAAGCAGGTCGCCGATGACCTGGCGGCCCACGGCATCGCCGTCGTCCTGCTCACCGACAAGGAGGCAGACGCCGTCACCGCAGAGGCCCGTGTGGGCCTGACCTCCACGCCCGGCCTGGAGCAGCTCGCCCAGACCGCCTCGGGCAACTCCTGGCGCGTCACCTCCTCGGCACATCCCGACTCGTCCCGACTCAGCCTCATCGACGCGGGCGGAGAGGTCACCTCGGTCGCCTCCACCGGTGCCGGTTCCGGGACCCGCACGCGTATCCCGGCCGGCTCGGGCACCCGCACCCTCGTCATGGTGGAGCGGGCCGACGCCGGCTGGAGGGCCACCCTCGACGGTCGTCCTCTCCAACCCACCACGGTTCCCGCCCAGGACGGCAGCTGGAAGCAGGGCTTCGCCGTCGGCGCCGAGAGCGGGGAGCTGGTCATCACCCACACCCGCAGGTCCACTGCCGCCGCCACCTACGTGATCTGGGCCGTCTGGGCCCTGACCCTCGTGGCGGCGCTGCCTCTGCGACGCGGAAAGGAAATGGCCTCATGACTCAGCCCCGCGATGACGACGACACCAGCCGGAGGAATCGGCGGAGCCGGCAGGACCGTTCCGAGCCGCAGGCACCGCAGAGCGAGGCGACGGGTCCGGTCGTGTACCAGCCCGGTGACGAGGACGCCGTCGAGCACGCCATCGACAGCGCCGAGAGCCGGGACGAGGTCCAGGACGGTGGTCAGCACGCTGACCACGATGACGGCCGGGACAGTGACGCCGACGAGCAGGACTCCTCTGAAACCGCCGAGAGCACTGAGACCACGACGGACAGCAGCGATGAGCCGGTTGACGCGGCTGACTCGGCTGATACTGAGGATGCCGCTGATGCCGCGGACTCCGACGCCGAGATTCCGGGCGGTGAGGAGCCCGATGCCCCGTCCGGGAAGCCTCGAAGGGGTCCCAGGCGGCGCCACCGCACGGTGGGGCGGTCGATTGCCCGCGGTGTCGGCGTCCTGAGCTCGGTCACGCTCGCCGCTGCTGTTGGAGGAGTCACTTGGTGGGGCCATGCCGCCCCGACCACGCCGACCCCGCCGCTGAAGGCACTGAGCCTGGCACAGCCTGGAGCCGCCAGCACCTACGTGTGCCCTCACGCCCCTACCAACACCCTGCGGGGCACTGACGTCGGTGCGATGGAGTCCACCACCACCATCCTTCCCGCTGACGGGGCCCAGACGATCCAGTCCGCCACCTACGTCGGCCAGGCCGTCCCCACCGACGCCGTCACCTCCCTGAGTGCCGCCGAGGGCGGCATCCTCACCCTCGTCCCCGCTGCCGGTCAGGTGGCCAACGCTGTCGGATCGGTGACCACCCTGACCCAGAGTGGCGATCTTCGCGGGCTCACCGCCGCCCCCTGCGGCCAGCCGGCCGCCATGTCCTGGATCGTGGGCGGCTCCATCTCCGCGGGCTCGTCGGCCGAGCTGCGCCTGACCAATCCCGGCGCCACCCCGGCCACGGCGAAGGTGAACCTCTACGGCTCCGTCGGCCGCCTCCCCCTGCCCAGCAACGGCGAGGTCACTGTGCCCGCGGGCGGCTCCTCCTCACTGACCCTGGAGACGAAAGGCAGCCAGGACCCGCGCATCGCCGTGTCCATCGAGGCCGACGGGGGATCCGTGGTGCCAGCGCTCGTCACCGAGTCCCTCGACGGAGAGACCCCCGCCGGTACCGATGTCCTCACCCCGGGGGCCGCCCCGGCCACCGACCTCGTGGTCCCCGGCGTCGAGATCGCCGAGCCCGCTTCCCAGGGGGAGGTGCCCGACGCCACAACCGGCGCGGACTCCTCCGACACCCCGGCCGTGCGTGTCGTCAACCCCGGGCAGGCCCCGGCGACCGTGTCGGTGACCATGCTCGGCAAGGACGGGGCCCGTCCGCTGGCCGGGGCACAGTCGGTGACTGTCGACGCAGGCTCCGTCTTCGACATCTCGCTGGCCGGTGTACCCGCAGGCACCTACGGTGTGCAGGTCACCTCCAGCGCCCCTGTGGGAGCGGCTGTTCGCATGGTTCGCAGTGCCGGTGAGTATCCCGAGCGCTCCCAGGCCCTTGTCCATGACCAGGCCTGGGCGCAGGCCGGCCTGCCGGGCGCCGCCGACTCCGGCCTCCTGGCAGTGCCGCGCGCGGCCTCCCTGACCTCCGCGGTCACCGTGGCCAACAGCGGTCCGGCCACTTCGGTCGCCCTGTCCTCCCTCGACGGCTCATGGACCCAGGACGTCGCCGTCGCCAAGGGCAGCGCCGTCGTCGTCGAGGTGCCGGCCGAGGTCGCCGCCGTCCGACTGAGCACGGCCGGGCAGGAGGGTGCTGCGAGAACGTCTCAGGCCCCCAGCGGCCTGGCCGCCGCCACGATCGTGACAGCGCAGGCGGGGGGAGACCTGGCCGGGACGCTCGTCTCCACGGTGCCCGCCCAGCCCGACGCCGCCGCCCAGGCCCAGCGCCGCATCCTGCTGGACTGACGGCCATTCTCTCCGCCGAGGCCCTTGGCACCGAGCCGTGTGTTTCTCGCGTGATCCCACGGAAACTCTGCCCGGCTACGCGAAGAATGCCCGGCTCGGGGAGCCGGTTCTACAGGCTTGAGCCCGGGTCGATCTCCTCGGGCCTGCGCCCCAGCATGAGGGCCACCTGCTCGACGACGACCCGGCGCACCAGGTCGGCCAGATTCGCCTCGTCCGTGGCCCGGGAGGCAACCGGGCGCCGGTAGATGACGACCCGGGCAGGCAGCCCCGCGCGCGGTTCCGCGGTGAAACCGCGTCCCAGCACCACTGAGCGCTCCCAGGGCGCTGGGTCTGAGGGAGGTACCTCCTCGACCGCGAACTGGATCTGGTCCACCGACGGCCAGCGTCTGGCCAGGTCCTGGGCCGAGTCCACGACGAGCTCGTCGAAGCGCTCGGCCCGGGTGCGCCAGGCCGGTAGGTTCGGCGGCAGAAGCGGCCCGCGTAGTCCCCGACCGTGACGATCACGACGCCTGGCCGGGCGCCGAGCCGCCTCAGCGGTGGATCTCGGCGGAATCGGCCCGAGCGAGAAGGGGAACAGGTCGGTCACGTCCGCCAGCCTAGGCGCCGTCTGGATGACCGCCGGGCAGCGGCACGGTAACCTGCGGGCGTGAGAAGAGTCCGACACTGCCGCAAGCCCGGCTGCGAGCGCCCAGCCGTGGCCACCCTGACTTCCGTCTACGCGGACTCCACCATCGTGCTGGGGCCGCTGGCCACCGAGGCCCAACCCGAGGCCTACGACCTGTGCGAGAAGCACGTCTCCTCCTTCACCGCCCCCCGCGGCTGGCAGATCATCCGCCTGGCCACCGAGTTCGAGCCGGCGCCCCCCAGCGAGGACGATCTCCTGGCCCTGGCCGACGCCGTCCGCGAGGCCTCCCGCGCCCCACGCCCCGTCGCCTCGCCCGCCGAGCACAGGCCTCGTCCCGGTGGGATCATGCCGGCCTCCCTGACCGCCCCGCTGCCGCCCCCGCCCGAGGTCGCCGAGGACGAGATCCTGCGGCGCGGCCATCTGCGGGTTCTTCGCGGGCAGAAGGACGACGCATGAGCGGGCAGGCCGGCGGCTCGGGACCCGAGCAGGTGCCGGCCCTTTCCCCGGCACTGAGGAGCATCTTGCGCTGCCCCCTGAGTGGCAACGAGCTCGTGGACGGCGTTGACGACGCCGGCCGCCCCGCCCTCATCTCCCAGACCGTGGGCCTGGCCTACCCGGTGCGCGACGGCGTCCCGATCCTCCTGGTCCACGAGGCGCTGCGTGCCCCGGTGCGGGCACATCAGCCACAGGACTGAATCGGCGTCGAGCCGAGGCCCCTTGTCGGACGGGGCCGTCCCTCAACGCCGTCGGGCCTCTCGGCCGATCTCATAGGGCGGGCGCGCCATGTCCCGGAGCACGTCCTCCTCCAGGCGGCGGTCGCGACTCTCCAGCACCAGCTCACGGTTGCGCCGCTCGGTGAGCACCGCGGCGAGGAAGCGCTCAGGGTGGGTGTCCACAGGCGGCGGGGGAGAGACGTATGCCTGGACCTGGGAAGCCAGCTCCAGCCCCAGCCGGTGGCGGGAGCCGGGAGCCAGGTCGGAGGTTCGTTGCAGGAAGGTCCGGGCCGTCAGGCTCAGCCCTCCGGGCAGGGCGTGCAGGTCCGCACCCGCTGCCCACTTGGTGAGCTCGGGGGGCATGAGCAGAGGCGGGGCCGCGGAGGAGCGGTGCCGGTCACGAACCACGTAGGTGCCGGCCAGCATGTCTCCGAGCCGTTTTCCCCGCTTGGAGACGATGCTTGTGCACACGGCCGGAACTGCCCAGGTCGACCAGATCTCGACGACGGCGAGCAGGGTCCGCACCAGGCAGTGGCGCAGCCTGATGGTACCGCCGTCATCGCGCACCACTCGGGTACCGGTCACCATGCGCCCCAGGCTCCTGCCCCCGCTGAGGAGCTCGATGAGCAGGGGGATGACGATTCCCCAGGCGAGGGCGACCAGAGCGAGGACCGCGCTGATGAAAGCGGCGTTCTCGGCCAGTGCCGCCTCGAGGTCGCCACCGACGAGGAGAACCAGCGCCACGAGCGTGGACAGGGCGCCGCCCAGGGAGTAGACCGTGTAGTCGATGAGCCCGGAGGCGATGCGATTGACGACCGTTGCGGGGATGATCTCCACGGCGACGGCCTCGCCGGTGACCATGAGCTCGCGCTCGATCATCCGCTCGGAGGATGTGGACGGTTCGGTCACCATGACAGACTCCTTGCGTGGATCTTGATGCCTTTGTTGCTGCGCACCGTGATCAGTGGGAACGCCTTGACGTGCTTGTGGCGCGCCGCCATCTCAGCGGCGGCGAGACCGACGAGCTCGTGGCCCTCTACCGCACCTGTGCCCGCCACCTGTCGCGGGTGCGCTCGGCGGCGCCGGATCCGCAGATCATCGCCGAGCTGTCCTCCCGGGTGGCGACGGCCCGTGGCCGCCTGACCGGGACCCGGGAGGTGAGGACCCACACGGTGCGTCGGTTCGTGCTTCAGGCCGTGCCGGCGGCCCTCTACCGGATCCGCTGGTGGACCTGCGGGATCATGGTCGCCGAGATCGCCCTGGCGCTGGTGATGGGAGTGTGGACCCTGCACAGCCCGGAGGCCATGGCCGCCCTGGGCAGTCCCGAGAAGCTGGACCAGTATGCCCACGAGGCCTTCGAGTCCTACTACTCCAACTACTCCGCCCCAGACTTCGCGGCCCAGGTGTGGACCAACAACGCCCGGATCGCGGCGATCTGCGTGGCCAGTGGGATCACCGGGATCCTGCCGCTCTGCATGCTCTACGCCAACGCTGTCGCCCTGGGGCAGACCGGGGCGATCATGGCCGACCATGACATGCTCGGGGTGTTCTTTTCGCTCATCTCGCCTCACGGGCTGCTGGAGCTGACCTGCATCTTCGTCGCGGGCGCTGCCGGCCTCAAACTGTTCTGGACCATGCTGGTCCCCGGTCCCCGCAGCCGTTCGGCGGCGTTGGCAACGGAGGGCCGTTCCCTCATCACGGTGGCCGTGGGTCTGACCGTGGCCTTGGCCGCCGCCGGCATCATCGAGGCCTTCGTGACACCGGCCCCCATTCCCTGGCCGGTCAAGATCACCATCGGGGCCGGCGCACTGGCGCTGCTGTGGGCCTACACCCTCATCCTGGGGCGCTCCGCCGTCGCCGCGGGGGTCACGGGAGACCTCGAGGAGAGCGAGGCCGGCTACGTCCAGCCCGAGGCCGGCTGACCGGTGCGCCGCAACGGGTTGTCTCACAGCCGCCCCGCCGCCTTGAGATCCAGGTAGCAGTCGGCCAGCGCCGGGGCGAGGCCCTGGTCCGGGGCCTCGACGACCTCGACCCCGCTGCGGCGCAGGCGACGGCGCACGGCATCCAGCTCCACCAGGTCCTTCTCGGCCGACGCCGCCACGTAGACGGAGTCGGCGTTGTCACGCGAGGCCCGCAGCTCCTCCAGCTCGGGGTCCAGCGCCGAGGCGAGGACGACCGTGTGGTCGCGGGCCAGCGTCGTCAGCGTCCGGATCATCGCCGCGTCCCCACCACTGCCGTCCAGGGCGGAGACGACGACGACCAGGGCCCGCTGTGAGAGTACAGTGCGCACGCGGGAGGCCAGGAGTGTCCAGTCGAGCTCGGTCAGACGCGGCTCGACGTCGGTGAGGTGCTCGGCCAGCTCCGTCATGAGAACCGGCCCGGTACTGCCCCGCACCTGGGTGCGGACGGCATCGTCTATGGCCAGGACGTCGACTCGGTCTCCGGCGCGCGAGGCCAGGGCGGCCAGCAGCAGGGCCGCCTCGATCTGGGCGTCGAGTCGTGGGGCGTCCCCCAGGCGGGCTGCGGACAGTCGACCTGAGTCGATGACGATGAGGACGCGCCGGTCGCGCTCCGGGCGCCAGGTGCGCACCAGGACCTCTCCGCGGCGGGCGGTGGAGCGCCAGTCGATGGATCGTACGTCGTCGCCGACGACGTACTCGCGCAGGGAGTCGAACTCGGTTCCCTCGCCACGCACCATGACCGCGCTGCGCCCGTCCATCTCCCGCAGCCGAGCCAGGCGCGAGTGCAGGTGGCGACGCGACCGGAAGGCCGGTAGGACCCGGACGGTGGCCGGAACAGTCAGGGATGCCTGTCGTCCCGCGATGCCCAGAGGGCCGGCGACCCTGACGGTCAGCGGTCCCGCCTCGCGGTCGCCCCGACGTCGAGGCGTGAGCACCGTGGAGTGCCGGCGACGCTGAGCCGCCGGGATGGTCATCCGACCGCGCTCGTTGGAGGCCCCCGCGCTGGGCGGCCAGGCGTCGCGCAGCAGGAGCCGAACCGTGCGCCGTCCGGTGTTGGTGAGTGTCAGCGTTGAGGTGATCGACTCGCCCAGCCGCACCCCGTGGCCCACTGAGCGCGAGGCCCGCAGCCGGCGGGGCGAGGGCGCGCAGACGACGTCGATCACGATGAGCACCACCACGACGCCCGCCCAGGCCAGCACGGTTGCCGGGCGCGGCGCGATGACGGCCAGGGCGATCCCCGGGAGGAGCGCCCACACGGCGCGCATCGTCAGGAACATGCCACTCCTGTCGTGAGAGTCGGTCAGGTGATCGGTTCGGTGCGCTCTCGGCCGACGCCTCAGCGCGGCACCGGCACGGTTCGCAGCACGGACTCGATGACGGACTGAGGGGTGACACCCTCCATCTCGGCCTCGGCGCGCAGCTGGATGCGATGACGCAGGGTCGGTAGGGCCAGGGCCTTGACGTCATCGGGCGTGATGAAGGACCGACCGGCGAGCCATGCCCAGGCCCGCGATGCGGCCAGGAGCGCGGTGGCTCCGCGGGGCGAGACCCCCAGCGCCACCGATGGCATGGAGCGGGTGGCGCGTACCAGGTCCACGGCGTAGGCCAGCACCTCCGGGGTCACCCCGACGGTGCTCACCTGGGCACGGGCCAGAGCCAGGTCCTCAGCGCCGGCCACCGCCTGTAGCCCGGCCGACGGCAGGTTGCGCGGGTCGAAGCCCGAGGCGTGGCGGGAGAGCACCTCGATCTCCTGAGCCCGTTCGGGAAGAGGCAGCACCAGCTTGAGCAGGAACCGGTCCAGCTGAGCCTCTGGCAGCGGATAGGTCCCCTCGTACTCCACCGGGTTCTGCGTGGCGATCACCATGAACGGGTCCGGCAGGCTCCGGGGCTCGCCGTCGATGGAGACCTGGCGCTCCTCCATGGCCTCCAGCAGCGCTGACTGCGTCTTGGGCGGGGTGCGGTTGATCTCGTCGGCCAGCAGCAGATTGGTAAAGACCGGTCCGGCTCTGAAGGAGAACTGGGCGCTGCGGGAGTCGTAGACGAGGGACCCGGTGACGTCACCGGGCATGAGGTCGGGGGTGAACTGGATCCGTTTGGTCTCCACGTCCAGCGCGGTGGCCAGCGAGCGCACCAGGAGGGTCTTGGCCACGCCGGGAACTCCCTCGAGCAGAACATGCCCGCCGGCGAGCAGGGCGATGACCAGTCCGGTGACTGCGGCCTCCTGGCCGACGACGGCCTTGCCGACCTCGCTGCGCACGGCCACCAGCCGCCTGCGCGGGTCGGTGCCGGCATCGGGCTGGCCGCCGCCCTTGGCACTGGGAGTCTCCAGGGTGCTCGGGTCCGGTGGGGGAGAAGACGGGTGGGGGGCGCCGGTGCCTGTGCCACCCGCGGCGCTCGGCTCGCGGGTGGGGTCGGTGCTGTCCGTGCTCATGCGGAGTGAACCTCGCTCTCGAGTTGGTCAAGCTGAACGGCCAGGGCGGCCAGGGCCCTGTCGTTGGTGGGCGGCGGACCGTAGAGAAGGGAGTCCACCGTGGCGGGATCGATCCCGGAGGCCCGCGCAACGGCGTCCACCATGTCGCGGCGCGGTGTCCCGAGGGGCAGTCCGAGCGTTGTCCCCAGACGCAGCGCGGTACCCGAGCGCAGCGCCTCGGCCGCCCGAGGACGGTCAGAGCCCTGACGGTAGAGGCTGCCGCGCGCCAGCGTGGTCTCGGTGGAGCGCACGACGGCGGGCAGGTCCTCGCTCACAATGCGGCCGAAGCGACGGCCCTGGACGATCGCCAGCACGCCGGCGATCACCATGAGCTGGAAGATAAGGACCGGCAGCCAGGGAGGTGTGGACGGGGAGTTCCACACGGTGGGGTTCTCCAGGTGCTGGCCGTCCAGCCACAGGACATGGTCGTGGTGACCGAGTGCACGCACGGCCATGGCCGCGTGACCCTCCTGAGCCAGGTGCGCGTTGGTGACCGGCCCGGGGTCGGGCAGGACCCGTAGCGTGGCTCCGCTGGGAAGGGGGTCAGTGGCATAGGCGTAGCGGTCATCACCCACTGGGAAGCAGCCGACGGCGTCGTCGTCGCCCTGCAGCGACACCGAGGCGTGCGCGCCGGCCAGTCCCTGGGCGGCGCGCGCATCGGCGTCGGCGCACTGCGGTGCCAGAGTGGTGGAGGCGGGCGCCGCAGTGCCCTTGCTGGTCATGTCCGTCAGTCCCGCCAGGGCGTCGCTGCCGCCCCTGGCGCCGATGATGACGATGTCTCCACCCGCCTGGGCCAGGGCCTGCTTGTCCTCCGAGCTGAGACGGTGGGCGTTGACCACGGCGATGGTGGCCCCGCGCCTGCTCGCCACGCGCGCCTCGGAGATGCTGCCGGCCTTGCTCACGGAGATCCCCTCGTGGCGCAGCAGCTCGGCCACGGCCATCGTCCCCGGGCCCTTGGGATTGTCGATCGCCAGCAGGGTGCTGGAGGTGGTGCGCGTCATCCACAGAGTGATGAGAACGGGTAGGAGCAGGAGAGCCAGGACGATGACGATCGGGCGCCACCGGTGCCAACGCTGGGACCAGCGAGGATTGGTCACCTGGTCGGCAGGGGCGTCGACATCGGTCTGGGAGGGCGGCTGCGCGGGTTGTGATGACGTTGACGTGGGTGTGCTCATACGGGTGCCCCCGGGCCTGCTGCAGTGGCTCCGGCGAGGGGGCGCCCGGCAGGGAGCGTGATGGTGACCACCTGGGCGGCGAGCTCACGCATCTGCCGGTCCTGGGACCGGGTGGAGACCACGTGACCATAGAGGACGGCGTCGAACAGGTGCGCGGCCTCATGCAGGGGAGTCACGACCGGGTGTGTTCCGAGTGCCCGGTGGGCGAGCGCGGCCGCCTCCAGGGCCGTCATGCCTGGGTACTCATCGATGATCCCGCGCTCGTCCAGGGATCGGATGATAGCCCGGAAACGTTCGACGACGGCGGTGGCGAAGTCGGACCGCTCGGCGGCCTCATCGGCCGCCCGGGTCAAGGTGGCGGCGTCGCGGTCGTCGGTGAGCACCGACAGCGACGGCGTTGCCACCCGGCGTGCCGAGGAGACCCTGGTGACAAGGAGGATCAGCAGTGCGACGACGATGGCGACGACGGTGACGACGATCGCCGTCGACACCCAGGAGGGAACCCCGGGGACCATGCTGCCGGTGTCGAGGTGGTCCAGGATCCAGTCCCGGATCCGCTGCCACAGGCCAGGTCCCTGATGGTAGATCGGACGGGAGAGCTCCTTGCTCGCGGCCCGCCGGGCCTCGTCGGCGTCGGGGGTCGCCGGGGCCTTGGCGGCGTAGACCGCACTGACCGCCCCGGCGGCGCCGTAGCGCAGGAAACCAGGGCTCCGAGCGAGACTGACGGAGGGAACGGTGCGCAGCACGGGCGGGTCACACCCCGGCGGCGCGTCGCAGCTCCACGTCCAGACCCTCCGAGCGCATCCGCAGGTCGGTGTAGATGAGGGCGCGGACAGCGGAGTCGAAGGGAAGTGTGGCAGCAGTGACGATAGTGCCGAGCAGCACCGAGAAGGCCAGGGTGAGCGTCTCGACGCTCGGCACTGTGGCGGCCAGTATTCCTGCCAGGAGGCTCACGGGAGTCGTCGCTATACCGGTGGCGAAGACGATAATGATGACGGACAGCAGCTGGATGCCCACGATCCTCCAGAAGTTGCCGCGGGTCAGGGTCCACGACCGGGAGATCCCCTCGAAGACGCCGACGTTCTCCAGGATGAGGGCCGCCGGTGCCAGGCACAGTTTGCAGTACAGGGCGAACACCCCTAGGCCGACAAGCACTATGAGGATGAACAGGCCCAGGAACGCCAGGAGGACGGTGGCCGCGGCCCCTTGGCGGGAGGAGCCCTCGACCATGCCGGGGACGCCGAGGGCGAAGACAACAGCGACCCAGATCCCGATGGCCGCTGCCATGACGGCACTGAGGATGAGCTGAATGATGACCGCCTGGCCGATGAGCGCCCACACGCGCGGCTTGGTCCGTTGCCACACATCGCCCAAGGACGCCTTGCGGCCAAGAATGGTGCGCGAGACGGTCACGATGAGCAGGCCGGTGAGGATCGAGGAGGCGAGCATGGTCAAGATGCTGCTGATGGCGGACTGGGCGTAGAGCTCCAGCAAGGATGACAGCTGCTTCTGCACGTCGGCGTCGCTGGGCTGTCCGGAGGACGAGTAGAGCGAGGTGGTGCCGAGCCGGTTGAGGGAGTAGACGGATCCCGCCGCGGAGATGAGACCGACGATCGTCATCACGGCCAGCGAGGGCACGAACATTGCCTTGGGATTGGCGCGCAGGGACTCGAAGGCGCCACCGAGGATCTCCCCGATGGACAGGGGGCGCAAGGGGATGATCGACGGCTTGGGCGCCAGGGCCGATGGGTTGCCGCCGTACCCCGGGTACCCGGCGGCGCCGGGGTAGGAGGCGTAGCCGGCGCCGTAACCGGCGGAGTCCGTGTAGCCCTGATACCCCTGTCCGCCGTCTGCCCCGTAGCCCGGCTGACCGACCGGCGGTGTCTGATAGCTGCCGTAGCCGGGCGCCCCCTGTGGCGGGTAGGACGAGGCGCCTGTGAACGCCTCGGAGCCTGGGGCCTGCCATCCGTCCTGGTCGCCTCCGACGAAACCACCACCGGAGGGGGCGGAGGCCTCGCGGTCCGGGTCGCCGCTCGGGTTGACGTCGTCAGAGTGGGGCTCGGTACTCATGGCCCCATGCTGTCATGTCATCACGTCGTGGCGCCCTCCCCCTGGAGGAGGAAATCGCACGCCCGGCTGCGCACCCGTCTCGCTCGGGCGTCAAGACCTGCTCAGGATGGGCTTAGGAGCCGCCGTGAAGATCACGGTTTGGCCGCAATAATTCCAGCTCCGGCGCACGCTGACGCCATTTTTTCCCGTAACTGAAGGGAAACTCTTAAATTGCTGAGGGAACTGTGGGTGTCATCTCGGCATTGCAGATGTCCCTCGGGTCCCGGGGCTCATGCCAAGATACGGGCTATGAGCACGCGCATTCTGGTCGTCGACGACGATGCATCCCTGGCCGAGATGATCGGCATCATGCTGGAGTCGGAGAGCTACACGCCCACCCTTTGTCATGACGGGGCCAAGGCCTTGGACGCCTTCCATGAGGTCAGCCCCGATCTCGTCCTTCTCGACCTCATGCTCCCGGGGCTCGACGGCGTCGAGATCTGCCGGCTCATCCGCTCCGAGTCCGACGTGCCGATCATCATGCTGACGGCGCGGACCGACACCCAGGACGTCGTCGCCGGTCTCGAGGCCGGGGCGGACGACTACGTGACCAAGCCCTTCAAGTCCAAGGAGCTGCTGGCTCGTGTCTCCACCCGTCTGCGTCGCACCAACCCGGGTGCGGCCGAGCACGTGCGTGCCGGGGACCTCGACATCGACGTCGCCGGTCATCAGGTCAAGCGCGGGGAGACGGTCATCGCCCTGACTCCGCTGGAGTTCGAGCTGCTGGTGACCCTGGCCCGCTCGCCGTGGAAGGTCTTCACCCGCGAGGAGCTGCTCAGTCAGGTCTGGGGCTACCAGCACCCGGCCGACACCCGCCTGGTCAATGTCCACGTCCAGCGCCTGCGGGCCAAGATCGAGAAGGACCCCGAGCGCCCCTCGATCGTGGTGACGGTGCGCGGTGTCGGCTACAGGGTCGGCGAATCCGCGTGAGCGACGGCGCATCGGGCGCCCTACAATGAACCCGATGCGTAATTCAGGGGGCACGTCGATGGGGCCATCGATGGGCACGGAGGAACGGGTCGTCCGGCGTCTGCCCCTGCCGGGGCTGCTGCGCCGCAGCCTTGAGGTGCGCATGGTGTGCACCGCCACCGTCATCGGTCTGCTGCTCATCGTGCTGCTGCTGACCTTCGTGACCGACCGGATCCGGTCGGAGGTGTTCGCCGACCAGCGCGACGTCATTCTCGCTGACGCCGCGTTGCGCGCCAGCGTCGCCCAGGCCGAGTTCGACTCCACCACCGCCGTCACCGTCGACGAGGTCTCCGCCACCGCGGAGCAGCAGGTCAACGGTGCCAAGAACTCGATCTCCTCCTCAGGCGGAGTGGGCGTCCTCATGCTGCGCAACAAGGAGGAGACCTCGACGACGGTCGTCAACGATCTGGAGACCGACACCCGACTGCGCTCCCTCATCACCGACGAGATGTCCCGAGCCCTCGACGAGGGCGGGGCCCGCTCGCAGTACTGGCAGTCGGTGGCCGTCCCCAATGACGAGGGCGGCACGGACCCGGGTCTCATCGTCGGTACGCGGGTGAGTCTGCCGCTGGCCGGGGAGTACGACCTCTACCTCGTCTACAGCCTGGCCAGCGAGCAGCGCATCGTCTCCCTGGCCTCGCGCAACATCACCATCGGCGGTCTGGGCTTCCTGGCCATCCTCATCGTGGTGGTGTGGGCCTTCACCCGCTGGGTGCTCAGCCCCGTGCGGCACACCGCCCGGGCCGCCGAGCGCCTGGCCTCCGGGCTGCTGGCCGAGCGCCTGAGCATCGAGGGCGAGGACGAGATCTCCACCCTGGCCAGATCCTTCAACCATATGGCGGCCTCGCTGGAGGACCAGATCGAGCGCCTGGAGTCCCTGTCCAAGGTGCAGCGCCTCTTCGTCTCCGACGTCTCCCACGAGCTGCGCACCCCGCTGGCCTCGATCCGCCTGGCCACCGAGCAGATCCAGGACGCGCGCGAGGAGATCTCCGACCCCTTCGCCCTGCGCAGCATCCAGGTGCTGTCCAGCTCGGTGGACCGGTTCGAGACCATGCTCACCGACCTGCTGGACATCTCCCGCATCGACTCCGGCAACGTCAAGCTCCGTCTGGAGGAGGTCGACCTCGCCCAGGTCGTCGACACCGTCATCGAGACCACCCAGTTCCACTTCGACGCCACCGGGACCGAGCTGCGCCTCCACCTTCCCGAGGAGCCGGCCACCGCCGAGGTCGACGTCACCCGTGTCGAGCGCATCGTCCGCAACCTCGTCGTCAACGCCCTCGAGCACGGTGAGGGCAAGCCGCTGGACGTCACCGTCGCAGTGGACGACGACGCGGTGGCGGTGCGGGTGCGCGACCACGGCATCGGGATGAGCCCCGACGTCGTCGCCAAGGTCTTCGACCGCTTCTACCGCGCCGACCCCTCGCGCAAGCGCAGCCTGGGAGGGACCGGTCTGGGCCTGTCCATCGCCATGGAGGACGCCCGTCTGCACGGTGGCCGCTTGTCGGCCTGGGGATGGCCGGCCGACGGCGCCTCCTTTCTGCTGGTCCTGCCCCGCGCTCAGGGGGCCGACGGCGGCCCGGGCCGGCTGAGTGGCCCCGGCCCCCTCGAGCTCGTCCCCGAGGACGCGCCTGCGGTGGCCCGCGCCGGTATCCCGGTTGACGAGGACTCGTCCTTCTCCCCGGTCGGCCCTCTGGGGCCGGCCCCGGCCACGCGCCGGGCGCGCCAGAGCGTCGTCCTGGGCGACATCCCCCTGGCCGGGGAGAGCCACGACGCGGTCACCGAGGACGTCGGCCGTGTCGTCGTCGTCCTGCCCGGTCAGGAGCCGGTCACCCGCACGCCCGAAGAGGCCGATGAGGAGGGCCGGCGCCGATGAAGCAGCCGATGCATCGCAACGCGCTCGCCGAGGGCCGCGAGCACGCCGGGGGCCCAGAGGGCCGGGACCCCGGGGGGAGCCTTGTGACCCCATCACTGACGCGCCGTGGTGCGCTGGGAGTGCTCTCGGCCGCCGCAGGCGTGCTGGCCGGGTGCACGGCGCTGCCGAGCTCCAGTGGCGTCACCCGCTCCGGGGTGGCCGCCTCCGACACCAATGCGCTCATCGAGACTGCTCCCGGGCCGGGTGAGGGCGACTCCGCCGAGGACGTCGTCAACGGATTCCTGCGCGCCGCCATCGCCGGATTCTCCGACGACTTCACCACTGCCAAGCAGTTCCTCACCGAACGCACCGCCGCGCAGTGGAAGCCCCTGGAGACGGTGAGTGCCTACAACGGGTCGACCGAGCCGCAGGTCTCCGTAGCGGCCGACGGCTCCTTCAAGGTGACCTCCGGGCAGGTGGGGGTCCTGGACTCCCTGGGTGTCTTCACCCCCGCCCAGGAGGGGGCCACCTATGTCGGTGAGTTCTCCCTGGCGACCAACTCCACCGGGCAGTGGCGCATCACCGGGCTGCCTCACGGGATCCTGCTGCCCTTCTCCCGGCTCATGCAGAACTTCGCGGTCAGCTCCCTGGCCTTCCTGTCGCAGGACCGGACCAGATTCGTCTCCGAGCTGAGGTGGTACCTGCGCAGCTCGCAGGCCGACTCCCTCGTCTCCGGGCTGCTGGCCGGGCCCTCCTCCTGGCTGTCGGGCGGGGCCTTCACCCTCATCCCGCGCAACGCCGAGCCGGCCGGCCGGGGCGTCGTCGTCGAGGCCGGTACCGCCACCGTTCACCTGAGCGCCGACTCCGACCCCGCCTCGGAGGACTCCCGCCGGCTCATGGTGGCTCAGATCGAGCAGAGTCTCGTCCAGATCAGTGGGATCGACCGGGTCCGGGTGCTCGCAGGCACCGTCGATCTCGGTGCGCCCGCCCAGCTGACGCCGATGGCCCCGGAGGTCGGTGGCATCGTGGGGATGTCGGAGGGCGCCGTCGTGCGCGGTACGGGTTCGAGCCGCGTCACCCTGGCGACCGATCGGGCCCTGGGGACCGGCGATGCCCGCAGCCCGAGCCTCGGTGCGGACGGGACCGTCTACGCGCTGTCGGCCTCCAGCCTGCTGCGTCTGCCTCAGGGGCAGGACTCCGCCAGCGTCATCCTGTCCGTGGGGGACCCCTCCGCGGGCGCCGGGGGACTGGGCGCGCCGCTGGGAGACCGGCACGGCTGGGCCTGGCTGCTGGCCGAGGGGCAGCTCACCGCCGTCAACGGCTCGGGGCAGCGCGCCTCCCTGGAGTCATCCTGGCTGCAGGAGGCCGCCATCGCTGCCTTCGACCTGTCCGTGGAGTCCGAGCGGATCGCCGTGCGGCGATCCGACGGCCGGGTTGCCGTTGCCGTCATCATCCGGGAGCAGGACGGCCGCCCCAAGGGGCTGGGGCCCGCTCTGGAGATGCCTCGCGCCGGTGGCGCGGGCACGAGCGGCATCTCCTGGTGCGCCCCTAACGCCGTGTGCGTCCTGGCCGACAGCAGCGCCGAGGGGAGTGGCGTGCCCGAGGTGCGCCTCGTCCAGATCGGCGGTGCGGTCAACACGCTCGTGGGTGTGAAGGAGGCTCATTCCGTCATCTCCGACCGCTCCGAGGAGTCCCTCCTCCTCATCGGCGACGGTGGCAAGACCTGGCAACGCCGTGGGGCGATGTGGAGGGTGCTCACCTCGGAGGTCACCGATCCCTCCTTCCCGCTTCCCTGACCCACGGTCCCGCAGTGGTCCCGCACACGTGATTCCGGGTGCCCCCAGTCGCATGGAACCGTGGAACACCCGGAATCAGGGCCGGTTGGGCCGGGCGCGATGCAGGGCTAGAGCACCTGTGCGTCCAGGCGGATGACGCCGTAGGTCCATCCGTGGCGGTGATAGACGGCGCACGGCTGCTTGGAGGACTTCTCGATGAATAGGTAGAAGGGGTGTCCCACGAGCTCCATCTGGTAGAGGGCCTCGTCGACGGTCATCGGCCTGGCCTCGTGCAGCTTCTGGCGCACGATCACCGGGGAGTCGCCGAGCTGGGCCTCAACCGCCACACCGGGCTCGGTGGGGGCGGAGGGGGAGTCCTCGATCGGCGCGTCACCGGTCTCGGGAACGACGGGCTCGTCCGGGACGGGTGCCGCCTGGAGCCCCTCGTTCAGGGCGGCCACGGCGTGACGGCGGTGGTGGTCCTTCTTGCGGTCCCGAGCCCGGCGAAGGCGCTCGGTCAGTTTTCCCATGGCGATATCAAAGGCGGCGAAGCGGTCCGAGGAGGATGCCTCTGCCCGAATGACGGGGCCCTTGGAGACGACGGTGATCTCTACTCTCTCGGCGGTGTCGGCCTGACGCGGGTTGCGCTCGTGGGTGACCTCCACCTCGACGCGCTGGACCCGGGGGTCGAACTGCTCTACCTTGACGGCCTTGTCCTCGACGTAGTCGCGCAGGCGAGAGCTGATCTCGGCATTGCGACCGACGACGGTGATATCCATGGTGGAACCTCTTTCTGGGCTCGTGGGCCGGTCCTGAAGGACCGTGTGCGACAAGTACCCGCCACTTCTCACGGCGGGATCGGGACTGGTGTCATCACCTCCTGTCACCTCGTGAAGGGCCCTGGAGCACCGAGGCGGGGACCCGGTCGACTGTCCTTGTCGACGTCGGGAATCGCCTGTGCGTTGTGCCACATAAGGTACACCATGTGGGGCTGTTCACGCGTCCCTTTCATGCGCGCCGCGCCCTGAGGACACCTCTGATCGCCGCAGGCGGACAGGTCCTAGGGAGCCGTATCAATGATCGAGGCACGTGCTGCCGCGGCCATTGCGACGGCCGCGGGCCTGGCCGGGACCGTGACGCGCGCGTGCGCCGGCGGCGGGGCGGCACTCAGAGTCAGGGCGCCCAGAACCCGGCCGCCGGCTGTCTCCAGCGCCCGGGCGCAGGCGCCCAGGGTGGCTCCGGTGGTGACGACGTCGTCGATCAGCAGGACCGGCAGCCCGGCGACCGGAGTCAGCAGACGCGGGGCGACGGCGCGATTACCCCGCCGCTGACGTGCCGAGCGACCTGCCTGATGGGCCCCGCCGCCCCGGCGACGCAGCAGATCCGTGCTCAGCACGAGTGGCGCGCGGCCCCCAGGAGCCCACTGCTCAGCGATGCCCTGAGCGACGACGTCGGCCAGGTGTGCCGCCACCAGCCGGCCGCGCAGCCGACGTACGGCACCGGAGGGGGCGGGGACCACGAGCAGGGCCCGGGCGGCGGGGGAGGGAGAGGCCCAGATCTCCTGTGGCGGGTGCGCCCGCGCCCACCAGCGCCCCAGACGCCGACCGGAATGCGCCATCACCTCCGTCAGGTCCTCCCGTGAGCCGTTCTTCCACCCCAGGACCATGGTGCGCATCGGCCCGGTGTAGGTCGCCAGAGACAGGATGGCGAGGTCGCCCGCGGCCTCGGCGTGCTCGACGGTGAAGGGTTCGCTCTCGAGCAGCTCGCGGCACTGTGGGCACAGCGTCGTCTCCCAGCGCCCACAGCCCGCGCAGCTGACCGGCAGGCCCAGGGACAGTCCCGGTGAGAACCCGGTGGACAGTCCGTCCAGCAGGCGGCGGGCGGCGGAGGGCTGAGGGGCGGGTGCGCGGTGCGTCATGCCCTTCACTGTGCGGGCTGCTGCGGTCCTGCCGCTTTCGAGGATGCCCGCGGTCCACAGCGGGACGGGCCGGGGGCTGTCATCATGGCCTGTGGCTCCGTGCCCGTCCCGTGTCCTCGGTGGGAAGAATCTCGGCACTGGAAGGACCGTTGCCCACCGGGGTCCACTAGAGTACGGAAGCAGGTAGCCGGTGAGACCTGTGCCGATAGCCGATACCGGGCACATCCACGCTGATCCCGCTCGTTCGGCCTCGGTCTCATCGTCGCTCTTCGCAACAGACGTCCCAAGGGAGAATGCAGCGTGTCGATCGTGGACCGGATCCTTCGCATTGGCGAGGGCCGCACCCTGAAGAAGCTTGATGCCATCGCCGACCAGGTCGAGTCTCTTGCCGGGGAGTTCAGCGAGTTCTCCGACGCCGAGCTGCGCGACATGACCGACGAGCTCAAGGAGCGCTACCAGGACGGTGAGACGCTCGACAGCCTCCTGCCCGAGGCCTTCGCCACGGTCGTGGAGGCAGCCGATCGGGTGCTGGGCATGCGTCCCTACCACGTCCAGATCATGGGAGGGGCTGCCCTCCACCGCGGCAACATCGCCGAGATGAAGACCGGTGAGGGCAAGACCCTCGTGGCCACGATGCCCTCCTACCTGCGGGCACTGACCGGCAAGGGCGTCCACGTCGTCACCGTCAACGACTACCTCGCCGAGTACCAGTCCGACCTCATGGGGCGCGTCCACCGCTTCCTGGGACTGACCACCGGCTGCATCCTCGTGGGCCAGGCCCCCGCCGAGCGCCGTGAGCAGTACGCCTGCGACATCACCTACGGCACCAACAACGAGTTCGGCTTCGACTACCTGCGAGACAACATGGCCCAGCGCCCCGATGACCTGGTCCAGCGCGGGCACGCCTTCGTCATCGTCGACGAGGTCGACTCCATCCTCATCGATGAGGCCCGCACCCCGCTCATCATCTCCGGACCCGCCACCGGGGACGTCAACAAGTGGTACAAGGAGTTCGCCACGATCTCCGAGCGCCTGCGCGAGGGCAAGGACTACGAGGTCGACGAGAAGAAGCGCACCGTGGGCGTGCTGTCCTCCGGCATCGAGCGGGTGGAGGACTACCTCGGCGTCGACAACCTCTACGAGTCGGAGAACACGCCCCTGATCGGCTTCCTCAACAACGCCATCAAGGCCAAGGAGCTCTTCCACCGGGACAAGGACTACATCGTGCGCGACGGCGAGGTCCTCATCGTCGACGAGCACACCGGCCGCGTCCTGCCCGGCCGTCGCTACAACGAGGGCATGCACCAGGCCATCGAGGCCAAGGAGCGTGTGGAGATCAAGGCCGAGAACCAGACGCTGGCCACCATCACCCTCCAGAACTACTTCCGCCTCTACCCCGAGGGTTCCCGCTCGGGCATGACCGGTACCGCCGAGACCGAGGCCGCCGAGTTCGCCGGCACCTACAAGATCGGCGTCGTCCCGATCCCCACCAACAAGCCCATGATCCGTGAGGACCAGCCCGATCTCGTCTACACCACCGTCGAGGCCAAGCTCGACGCCGTCGTCGACGACATCGCCGAGCGCCACGAGGTCGGCCAGCCCGTCCTGGTGGGCACCACGAGCGTGGAGAAGTCGGAGATCCTCTCCGAGCGGCTGCGCGAGCGCGGCATCCCCCACGAGGTCCTCAACGCCAAGCAGCACGCCCGGGAGGCCGCCGTCGTCGCCATGGCCGGCCGCAAGGGCGCCGTCACCGTGGCCACCAACATGGCCGGGCGAGGTACTGACATCATGCTGGGTGGCAACGCCGAGCATATCGCGGTCTCCGCTCTCAAGGAGGCCGGTCTCGACCCCGAGGAGAACGCCGAGGAGTACGAGAAGGCCTGGCCCGAGGCCCTGTCCGCCGCCAAGGATGCCTGTCGGGCCGAGCACGACGAGGTCGTCGAGCTCGGCGGCCTCTACGTGCTGGGCACCGAGCGCCACGAGTCGCGCCGTATCGACAACCAGCTGCGCGGCCGCTCCGGCCGTCAGGGGGACCCGGGCGAGTCCCGCTTCTACCTGTCCATGGAGGACGACCTCATGCGCATGTTCGCCTCCGGGCTCGCCCAGCGCATCATGTCCTCGGGCGCCTACCCCGACGACGTCCCGCTGGAGTCCAAGATGGTCACCCGCGGCATCGCCGGTGCCCAGCGCCAGGTCGAGTCCCGTAACTACGAGATCCGCAAGAACGTCCTCAAGTACGACGACGTCATGACCGAGCAGCGCGAGAAGGTGTACTCCGAGCGCCGCCGGGTCCTGGACGGTGAGGACCTCGAGCCGCAGATCGAGGCCTTCAGGGCCCAGGCCGTGAGCTCCATCGTCAACGCCGGCACGGCCGAGGGCCGCCCCGACGAGTGGGACCTCGACGCCTTGTGGGCAGAGCTCGGACGCCTCTACCCGGTGGGTCTTACCCAGGACGAGGTCGTCGAGGCTCTGGGCGGTAAGGACGCGCTCACCTCCGAGAGCCTCATCGACGAGCTCAGTGAGGACGTCGCCGTCGCCTACGAGGACGCCGAGGCACGTATCGACGCCAACGCCCTGGCCCACGCCCAGCTCGGTGAGGAGCCCATGCGCACCCTGGAGCGCCGCATCCTGCTGGCCGTGGTGGACAAGCGCTGGAGGGAGCACCTCTACGAGATGGACTACCTCAAGGAGGGCATCGGGCTGCGGGCCATGGCCCAGCGCGACCCCCTTGTGGAGTATGCCAACGAGGGCGCCCGCATGTTCCGGGCGATGATGGAGGGCATCCGCGAGGAGACCGTCGAGCAGATCTTCGCCAACGTCACCCGCTTCGACGCCGCCGCTCAGCGCGCCGCCGAGGACGGCACCGCGGAGGCCGCCCAGGCGGTCGCCAAGGCCAATGCTACCGCGGCGGCAGGCATCCGCCTGGGTGCTGCCGGCGGTCAGGGGCGGGGCACGGTCCTGGGGGACACGGGCCAGGCCTCCGTGGAGCAGCGGGTCACCTACTCCGGCCCGAGTGAGTCCGGTGACGAGGAGCGTTCCGCCGCCTCGTCGCGCCGGTCCTCAGGCTCGAGCTCGTCGGCCTCGGGCGGCAACCGGGCCGAGCGCCGTCGCTCCAGGAAGAAGCGCCGCCACTGAGGGGCGGCCACGAACCGAAGCCACTGGAGTCGATCCCGTCGGAATCTGGTTGATCGCCAGAATCCGGCGGGATCACGCGATCTCCAGGCCGGTGAGGATCCAGCGCTCGCGCAGTCTCTCCAGGCGGGCCGCTGCGGCCCGGACCCGGTTGCCCTCCTCGAGGAGAACGGTTGCCTCGCAGGCCCCGGACATCGTCAGCTCTGCGCGCACGCTGCGGATGCGTGGCCGCCTCGACGTCGGCTGATGCCCCAGGATCCGGGAGGCCAGACCCGCTCGGCGTCCGAGCGCCTCGAACAGGGAGTGGCTGGTCCACCGGGCCAGATGGTCCACAGGACGCAGTCCGGCGAGCACCTCGCTGGCCGCCACCACGACGATCGCGGCGGTGCGTGAGGCGTCGGCGCCGGTGCCAGGCTGCCGCTTCAGGGAGTCGGGGGACTCGACGCCCCCTGAGCCGTTGACGGGTTTTGAGGGTTTCGGCGGGACGGCGCGAGTCGGGGACGGGTGGGTCGGCGTGGGGTGGGTGCAGTGCTGAGAGCCGGTCTTGTACCGCACGGGACGAGCGGCTCGGGCAGCGGTGGGGGTCGTGGTCATGGAGGGCTCCTGAGGGTGTACGGGTATCCGATCGGCACGAGGCCGAGAATGGATGGGCATGACTGTCGGGTGTGCAGGAGAGAGCTGGCCGTGGTGCTGGTGCGGGAGGCGGTTCATCGTGGCGGTGTCTGGCCTCCCGTCGTCGTGGACGGCGCTGTCAGTGAGGTCGGAACACTCAGCTCCTCCCCAGGGTGGATCAGCGAGGGGTCGGGCCCGATAACGTCCTTGTTGGCGTGATACAGGGCGGGCCAGGCCTGAGCGATCTCCGAGGGGCTGGAGCCGGCAGGCAGAAGGCGGGCGGTGACCGACCACAGGCTCTCTCCGGGTAGCACGGTGTAGGTGCGCTGCGACGGCGCCGGGGCGTCCGAGGCGGTGGAGGAGTGGTTCTCAGACGTGTTCGGTGACGTGGAGGCGGCTGACCCGCCTGACGGGGCCTGCAGTGGTGCTGTGCTCTCGGTGGGAGAGTGCGTGCCGTCCGGCTCGGCAGCGGGGCCCGACGAGGACTGGCCGGCCTGAGGCGACGACGTCGGGGACGGCGAGGCGGGCGCCGAGCTTGTGGGCCTCCAGCCCAGATCATCCTCGCCGGAGGTCCCCTCGGCCGCCAGGGCCGGAGCCGAGGACAGGGAGACGAGCAGGGCGGAGGCCGCGATACGCCGGACCGCAGGGGCGCCCCAGCCGTCAAGGATCCTGGCCGCCAGCCCTGAGGCGTCGCCCTGCCGGAGGGAGCTGCGACCGGGGAGCGCAGCGAGGGCGAGTACGGCGGAAACGAGATGCCACAGCGCCCCCAGAGCGCCGATGGTGCAGGTCCCGGCGATGACGCCGTCGGACAGCTCGCTCATGCCCCAGGTTGGCGCAGGAACCTCCATGAGGTTCTCGACGGCGCGGCGGGCCGTGAGCCCCAGCACCGCCAGGAGAACACCGGACATCCCCGTCAGAAGGGCCAGTCGTAGACGTGCTCCCATGACATCCTCCATCGCCAGTGATGTTGTTTGATGGTTTTAGGTTTACTCTGACGATGTATTGATGTCAAGTCAGATGATGCGGCGTCTCACAGCATGCTGTCTTGTGTGGATGAGGGGATGGTGAATGGGCCGTGGTCTGAGGTGAGGGGAGTTTTGCTTGGCGCCCCGACTGTGGTGAGGTGAGGGTATGGACTGGGACCTCATGCTCTCCGACCTGGAGAGCAGCTTCGACGCCGAACGCCGTGCGGACCTGGTGGCGCAGAGCGCTGAGCTCGCTGAGGCCGAGCACGCCTCGATCGAGGTGGTCGATCGGCTCCGTGGCTCCGTGGGGCGCCCGGTTCATCTGCGAACCCGCGGCGGACTGCCTGTCGACGGTGTCATCGCCCGAGTCGAGCCCACCTATGTCCTCGTCGATGAGGGGGAGGAGCTGCAGGCGATCGTCCCGCTGGCCGCGGTGGCGACGATCGCGGCGCTGGCCGGTCCGGCTCCGAGGGATGATCGACGTCGTCCCACGCTGAGGGCGCTACTGCGCGAGATCGCCCGGCGCGGTGCGAGGGTGCGCCTGGTCCTGGGGGCCGGAGAGGTGGTGGGGAGACTGATCCGGGTGGGGGCGGATCACGTCGACGTCGCCTTCGACCCTGAGGGCGGGATTCGTGCGCGCCGTGCGCCCGGTACGGGAGGCGCAGGCGTCGTCAGCGTCATGACTGCGGCGATCGAGGTGCTGCGCAGCCGCTGACGGCCGCCGATGCGTGGGGGCCTGCTGTGGGCTCGGACAGGGGGACAGGGAGGAGCGGCTGAAAGGGCGGTTCAGGCCTCGTCGTCCTCGCCCCAGCCCGCGGCCACCATGGCGCGGGTCGACGCGAGCTGGCGCTGGATGTAGTCCTCGAGGGCCTGGTCCTCGATGCGCCAGAGCTTGCGGGCCCCGACCTGGATGGCCGGAAGGTCCCCGGTGCGGATGAGGGCGCGCACGGCCTGGGCTGACAGCTGGAGCTGCTCAGAGACGTCGGCGATGGTCAGGAATCGTGTGCTCATAGAACGATGATCCCACTGCTCGTCTCCCTCCACAATTCTCAAAGAGGCCTGTGGATAACCTTGAGGTATCATTTTATCTTGACGATGATTGCAGGCGATCAAGGAGGATTCCCGTGACGTCATCTCGCCGTGCGCACTCCCGAGCAGTTCCCGAACGCCCCCGTGGTGGCCGATGGCGCCGCCCCGCCTGGAAGGATCCCCGAATGGCCGGGGGAGTGGTCCTGGTTGCCGCGGCCGTCGCCATGGGGGCATGGGCCGTTGACGCCGCCGCCGACACCACTCGTGTCTACGTGCTCTCCCAGGACGTCACTCCTGGGGCCGACCTGACCGCCGACGGCGTTCTCACGACGGTCGAGGCCCATCTCGGCACCGACGCCTATGTCGAGGTCGGGCACCTGCCCGACGGAGCGGTGGCCACCCGATCCATGAGGAAGGGAGAGCTGCTGGCGACCGTGGCCGTGGACAGCGGCCGGGAGCAGGAGCTGCGGCCGGTGGTCCTCAATGTCGCCTCCAACCTGCCTGCCTCAACGAAGGTCGGCGACTACGTCGATCTGTGGCTTGTGCCCAAGGAGGGGGACGCCGGCAGACCCGCTGCCCAGACGTCGGCGACCGGGCAGGCCGATGAGACCGGTCAGGGGCCGGCAGGCGGCGGCGGGGCCCACCGTGTGGCCACAGGTCTGGTCATCGCCTCGCTCGGCGAGGCCAGCAAGGGGCTGATCTCCGGACCGAGTACCGGGGTGGAGGTCAAGGTTCCCGAGGCCTCCCTCGCCGACGTTCTCAGCGCCGTCGGGCAGGAGGGATCGCTCGTCCTGGTTCCCACCGGCCAGGAAGCGCCTGCGGAGAAGGCCTCGTGAGCGCCCCGGGAGCCGGAATCCTCCTGGCTCTCAGCGGTGACGACGCCGATATCCTGCGCGCGCTGAGCCAGGCGGGGAGCGGGCTGTGCGTCGTACGCAGGTGCGCCGACCTGCCCGAGCTGCTCTCAGCGGGCATGGCCGGACTGGCGTCCTTCGCCCTGCTGGACACCGGCTTCGATGAGATCGACCGCACCGTCCTGGACCGGCTCGCACGCGCCGGCCTGAGCGGGCTGCTCCTGGTGGAGTCCCGTGAGGAGGAGCGTTGGCGCAGCGCGGGCTGGCCGGTTCTCAGGCGCGATGCGGCCCCCAGCCGCATCTGCTCGGCGATGCAGGACCTCGTGCGCCGCGGAGCGGCCGATGCCGGCACATCCGGCTCCGGGCCCGCCGTCGGGGCGGGACCGACGCCCACGGCGTCGCCGGCGGCCTCAGGCAGTGACTGGCTCAGCGCCGCCACGCCCGCCTCGCCGGACCCGGGCAGCGCCGCCCGGGAGACCGCCTGGCTCGAAGAGCTGTGGCGCCATTCGCCGGACTCGGACGCCGAGGGGAGGTCTCCCGAGCTGGGTAACCACGGCGGCGATCCCGGAGCGCTCGCGGACCGGGGTCGGCGGATGGGGCCGGCCCCGGCCGCCTCGGGCACCGCGGAGACCCCGCCCCCGGATGGTGCGCGCCAGGCGCGTGGTGCCGGGCAGGGGCGAATCGTCCTGGTATGGGGGCCCCACGGCGCTCCCGGGCGCTCGACCGTGGCCGCCTCCCTCGCCCACGGCCTGGCCGATTCCGGCGGGGCGATCCTCGTGGACGCCGACGTCGAGGCTCCGAGCCTGGTCCAGCTCCTCGGAATGCCGGAGGACTCCTCGGCCTTGGCCGGGGCCGCTCGCCTGGCCACCCACGGCCGCCTCGACGCCGAGAGCTTTCAGCGGGTCCTGGCGCCGGTGAGCGGTGGGCTGAAGCTGTTGGGCGGCCTGGGGCGGGCCGGGCGCTGGCGGGAGCTGCCCCCGGCCTCCATGACCGAGGTCTGGCTGCAGTGCCGTCGGGCCGCTGCCTGGACCGTCGTCGACGTCGCCGGTGGCGTCATCGACGACGGCATCGACGATTTCACCCTCGAGCCCGGGCGCGGGGCGGTGACCGCCGACCTGGTGTCCCACGCCGACGTCGTCATGGTCGTGGGCGGGGCGGACCCGGTCGGGGTGCGTCGTCTGCTCCAGCTCCTGGACGAGGTGGGATCCTCGGTGACACCCGCGGGCCGGGTCGAGGTCGTCGTCAACCGGGTACGGTCCTCGGCGGCGGGCCCGGCCCCGCAGCAGGCCCTGCGCGAGGCCCTGGCGCGTTTCGGCGGACTGGAGGACATCGTGCTGCTTCCCGACGACCCGGCAGCGGCCGACTCCTGCCTGCTCCAAGGGCGCAGCGTCCTGGAGGGGGCGCCCGCCAGCGCGTTGGGCAAGGCGCTCAGTGCACTGGTCGACCGGATCGATCCACAGGCGGCTGCCGCCCGCAAGACGCGATCGTCGCGGCGGTCGCTGCTGCGGCGCCGTCGGCGGGACGGACGACGTGACTCCACGGGCAAGGTGAAGGAAGCCAGCGGCAAGCGGCGCAAGGTCGCATCCAGCAAAGGTGCGCGACGTCGGGGCAGAGGTGAGGGTCAGGGGGCCGGAGAGCGGGTGCCGGCCACCCGGGCACCTCACGACGCCACCCGCGCCCCGCAGCGCTCGCATCAGTCCCTGCCGCCGTCGATCCAGCCGGTGGGGCAACCGTGGATGCAGCCATCGCCACCGGCGCCACCACCACCGGGTCCGGCGCACGTGCCGGGAACGGCATCGTGGCCGGGAACGGGCGCAGCGGCGGATCCGGGAGTGGTTCGGGGACCGGAGCAAGGCGTGGACGTCAGTCGAGCTCCTGGCAGAGATGGTGGTCGAGGGAGTGGGGCCCCTCCTCCGGCGTCACCGGGAGCCGGGCGGCACCGTTACTGACGTCCAGCCACTGATCGGTGCGGGCGCCTGAGTGGTGCAGGAGCGCTCGCCGGCCGCGGGGTGCGGTTGCGAGGTGTGCCCCTGGCCGGTCAGGTGGGGCGGTGGGGCAGACTAGAACCATGCGCATCTACCTTCCCGCCACCGCCGTCCACCTGCGCGCCGCCGCTCTCGGCTCCTCTCAGGAGCCGCTTGTGGCCCATGCCGCCACCCCGGCCCTTGGCCGCGCCCTGCCGGAGGAGGACGAGGAGGGGCTGGAGGTCTCCGCCTCGCTGTGCGCAGCCGACGCCTCCCTCGTCCTGCTGGCCGAGCCCGGGGCCGAGGGACTGGCTGACCGACGTATCGTCATCGCCGCCGACGTCGATGCCGAGTACGTGCGCGAGCTCGCCGTTGAGGGGGACGTCCTGCCCGGCACGGTCGAGGTGACCGGGGAGATTCCCTGGGAGGACGTCGCCGCCCTGCTCGTGGACGAGGCGGCGGCGGAGACCGACGTTCGCGCCGCCCGGCTCGGCGACGAGGACGCCTTCGAGCGGGCCGCCGAGGCCGACCTGCTCTGGTTCGACGTCACAGAGCGAGACGCGCTGGCCGAGACTCTCGGGGGCTGACCGGCTCGAGGCCGAGGAGGAGGCGGCGCGCAGGTGCCGGGGGATGGGCCGCGCCGGGCTCCGTCGTCGGACCTGCTGCCGCTGTGCTCCGGCGTCGGGTTCCAGTGACGGGGAACGTCCTCAGTGATCAGTTCCACGGGGCTCTGCCTTGCGCAGTGGGGCCCGCTGCCGGGTATGGTGCTCTCTGCCAAAGACCGCAGGTCTCCCGCTCCGGCGGGACCAAGTCCACTCGAGGTGGAGCCGGCGCAGGTGAGAACGTGACCCCCTCCGGGCGTGCCCGGAAGCGAGCCCCGTGCCCACCGGCGCGGGGCTTTTCCAGTGGGTGGGCCCTGCGGCATACCACGGAAGGAGGGCCCATGGCACGGCCTGACAAGGAAGCAGCCGTTGCTGCTCTGGCGGACAAGTTCCGCCAGGCTGACGCGGTCCTGCTGACTGAGTACCGGGGACTGAGCGTCGCCCAGCTCAAGGAGCTACGTCGTTCCCTCGCCGGTAGCGCCGAGTACACCGTGGTGAAGAACACGCTTGCTGCGATCGCTGCCCGCCAGGTCGGGCTCGAGGGCTTCGCCGACGACCTCACGGGCCCCTCCGCCCTGACCTTCGTCACCGGTGAGCCGGTCGAGGCCGCCAAGGCTCTGCGTGACTTCGCCAAGGAAAACCAGCAGCTCGTCATCAAGGGCGGTGTCATGGACGGCGCCGTGCTGTCCGCCGACGGCGTTGACAAGCTTGCCTCTCTCGAGTCCCGCGAGGTGCTGCTCGCCAAGACCGCGGGCGCCGTCAAGGCGTCCCTGTCCAAGGCTGCGTACCTCTTCGCCGCACCGGCCTCCCAGGCCGTGCGCACCGTCGACGCCCTGCGCGAGAAGCAGGAGACCGCGGCCTGAGGCCGCACGCGTCATCCACCAACCCTGCGCGCGCAGGAACCTGATAAGGAAGGAACGCCCATCATGGCGAAGCTGACCACCGAAGAGCTCATCGAGCAGTTCAAGGAGCTCACCCTCATCGAGCTGTCCGAGTTCGTCAAGGCCTTCGAGGAGACCTTCGACGTCACCGCCGCCGCTCCGGCCGCCGTGGCCGTTGCCGCTGCCCCCGGCGCTGCCGGTGGCGAGGCCGCCGCCGAGGAGAAGGACGAGTTCGACGTCATCCTCGAGGCCGCCGGCGACAAGAAGATCCAGGTCATCAAGGAGGTGCGCGCCCTGACCTCCCTCGGCCTGAAGGAGGCCAAGGAGCTCGTCGACGGTGCTCCCAAGCCCGTTCTCGAGGGCGCCAACAAGGAGGCCGCCGAGAAGGCCAAGGAGCAGCTCGAGGGCGCCGGCGCCACCGTCACCCTCAAGTGAGCTTCTCCCCGCTGCCTGACGCGGCCTGAGTGTCGCCGACGGCTGGGGAGGCCCAGCATCACCGGGTCCCGTCCACCGCCAGGTGGCCGGGACCCGGTTGCGTGCCAGGGCGTCTGGGAGGAACGGAGGGGAGGCGAACTGGCACGAGCCGGCCGCCGGCCGCTCAGCGGGCTGACCATGCCGAGGGATTCAGGTCACGCGGAGGGCGCGGGCGGGGCAGTATGCGCGACTGTGGTGGGAATCGCAAGGACGAGGTGGGAATCGGCGTGGAGTCCTTGACGTCGGCCGTGTACGCTAGCGCTTTGCGTGCATTGTGTGTATTGGCGCGAGGAGTATCTGCCCTCCGTGCGGGCCCCGGTCCGGCGGAACCCTGGCGGGCGTGAGCCCGGCAACGAAGATTCTACTCAACCCGGTGCCCGCGGTGTGCGTTGTGTGATCCCCGATCTGAGGGAAGGATCCCCCTTTGGCTGCCTCGCGCACCTCCGCACCTACTGCTGCTGACATCGCCGCTCGTACCGCGTCGCGTCGTATCAACTTTGCCAAGATTGCCGAGCCCATGCAGGCTCCGAATCTGCTCGCCCTTCAGACCGAGAGCTTCGACTGGCTCGTCGGCAACGAGAGATGGCGCGAGCGGATGACCGCCGCCAACAGGGCGCACCCGGGCTCCCTGCCCGAGACCTCCGGTCTGGAGGAGATCTTCGACGAGATCTCCCCGATCGAGGACTTCGGGGAGACCATGGCCCTGTCCTTCCACGACCACCGCTTCGAGGAGCCGAAGTACACGGCAGAGGAGTGCCAGGAGAAGGACCTCACCTACTCCGCCCCCCTCTACGTGGTGGCGGACTTCGAGAACTTCTCCACCGGTGAGATCAAGTCCCAGACGGTCTTCATGGGCGACTTCCCGCTCATGACGGACAAGGGCACCTTCATCGTCAACGGCTCCGAGCGCGTCGTCGTCTCCCAGCTCGTGCGTTCACCGGGCGTGTACTTCGAGCGCACCACCGAGAAGGCCACGGACAAGTACGTCTACAACGTCAAGTTCATCCCCTCGCGCGGCGCCTGGCTCGAGTTCGAGATCGACAAGTCCGACCGCGTCGCCGTGCGCATCGACCGCAAGCGCAAGCAGGACGTCACCGTCTTCCTGCTGGCCCTGGGCATGGACGAGTCGGAGATCCGCAAGGAGTTCGCCGACTTCCCGGCCCTGACCTCCGCCCTGGACGAGGACCGCAAGATCACCACCCAGGACGAGGCGCTCCTGGACATCTACAAGAAGATCCGCCCCGGCGAGCCGCCGAGCGTCGAGGCGGGGCGCACCCTGCTGGAGAACTTCTACTTCAACCCCAAGCGCTACGACCTGGCCAAGGTCGGCCGCTACAAGATCAACAAGAAGCTGGGCCTGGCCTCGGACCTGACCGAGTCCACCCTGCGGATCGAGGACATCGTCGCGGCCCTGCGCTACCTGCTGGCCCTGCACGCCGGCGCCGAGACCGTCGAGGGCGTGCGCGACGGCGAGATCACCGAGATCGCCGTCGAGTACGACGACATCGACCACCTGGGCAACCGTCGTATCCGCGCCGTCGGCGAGCTCATCCAGGCGCAGGTGCGCACCGGTATGAGCCGCATGGAGCGTCAGGTGCGCGAGCGCATGACCACCCAGGACGTCGAGGCCATCACGCCGAACACGCTCATCAACATCCGGCCCGTGACGGCCGCGATCAAGGAGTTCTTCGGCACCTCCCAGCTGAGCCAGTTCATGGACCAGAACAACCCGCTGGCGGGCCTGACCCACAAGCGCCGTCTGAGCGCCCTGGGCCCCGGCGGTCTGTCCCGTGAGCGCGCCTCCATGGAGGTCCGCGACGTCCACACCTCGCACTACGGGCGCATGTGCCCCATCGAGTCCCCTGAGGGCCCCAACATCGGCCTCATCGGCTCGCTGGCCACCTTCGGGCGCATCAACCCCTTCGGCTTCGTCGAGACCCCCTACCGCGTCGTCGTCGACGGCCAGGTCACCGACGAGACCCACTACCTGACGGCCGACGACGAGGACCGCCACGTCATCGCCCAGGCCAACGTCACCCTCACCGAGGACGGCCACTTCGCCGAGGACCACGTCCTGTGCCGCGTCACCGGCGGTGAGCCGGCCCTCGTGCCCTCCTCGCAGGTGGACCTCATGGACGTCTCCCCCCGCCAGATGGTGTCGGTGGGTACCTCCCTCATCCCCTTCCTCGAGCACGACGACGCCAACCGCGCCCTCATGGGCGCCAACATGCAGCGCCAGGCCGTGCCGCTCATCCGCCCCGACGCCCCGCTGGTGGGTACGGGCATGGAGCGGCGCACAGCCGTCGACGCCGGCGACGTCCTCGTGGCCGACAAGGCCGGAGTCGTCACCGAGGTCTGCGCGGACTTCGTGCGCGTGGCGAACGACGACGGCACCGAGAATGTCTACAAGGTCGCCAAGTTCCGCCGCTCCAACCAAGGCAACTGCTACAACCAGCGGGTCGTGGCCACCGAGGGCGAGCGCGTCGAGGTCGGCTCGGTCCTGGCCGACGGTCCCGCCACCAACGAGGGCGACCTGGCCCTGGGCCAGAACCTCCTGGTCGCCTTCATGACCTGGGAGGGCCTCAACTACGAGGACGCCATCATCGTCTCCCAGCGCGTGGTCGCCGAGGACATGCTCACCTCGATCCACATCGAGGAGCACGAGGTCGACGCCCGCGACACCAAGCTGGGCGCCGAGGAGATCACCCGGGACATCCCCAACGTCAGCGAGGAGACCCTGGCCAACCTCGACGAGCGCGGCATCATCCGCATCGGCGCCGAGGTCCGCAGCGGCGACATCCTCGTGGGCAAGGTGACCCCCAAGGGCGAGACCGAGCTGACCAGCGAGGAGCGCCTTCTGCGCGCCATCTTCGGCGAGAAGGCCCGCGAGGTCCGCGACACCTCCCTGCGCGTGCCTCACGGCGAGTACGGCATCGTCACCGGCGTGCGCGAGATCGACGCCGCCTCCGACGACGCCGAGCTGCCCGCGGGCGTCAACCGCATGGTGCGCGTCTACATCGCCCAGCGCCGCAAGATCACCGTGGGTGACAAGCTCTCCGGCCGTCACGGCAACAAGGGCGTCATCTCCAAGATCCTGCCCGTGGAGGACATGCCCTTCCTGGCCGACGGCACCCCGGTCGATGTCATCCTCAACCCTCTGGGCGTGCCCAGCCGTATGAACGTCGGGCAGGTCCTCGAGCTGCACCTGGGCTGGGTCGCCTCCCGCGGCTGGGACGCCACCGCCGCCCACGAGGCCGGCGAGGCCTGGACCGCCAACCTGCCCGAGAACGGCATCAAGGCCGAGCCCCGCACGCCCGTGGCCACGCCCGTCTTCGACGGCGTACGCGACAACGAGCTCATGGGGCTGCTGGACTCCACGCTGCCGACCTCCGACGGCCTGCAGCTGGTGGAGCCCAACGGCAAGGCGCGCCTCTTCGACGGCCGCTCCGGCGAGCCCTTCCCGTACCCCATCTCGGTGGGCTACATGTACATCCTCAAGCTCCACCACCTCGTGGACGACAAGATCCACGCCCGCTCCACGGGCCCGTACTCCATGATCACCCAGCAGCCGCTGGGTGGTAAGGCCCAGTTCGGTGGTCAGCGCTTCGGTGAGATGGAGGTGTGGGCCATGGAGGCGTACGGCGCCGCCCACGCCCTCCAGGAGCTTCTCACCGTCAAGTCCGACGACGTCAACGGTCGCGTCAAGGTCTACGAGGCGATCGTCAAGGGCGAGGACATCCCCGAGCCCGGCATCCCCGAGTCCTTCAAGGTGCTCATGAAGGAGATGCAGTCGCTGTGCCTGAACGTCGAGGCGCTCGACGCCGAGGGCAGCGCCATCGCCCTGGACGACACCGACGACGACGGCTCGCGCGCCGCCGAGGAGCTCGGTTTCGACCTGGGCCGGCGCCCGGGCGGGGCCACCGCCTCCACGGTGGACGAGATCTGAGTGGCCACCCCGGTGACGACTTCGTGACAACTTCACCGAGCCCCGGTTGAGGGCGGGCGGCCCGTCCGCCGCCCGCCCTCCCACCAGGCTCGCAGGCGCCGTCGGAGTCATGGAACAACGACGACGGAACGCCCCCAGACCACCACCTGATGAGATTCACCATCGGAAGTAGGAACTGTGCTCGACGCCAACGTGTTCGACAGGATCCAGCTCGGCCTCGCCACCGCGGAGGACATTCGCTCGTGGTCCCACGGCGAGGTCAAGAAGCCCGAGACCATCAACTACCGCACCCTCAAGCCCGAGAAGGACGGTCTGTTCTGCGAGAAGATCTTCGGCCCCACCCGGGACTGGGAGTGCGCCTGCGGTAAGTACAAGCGCGTGCGCTACAAGGGCATCGTCTGCGAGCGCTGCGGGGTCGAGGTCACTCGCTCCAAGGTGCGTCGCGAGCGCATGGCCCACATCAAGCTCGCCGCTCCGGTCACCCACATCTGGTACTTCAAGGGCGTCCCCTCGCGCCTGGGCTACCTGCTCAACCTCGCGCCCAAGGACCTGGAGAAGGTCATCTACTTCGCGGCCTACATGGTCACCGAGGTCGATGAGGAGGGCCGTCACGACGACCTGCCCTCGCTGCGCAACGAGCTCGAGGTCAAGAAGAAGCACCTCGAGGAGTCCGGCCAGGCCGAGGTCGAGGCCCGTCAGCAGCGCCTCGAGGAGGACCTCGCCCAGCTCGAGGCCGAGGGCGCCGAGGCCTCCCAGCGCGACAAGCTCCGCAAGACCGCCGAGCGCGAGATCACGGCCATGCGCCGTCGCAACCAGCGCGCCCTGGAGCACATGGACAAGGTTTGGGACCGCTTCGTGAGCCTCAAGGTCGGTGACCTGGAGGGTGACGAGGTCCTCTACCGCGACATGGTCGCCGACTACGGCATCTACTTCAAGGGCGCCATGGGCGCCGAGGCCATCCAGGCCCGCCTGCGCAGCTTCGACCTGGAGGGTGAGGCCGCAGCCCTGGCCGAGATCGTCGAGAACGGCACTGGTCAGCGCAAGACCCGCGCCATCAAGCGCCTCAAGGTCGTCAACGCCTTCCGCATGACCGGCACCGCCCCGGAGTCCATGGTCCTGGACAACATCCCGGTCATCCCGCCGGACCTGCGCCCCATGGTCCAGCTCGACGGTGGCCGCTTCGCCACCAGTGACCTCAACGACCTCTACCGCCGGGTCATCAACCGCAACAACCGTCTCAAGCGGCTCATGGACCTGGGCGCCCCGACGATCATCGTCAACAACGAGAAGCGCATGCTTCAGGACGCCGTCGACGCCCTGTTCGACAACGGCCGCCGCGGTCGCCCGGTCACCGGCGTGGGCAACCGGCCGCTGAAGTCCCTGTCCGACATGCTCAAGGGCAAGCAGGGCCGCTTCCGCCAGAACCTCCTGGGCAAGCGCGTGGACTACTCGGGCCGCAGCGTCATCGTCGTCGGCCCCCAGCTCAAGCTCCACCAGTGCGGTCTGCCCAGCCAGATGGCCCTGGAGCTGTTCAAGCCCTTCGTCATGAAGCGGCTCGTCGAGCTCAAGGAGGCCCAGAACGTCAAGGCCGCCAAGCGCATGGTCGAGCGCGCCAACCCCAAGGTCTGGGACGTCCTGGCCGAGGTCATCCGCGAGCACCCCGTGCTGCTCAACCGCGCCCCCACCCTGCACCGTCTGGGCATCCAGGCCTTCGAGCCCCAGCTCATCGAGGGCAAGGCCATCCAGCTGCACCCCCTCGTGTGCGGCGCCTTCAACGCCGACTTCGACGGCGACCAGATGGCCGTCCACTTGCCGCTGGGCGCCGAGGCGCAGGCAGAGGCCCGCATCCTCATGCTGTCCTCGAACAACATCCTCAAGCCCTCCGACGGGCGCCCCGTGACCATGCCCAGCCAGGACATGATCATCGGCACCTACTACCTCACCTCCGACCCCGACCCGGCGGTCGAGGTCGAGCGCGACGCCGAGGGCAACGAGATCGTCCCGGCCTTCTCCTCCTTCGCGGAGGCCGTCATGGCCTACGACTTCGGCAAGCTCCACGTCAACGCCGCCTGCGACATCCGCTTCGAGGAGGGCATCGCCGCGCCCGAGGGCTGGCAGCCCCCCGAGGACTGGAGCGAGGGCGACCCGATCACCCTGCGCACCTCGCTGGGCCGGGCCCTGTTCAACACCTCGCTGCCTGAGAGCTTCCCCTACGTCAACTACGTCGTGGACAAGAAGCAGCTGGGCAACATCGTCAATGCCCTGGCGGAGAACTACTCCCGTGTGGAGGTGGCCGCGTCCCTGGACGCCCTCAAGGCCAACGGGTTCTACTGGTCCACCTGGTCCGGTATCACCGTCGCCTTCGCCGACGTCGTCTCCCCGGAGGCCAAGCAGGAGATCCTCGTGCGCTACGAGAACGAGGCCGCCGAGATCGAGGAGCAGTTCGAGCTCGGTGCCCTCACCGAGGACGACCGCTACGCCTCGCTCATCGACATCTGGACCAAGGCCACCGCCGAGGTCGCCGAGGCGATGCGCGAGAACTTCCCGCAGCGCAACACCGTCTACCAGATGGTGGTCTCCGGGGCCCGAGGCAACTGGGACCAGATCCGCCAGCTCGCCGGTATGCGCGGCCTGGTGGCCGACCCCAAGCAGCGCCTCATCGAGCGCCCCATCAAGTCGAACTACCGCGAGGGCCTGAGCGTCCTGGAGTACTTCATCGCCACCCACGGCGCCCGTAAGGGCCTGGCGGACACGGCGCTGCGCACCGCCGACTCCGGCTACCTCACGCGTCGTCTGGTCGACGTCTCCCAGGACGTCATCGTCCGCGAGGAGGACTGCGGCACCCGCAAGGGCCTGACCAAGCGGATCTTCTCCTGGATCGAGGCCGGCGACGAGCTCATCAAGGAGCCCTCGGAGATCCTGGGCACCACCGTGTTCGGCACCACCCTGGCGCGCGACGCCATCGACGCCGAGGGCAACCTCATCATCGAGGCCGGCGCCGACCTCGGCGACGCCGAGATCCAGGCCGCCATCGACGCGGGCATCGAGGAGATCACGGTCCGCTCCGTGCTCACCTGCGACTCCAACGTCGGTACCTGCGCCGCCTGCTACGGCCGCTCGCTGGCCACCGGTAAGCGTGTCGACATCGGTGAGGCCGTCGGCATCATCGCCGCCCAGTCCATCGGTGAGCCCGGCACGCAGCTGACCATGCGTACCTTCCACACCGGTGGTGCGGCCGGCGCCGCCGACATCACCCAGGGTCTGCCCCGTGTGCAGGAGCTCTTCGAGGCCCGCACCCCCAAGGGCGAGGCCGCCGTGGCCGAGGCCGCCGGCACCCTCAAGATCGAGGATGACGCCGATGGCAAGCGCCTGGTCATCACCCGCGACGACGGCGAGGAGGACGTCATCGTCCCGGTCTCGCGCCGTCAGCGCCTGCTGGTGGCCGACGGGGACCACGTCGAGCCCGGCCAGGCCCTCACCGAGGGGCCGGTCGACCCCAAGAAGGTCCTGCGCCTGCGCTCGGTGGCCGCCACCCAGCGCCACCTGGTTGAGGAGGTCCAGGAGGTCTACCGCTCCCAGGGCGTGGACATCCACTCCAAGCACATCGAGGTCATCGTGCGCCAGATGCTGCGCCGCGTGACCGTGCTGGACTCCGGGGACACCCACCTCCTCCAGGGAGACCTGGTGGACGTCATGCACTACCGCGCCGAGAACCGCCGGGTCATGGCCGAGGGCGGCAAGACCGCCACCGGCCGTACCGAGCTCATGGGAATCACCAAGGCCTCGCTGGCTACGGACTCCTGGCTGAGTGCCGCCTCCTTCCAGGAGACCACGCGCGTGCTCACCGAGGCCGCCATGAACGGCAAGTCCGACCCGCTGCTGGGCCTTAAGGAGAACGTCATCCTCGGTAAGCTCATCCCCGCCGGTACGGGCCTGGCCCGCTACTCGGACATCGAGGTCGAGCCCACCGAGGAGGTCAAGGCCGAGGTCTTCTCCCGGGTGGACCTGGGGGACAACGTCTTCGGCGAGTCCGTCGCCCTGGACGACTTCCACTTCGGCGGGGACCTGCGTGCGGACTTCTCCGACGACTTCCGCACCGGCTTCTCCAGCAGCGAGGACGTCGAGTTCTAGCCGATCTCCTCGGGAACGTCTGCGACGAGCGGCTTCCAGGGCGTCCGGCCCGCTCCCCCGATGGGGAGCGGGCCGGAC
>NZ_GL882512.1 GCF_000195595.1 Actinomyces sp. oral taxon 170 str. F0386
GCAGGCTGCGGCGCCCGCGAGGGCCGGCCGAGGCCCGCCCGGTGAGGTCGGACTCGGCGATGAGGGCCAGGCGCAGTCCCTCGGCGAGGAAGCCGTGGCCGGCACTGGCCTGGGTGACGCGCACGACGCCGTCACCCGGTCCCGCCGTCGGGTCAGCGGCTGCAGCATCAACCGCGCCGTCAACGGCAGCCGCCCCGCCCGTCTCATCGGGTGCGGCGGCCGGGTCGGGGACCCAGTCGGCCTCGCGGCCGAGCTCGCCGGCCTCGGAGAGCTGGTCGACGATGCGGGCGGGGACGTCGCCGTCGCCCAGGAGCTGGGCCATGCGCCGGCCGGGTCCGGGGCCGTCGGTGGCGACGACGACGGTCCAGCCCTGACGGGCCAGCCGGCCCAGGTCCGCCACGGCTCGTTCGAGCTCACCGCGGTAGGTGCGCGGGTCGCTCAGGGGCAGGCGGGTGGTCTCGGGTCCGGCGGCCAGGGCGGTGAAGGACCACCAGCCGCGGTTGGTGGAGATCGCCAGTGCCCGAGCCTCGGCCAGGTGGGCGAAGGCGGCAGCGGACAGGTCGACGGGGACTGTGCCGCCGGAGGCCGCCGAGGTCCAGGCGGCGGCGAGGAACTCACCGGTGGTGGCGGTGAGGTCCTCGGCGCGCTTGCGCACCCGCTCGGGCTCCAGCAGCACCGTGAGCCGGTCGCCGACGAGGTCGAGCAGCGGGACCATCTTGTCCACCAGCACCGGGGCGAGGGACTCCATGCCCTCGACGGCGACGCCCTGGCTGATCCTCTCCAGCATGTCGGCGGCGCCGGGGACGGCGTCGGCCAGGGCGGCGGCGCGCTCGCGCACCGTGTCGGTGAGGACCAGCTCACGGCAGGCGGTGGCGGTCACAGCGCTCAGCGCCTCGATGGTGCGCTGGTCGGCGACGGCGAAGGAGGAGACCTCGTCGATCTCGTCGCCGAAGAAGTCCACACGCACCGGCCTGGGCTCGGAGGGCGGGAAGACGTCGAGGATACCGCCGCGCACGGCGTACTCGCCGCGGGACTCGACCATGTCGACGCGCGTGTAGGCGGCGGCCTCCAGGCGACGGGCGGTCTCCTCCAGCCCCACGGCCAGACCGGGGGCCAGATGGACGGGCTCGAGCTCGCCGAGCCCTGCGATGACGGGAGCCAGGAGGGCGCGCACGGGGACGACGAGGACGCGGATCGCCCCGCCCTCCTCGGGGTGGGCCAGGCGGCGCAGGACGGACAGGCGCTGGGCCACGGTGTCGGCACGCGGCGAGAGCCGCTCGTGGGGGAGGGTCTCCCAGGCGGGCATGACGGCGACGTCGTCTGCCGGCAGGTAGCTGCGCAGGGCCAGGGCGGTCTCCTCGGCCTCGCGGCCGGTGGCGGTGACGACCAGCAGGGGCGTGCCGGAGCCGGCGTCAGAGCCCTTCTGACCGACGGCGGCCGCGCCGCCCGCCCCGCCGGTTCCGGCGTCATCGCCGGCAACCCGGTTGACGCCCTCCTCCCCGAGGGTCATGGCGGCCAGGACGGCGGGCCGGGCGCCCGGGGCGACGACGAGGCTGCGGTCGGAGCGCCGGCGGGAGGAGGCGGCGCGAACGGTGCGGGCGATGTCGGCGTCGGCGAGCAGCGGAGGCAGGAGCGCAGTCAGAAGCACGGCCGCGAGTCTAGTGACTCCCCGCCTCGGCGCCATCGGCGGCGTGGACGGCTGAGCGCACCGGCCGACCGGTGAAGGCCCTGCGGGACCGGTTCCCGCTGCGGATCCGGTTCCAGGGGTTGGCGTGCCCGGCGACGACGCCCACGCCCCCACCTGTGGTGTTGTTGCGGCTCTCCAGCAGGACCGAGACCTGCGCCGAGGCCGCCATCCCGGCGATGAGCCACACGACGGTTCCGATCTGGGTGATGAAGGCGACCGTCCCGTAGGCCGGGATGAGGCTGAGCAGGGCGATCTGGGCGGGGTTGGAGCGCTGGATGAAGGCCCGAGCCAGGTACACCAGCAGCCCCGCCATGATGAGCACCACGGGGATCCACCCGAAGCGCAGCGCCGTCAGCAGCAGGTGGTTGTCGATGGAGCTGTAGCCGCCCCAGGCCACCGAGTCCCCCGACTTCTGGTAGGCCGAGGACAGCCCGAGCGGATTGAGCTGGCGCACCAGGACCAGGATGTCGCCGCGGTAGCCGGCCGAGTCCTCCTGCTCGCGGCCCGCCGAGTCGAAGACCCCCAGGACGTAGGGCAGCAGGACGCTGCCCACGCCGACCAGCACCGTGAGGAAACCCATCCGCCACAGGGCGGGGATATTGGTATGCACCTGCATGAGGCTGAGGATGACGGCGATGACGGCGCAGGCGATCGCTGAGCGGGAGAAGGTGGGGATGGTCGCCCCCAGGACGAGGGCGCCGGCCGCGATCCGGTAGCCCGGCCTCCAGCACGTCGCCAGAATGAGCGGGATCCCCGCCGCCAGGCACACCCCCAGGGCGATGGGGTGGCCGAAGGCGCCCTCGACGCGGGTGAGGCTGCCCCTGGCCAGCGGCGGGGACCACTCCTCATAGAGGTTGTTGTGGACGGTGATGTAGCTGAAGGGGTTGATGGTGGTGACGGCCTCGAGCAGTGCCAGCACGGACACCGCGATCCACACGATCGCCAGGACCTCGGCCACGCGCCGCAGCCCGAGCCGCTCCACGAGCAGCCGCCCGGCGAGGTATGCGGGCAGGGCGCCGAAGACGAGGTCGGACAGGACGTAGTTGAGCGGCGAGCCCGCGGCGACGGACAGGCCCACCAGCCCCCAGGCGGTGGCGACCATGAGGTCCCCGCTGGTCAGCCGCCACGAGAAGCCGGGCAGAAGTGCGATGATCACCAGGAAGCAGGCCAGGGTCGCTGGAGGCACATTGGGCTCGACGGGGATCATCACCCACACCGGCACGAACCCGATCGCGCACATCACCAGCCCCGCCCCGACGATGGGGCGGCGGTGGATGCGGTCGGCCACCAGGATGAGGACCGCCAGGGCGGCGACAACCATGGGGAGGACGATGAACAGGGTCCTGGCGAGGGACATCGTTCCTCCCTTGTCGTGTGTCGTCGTGATGTGATGGTGATGCCGCGGCGACATCACCTGCAGCCGAGGGCGCGCTGTGGGAACTGTCCGGGAAGATGCTGGGAGCACCTCCGGCGACCTGACCAAGGTCAGGTAGGGCCGGAAGAAGTCCGACGACGTCGGCCGCACTCGACCGACCCCGACGTCTTCTTCGCCGCGCTGACGGGGGTCCCGACAGCCCTCGCCTGCCCCACGGCCCCGGTGAAAGACTCACCACATCGCCAGGTCCCTCGCGATTGAGGAACCCAGGCAGGCCGGGGGGCGCAGGAAGGCTACTACAGTCACCGAGACCTGAACGTGATCTTACAGTTAGGGTTGGGCCGTAGCCTTTCAGCATCCGCCGGGTTCCGCTCGGATCCGACCGGACGCTAGAAACGACCAGAACCAGACCAGATGGGGAGCAGCGTGCAGCCTTCGCAGATCCTTCACGCCATCCGCAGGAATCTCGTAGCCTGCCTCGTCATCCTGCTCGTATGCACCCTGGCCGGGTTCGGGGTGGCCCTGTCGACCAAACCGGTCGCGGCAGCAACCACCACCCTGGGTATCCAGCCCAAGTCCAAGGAGACCCCCTCCTTCTCGACTCAGGCCAAGGACCTCATGCCCACCCTGGTGGAGCTCTCCACGAGTCCGAAGGTCCTGGACCCGGCAGCGAAGTCCCTCAACATGAAGACCTCGGACCTCTCGGACGCCCTGACGGTCACCAACCCGCCCGAGACCCTGGTCCTGTCCATCACCGCCAAGGCCAGCAGCAAGGAGAAGGCCGTCAACATCGCCAAGGCGACGGCGGCCTCCCTCAACAAGGAACTCTCCTCCGGCGACCTGCTGGGCAAGGAGGCCCTGGGGATGACGACGAGCACCACCTCACCGGCCACCACGGCCACCACCACCATAGAGCGCCCCGGAGCCCGCGCCTCGGCGATCTCCGGGCTGCTGCTGGGACTGCTGGCCTCCGTCTCCTACGCCATGTTCCGCCACCGCCGCAGCAGCGGCCACGACGGCGAGGTACGCACAGGGCGGGCAGCGGCCTCCCTGCGGGCCCTGCGTCAGAAGACGGCCGCCCTCCTGCAGCCGAGCCCGTCCCCGGCCCAGCCTCAGGCGCAGGTTCCATACCAGTACCAGCAGCTTCAGGCCCAGTCGCCGGTTCCGTCCTCGCCGGAGGCCTCCTTCACCCCGTCCGCCGAGCAGGCCCAGGCACCCGGGGCCCTCGCTCCCCAGCCCACCCCCGCCTCGATGCCGTCGCCCGTCTCGGCACCCATGATGTCGGGGGCATCGTCGAGCTCGGCTCCGGTGCCGGCGTCCCAGCCGACGGCGTCCTCCGCCGCCGCCCCGGTCTTCTCCGCGCAGCAGGCACCGGATCAGACGACCGCGATGCCCGCGGTCTCCGCTCCTCTGTACTCCCCGGCACCGGCGCAGCCCTCCGCGCAGGAGGCGGCGTCCCGCGCTCCTGCGCCAACGCCGTCCTCGATCTCCTCGGCGTCGTCGACGAGGTCTGCGGCCCCCATGAGCCCGGCGGGCTCGGCTACGTCCATGCCCTCGGCAGTCTCACTGTCGTCGACGTCGGCGGCCTCAGCTCCTGCGCACGGTTCCTTCACCTCCGGCATCACCTCGGCGATGCACCGCCAGCAGGCCGCCTCAGCACCCGAGGCCGCGCCGTCCTACACGCACGCGCCTCTTCCGCCGCCGCTTCCCACTCCCGCGGACCTGACGGTACCGGCCTCCCCCTCGATCGCGGTGCAGCCGTACACCTCGGCGTCGACCGCCGGTAGCCACCGCTCCCCGGGGGCACCGGACGCCCCCAGCCGGCGCAGCACCGCGCTTCCCACTGGGCAGACCGTTCCGGCCTCCTCGGCCTCCTCGCAGTCCCCCGCCTCATCAGGCACGCCGGGTGCGACCTCCTACCAGTACCCGCCCGCTCCGGCACCGGCCCCGACATCCTCGGCCATGCCCTCCTCCGCCTCCGCGGCCCCGGCGTCCAGCCGCCGGCGCACCTCGACGCCGGCATCGACCTCCGCGCCGAGCGTGCCCACCCGACGTCGCATCACCCCGCCGTCGACGGACCGTCCGGTATCGCCGACCGGCTGGCAGGACGCGTCCTCCCTTCCGACAACGACGAGCCGCCGCCGGACCCAGACCCCAACCTCGACTCCCGAGGCCACGACGGCCACAAGGGCAACACGCTCCTCCTCACACATCCAGGAGTCGTCCCCCGAGGCCGAGTCCCCCTCGTCATCCTCCCTCTCCCGCCCGACGTCGGTGCGCCAGCAGGCGCCCTCGCGCCGACAGACCCTTGCCCGCCGTCGGCGGATGTCCAAGCCGCGTCTAACTCTTGTAGCGCCGTTGGCTGAGGAATCCTCCAACGACCAGACCCGCCACCTCACCCCGGTTCCGGCCTCGGTCGGCGGCCGTCACCGCAGCCCTGACCCGCCAGACGCCCCACCGCCGCCTCCTCCGCCGTCGATTCAGCCGAACCAGCAGATGGCCTCGGCGTCGTCGGCAGCCTCGGCTCAGCAGTCGACCTCCATGTCGGCGGCCTCCGCGGCCTCGGCCCGCCGCCGCGCGCAGTCGCCGCGCCGCTCCTGGTAGACCGGCCGCCGAGTACCGACACACGTTCAGGGCGGGGGCCCGATGCCTCACGCATCGGGCCCGCCCTGTTCATGAGCTCCGCTCGAACCGATCAGTCCGGTCGGGCCTCCCCGGGCCGCCTGATCAACGCCGTCTCAGTTGCCCTCACCGTCCGCCTCGGAGTCATCGGCCCGCTCGACGTCGTCGGCCTGTTCGTCACCATCGTTGCCCGCCTTCTTGTCGGCGTTCTTCGCGTTGCCCGCGTTCTTCGCATCCTTGGAGACCGTGATGCTCGAGGTCTGGGCAGTGATCGTGTTGCCACTGGGGTCGGAGACCACGAGGCGGTAGGTGTGCTCGCCGGCCGGGCAGCCGGTGTCCTCCAGGGTGTGGGAGGTCAGCGCCCAGCGGGTGTCACTGATCTTCTCAGTGGCCACCGGCGTGGTCTCGTTGTCCCGGTAGAGGCTGTAGGTCAGAGTTGGGTCGTCACGGTCCCAGGTGGCGGTGAAGGAGACCTTGACCGAGCCCGACGTCGTCACCTCCGCCTTGGCACCCAAGGTCTCGGCCTTGCCCTCGGGCGGCAGCGTGGGCTGACCGGCGCGCCGTGGATAGCGCACGATCCCCTGCTGGACCTTGCCGTCGGCCTCGATGAACTCACCCACCATGAGGACGTACTTGTCGGAGACGTCCACCTTGTAGGCGGCCTGGGACATCTTCGTGACCTTGCCCGCCTCCAGGTCCGGGTACCAGCCGATGATCGTGGGACTCTTGAGACCCGAGGTCGACCAGTCCTGGTAGCCGTCGACCACCCCCTGGTGGCGGATGGTGATGTCGGGGCTGTTGGTGAAGGCCATGGCCCGCACGTAGAGGGGATGAGAGCCGTCCTTGCGCACCTCGGGCATGTTGGGGAAGCCGTAGATGGTCTCGCAGGAGTGGGCGTGACCCACCGTGTAGACGATCTCCTTGGTGGGGGCGATCCCGTAGGTGTCACCGTGGCAGGGCTCGAGCCAGACGAGGTTGCCGTTCCAGTCGGCCTTGAAGCTCCCTTCGAGATTGGCCTCGTCGAGGCGTCCGACGGCGGAGTAGGCAGTGGCGTAGAAGCCGGCGTCATCGACGGCGATGTCGAAGATGGCGGCCTTCTCACCGGCCGTGCGCACGGTGTCGTTGACGGGCATGGGCAGCACCTCACCGGTGGAGGCGCTCAGGAGAGCCATCCCGTAGCCGGGCTTGCTCGAGCCGTTGACCGAGGAGAAGGAGCCACCGATGACGACCTTGGAGTGGTCCGGGGAGACCTCGATCGCGTAGACCTGGGCGTTGGGGCCCTCGGCGGACGCGGTCCAGTCCAGGAGCTCGCCGGTGGAGGCCTTGAGGGCGGCCAGGCGGGTCCGCTGCTGGTTGTTCACCTTGGTGAAGTAGCCCCCGACGTAGAGGGTGTCGCCGGCCACCGCGATGTCCTTGACGGTGGTGCTGAACACGGGCTGGAAGGAGGAGATGAGGGTTCCGTGCCCTTGGGAGATGTCGAAGGCGGCCAGGCGGCTGTGCCACTCGTCATTGACCCTGTCGAACTCCCCGGCGACGTAGAGGGTCTTGCTGTCCTCGGAGAGGGCCAGGCTTCGTCCCGCACCGTTGAGGGTGGGGGCGAAGTCCTCGATGAGCTCCCCGGTATTGATGTCGTAGGCCAGGATGTTGGAGCGCGGGACCTCCTGCTGTCCTGCAAGGGCCCCGGCCGGCCGGGCGTTGCTGAAGCTACCGACGACGTAGACCACGTCGCCGACGACGAGCTGTCCCCAGGCGACGCCGTCGATCTGCGCCGTAGGCAGAGGCGCGGCCGTGTACGGAGGCTCCTGGGACGACTGGCCGGTGGGATCGGCGGCCTGACCGCCGGCACCCGCTTTGCCCGCGCCATCGTCGTTGTCGCTTCCGCCGGCATCGACGTCGGAGTCTGCCTTGTCATCCGCCGCCGACACCAGAGCGGCGGGGGTGAGGAGAACCATCGCGGCGAGGAGGAGCGGAACAAGGAACAGAATGATGAGAAGGCGGGGAGCGCTGGAGCGGCGTCGCACGGGAACCTCCGGGAAATATGACTGTGAATACGCTCACGAGGTGGCGGTATATCGCAGATACGACAGGGACTTCACGCAACAAAAACCACCAGCCGAACACCTGTGACTAAATTAATTTAACTGGTAGAGCGCGTTATTTCAGTTAGGACGTCCCGTATGGGTAGGACACGAATCAGTGACGGTTCCACACTACGCAACCGGTGGGTTGAATAGCAATGAAATCATTACCTGGAAGCGACTGTATCCCCCGGATCCCCCGGCCGCGCCTGATCCTCATGGGCACCGCTGCCCATCGGGCGCATGACGAAAGCCCTCGCCGGGCCCGGTGGTGGGACCCTGCGAGGGCGGCGCACAGCGGTGCGCAACGGTGCGAGAGCCGGCGAGCGAGGTATCAGCCCCGATACAGGGGCGTCCCCGTATCGGGTCGGCCCTCCGGCCTCCCGGTCTCAGGCGCCGGCAACGCCGACGGTGTCGAAGAGCGAGGCGACTGAGCCGTCGTCGAAGACGGCCTTGATGGCCCGGGCCAGCAGCGGCGCGATCGGCAGGACCGTCAGCTGCTCGAAGCGCTTGCCGGCGGGGATAGGCAGGGTGTCGGTGACGACGACCTCACGCGCGCCGCAGGAGGAGAGACGATCCACGGCGGGCCCGGAGAGCACCCCGTGGGTGGCGGCGACGATGACGTCCTTCGCGCCGGAGTCCAGGAGCACCTGGACGGCCTTGGCGATCGTGCCGCCGGTGTCGATCATGTCGTCGACCAGGACGCAGGAGCGCCCCTCGACGTCGCCGACGACCCGGTTGGCCACGGACTCGTTGGGGCGGGTGACGTCACGCGTCTTGTGGACGAAGGCCAACGGCGTGCCGCCGAGCTGGTTGGCCCAGCGCTCGGCCACCCGGATGCGGCCGGCGTCAGGGGAGACGACCGCGGTGTTGGCGGGGTCGACCCTGGTGCGCACGTAGTCGACGAGCACCGGCTGGGCCCACAGGTGGTCCCAGGGGCCGTCGAAGAAGCCCTGCTCCTGGGAGGTGTGCAGATCCACGCTCATGAGGCGGTCGGCGCCGGCGGTCTTGTAGAGGTCCGCCACGAGGCGGGCGCTGATGGGCTCACGTCCCAGGTGCTTCTTGTCCTGGCGGGCGTAGGGGAAGAAGGGCGCCACCACGGTGATCCGCTTGGCAGAGGCGCGTTTGAGGGCGTCGACCATAATGAGCTGCTCCATGAGCCAGTCATTGACGCGGTCGCCGTGGGACTGGACGACGAACACGTCGCAGCCGCGCACCGACTCGTTGAAGCGGACATAGGTCTCTCCGTTGGCGAAGTCGTAGGCCGTGGAGGACAGCACCTCGGTGCCGAGCTCGCTGGTCACGTCCTGGGCGAGCTCGGGATGGGCGCGCCCGGAGACGACGACCAGCCGTTTCTCACCCTTGGTAATGATGCCCGTCATGACGTGGTTCCCTTCTCACGGCCGGTACGGCCCTTGATGTGACTGTTGGAGACGGAGGTGGAAGCAGATGGTCGACTCAGCCTGGGCCGGTGATGCGCAGGGTTCATGCGTCAGGCCTGGGCGGCGTCGGCGTCGAGCTGGCTGAAGGGGGCGACGACGCAGCCGGCCGGGATGACGGCGTCGGTGAGGATCGCGTAGGCGCCCACCCGGGCGCCCTGGCCGATCCGGGTGGTTCCACGCACGAGGACGCCCTGCTCGAGGGTGACGTCCTGGGCGAGCTCGGCGGTGACGTCCACCCAGGTGGAGGACGGGTCGACGACGCCGACGCCCCGGGCCATCCAGCCGGCCAGGATGCGGCGGTTGAGCTCGGCGCCGAGCTCGGCGAGCTGAGCGCGGTCGTTGCAGCCCTCGACGAGCCAGTGGTCGGTGACGACCAGCGCACTGGTGGGCCGGCCGGCCTGGTGGGCGTGGGCGACGACGTCGGTGAGGTAGACCTCGCCCTGGTCGTTGTCCATGCCCAGGGTCGCCAGGGCGGCGCGCAGGTGGGCGGCGTCGAAGACGTAGACGCCGGCGTTGATCTCGCGGATGGCGCGCTGGGCCTCGGTGGCGTCGCGCTGCTCGACGATGGCCGAGACGGTGCCGTCGGCCTCACGCACGATGCGCCCGTAGCCGGTGGGGTCATCGAGCTCGGTGGTCAGCAGGGTGACGGCGTCACCGCGCTCGGTGTGCTGGGCCAGCAGGGCCTGGAGGGTGGAGGTGTCCAGAAGGGGAACGTCACCGCTGGTGACGACAACGGGCCCGGTCAGACTCTCGGGCAGGGAGGCCAGGCCGCATGCGACGGCCCGCCCGGTGCCGGGGACCTCGTCCTGGTCGGCCGGGACGGCGTCGGGGGCGACCTCGGCGAGGTGTGCGACGACGGCGTCGCGCTCATGGCGCACGACGACGACGAGGTGCTGGGGCTCGAGCCCCCTGGCGGCGGTGACGGCGTGGTCCACCAGGCTGCGACCGCCAATCCGGTGCAGGACCTTGGGGGTGACCGATCGCATACGAGTTCCCTTGCCTGCGGCCATAACGATGACGGCGGCGGGTGCGGTGGGGGTCACGTGTCCTCTTCTCACAGGTTCGTGCCCGAGCTCCCGACGGATCCGGCCGGCGACCGGACGAAGACGGGGACGGACTCCAACGGTTTCTGATCAGGTACGGATGGACGGACGAGATGGCGCGCGACCCGCAGGCGACCGGAGAGCCACCCGATGGGCGTGAGAGCGAGGGAACCCCAACGCCGTCAATGCTACGCCGCTCCGCCCCCAGGATTCGAACCCGGGCCTCAAGGCTCCAAAGGCCTGCGTGCTGCCGCTACACCAGGGCGGAAAGGTGCGTCCCAGCCCCCGGCCGAGTGTCGAGGGGCGCGACGCCGGGACAGTCTCTCACGTCCCGGCGGCGCCTGGCACCTTCGACGCCTCTCGCCCACCCCACCCAGGCGCGGTCCACTGCGGCTCGACGGCGTCGAGCACTACCGCACAGGACTCGTGCCGACGCACGGGCAGGCGGACGGATGCCACACCCGCAGGACTTCGCGGTCGGGCGGGGTGACAGGGCAGGATGGCCCCATGTCCAGTTCCCCCTCCGGCGCCCCCGCCTCTCCCCCTCCCTCCTCACCTCACAAGCCGGCGGCGGTACGCCTCGTCGAGCTCGACGGCCTGCGCGGGCTGGCCGCCGTCGTCGTGCTCATCCACCACGCCCTGGAGACCGTGCCGGCGCTGGCCGAGGTCGGCGCCCGGCCCGGCGTCGTCCCCACCGGGACGTTCAACCGGATCCTGACCCAGAGCCCCCTTCACCTGCTGTGGGCCGGTCACGAGGCCGTCCTCATCTTCTTCGTCCTGTCCGGCGTGGCCCTGACCTACCCGGTGGCCCGCCGCCACGCCCAGGGGCGGCGCTTCGACTGGGTCGACTACGCCCCCCGGCGATTCGTGCGCCTGTGGCTGCCGGCGGCGGCCTCCACCACCTTCGCAGTCGTCGCGATGCTGCTCGTGCCGCGCTCGGAGAACCCGGCGCTGGGGCGCTGGATGACGATCACCCACCCCACGGGTCTCGGTGCGCGCCAGATGCTCATGGAGTACCTGCTCATCCCCAAGCATGCCTACCGGAACACTGTCCTGTGGTCGCTGCACGCCGAGGCCATCTTCTCCTTCGTGCTGCCCCTGATGATCCTCGGGGTGGCGCTGTGCACCCGCTGGCGGATCTCCTGGCTGCCGGTGGTGGCCGCCCTGGCCGTACCGGTGATCACCGCCAGCCCCGGCTCGGGCAGCTACCTGCCGGTCTTCACCGTCGGGGCGGTCATGGGCTGGACCTGGGGGCACGACCCCTCCCCTGTGCCGGAGCGCCCCCGGCCCTGGGCGACGTCGCAGGCCCTGGCCTGCCTGCTGCTCATCACCCTGGCCTGGTGGCCGGGGATGGAGAGCCGCCTGGCCCAGCGCGTGGCCAACGCGGTCACCCTGGCCGCGGCCGCCTACCTCGTTCACCTCGTGGTGAGGGCCGGGGCACTGCGGGGCCTGCTGCGCTCACGCACGGTGCAGTACCTGGGGCTCATGTCCTTCTCGCTCTACCTGGTGCACGAGCCGGTTGTCGTCTCGCTGCGGCTGCTGACGCAGTCGATCTCGCCGTGGTGGCTGCTCATCCTGGCCCCGCTCGCCTCGGCGCCACTGACCTGGCTGTTCCAGCGCTACATCGAGGCTCCCAGTCACCGGCTGGCGCGCCGGACCGGGGCCCTGGCCTCGGCGCGCTTCGCCCAGCGGTCCGAGCGCCGTCGCTCCGGCCGTCAGGCCGGTCGGCTCGGCCAGGTCGGTGAAGCGGGTGAGGCATAGGACCATGGCGGCCAAGCGCACCCGCATGAGCGCCAGCGAACGGCGTGAGCAGCTCATCATTGTGGCCCGTGGGCTGTTCGCCGAGCGTGGCTTCGACGCCACCAGCGTCGAGGAGGTGGCGGCCCGCGCGCAGGTCTCCAAGCCGGTGGTCTACGAGCACTTCGGTGGCAAGGAGGGCCTGTACGCCGTCGTCGTCGACCGGGAGATCACCACGATCTCGGCCGCGATCTCCTCGGCGATCACGGACCCGGCCGCCGGCCCCGCAGCGGACCCGGACGCCGGCCCCGCAGCGGACCCGGACGCCACCACCGACGGATCGGGCGCACCTGACGCCTCCGGCTCAGCCTCGCGGATCGCCGAGAGGGCGGCCATGGCCCTGCTGACCTACATCGAGGACTCCCCCGACGGGTTCCGCATCCTCTCTGCGGGCTCGGACCGCGCGGCCGGCACCTACTCCACGCTGCTGGCCGACGTCGCCATCGAGGTCTCCGGGATCCTCGCCTCGCAGTTCGCGGCCCACGACCTCGACCCGCGCACGGCACCGCTGTACGCCCAGATGCTGGTGGGGATCGTGGCCATGCCGGCTCAGTGGTGGCTGGAGAACCGCTCGATGAGCAAGGAGGAGGTGGCCGCCCACATGGTCAACCTGGCCTGGAACGGCCTGCGCGGCATGAAGGCCAGGCCCAGGCTCCACTCCGACCCCGCGGACGTCTCAGGCGTCTCGGGCTCCGAGGACACCTCCGACTCGGCCTGACCGAAGGCACCAGGCGTCGCCGGGGTTGCTCAGCACCACCCGGTACCGTCATCCTGGGCACTCCGCTTGACGGGCGCCCATCACGTTCATCCGTCACGTTCGTCACTCTCCAGCCGGTCAGCCGTCCTCCGAGTGCGAGCATTCCCCATGAAGCAAGGTCCGGCGGGCGCTGAGAAGTGCCCAGGAACGAGGTGATTCACCTCCTGCGCCCGGTCCACGCCCCGATGGGCACGCTATTCTGTTGCTCTCGCAATCACCGAAACGGAACCCATGGACCCGGAAACCCTCATCGTCGCGCTGCGCAAGAACGCAGTCCTTGTGGTCATGCACGTTGTGCTGGGCACCATCATCGGCCTCGTCTTCGGACTGCTGACACCGGCGCAGTACACCTCCACGGCCAACGCGAACCTGAGCGTGGAGAACAGTGAGGCCAACCCCACCAACACCTTCAACTACCTGACCTCCATCATGCCGACGCTGGTGGAGATCGGGACCTCGGAGAGCACCTTCGCGGACGTCTCCAAGACCACGGGGATCAGCCAGGAGGAGCTGCGCAAGTCCGTGTCGGTGACGAGCAAGACCGGTACCACCCTGGTGGAGATTCGCGCCACCAGCACCGAGCCCGAGCGCGCCCACAGGATCGCGGAGGCCGAGCTGACCGCATTGGACACGGTGGCCCGAGACCTGTCCAACTCCGGGCAGCCGGGGAACACGACCGCGACCCTCAAGGTGGTCGACTCCCCCACGACCCCAACCTCGCCCTCCAGCCTGTCCGCCGTGTCCACCGCACTCATCGGGGCCGCCATCGGCCTGGCCGCCGGCGCCGTCATGGCGATCCTGCTGTACTTCCTGAGCCAGAAGAACCCGCAGGACAAGGTCGAGGACCCGTTGCTCATCATCGGCCGGCGGCGTTCTCGGAAAGACTCCTGACCGGCCGTGGCCCAGTCCTGGTCGCTGGCCGCCTCCCACGAGGGCTCGCAGGCGCCGTCGGAGGCTGATCCCGAGTCGGGTCCGACGCAGAATCGCCGGCGACAGCGGCTGGAGATGGCGATCGCCGTGGTCCTCCTGGTCTGCGTGGGCGTGCGCCGCGAACTGGCCGCCGCCTTGAGCGTCGGGGACTGCGTCGCGCTCGCCTCGGTCCCCGTCACCTGGACGGCCGTGCGCAACGCGCGCCGGTTCTCCCTGCTGCTCACCATGTCGATCCTGGCAGCGGGCACGACCTACATCATGTCGTTGCTGGCCGAGAGCAGCTTCGTCGTGGAGGCCTGGGCGCGCCGCGTCACCACTCTGAGCCTGCTGGCCGTGCCGTGCGCGGTGGCCGTCTTCGTGTGGGGCGCACGCCGCCTGGGGGCGAGGCGTGCGGCACTGGCGGTCGGCGTCGGCATGTTCCTGGACTCGCTGCCCCTGTTCCAGACCAGCCCCAACCCGTGGAAGTTCGGGGTCGGTGCAGCGGTGTCGATCATAGTCCTCAGCCTCGTGGCGAACCGGCGCCGACTGGTGCAGATCGTGGCCCTGCTGGGGCTGAGCGGGGTGTTCCTCGTCTCCGACTCGCGCTCCACCCTGGCCTTTCTCGCCATCATCCTGGGCACGGTCGTCTGGCAGGCGCTGGCGTCCTGGGCGCGGTGGCACGTACCCACTCCGAGGCGACTGGCGGTCTCACAGATCATCGTGCTGGCGGTTGTGGGGGCCGTGGCCATGGCAGGGGTGGTGGTGGCCTCCCAGTCCGGCACCCTGGGCGAGGACGCTCAGAACCGGACCATCGCCCAGTCGTCGAGCTCTGCAGGGCTGCTCCTGTCCGCACGACCCGAGCTGGGTGCCTCCTGGGCGCTCTTCCGCAACCGCCCCTGGGGGTACGGCGCCGGCGTCAAGCCCCGTTTCGAGGACCTGTGGGTGGCCAAGCAGGGCATGGCCGCCCTGGGCTACAACCCGGAGAACGGCTACGTCGAGAACTTCATGTTCGGCGGCCGTATCGAGCTGCACTCGGGCCTCATGGACATGTGGGCGGCAGCCTCGATCCCGGGCGGTCTCTTGCTGCTGCTCATCGCCGGGATGACGCTGGCGGCGATGATGAGGGACCTGGGGCGGCTCAAGGCCACACCCTGGCTGTTCTTCGCGGCCCTGACGGTGGTGCAGAACGTGTTCGTAGGGCCATGGACGGTGCTACCCGCCTACCTGCCGATCGTGTTGGGCGCCGCCGTCCTGCAACCGGCCCTCCGGGACGCCGCCCAGCTAGTCACCGACGGTGACCTGGGCGATGAGGCCATCCCCAAGACCGGCAACGACGTCGCACCCTCCGGACCGAGTTCCGACGTCGCGCCCACCCAAGCGCCAGGACCTCACGTGGGGACTGAGCCCGAGCCCAACCCCTGATTCCCGAGCTGAGACTGGGACCCAGCCGGGGACTGGGCTCTCTCGGAGCTTCTGAGCACGTCCACGCCTCAGGCCTCGTTTCTGCCGCTCTCATCCACACCACCACCCTGATGTTGTTCGGGGTGGTGGTGTGGGGGTGGTGGTTACAGGATGGTTACGTTCTGGTTGCGTCGATGATGGTGCTTGTCTGTTGCTGGTGGTGTGGGGTGGTGCTTGGTGTCCTGGTCTGGTGGTTCTGGTGTGGTGGGTGCG
>NZ_GL882513.1 GCF_000195595.1 Actinomyces sp. oral taxon 170 str. F0386
GGCGGGCGGGTGGGGGGTGTTGTTTGTGTCGGCCGATTAGTACCAGTCAGCTCCCAACCGTTGCCGGTCTTCCACTTCTGGCCTATCAACCCAGTAGTCTGCTGGGGGCCTACCAAGAAGGACGAGTCCTTCTTGTGGAGACCTTGTCTTGAAGATGGTTTCCCGCTTAGATGCTTTCAGCGGTTACCCGTCCCGAACGTAGCCAACCAGCCGTGCCCCGGGCGGGACAACTGGCACACCAGAGGTTCGTCCGTCCCGGTCCTCTCGTACTAGGGACAGGCCTTCTCAAGTCTCCTGCGCGCGCAGAGGATAGGGACCGAACTGTCTCACGACGTTCTAAACCCAGCTCGCGTACCGCTTTAATGGGCGAACAGCCCAACCCTTGGGACCTGCTCCAGCCCCAGGATGCGACGAGCCGACATCGAGGTGCCAAACCATGCCGTCGATATGGACTCTTGGGCAGGATCAGCCTGTTATCCCCGGGGTACCTTTTATCCGTTGAGCGACGACCCACCCACACGGGATCGCCGGATCACTAGTTCCTACTTTCGTACCTGCTCGACCCGTCGGTCTCACAGTCAAGCTCCCTTGTGCACTTGCACTCGACACCTGGTTGCCGACCAGGCTGAGGGAACCTTTGAGCGCCTCCGTTACACTTTAGGAGGCAACCGCCCCAGTTAAACTACCCACCAGGCACTGTCCCTAACCCGGATCACGGGCCCAGGTTCAGGCGCACGCCATAACCAGAGTGGTATTTCAAGGACGACTCCACCGCTACTGGCGTGGCGGCTTCAACGTCTCCCACCTATCCTGCACAAGCTATAGCGGGCGCCAATACCAAGCTGTAGTAAAGGTCCCGGGGTCTTTCCGTCCTTCTGCGCGAAACGAGCATCTTTACTCGTACTGCAATTTCGCCGAGCTCATGGTTGAGACAGCGGGGAAGTCGTTACGCCATTCGTGCAGGTCGGAACTTACCCGACAAGGAATTTCGCTACCTTAGGATGGTTATAGTTACCACCGCCGTTTACTGGGGCTTAAATTCACCACTTCACCCCCACAAAAGGGGGGTTGATGGTTCCTCTTAACCTTCCAGCACCGGGCAGGCGTCAGTCCGTATACATCGCCTTACGGCTTCGCACGGACCTGTGTTTTTAGTAAACAGTCGCTTCCCCCTGGTCTCTGCGACCCACCCCCCTAGCCCGCACGGGGCCTCAGGGTTCGGGCCCCCCTTCTCCCGAAGTTACGGGGGCATTTTGCCGAGTTCCTTAACCATGATTCACTCGTGCGCCTAGGCATACTCTGCCCGACCACCTGTGTCGGTTTAGGGTACGGGCGGCTGGCACCATCGCGTCGAGGCTTTTCTCGGCACCCCAGGATCACCCTGCTATCCCCCACCAGCGTGGGGTCACCATCACGCCTCACCCCCGTCATCAAAGACAGCCCCCCGGATTTACCTGGGCGGCGGGCTGCGCGCTTGAACGGACCAAGCCATCAGGTCCGCCGGGCTACCACTGTGCGTCACCCCTGTTAACACGCTTGCCTACCTGCACGGAGGATCCCCAGACCCCACCACCACAACCACACCACCCCCCGAAAGGAGTAGGCGCGGCCTATATGGCGGCACGGCGTGGGTTAGCACCCGCGCGTCAGCATGGGCGGTGCTTCGCCGGTACGGGAATATCAACCCGTCATCCATCGACTACGCCTGTCGGCCTCGCCTTAGGTCCCGACTCACCCAGGGCGGACTAGCCTGGCCCTGGAACCCTTGGTCATTCGGCGCTAGGGCTTCTCACCCTAGTATCGCTACTCATGCCTGCATTCTCACTCCCGCACCGTCCACCAGCAGTCACCCACAGGCTTCCCCCGGTGCAGGACGCTCCCCTACCACCCACAACCCCTGCCACCACCCCCACAAGACGGGACAGTGAAGGGAACAAACGCTGTGGGTCCGCGGCTTCGGCGGTGTGCTTGAGCCCCGCTACATTGTCGGCGCACGATCACTTGACCAGTGAGCTATTACGCACTCTTTCAAGGATGGCTGCTTCTAAGCCAACCTCCTGGTTGTCTGCGCGACCGCACATCCTTTCCCACTTAGCACACGCTTAGGGGCCTTAGCCGGCGATCTGGGCTGTTTCCCTCTCGACCACGGAGCTTATCCCCCGCAGTCTCACTGCCACGCTACAACCCGCACGGCATTCGGAGTTTGGTTGACGTCAGTAACCCTGTGGGGCCCATCAGCCACCCAGTAGCTCTACCTCCGCCGGGCAACACGCGACGCTGCACCTAAATGCATTTCGGGGAGAACCAGCTATCACGGAGTTTGATTGGCCTTTCACCCCTACCCACAGCTCATCCCCCCAGTTTTCAACCTAGGTGGGTTCGGTCCTCCACACGCTCTTACACGTGCTTCAACCTGGCCATGGGTAGATCACCCCGCTTCGGGTCCAGAACGCGCCACTACACTCGCCCTGTTCGGACTCGCTCTCGCTACGGCTACCCCACACGGGTTAACCTCGCGACACGCCACTGACTCGCAGGCTCATTCTTCAAAAGGCACGCCACCACCCCCACACACAACAAGCATGGGAGGCTCTGACGGCTTGCAAGCGCCCGGTTTCAGGTACTATTTCACTCCCCTCCCGGGGTACTTTTCACCATTCCCTCACGGTACTCATCCACTATCGGTCATCAGGAGGTATTCAGGCAGCCAAGTGGTCTTGGCAGATTCACACAGGATTCCACGAGCCCCGTGCTACTCGGGCACACCATCCCAGACACGCACCAACCAGTTCCACCTACGGGGGTATCACCCACTACGCCACGCCTTCCCAGACAATTTCGGCTACCGGCCAGCACACGCGCCCGGCCTCCGGCAGAAGACCACAGGACAGCCCCACAACCCCGCACACGCAACCCCTGCCGAGTATCACACGCACACGGTTTCACCATCATCCGCTTTCGCTCGCCACTACTCACGGAATATCTTCTCCTACGGGTACTAAGATGTTTCACTTCCCCGCGTCACCCCCCACACCCTATACAATTCAGATGCAGGTGACACGACATAACTCGTGCCGGGTCCCCCCATTCGGAAACCCTCGGATCACAGCCCGCCAGCCGGCTCCCCGAGGAATATCGCAGGCCACCACGTCCTTCATCGGCCCCTGATGCCAAGGCATCCACCGAACGCTCAAAAAAACAAACAACAACAACACACGACAAAACAAACATTGCCGCAGAAAACTTACAGTAAGATGCTCGCGTCCACTATACAGTTCACAACCAACCCACCCACACCCACACCCCACCACCCACAACAAAGGGAAGCAGAAAAGCAGGCCAGGCAACCAGGGCGCACTACCCCAGAACCCCGACAGCATGCCACCCCCACACACGCAAACACCACGCACGCGAGAGCACCCACCACCACCAAAACAGGCAGCAGCGGGCGTGTCTCCTACACCAACACACAACCAGCCACCCCCACCCCCGCCACACAAGCGAGAAGCAAGAGCAACAGCCAGCTGCCTTCCACGGACGCAGCCTCCCGGCCGGCCCAGACCACCCACGGCCCAGACAACAACAAACAACCAGGAAGCCACCCCCACACAACCTATCCTTAGAAAGGAGGTGATCCAGCCGCACCTTCCGGTACGGCTACCTTGTTACGACTTCGTCCCAATCACCAGCCCCACCTTCGACCGCTCCCCATAGGGCCACGGGCTTCGGGTGTTGCCGACTTTCATGACGTGACGGGCGGTGTGTACAAGGCCCGAGAACGTATTCACCGCAGCGTTGCTGATCTGCGATTACTAGCGACTCCAACTTCACGGTGTCGAGTTGCAGACACCGATCCGAACTGAGACCGGCTTTAAGGGATTCGCTCCACCTCACGGTATCGCAGCCCTCTGTACCGGCCATTGTAGCATGCGTGAAGCCCAAGACATAAGGGGCATGATGATTTGACGTCATCCCCACCTTCCTCCGAGTTGACCCCGGCAGTCTCCCGCGAGTCCCCACCACAACGTGCTGGCAACACGAGACAAGGGTTGCGCTCGTTGCGGGACTTAACCCAACATCTCACGACACGAGCTGACGACAACCATGCACCACCTGTGAACCAGCCCCCACAAAGGAGGAAACCCCGTCTCCGAAGCAAACCGGCACATGTCAAGCCTTGGTAAGGTTCTTCGCGTTGCATCGAATTAATCCGCATGCTCCGCCGCTTGTGCGGGCCCCCGTCAATTCCTTTGAGTTTTAGCCTTGCGGCCGTACTCCCCAGGCGGGGCACTTAATGCGTTAGCTACGGCGCGGAAAACCCGGAAAAGGCCCCCCACACCTAGTGCCCAACGTTTACGGCGTGGACTACCAGGGTATCTAATCCTGTTCGCTCCCCACGCTTTCGCTCCTCAGCGTCAGTAACGGCCCAGAGACCCGCCTTCGCCACCGGTGTTCTTCCTGATATCTGCGCATTCCACCGCTACACCAGGAGTTCCAGCCTCCCCTACCGCACTCAAGCCGGCCCGTACCCACCGCAAGCCCCCAGTTAAGCCAGAGGATTTCACGACAGACGCGACCAGCCGCCTACGAGCTCTTTACGCCCAATAATTCCGGACAACGCTCGCGCCCTACGTATTACCGCGGCTGCTGGCACGTAGTTAGCCGGCGCTTCTTATCCAGCTACCGTCAACCCACCCACACAGGGACAGGCCTGCTTCACTGGCGAAAGAGGTTCACAACCCGAAGGCCTCCATCCCTCACGCGGCGTCGCTGCATCAGGCTTGCGCCCATTGTGCAATATTCCCCACTGCTGCCTCCCGTAGGAGTCTGGGCCGTGTCTCAGTCCCAGTGTGACCGTCCACCCTCTCAGGCCGGCTACCCGTCACCGCCTTGGTAGGCCATCACCCCACCAACAAGCTGATAGGCCGCGAGCCCATCCCCCACCAAAAACACCCAAAGGCGCAATCTTTCCCACACCCACCATGCAGCAGGCACAGAATATCCCGTATTAGCCACACTTTCATGCGGTTATCCAGAAGAAGGGGGCAGGTTACTCACGTGTTACTCACCCGTTCGCCACTCATCCACACCCACCACAAAGGAAGGCGCTTCACCGTTCGACTTGCATGTGTTAAGCACGCCGCCAGCGTTCGTCCTGAGCCAGGATCAAACTCTCCAAACAAAACCAACAAAACCCCAACCAA
>NZ_GL882514.1 GCF_000195595.1 Actinomyces sp. oral taxon 170 str. F0386
CGGATCATCCCCGCTCGCGCGGGGTTTACTAGGCAGTACCGGGACATGCAGGCGACCGTGGAGGATCATCCCCGCTCGCGCGGGGTTTACGCGAAGCGCTTGCGGCCCTCGAAACCGGGGGCCGGATCATCCCCGCTCGCGCGGGGTTTACTCCCAGACACCCTGGATCCCAGGGATCAAGTTGGGATCATCCCCGCTCGCGCGGGGTTTACACTTGAGGATCCTTGGAATCCCAACGATGAGTCACCCTACCAGACCGCGTTTACCTTCACTGCTGACCTAGCGCTCGCTCCGCAGAGTTCCGATAGCGCCGCCGTCGCGCAGCGATCGACCAGGACTCCTTCGGAGGCCTGACGGCGCCGGGGATCGCCTGTGATCCCTCGATCTGCCGGTACGGGGTACGCATGACGAGGCACCCTTCGATATCGACCGGTTCACGCTCGTGCCCCAAAGAGGCGATCTCGAACCGCTGCTCGGATCGCACCGACCAGATCAGCAGTGCACGACCGTCCCCGATGTATGCGCGAACCAACTCCCACAGCTGCTCTCGTACTCGAGCTGAAACATGCCCGGCGAAGACCCCAGGAGAGACCTCCAACAACCAGCGAGTCATGGAGCCCCGCAACGAGGCAGGGGCGGCAGACAGAACTAGAACTACCATCCTCCCGCATCCTCTCCAGCGTAGTTCGATCCGCCGGCCACAGCACGCTGCTGGTAGTCCCACAAGGAGACGACGTTGACGCTCATATCCTCCAGATCATCAACCTCAAGCAGGCGGTAAATATCTTTGACCGTCCGCTCGATGACCCTGAGCTCGAAGACCTTGTCCCGAACACGCCGTCGCGTGGTCCCAGTGAGGTCATCCATCCCCTCGGAGACGACATCGAAGGCGATGGGAATCGTTGTTTCCGCCTTGTACAGGTCGGCGACGTCGTAGACGAAGGAGCGCTCGTGGCCCGTGTGAACGAAGCCGAGTCCCGGAGAGCACCCCAGGGAGACAATCACTCCGTGAACGACGCCGTACAGGGCTGCGTGCGCAGCTGAAAGCGCCTGGTTGATCGGATCCGATGCCTCGAAGTCATCAGGACGATAGTCGCGTCGGGTCCAGGGAACCCCAGTGCGCCTTGAGTTCTCGCGGTACACCTCGCGGACCCGAGTGCCTTCCCGGCCTCTGAGCTGCTGCATGGTGAGCCCATCGACATCTTCGCCGCTGAAGCGCATGCAGTACATCTCGCGCGCCACCCGCAGTCGTTTCTGGGGAGAGGAGACCCTGGCCGCTTGCTCCACCAGCAGGCGGGTGGATGTCGCCAGCGATCGGCCGTGCGCGTAGTAGCGCACGCCGCGTTCACCGACCCAGACCGCCGTCGTCCCGCACTCGCCCAGCAGGCTCATCGCCTGGTGACTGACCGACGTTCCCGGACCGAGGAAGACCGATATCAGAGAGGCAGCGGGGACGCGGATGGTGCCCTGGTCGTTGCGCGCGGTCAGGGCACCATCCTCCCGGTGCACCACGCAGTGCTCCAGGTAGAGAAAGGACATCCGGTCCTGGACACGGGGCAGCGCCGTCACCGGAACCGGCAGCATTCTGACCATTGTCAGTCCTGTCGCACCCGGGCGAGCGTCATGAGCCCACAGCCGTAGGCCTTGGACCGGCCGATCCCGGCGATGAGCGCGCGGCGCAGGGGCTCAGGATCAGTGACACGCAGAACGCCTTCGTAGACGGTGCGGTTGATGGTCACGCGGTCGTATCCTACACCCCCTGGTCTCCGCCGGTTGAAAACAGGACGCTCCCGGTACGCGACCAAGACGGCCTCCTCAGTCCCCTCACCATCAGCATGGTCCACGGGCATGAGCTCGAAGCCGAACCGTGGGACGCGGTCCATGAGCCACTGTCGCTGCTGTTCAACGGTCACGTGTCCGTAGCGCTGTCCGCGCGCTCCTGGGCCCCGAGAAGCCGAGTGGGACGGGTTCGCCGCGAGGCGGAAGGCCCACAGCTGCCCGGCATCCAGCGAGGCGAGGAATGGGGAGTAATCCAGGGTCCGCGCCTGGGTGCCGGCCGTCCCCGCCTCTGCGACGAGCTGAGAGCAGTCAGGTTCTAATGGCGACAGTATGTACAGGGCCGTTGTCATGCCTCGGTCGACCCGCCACAGGACGCGTCCAGGCCCGTTCCCGTCATGACCTCCGGTGGCGCTCATGACGACGGCGTGCATGGCCTGAGGCGACCCCAGATACTTGCGCGCAAGGCGGCGCTCCGGGGCCAGATCGATCTTCGTTAGGAACACTGGTTCGCCTCCTCCAGCACAAGCATGGGATCATGCGCGTCCGCTTTAGGCACACCGACCTGCACCATGAGCCGTTCAACCTGGCGGAAGTCGTAGTCGCGGCGTCGCGGATCGAAGGAAACCGGTACATCACGACTGCCGCGGGCCGAACCCCGCTCCCCTACGGGTACGGCCTCCTGGTCGAGCAGCAGCTCCGCGTCGAAGACACGGCTGCGATGCCGTTTCTGGAACCACGGTGAAGCGAGCCAGGGCTCGGTCCGAAGCACATCGAGCAGCGCCGCGTCCCGAAGGCCCAGGGACACGGGAGGCGTCGGCGGGCAGGAGCGCCTCCCGAGGTATAGCGGGAAAGCCGGATGGTGGAGCGCCTCGTCAATGCCCTCCAGGAGGGGACGATCACCTTCGATACCTGCGAGGAAGACGGCGTCGGCGAGGTAGTACCGGTTCGACAGAGGCATGGAGTCCTTGCCGTCAAGCGAGCGTGCCGTGTGGAAGTCCCTGATGACTCGACCGGGCTGGTCCTTGCGCACCCCGAACCGCAGGGACAAGAGGTCCTCGATCGGGTCTGTCCGGCGACGGCCGATTGCGGCCGACAGCATGCCGATGATGCCGCTCCTGGTCGGCGCGAGCTCGGTGGAGCGGACGGTGAAGCGAGATTTCACCCCCCAGGCCTGTAAAGGTCCTGCGAGTCGCAGGAGGAGGACGGTCATCAGGCTCGCTCCTCACGGCTCGCTCGGGGAGCCACAACCTGACGGACCCGGTCAGGTAGGTCGGCGAAGGACACGCGCTCACCAAACGAGGAGACGGCATCTGAGTCCTTGAGAGCGACGACGAAGCTGCTCAGCGGCGTCACCCCGTAGTTCTTCTCGATCGTCTCGGCGTACTGAGCGAGCGCCTCCACTGAACGGTCGACGTAACCGGTGCCGGAGGCCTCCGGCACCGGTTCCTCGAAGGCACCGACGAGGGAAACAGGTTGGTCGTCACGGATAGAAACAACGATGGTTTCCGGGAGGGTCCGGTTGGCGAACGTGTTCTGCTTCCCGGTGGGCATCGACAGGCAGAATCCCTTGATGAAGACCTCAAGCGCTCGCAGTGCCGCGTCGCCGTCCCCGAGGTTCTCGACCAGCATGTCAAGATTGACGGTGGCATAGCGGTACATGGTGGCCGAGGAGAACTCGACCGTGCCCATCATTCCGGCGCCGGCGTCCTCCTCCTCTGATCGGCTCTTCTCATCGTCGACGGCGGTGAAGAAGTCGTACTCGTTCTCAGCTGCGTGCGTGGAGATGGCATGGGCCACTTGGCAGGCGGCATCAACGTTGAGGTCGGTGTCATCGGCGACCATGCGTCCAAACAGTGCGATATCGACGGCGTGCGCCTCCTTGAAGATCTTCTTGACTGTTTTGGCGTCAAGCGCTTCACCGTCACGGGCTGAGGTAACAGCCAGCTCGGCCAGGCGCGCGATCTGGCTGGTGGACAGGAACAGGAGGTAGCCGGACTCCTGAGTCCCGTCTTTCTTGCCGCGCGGAGGTGAGAGCTTGATCTTGGCCGCCTTGAACACTCCCTCGGCGAGCGTGGTGGCGTTCTCCGCGAGCTCAGGTGCACCCTTCGCAATTGCCGCGGCCAGCACCTCGACGACTCGCTTCGTGCGTACGCCGACGTCATCGGCGTCCAACAGGTCATTGAAGTACAGACGCGTTGCTCGTTTCCAGGACTGGCTGGAGACCCGCAGACGGCGGACGCCGCCGTAAACAGCGGATTTGGGTGAGCCCGAGTCGTCTCGGTTGACGCAGGAGGGCGGAAGGTTCTGGATGATGTGAATATCGATGTAGGTGCTCATTGTCAGTTCTCCAGGGTTGGCGCGGTTATCGTTGAGTTGGTTGCAGATGCCGGGGTGACATCGTCGGAAGAGGCTGGGGATTCGGCAGATAGGAACTGGTACTCCCGTGACCAGGTCAGGCGAACCCTTCTGGCTCCGCCCGGTTGCTGGAAATGAAGGATGTCGTCTGCGAGCATGGCGTGATCCAAGGTGATGCTCCGGGCTCGGAGCATCGAGATGAAGCCCCGCAGGTGGTGGCGCAGCTCGGTGACGGTCGTCGAGGTGACCAGGGCGTTGAAGCGCGCCCGGGCCGAGGGGTTCTCGTCGTCCGGTGGACCGATCAGGCTGCGAGCGGCATAACCGAGCCCTCTTCCGTGCACGAACATGGGCTCGGTCCGTGACTGCTGGTGCACGGCATAGAGCGTCATGGCGGTATGGACGGCGGTCTCCTCCCAGGTAGGGGAGTCACCCGCATAATCGGGAACGTGGACGCTTGTGAGCTCCCAGATCTCGGGGAGCTCTCCGGGCGGCCTGTTCGCGCCCTTGCGCAGAGCGGCCAACTCGCCGCGTGCTCGAGCCTCATTGCGCCGATAGCGGGCCTGCAGGCCTTCCTGCCCTTTCGTTCCACCAATGCGCTGGTCGACGAGGCGGCCGGCGTTCTCCTCCAGCCGCGGACGGTAGCGCCGCTGGCGTGCTCCGGGCAGTACTGCTTCTGCAGGGGTGGCGTGTGTACTGGTATCCGACACAGTCATGCCGGTGTCCTTTCCTCATTCTTATTGTTCTCAGCGATACTGTCTTGCTGCACAGGTGCCGGTACGGCCACGTTTAGAGCACGGCGGAAGAAGAACAACGCCTTGCCGACGTCCATCCGTCCCTTCCCCTCTCCACGCCCGGCGAAGGCGGTATCAGGCACGGCGGATGCCAGCGCCTCCTGCTGCTCCCATGCCTCGGAGTGCAGCAGCCTGCGCCACTGGTCGCGCGCCCTGACCGGGTCCGCTTCGTCGAGGGAGGCGAGCCATCGGGGGAAACGCTCATCAATGACCTGGTAGAAGGATTCACTGGAGTGCTTGCGAGCAGCCGACGCCGTATCCGGGCTCCCACCGCGAGCACGGTCCAGGTTCCCGGCCAGGTTCCGCAGTGCGGAGGCGACCTGCTCCGTCTCCTCCATGGCGTCGTGCACAACGGCGAGCAGTCGCGTGTTCTCGGGGTCGAGTAGGCCGGCGGGCAGGGGGAGGACGTCGTCAACGAGCTCGGAGACAGTTGACTCGTTATTTCCGTACTCGATGCCGACGGCACGTAAAGGAATGAGACCACCTGCAGGCACGATTCTGCGGCGCATGAGCTCCTGATAGAAGGAGACGACACCGGGGGAACGGTATTGCGTCACTGTCCCTGCACCTTTAACCGTGACCTTCGGGCTCAACTGAGCCACAACGGTTGACAGCCCCCGCCAGAATGCCCGGTCTGTCGGCAACTTGCGCGGCATGTAGACGGGCGTTTTGAACTTCTTGGTCTGAGGTTCGGAGTAGCGCCATGCGGTCATCGGTTCCACCAGATACCGGTTCTGAGGTGTTGCCTTATCTCCATTTCCGAGGAAAAGACTGGTGACGCCCGCATCATCACCGTGCAGCAGCACGCGGCGCGTCTGCCACGTATAGCAGGAAACAGGTCCTGTAGGTTCCAGGTCGTGGGAACCCGCCGGACCGTCATTCTCGCGCTCCCACGGAGCAAGATCCTGCTCCGGATCGACGTCGACCAGATCAGGGAGGTTCTCGCAGACGGCAGTGTTGAGGAGCAGCGTCCGTTCCAGGCTTTCGCCCGTCACGGTCACGGTGCCGATCTGCCCTGTCCACCCAGGGCCGATTGGGTACCCCTTTCCTCTCTTGACCGAAGGGTCTCCGACGGCTCCGGAGCGGATACCGGACGGGTCGAAGGCATGAACGTGCACCAGCCATCTGGCTGCCTCCGCCCAGCCGATGGATTCCAATCCTCGAGCCATACGAGTCGTGAAGAAGGGGTTACCGTTGGGAACGTCCGCAATGAGGGACTCCAACCCCGAAGTCTTGCCTGATGCCGCATGGATGCCCGCAACCTGGAAGAAGGGACGGTCCGGGTCGCGCAGGTCGAAGCGCTCCCGGTAGCGCTCGAGATAGTCGATGACGTCCCGCCCCAGGTGCTCGGCCTCCCAGTACTCCCTCCAGGTGTCCAGGTCCTCCGGCCCATCCATGGCACGGTGGCAGATGGCCAGCAGCAGGCGCAGGATGGCCACGTCCTGGCTGGCGATCTCTCCGTGGATCCCGGCGATGTCCGTCGCCTCCCGGAACAGGGTGAGGAGGGAGACCTCATCGGGGGCTCCGTCGAGCCGGCTCACCCGGATCCAGGGCTCGTCGAGAAGATTGAAACGCTGCGTCATTCTGATTGGACCTCCTTGAGCCCGGTGGATGGGGAGTACTCGAGTACGGTGTCGGCCAGTTGCGCCCGGCCCTCCTCCAGAAGAAGGAACAACTGTCCTCGGAGCTGCGGATCGTCCTGCCACGCGGGTACGACGCATTTCTCCAGCTCATCGATGACCTGGTCAATCCGGTGCGGATTGCTCAGGCGCGGTGGCAACCTCACGGCGGACAGGGCCATGGCGCGGGCGATCTTCTTGTCCGGGGCGCGGTCTGTGGGGATCATGGCTCCTGGAGCCTCCGGTGCGGATGGCAGGGTGCGCAGCTCCTCCTGACCGCCCACCCGGCGCAGGTCCAGGAGGATGACCTCCAGGGAGTCCTCGCCGTCGCGGACCTGGGCGCGTCCGCTCTCCTCGTTGTCGGAAGCCGTCACGTGCAGCCAGCCAATCAGAGAGGCACTCTTCCCTCTCCGCTCGGGCTCATTCAGAAGAAACCCCTGAGCGGCCTCATGCTTCGCACGGTTGCTCGTCGCGCATGTCTCCCGAGCTCGGTCGACGGCCTCCTGCCACGACGGCGGCACTGGGGCATTGGGACCGTAGACGGCCTCGATGAGGTCGTGGACATCGTCGGGAACCGTGACGATGCCGGAGCCGTCGATCACCCGGTCCAGTGCGGCCGCGCTCATGAGCATGTCCTGCTCGCCGTAGATCGCCTTGGCCCCCGGTTCCAACGAGGGCTCGGGGAACGACGTCGACGGCAGCCAGTCGATGTAGCAGGCGGGCTCGGCAAGTCGGGGCGGCCGCCGCCGCTGGTGACGGTGCAGGCGTCCCATGCGTTGGAGAACCAGGTCGATGGGAGCGAGGTCAGTGACGAGCAGGTCGAAGTCGACGTCGAGGGACTGCTCGACGACCTGGGTGGCGACGACGATGGCTCTGTACGGGCGCTTTCCAGCCTTGCGCGGAGGACCGAAGCGGTTGAGAAGATCCCTGTCCTTGGCAAGCCTGTCGCCGATCGTGAACCGGGCGTGGTTGAGACTGACGTCCTCTCCGAAGTGCTCGCGCAGCCGCTCATAGGTCTCCTGGGCGCGCCGCACCGTATTGCGGACCACCAGCGCGCAGCCGCCGTCGACGAGGGCCTCCTCCAAGAGCGGGATCAGAGCATCCTTCGTGAGCCGTCTCATCCGGACTGTGCTGCGTCGTCCCGACGCCGTCGGGACAACCTCGGTGTGCTCCTCACTAGCAGTAACCAGGCAGGGGAAGGGAGTGTGCACGTTCTCAGGGGCGGGACGACGGCGGACGCGCTTTCCCGCTGCCAGGCGCAGGCCCCGTCGGTAGGCGTCGACCATGGCGGAGCAGCGAGCCTCGGACAGTGTGGCCGACAGGAGCACGACCGGCACCCCGTAGGCCGCGAGCCAGGTCAGGACCCGGTCCAGGTAGACGTTCATGTACGTGGAGTAGGAGTGCACCTCGTCGACGATGACGACCTTGCGGGACAGTCCCAGGTGTCGCATGGCCAGGTGCGGGGAACGCATTGCCCCGAACAGCAGGTGGTCCACGGTGGTGACGACGAAGTCCGACAGCATCGACTTCTTGCGCCCGTTGAACCAGGCCAGGATCGCCAGGTCGGCTCTGCGGCCGTCCTCGGAGTCTGCGGCACGGCCCGTTCGAGCCTCTTCCTCATCCCATCCGATCCCGATAGGGCGTGGGGTCTCGCCGGTCGAGTCGTTAAGCGATCCGAGGAGCCGGTCACGGATCTCGTAGCCGCGGCGTCGCAGAAGCTGCGCCTCCTTGTTGAGTCGAGAGCGTCCGTGCAGGAGCTGAGCTGCGAACTCCGACGGCGCCCCCTCGTCGGCGTAGGCCTCCTCAATGCTCTCCAGCCAGTCGAGCTCGCGGGAGAACATGGCATCCGTCGTCGCCTGGGTGGGGAGGGCGAAGAGGATTCCGGACCGGCGAGTGCGGGCAGCGAGCACCTCTGCGGCCATGAGGGCGGCCTCGGTCTTCCCTCCTCCCGTGGACTCCTGGACGATGAGCATGCCCGGCAGGCCCATAGAGCGGGCGGCCTGGAGTGTGCGCGCCTGGACGTCGGTGGCACGGGCACCGTCGGGCAGGTTGAAGCGACTGGTGAGCAGACAATCGGGGCCGGCGCCATCATCGTGAGGATGCCATGGCGCAGGGATCTCCAGACGCGACAGGCCGGTGGCCACGCGAAGCGCGTGGGACTCGGGGCTGAGCAGGCGCGCACCATCGTCCTCGAGTGACAGCAGCGGGAAATAGGCTTCGGTCGAGGCGATCCAGTCCGAGACGATGAGCAGTCCCGAGAGCTCCACGAGGAAGGGCTGAGACCACCTGCGCTGCCCCCAGTGAGGGAGAAGAGCCGCAGCGTCGGTGCGTCGTGTGACGAGCTCGAGGAGCTCGAGGCGGGTTATGCCCCAGGTCTCATCCTCTCCCAGGAGGTGCTCGTGCCCGTAGTAGTCGCTGGTGAGAGCCGCCGAGGTGGGCGGAATACCGTGGTGCGCCCCGACGACGGAGGCCAGAGCCTCGGCGGGCTCGAGATCCCAACCGTGCTCATCCATGAACCACTTCTCCAGGATCACGTGTCCAGCCAGGGCGTGCGGAACCTTGCGCCGCTCGAGAGGATCCACCGGTTCGTGGATCAGCCCTGCCTCCTTCATGCGGTCGTCAAGGGCCGGGACCTGCACAGAGAAGGCCGGGGTGCACTTGCCGATGTCGTGGACGCCGGCGATCCAGGATGTGAGCAGGCAGAGCTCCTCCACCGGGGGCAGTCCTGAATCGGAGCCCGCGAACTCGCGCTCGATGAGTTCGCGGATGGTGGGAGCCAACCAGCGTCTGGCGAGGTGCTCGGCCACTGCTGCGGCGTCAAGCAGATGCAGCCAGAGTGGGAGCCAGTGACGGCTCTCAGGGTCGTAGCCGAATTTGGCCCATACGGATCGGACTTGCGCCGAGAGCGTCACAGGGATCTTCTTCGTTGGAGGGTGAAGCCGAATGGACCTCGACACTGAGGTTCGTCCGCAGGGGAATTTGAAGTGTTTCAGCGGAAGCCGCGTGCTGTCGCACAGTAGTGACAGCCTACCCCTAAGACACTCGGATCATTCAATCAAAGGAGCATCGGGGGCCGAGTTTCCACGGATGATAGTAGCACGCACACCACTCGTCATAAAAACTGCGAAGCAGCGGACTACCTAACACTCAAGACCCTCGGTAGGCGATCGATAAAGCGGTTTTAACCGGTACGGTTAATTTTCTACCGCACTGTCGCTGGCGATGTATTTCGATGCACGTCAAGAATTCTGGTGACTAGACGTACAAGTGGGGCCGGCAACCCGATTCACTCGGGTTGCCGGCCCCACTCGTAGTCAGACTCGGGTCCCGATCAAGCCTCGCCCGTCTCCGCGGCCTTCTCGGTGACCTTCTCGACCGTGGCAGTGGGCTCCTTGACACCGGGGACGGCGACGAAGGACGCATCCACACAGCCGACCTCGCCCTTGACCAGGTCCAGGTGGGCGCCGGTCCAGGCGCCCTTGTCCTCGGGGACGGTCAGCTCCAGGCGGATACGGTCGCCCACGTGCAGGCCGGCGGCCTTGCGCTCGTCCTGGACCAGGCGCACCAGGTCGCGGGCCCAGCCCTCGGCCTCCAGGGCGTCGTCGAGGGCGGTGTCCAGGACCACGAAGGCTCCCGAGGGCAGCATGGTGGCCGCCAGGGAGTCGTCGTCCACCTCGATGCGGGTGGTCAGCGTGAAGGCGCTGTCCTCCGCCTCAAGGACCACGGGGGTGGCATCAAGCAGGACGTCGTCGAAGCGCACGTCTCCGTCCTCGGTGAGCTCCCACTCCCCCGCCTTGACGGCGGCGAAGAGTCGGGAGGTGAGCTTGCGGACCTCGGGGCTGAAGGCGCGCGGATTGAGCGTCAGGTCCGTCCTGGCCTCGTATCCGGCGGACTCGGCGTCCAGGACCCGCACCTCCTTGACGTTGACCTCCTCGGCGACGAGCTCCTTGAAAGGAGCCAGCCCGGCAGGGTCGGCCGTGGCGATGGTCAGGCTGCGCAGCGGCTGGCGCACACGCAGCTTCTCGGCCTTGCGCAGGCTCAGGGCCGCAGAGACCGCCGCACGGGCCTCGTCCATGGCGGTCACGAGCTCGGCGTTGGCGACGTGGTCGGGCAGAACCGGCCAGTCGGTCAGGTGCACGGAGCGCCCACCGGTCAGGCCCCGCCAGATCTCCTCACTGACCAGCGGCGCCAACGGCGCCATGACCTCGGTGAGCACCCGCAGCACCGTGGCCAGGGTGTCGAAGGCGGCCGTCTCGCCGTCGGTGAAGCGCTGACGCGAGGTGCGCAGGTACCAGTTGGTGAGTACGTCGAGGAAGTCACGGATCGTGGCACAGGCCCCGGTGATGTCGTAGCCGTCCATCTGGGCGGCCACGGTCTCGGCCAGGTCCTTGGTGCGGGCCAGGACGTAACGGTCCATGACGTGCAGGCCGCCCCGCTTGGCGAACAGGCCCGAATCGTCGAGATCGACGCCGTCGGTGACGTAGCCGGTCTCCCCCACCTGCCCCGCGTAGAGCGCGAAGAAGTACCAGGTGTTCCACAGTGGCAGCACCACCTGGCGGACGGTGTCGCGGATGGCCTTGTCGGTGACCACGAGGTTGCCGCCACGCATGACCGGTGCTGAGAGCAGGAACCAGCGCATGGCGTCGGCCCCGTCGCGGTCGAAGACCATGGAGACGTCCGGGTAGTTGCGCAGCGACTTGCTCATCTTCGCCCCGTCGTTGCCCAGGAGGATGCCGTGAGAGACGCAGGAGGTGAAGGCGGGACGGTCGAACAGGGCCGTGGCCAGCACGTGGAGGGTGTAGAACCAGCCGCGGGTCTGGCCGATGTACTCCACAATGAAGTCACCCGGGTAGTGCGACTCGAACCACTCGACGTTCTCGAAGGGGTAGTGCACCTGGGCGAAGGGCATCGACCCGGACTCGAACCAGCAGTCCAGGACGTCGGGGATGCGGCGCATCATCGACTTGCCAGTGGGGTCGTCGGGGTTGGGCCGCACAAGGGTATCGATGAAGGGCCGGTGCAGGTCGGTGACCTCGACGCCGAAGTCGCGCTCGAGCTCGGCGTAGGAGCCGTAGACGTCGGTGCGCGGGTAGTCGGGGTTGTCGCTGACCCACACCGGGATGGGGGCGCCCCAGAAACGGTTGCGCGAGATCGACCAGTCGCGCGCGTTCGCCAGCCACTTACCGAAGATGCCGTCCTTGATGTGACCGGGGTACCAGTCGATGTCCTGGTTGAGCTCGACCATGCGGTCGCGGATCGCCGAGACGCGCACGAACCAGGAGGAGACCGCCTTGTAGATGAGCGGCTTGCGGCAGCGCCAGCAGTGCGGGTAGGAGTGCACGTAGGAGGCCTGGCGCACCAGGACGGCGCGCCGGCTCTCATCGCGGCGGGTCAGGGGACCGGAGCCGTCGCGCAGGTCGGCGACGATGGGCTTGTTGGCCTCGAAGACCTGCAGCCCGGCGTAGTCGCGTATCTCCTCGGTCAGGCAACCGCCGTCGTCGACGGGGACAACGGTCTCGATGCCGGCCCCGGAGCAGGCGATCATGTCGTCCTCACCGAAGGCGGAGGCCATGTGGACCAGTCCGGTTCCGTCGGAGGTGGTGACGAAGTCGGCGGCGATGATCGTCCAGGCGTTCGGTCCGGGCGCGGCGCCCTCGGCCCGGTGGGCATCGTCGTCGAAGTAGTCGAAGATCGGGTGGTAGCGCCGCCCCACCAGGTCCGCCCCTGTGTAGGTGGCCAGCTCCTGCGGCTCCTCGCCGAGCTCGCGGACATAGGAGCCCAAGAGGTCACGCGCCATGACGACGTCCTGGCCGGCGACCGGCGAGTCGAGGTCCTCATCGACGTGGACGGTCACGTACTCGACGTCGGGCCCCACGGCGATGGCCACGTTGGAGGGCAACGTCCAGGGCGTGGTGGTCCAGATGAGGACCAGCTCGGGGCGCTCGGCGCCCTGGCGCAGAGGCTCCTCCAGGCGCAGGCCCACTGTGACCGTGTTGTCCTGGCGGTCCTGGTAGACGTCGTCGTCCATCTTGAGCTCGTGGTTGCTCAAGGGGGTGCGGTCGTGCCAGCAGTAGGGCAGGACGCGGTAGCCCTGGTAGGCCAGTCCCTTGTCCCACAGCTGCTTGAAGGCCCACAGAACCGACTCCATGTAGTCCGGGTCGAGGGTCTTGTAGTCGTTGTCGAAGTCGACCCAGCGGGCCTGGCGGGTGACGTAGTCCTCCCACTCCTTGGTGTAGCGCAGGACGGAGGTGCGGCACTCCTCGTTGAACTTCTCGATGCCGATGCCGCCGGGGCGGGTGATCTCGGTGACGTCGTCGATGCCGAGCAGGCGCTGGGCCTCGAGCTCGGCGGGCAGGCCGTGGGTGTCCCAGCCGAAGCGGCGCTCGACACGCTTGCCGCGCTGGGTCTGGTAGCGCCCGACGGCGTCCTTGACGTATCCGGTCAGCAGGTGGCCGTAGTGGGGCAGGCCGTTGGCGAAGGGCGGGCCGTCGTAGAAGACGAACTCGTCGCAGGGCTCGCCGCGGTTGTCGATGGAGGCCTGGAAGGTGCCGTCGGCCTTCCAGTAGGCCAGGACCTCCTCCTCAATGGCGGGGAAGGAGGGCGAGGGGTCGATCCGCTCCCCCGGCCGGTGCAGGGGGTAGAAGGCGGCGCCGGTCGGCTCGCTGCCGCCGGCGGTGGTGCTGTCAGCCATCTTCTCAACCATCGCGGTGTGCTCTCGTCTCACTCGTTCCTGCCGCCCCGGGCGGGTGCCCGGGACCTGACGAGGACGACGACGGCTCCCGGCCGGGACTGGCGTCCGGCTGGCGCCGCACCGCGGTACCACCTCGCTTGCCGTGCCGCGCGCCCCGACCGGGACGACCTGCACGACCGCTTCGTTTCCAGCTGTGACGGGCTGTCCCGTCCGGTTCTACTGAGGGCCGGCGACGGCGCAGGTGCGCCGGCTGGTCCGGTTCTTCCGGAGGCTCACCGGTGATGGCCGGGTCGACGCCTTTGCTCCGGGGAGTGTAGTGGGCGGTGCACCACCGGGGCCAGTTCGCGCCAGGCCTCAACGGCGTCGTCCTCCCCACACCCGGCGGTGGAATAGACGCCCGTGGCCGGGCAGTGATCCGCTCGGTCCCACCCGATCTAGCCGACTGTGTTGAGCTCCTCGAGGGCCTCCTCGGGGAGGGTGAAGCGGGTGGCCTCGACCGCCTCAGCGAGCTGGGCGACGCTGCTGACGCCCACGATCGGGGTGATGGCCGGCTGTTGAGCGTTGAGGAGGGCCAGGACGATCTGACTCGGTTTCATGGCCAGCCTGTCCGCCCACTCTCGCAGCACCGCCAGCCGGCCGTGGGTTCCCGGGTGCTCGTAGGCCTTGGGAAGCGGACGCTCCGGGTGCTCGTAGGCGCCGGTGAGCAGCGGCGTGTAGGCCCACAGGTCCAGCCCGCAGCGTTCGGCGAGGTCCTTGCTCTCGATGGTCATCATCCCGTGGGGGTGGTCCTCGCCCTCCACCTGGACGTCGGGCCTGGGGTGAAGATAGGACTCCCGCAACTGGAGAGCACTGAAGCGGGCCGCGCTCCGCTGCTGTGCGTGGACGTTGGCCGCTGCGGCGTACCAGGTCGGGTGGTTGGACAGGCCGATCCGTGTGGCCAGCCCTTGATCCACCAGCTCACCGAAGGTCTCGGCAACATCCGAGACCGGCTGCTCTCGGTCCTCCATATGGGCCCAGTACAGATCAACGCTCTCCGTCTGCAGCCGCTGCAGGCTGTCCCGGATGGCCCGGTTGACGGTGTCCTTGCCGAGGCCTTCCACGGCGTCCGGGAAGCCATGGGGACGGGTCGGCTCCGCACCCACCTTGGTACTGAGTCGTACCTGGTCACGTGCCCCGCGGTCGGCGAGCCACTGGCCGATGACGGTCTCGCTCTGGCCACCGAGACCGGTTTCGGAGCCCCAGAACGCGTAGCAGTTGGCGGTGTCGATCCACACTCCGCCGAGATCCAGGTAGGCGTCGAGGATCTCCCGGGACTGGGCCGTGGGCAGGCGGGTTCCGAAGTGCATGGTGCCCAGCGCCATTCGAGGGTGTGCGTCAGCCATCGAGGTACTCCCTTCGTGCTCCATCACGATGAGCGGTGTGAGACGTACCAGCGACCGTAGCCGAGCCCGCAGTTCTCAACAAGATCGTCAGGGGCAACGCGGCCGCCATTGCCCCTGAGGAGAATGTTGTGCTCCCGGTAGCGGCGCCCTCAGCCCTCCGAGCTCTCGGTGGCGTCCTGCTGCTGGAGGACACCCGAGGAGCCCGAGCCTCCCTGCTGGCTGCCCTCGCCTGAGCCGGAGCCACCGGGCGCATCGCCGTTGGGCGTGGTCCGGCCGGCACCTCTGGATCCTCCTCCCGTACCGCCCTGGCCGTTCTGACCGCCGGGGCCGGCACCGGGCATCTGTCCACCAGGACCACCCTGGCCTCCGGGACCTCCTTGCCCACCGGGTCCGCCCGGGCCGCCACCGGGCACGCCGCCCTGCCCGTTGCCGGAGTCCTGCTGAGCGCGGCTGCCGGTACCGTCACGGCTGTCACTGCTGAGCAGCTCTTTGGTCCCCCAACCGGCCGCGAACGAGCCCGCCAGCAGCGCCACCCCGGCTGCACCCACGACGATGTGCCGGCGGTACCAGGGCCCGCGCACCTTAGTCCGAGCCTTCTTGGCGGCCGACGACGAAGATGCGACAACACCGATGGTCGCGGCGTTCTGAGCATCCGGTGACACCCACGCCCCTCCCAGCTTCGTCTCAGCAGTGCTGCTGCCGGCAGCCGCTGCCCGAGCAGCACCTGCCGAGGCGTCTGCAGCCGTGTCACCGGAACGATCCACAGGGAAGTGCGCGGATGCGTCAGCGGCAGCATCGGTGCTCCGGATGGGGAGGCTCTCCGTGGCCGCGTCGCGACGGGATCCCTCGGAGTCGTCACCGACGGAGGAGGAGTGCTTGCTCATGGATATCCTTTCGGTCTGGTTCCCGGCCCGACCGGGACTGGGACACGACCTTAGGAATCCCTACTGTGCTCGCGACAGGTCAGACCTGTGAGCCACCTATGTCCGGCGGCGTCCGACCGGCAGCCGACGCACCGCCTCCCTTACTGCACACGGGCAACGAGTGTGTTGGAGGCCTGGGCCCGCGGCCGCACCACCATGGAGTCGATGTTGACGTGGGCGGGCAGCTCCAGCGTCCAGGCGATGCAGGCGGCGACGTCGTCGGCGCTCAGCGGCTCGGCGACGCCGGCGTAGACCTTCGCGGCCGCCTCCGCGTCCCCGTGGAGACGGTTGAGGGAGAACTCCTCAGTGGACACCATGCCGGGCGCGATCTCGATGACGCGCACCGGCTCGCCCACCAGCTCCAGGCGCAGGGTGTTGGCGATGATCCGCTCGGCGTGCTTGGCCGCCACGTAGCCGCCGCCACCGGGGTAGGTGTCGTGGGCGGCGGTGGAGGTGAGGAATACCAGGTCCCCGCCCCGCTCACGCATACCGGGGAGGAAGGCCTGGCTCACGCGCAGCGCCGCGAGCACGTTGCGCTCGTACATCGTGGCCCACTCCTGAGCCTTCCCCTCGGCGACCGGGTCGACTCCCAGGGCGCCGCCGGCGTTGTTGACGACGGCGTCCACGGGGCCGCCCGCAAGCGCCTCGTGGGCCAGTCGCTCGACGTCGTCCGGCTCCTGGAGGTCTGCGGCCACCCAGGTGCAGCCGGTCTCGGCGGCCAGGGCCTCGAGCCGCTCCACCCGCCGCGCGGTGGCGATAACCTCCCAGCCGTGGCTGCGCAGCAGCCGGACGGTGGCGGCGCCGATGCCGGTGGAGGCCCCGGTGACCAGAGCACGGCGGGAAGACGGGAGGCTGTTGGTGAGGTCGTGGTGGTTCTCGCTCATTGTTCCACGATACGTCCCCGTCACGCCGGCCTGGCACAATCGGCCCCGGTTCGGTGGGGCCTGCCCGGCTCCGGCCGAACTGCACAACCCGGTACCCCATCGGAAGGCCCCTAGTGAACGCCGTCATCCTCGCCGTCCTGGTCATGCTCGTCCTGGCGATGCTGCGCGTCCATGTGGTGCTCTCACTGTTCGTTGGCGCGCTCGTGGGCGGCCTGACCGCCGGCCTGGGCATCAGCGAGACCATGGTGGCCTTCCAGGACGGTCTGGCTGACGGCGCCAAGATCGCCCTGTCCTACGCCCTGCTGGGGGCCTTCGCCATGGCGGTCGCGCACTCGGGCCTGCCCCAGCTGCTGGCGAACTGGCTCATCGCCAGGATCGAGACCGAGGACGAGTCCGCCTCCCGCAAGGCCATTCGCATGACGACCATGCTGGTGCTGGGCGGTCTGACCGTCATGGCGATCATGAGCCAGAACCTCATCCCGGTCCACATCGCCTTCATCCCGCTGGTGGTCCCGCCGCTGCTCATCGTCATGAGTCGCCTGCAGCTGGACCGCCGCGCAGTGGCCTGCGCCATCACCTTCGGCCTGGTGACCACCTACATGTTCCTGCCCTTGGGCTTCGGGCGGGTCTTCCTCCACGACATCCTCTATGCCAACATCAAGGACGCGGGCTTGGACGTCTCCCACGTCTCAGCCACCCAGGCCATGGGGATCCCGGCGCTGGGCATGATCGTGGGCCTGCTCATCGCCGTATTCGTCACCTACCGCAAGCCCCGCACCTACCGGATCGACACCGGCAGCGACTCGGGCGAGGAGATCTCCGGCCCGGTCGAGGTGGACCGCCGCAAGGTGGCGATCGCACTGGTCGCCGTCGTCGCCTGCTTCGCGGTGCAGACCTTCCTGACCTGGACGGAGTCCAAGGCCGATCCACTCCTGGTCGGGGCGCTCCTTGGCCTCCTGTTGTTCATGGCCACCCGGGTCGTCACCATCGCCGAGGCCGACGACGTCTTCACCGGAGGTATGCGGATGATGGCTCTCATCGGGCTCATCATGATCACGGCGCAGGGCTTCGCCGCTGTCCTGAAGGAGACCAAGCAGATCGAGCCGCTAGTGAAGTCGGCGACCTCCCTGTTCGCCGGGTCCAAGCCCGCCGCAGCCTTCGTCATGCTGCTCGTGGGCCTCATCGTGACGATGGGGATCGGCTCATCCTTCTCCACCCTGCCGATCATCTCGGCGATCTACGTACCACTGTGCCTGTCACTGGGCTTCTCACCGGTGGCCACGGTCTCCCTCATCGGGACCGCCGGAGCGCTGGGGGACGCCGGCTCACCTGCGTCGGACTCCACACTGGGCCCCACGGCCGGGCTCAACGCGGACGGTCAGCACGACCACATGCGCGACTCGGTCATCCCGACCTTCCTGCACTTCAACATCCCGCTGCTCATCGCCGGGTGGATCGCTGCCATGGTGCTCTGAGGCCCCGGGGGCATCGCGCCACGAACCAACCGACTCCCCGGAAGTCGTTTCGCCCGTTGCACCGGCGCGGTACCGTGTTGGCCTCACATCGCAGACGAGCAGGAGGCCCTCATGCGGATCGGTTTCATCGGTGCCGGTAACATGGTCAGTGCGATCGTGCGAGGGGCGGTGGCCGCGGGAACACCCGCCGGGCACCTCCTGCTCACCAGCAAGCACGGTTCCGCCGAGCGCCTGGCGGCCCAGGTGGGGGCCGTCCACGTGCCCGACGCCGCCGACCTGGTCTCACGCAGTGACATCCTCATCCTGGGGGTCAAGCCCTACGTCATCCCCAGCGTGCTCACCGGGCTCTCCGAGGCCATCGGCCGCAGCAAGCCTCTGGTGGTCTCCATCGCAGCCGGCCTGACGCTGGAGCGCCTCGAGTCGATGCTGCCCGAGGGTACCCGGGTGGTGCGCACGATGCCGAACATGGCAGCGGCGGTGGGCGAGTCCATGACGGCACTGGCCCCGGGGAGCAGCACCGGCGCCCACGACCTGGAGACGGTGCGCACCCTCATGGAGACGATCGGACGGACCGTCATCCTGGAGGAGAAGGACTTCTCCGCCTTCATCGGCCTGGCGGGGTCCTCCCCCGCCCTGGTGTGCGCCTTCGTCGACGCTTTGGCCCGCGCCGGCGTCATGGGCGGCCTCCCCAAGGCCCTGGCCGTCCAGATCGTGGCCCAGGCCGTCCTGGGGACTGCCCGAACCGTGCAGACCGAGGCCCAGCGCACCGCCGAGGGCGGGCACGGGCGCACCCCGGCCGACCTCATCGACGCGGTCTGCTCCCCCGGCGGCACGTCGGTGGCCGGCATGGTGGCCCTGGAGCGCGCCGGTTTCTCCGACGCCGTCATACGCGCTTTCGAGGCCATCGTCGAACGGGACCGTGAGCTGGGCGCATAGCCGCGAGCGCGCTCAGGCACCCACTCGGCACCCACTCGCCAGCAGGGGTGCGTGTCACGCCGAGCAACCTTTTTCATTGTTCTACAAGGAAAAGGTCACCTTGACGACGACGGCGTGAGCGGCAGCACATATCTTCACTACTTGCCGTCACTTACCTACCCCGCTACGGTTTTCGCCATGACCTTCTCTCACGCAGCTCTTTTCAGCGGTGTTTATCCCGCTGAAATTCTGCGTGCTCACGCGGTCATGTGTTGTCGGGCCTGACCAGCGCCTGACACCACGGGGACTTCACCCCCGCAACGAGGTATCCGGCGCAACGAAGCGTCCGGAAGGCCCCGTTGAAGCGGCTGACGCCAACCGAACGGCTCTACAGGCTCTGTACGCAGCAGCACCCCAGGCCGGCCCCGGACGCTCCTCATGTGCCAATGACACGTCACCGTCATGGAGGAGCAATGACCACCACCGTCACGCCACCTGCCCGCACCGTGCGCCCACCGCGCAAGGCCCGGTCGAACGGCCAGTGGGCCCTCGACGGGCGCAATCCGCTCAATGACAACGAGGCCTTCAAGCAGGACGGTTCCCCGCTGGCGGTACGCGAACGGATCGTGAACATCTACGGCCCCGGCGGCTACGAGACCATCGCACCCGACGACCTCAACGGCCGTTTCCGCTGGTGGGGTCTGTACACCCAGCGCAAGCAGGGTATCGACGGGGGCCGCACCGCCCAGCTGGACGCCTCCGAGCTCTCCGACCGCTATTTCCTGCAGCGGGTGCGCCTGGACGGCGGGAGCCTGAGCCGTGAGCAGCTGCGTGTGCTGGGTTCGGTCTCCAACGACTTCGCCCGCGGCACGGCGGACATCACCGACAGGCAGAACATCCAGCTCCACTGGGTCGAGATTGACAACGTGCCCGAGCTGTGGCGCAGCCTGGAGTCGGTGGGTCTGACCACGATCGAGGGCTGCGGGGACACGCCTCGAGGGTTCCTGGTCTCCCCGGTGGCCGGCATCGCCAAGGACGAGGTCATCGATCCGACCCCGCTGGCCGAGGCCATCAAGGCCACCTACCTCGGCGACCCCGAGCTGGCCAACCTGCCCCGCAAGTTCAAGACCGCCATCACCGGCTCCCCCAGCCTCGACATCCTCCACGAGATCAACGACATCTCCTTCGTCGGCGTCAACCACCCCGAGCTTGGTCCCGGCTATGACCTGTGGGTGGCCGGCGCCCTGTCCACCGCCCCACGTCTGGGTCAGCGGCTGGGGGCCTTCGTCACGCCTGAGGACGCCCTGGACGTCTGGTACGGCGTCATCCGCATCTTCCGCGACTACGGCTACCGTCGCCTGCGCAACAAGGCCCGGCTGAAGTTCCTCATGGCCGAGTGGGGGCCGGAGAAGTTCCGCCAGGTCCTCCAGGACGACTACCTGGGGCGCGCCCTACCCGACGGGCCGGCCCCCGAGGAGCCGAGCGGGGACTCCGACCACATCGGCGTCCACGAGCAGAAGGACGGCCGCTTCTGGGTGGGGGCCAAGCCGCCGGTCGGCCGGTTGAGCGGGGACGTCCTGCTGGGCCTGGCAGACCTGGCCGAGCAGGTCGGCTCGGACCGGGTGCGCACCACCCCGCTGCAGAACCTGCTGCTCCTGGACGTGCCGGCTGACAGGGTCGACGACGCCGTCGCCGGCCTGCAGGAGCTGGGGCTCGATCCCGACCCGGGCGCTTTCACCCGCTCGACCCTGGCCTGCACCGGGCTGGAGTTCTGCAAGTTCGCGATCGTGGAGACCAAGAAGCTGGCGGCGCGGGTCTCGGCCGAGCTCGACGCGCGTCTGGCTGACACCGACCTGGAGCGGCGCATCACCCTGACCGTCAACGGCTGCCCGAACTCCTGCGCCCGCATCCAGATCGCGGATATCGGCCTCAAGGGCCAGATCATCACGGTCGACGGTGAGCAGATGCCCGGCTTCCAGGTGCACCTGGGCGGTGGCCTGGCCGCCGACGGACGCGCCGAGGCCGGCCTGGGCCGCACGGTGCGCGGGCTCAAGGTCCCCGCCTCCGGCCTGACCGACTACGTCGAGCGCCTGGTGCGCCGCTACCTGGACCAGCGCCTCCCCGAGGAGAGCTTCGCCCAGTGGGCGCACCGAGCCGAGGAGGAGGACCTCGCATGAGCCTGGCAGCAACCGCCGCGTCGTCCGGCGTCCCGCACCGGACGGAGACGACCCCCCGACTGCGCCCCAAGGAGGAGCTGCGCGAGCTGGCCGAGGCCGGGACTCGCGAGCTCGGTGACGACGCCGAGGCCCTCGACGTCGCCCAGTGGGCGGCCCAGAACTTCCCCAGCACACTCGCCGTGGCCTGCTCCATGGCCGACGCCGTCCTGCCGCACGTGGTCTCCCGGGTCCTGCCCGGCGTCGACGTCCTCTTCCTGGACACCGGGTACCACTTCGCGGAGACCATGGGTACCCGTGACGCGGTGGCCGCCACCATGGACGTCACCGTCGTCGACGTGGCTCCTGAGCTGACCGTGGCCGAGCAGGACGCACGCTACGGACCGGACCTGTGGTCACGAGACCCGGCCGCATGCTGCCGTCTGCGCAAGGTCGAGCCGCTGGCCCGGGCCCTGAGCGGCTACGAGGCGTGGGCCACCGGGGTGCGGCGCGAGGACGCACCCACCCGCACCCGCACGCCCCTGATCGGCTGGGACGCCACCCACGAGATCGTCAAGATCAACCCCCTGGCCGCCTGGACCATGGAGGAACTGACCGACTACGCCGAACAGCACGGGGTGCTCATCAACCCCCTCCTGTACGACGGCTATCCCTCGATCGGCTGCGCCCCATGCACGGCACGAGTCATGCCCGGAGACGACCCCCGTTCCGGCCGCTGGGCCGGATTCACCAAGACAGAATGCGGAATCCACCTATGAGCATCACCCTGACCCTCACCCAATCGGCCCCGATCTCCTCCCCCGACCCTGCTCAGGCGCCGGGCCTCGAACCGGTCGGTCTCACTGACCTTTCCGGGGCCGCCACGGCCACCGAGGCCCTGGACATCCTCGATGTCCTGGAGGCCGAGGCCATCCTCGTCATCAGGGAGATCGCCGCCGAGTGCCGCCGCCCGGTACTGCTGTTCTCCGGGGGCAAGGACTCCGTGGTCATGCTGCACCTGGCGCGCAAGGCCTTCTGGCCCGCTCCGATCCCCTTCCCGGTCCTGCACGTGGACACCGGTCATAACTTCCCCGAGGTGCTGGCCTACCGCGACCAGACGGTCGAGGACCTCGGACTGCGGCTGGTGGTGGCCCGGGTCCAGGACTACATCGACGACGGTCGTCTGCGCGAGCGCACCGACGGCACCCGCAACCCGCTCCAGACGATCCCACTCCTCGACGCCATCGAGGAGGGCGGCTTCGACGGCGTCTTCGGCGGCGGGCGCCGCGACGAGGAGAAGGCCCGCGCCAAGGAGCGCATCGTCTCCTTGCGCGACGAGTTCGGCCAGTGGGACCCGCGCAACCAGCGCCCCGAGCTGTGGAACCTTCTCAACCCCCGCCACCGCCCCGGCGAGCACGTGCGGGTCTTCCCGTTGAGCAACTGGACCGAGCTGGACGTGTGGCGCTACATCGAGCGCGAGGACATCGAGCTGCCCGGCCTCTACTACGCCCACGAGCGCGAGGTGTTCCTGCGCGACGGCATGTGGCTGGCCGCCGGCGGCGTCAACCGGCTGCGCGACGGCGAGGAGGTGGTCACCCGCACCGTGCGCTACCGCACCGTGGGCGACATGTCCTGCACGGGCGCCGTCGAGTCCGGGGCCGCCACCAACCACGACATCGTCCTGGAGGTCGCCGCCTCCACCCTGACCGAGCGGGGAGCCACCCGCGCCGATGACCGTCTCAGCGAGGCGGCCATGGAGGACCGCAAGAAGGAGGGCTACTTCTGATGAGCACCCCCACCCTCACCGATATCCCCGCCGAGGCGGAGGCGCGCGCCGCCACCGGTTCGCTGCTGCGCCTGGCCACGGCCGGCAGCGTCGACGACGGCAAGTCCACGCTCGTGGGTCGCCTGCTGTTCGACTCCAAGTCCGTGCTGCGCGACCAGCTGGCCGCCGTCGAGCAGGTCAGCCTGGACCGAGGCCTGACCAGCGCGGACCTCGCGCTGCTGACCGACGGGCTGCGGGCCGAGCGCGAGCAGGGCATCACGATCGACGTCGCCTACCGCTACTTCGCCACCCCGAGGCGCTCCTTCATCCTGGCCGACTGCCCCGGGCACGTGCAGTACACCCGCAACACAGTCACCGGCTGCTCCACGGCCGACGTCGTCGTGCTGCTGGTGGACGCCCGCAACGGGGTCCTGGAGCAGACGCGCCGTCACCTGGCGGTCGCCGCGCTCCTACGGGTCCCGCACGTCGTCATCGCGGTCAACAAGATCGACCTGGTGGACTTCTCCGCCGAGGTCTACGCAGGTATCGAGGCCGACATCCGCGCCGTGGCCGCAGAGCTGGGCGTGGCCGCGATCCACGTTCTGCCGACCTCCGCGCTCCTGGGCGACAACATCGTCGAGGCCTCGGCCAGCACGCCCTTCTACGAGGGGCCGACCCTGCTGGGGCTCCTGGAGTCCCTGCCCACCGCCCGCGACGAGGGCGCCTTCCGCCTGCCGGTCCAGCTGGTCATCCGTCCCCAGGGCGCCGCTCCGACTCCGGAGCTGCGCGACTACCGGGGTTACGCCGGGCAGATCGCCTCGGGCACGGTGCGCGTCGGCGACCCCATCGTGGTTCTGCCCTCGGGCAGGCGCTCACGCGTGGCCGGCATCGACCTGGGCGAGCGCAACCTGGAGGAGGCCGTTGAGGGCCAGTCCGTCACGGTTCGTCTGGCCGACGACGTCGACGTAGCCCGCGGCGACACCCTGGCCGCGGCGGACGATGCGCCCCAGGTGCTCACCGAGGTCGAGGCCCGCGTGTCCTGGCTGAGCGAGGAGCCCCTGCGCCCCCGGGCGCGGGTGCTGCTCAAGCACGGCGCCCAGACGGTCCAGGCGATTGTGCGCACCATCGAGGGCCGCCTCGACCTGGACGACCTGACCACGGTGCAGGCGGACGCCCTTGAGCTCAACGACATCGGCCTGGTGCAGTTGCGCCTGGCCTCCCCGGTGCCGTTGGCCGACTACTCGGTCTCCCGGTCCGACGGCGCCTTCCTCCTCATCGACGCCCATGAGGGCGGCACACTCGGGGCGGGCATGGTGCAGCTGGCGAGCACAGGCAGCAGCGAACCGGCTGCGGCCGTCTCCTCCGGCAGGGGCTGAGGCATGGCCCGCGAGATCTCACCTGATACGCCTGCGGCCTCGGAGTCCTCAGCAGCCCCGTCCGTGCCATCACCGTCGGCCTCGCCGTCTGCACCGGGTTCCGGCCCCGGGCAGCCCACCGGCTGGGTGGCGCTGGTGGGCGGTGGCCCGGGCAGCAGCGGTCTCATCACCGCCCGTGGTCTGGAGCTGCTGGGCCAGGCGGACACGGTCGTCGTCGACGCGCTGGCGCCCCGAGACCTCCTGGAGGATCTCCGCCCCGGCACCGAGGTCATCGACGCCTCCAAGCGGCGCGGCCTGCACGTCATGAGTCAGGAGGAGATCGATGCGCTCCTGGTCGACCTGGCCCGCCGCGGCAAGGGGGTGGTCCGTCTCAAGGGCGGAGACCCCTACGTGCTCGGGCGTGGCGGAGAGGAGGCCGCCGCCTGCCGTGGGGCAGGTGTCGCCGTCGAGGTCGTCCCGGGGATCACCAGCGCCATCGCCGTGCCCGCGGCGGCGGGGATCCCCGTCACGCACCGGGGCCTGTCGCGCGGCTTCTCGGTCATCACGGCTCATTCGGATCTCGGGGTACTCCCCCAGCGCCGCGATCACACACTCATCCTGCTCATGGGGGTCTCCCGGCTGCGGGACTCAGTCACCTCCCTGCTGGAGGCCGGCAGCGATCCGGCCACTCCGGCGGCGATCATCGAGCGCGGCTACCACCCCGACCAGCGCGTGACCACCACCGAGCTGCGATGTCTGGCCGACGTCGCCACGCGGTACGGCGTGACCGCCCCCGCGGTCATCGTCATCGGCGACGTCGTCACCCTGAGCCCGTACTGGGCCGACCGAGTCGTCGAGGAGACCAGGCCGGCAAGCCCCGCCGCTTGAGTCCACCTCGGCGCACGAAAACCGAACCTCCTGGAGTCACTGATGCGTAAGCTCGTCCTTCTCGCCCTCGTCGGCCTGGCCGCTCAACTGGTCGACGGCTCCCTCGGGATGGGGTACGGCATGACCTCGTCCTCCCTGCTACTTCTGGCCGGACTGAGCCCGGCACTGGCCTCGGCCTCGGTGCACCTGGCTGAGATCGGCACGACCCTGGCCTCGGGGGCCTCCCACTGGCGACTGGGCAACACCGACCCCCGCCTGGTGGTCCGGCTGGGGCTGCCCGGTGCGGTGGGGGCCTTCAGCGGCGCCACGGTCCTGTCGCACCTGTCGACCCGCGCAGCGACCCCGGTGACGGCGAGCCTGCTGATCCTGCTGGGGGCCTATGTTCTGGGGCGTTTCGCCCTACGCCCGCCCCGAGGCTCTGGTAGCCGGCGCTCCCCGCACGGCAGACGGCTCCTGGTTCCTCTGGGGATGGTGGGCGGTTTCGTTGACGCCACCGGCGGTGGCGGCTGGGGACCGGTGGTGACGACGACGCTGCTCACGGGCGGTCGCACGGCGCCACGCACCGTTGTCGGCTCGGTGGGGGCCTCGGAGTTCCTGGTGACGGCGGCGGCCTCGGCCGGGTTCCTCACCGGACTGGGCACGGCGGGCATCAGCCTCGGGATCGTCCTGGCCCTGCTGGCCGGCGGGCTGGTGGCGGCTCCGATCGCCGCCTGGCTGGTCTCCCGTCTGCCCGGAGCGGTGCTGGGCACCGCCGTCGGCGGGCTGATCCTGACCACAAACCTGCGAGTCCTGCTGTCCTGGGCCGAGGCCTCGGCCCGAACCGGGGTCATGGTGTACGGCGCGCTCGGGGTGATCTGGGCGGCCTTCCTGACCCTGGCGATCCGCAAGGCGCGGGCTAGTGCCAAAGACATCCGCGAGGAGACCGATCAGGCACTTGAGGAGGTCCGATCCACTCATCAGCGCGGCCACGCACCTGAGGTTGCTGTACCGGACGATCCGATCACCGCCGGTGGGCCCGTCAGGCCGGTGTCGGTCGAGCCGGCTCGTTCTCGCACGCACGCAGATCTGGTGGTGGAACCGGTATGAGCACTCGTCCTCTGGTGCTGCTCGCCCACGGCTCGCGCCGGCCCGGGCCGTCCTCAGTCATGTCCCGCACCGCCGAGCGCGTCCGCACGATCCTACCGGCGGTGGAGGTGCGCACAGGCTACATCGAGCTCCAGCCCCCGGACCCGGCCACGGCGCTGGAGGGGCTGGTGGATCCGGTGGTGCTGCCCTTCTTCCTGGCCCGCGGCTATCACGTCCTCAATGACGTACCGGCCGCGGTAGAGCGACACGGGTCGGGGACGGTCACCGGGCACCTGGGAGTCGAGGAGCACCTGGTGGAGGCCGTCGCGCAGCGTCTCCACGAGGCATCCGCGTCCCTGGGCGGGCTCGCAGGACTCGACCACATCGTCCTGGGCGCGGCCGGGTCACGTCAGGGGGCGGCTCTGGAGGAGGTCGAGGCCATCACCCGCTTGCTCGAAGCGCGTCTGGGACGCAGGGTAACGCCCGCCTACCTCTCGGCTGCGCGCCCCAGCGTCCGTGACGCGGTGAGCTCGGCCCGGGCCCGGGGTGCCAGGCGGGTGGGTGTGGCCACCTACCTGCTGGCGGAAGGGCGTTTCCATCGGGCCCTGCACTCCACGGGCGCCGACGTCGTGGCCGCTCCCATCGGCGACCACCCGACGGTCGCCGAGCTGGTGGTCCACCGCTACCGGGAGCAGCTCGCCTGACCGCGAGCGCACCCCGCCCCGAGCCGGGCGTTCTTCGCGGAGGGCGACCGTTTTTCCACACCCCTACGCGAAACATGTCGCTCTCGGCGAGTGGCGGCGTCAGTCGTCTGCCGTATCAAGGAGCCGCTCGGACAGGCGCTGGATGATGGGCTCGATCTCCTGCGAGGTGGTGGCTGCGGCACTCACGCGGCCGAAGATGCCCACCGCAAGGAGCCCGAAGGCCGTCTCCTCATCCTGCTGGCTCGGCTCGCGGCGTCCGTGGGAACGGGCCACCAGGTGGGAGGTCTCTCTCAGCCAGCGGCGCCAGGTGCCGGCCAGCCTGTCGCGGGAGTCCTCATGACGAATCGCGTAGAGCCAGGTCTCCAGGTGCAGGACAACATCCTCCATGGGAAGCTCCTGGAGCTGCTCACTCCACTGCTCGGGGCTCGCCATCTCCCGAGTGGCCTCATCCGAGCTCTCCTCACCACAGGTGACGACTTCCAGGAACAGAGCCTCCTTGGAGGGGAAGGAGGAGTAGAAGGCGCCCTTGGTGAATCCAGCGGCCGAGGCGATGTCGCTGACCGCTGCCCCCTCGTAGCCCTTGGCGGCGAAGACCTCCCGGGCGGCGGTCAGGAGCCGCGCCCGGGTCTCCTCGCTCCGACGGCGTCCACCGCCCCGCCCCGAGGCGGCGCCGCTGACTGCAGTGGAGGCGGAGGCCAGCTTCCGGGAGGCGAGGTCCAGGGAGGCCGCTACCGCACTCTCACTGCTCCGGCGCGCTCCCTGACCGGCCGCCCCCACTGCACGGGAGAAGGCGGTGATCGCCTCATTGAGGGCGCGCGTCGCCTCCCTGATGTCATCAGAGGCGGAGGCCCCGGAGTCATCACTGTCACTGTTCGTCCCACGGGCGGAGCTCCTGGCGGTCATGCCCCCACTGTAGAGGAGGCCCCTCAGAAAGGGGTTCACGGCACTTCCCCCCTCCACGTTCGTCACTCCCTCCACCGGTCTCCGACCATGCGGACATCCCGGCCGACTCAGGGCCGCCTTCCCAGGGCCCATGACGCTCCGGCGACGGCCACCAGGCACCATCCCCCCAGGAGGCCCCAGGAACGGGCGGGCATGCTGGCGTCGTGCGAGAACAGTCCCGCACGCACCACCTGAGCCATGGGCTCGAAGGGCAGCCAGCGGTGGATCTCCTGGGCCCAGTCGGGGAGCCTGTCGGCAGGGAAGCTGACGGGCGAGAACAGCATGATGCTGAAGGCGAGCACCTGGGAGAGGATCTGAGCCAGGGCCGGAGCCAGGAGCGTGGCGATGGCATATCCGATGCAGGCCGCTGTCAGGGCGACCAGCACGGCGCCGGGCACCAGCCACCACTGCGGGGCGAGGTCGACGTCGAAGCGGGCGTTGGCGACGATGACGCCCACAACCAGGCCGGGCAGTGCAAGAGCGGTCCAGATCGCGAGGTCTGCCAGGAGGAAGGCGATCCTGGGGACGGGCAGGGTGCGCATCCAGTCCAGGCTGCCCTCAGTGCGGGACTGGGAGACCCACTGAGGCGTCATGATGAGTCCCAGCGAGATGAGCGCGATCGCCGGGCCGCCGCCGGCCAGGTAGAGACTCGCCTCGCGGCCTGGGTGGCCCGCAATGAGCCCGTATCCCAGGACCATGGAGACGGACAGCAGCGTCTGGACGATGATGAAGAGAGGAAGCACGGGCAGGCTGCGTCGGAACTGCCATTGAACAAGCAGGCCGAGCTGGTACCAGAGCGGAGTCACCCGAGGGCCGGTGCCACCGGCCTGGTCCGGATCAGCAGTCGTACTGGTTGGAGTAGACATCATGTTCTCCTTCATTTCCTGATTCTCTGGGGATGGGAGTCGCGCCGCGCTTACGCGGCAGCACGGGGACGACGCGAATCATCGGGACGGGCCGGGCCTCCCGCGGATTCACAGAGTTCAGGCGGCATGACGGCGCACCTCCTCTCCCGTACTCCCGGTGAGATCGACGTAGACGTCCTCCAGTGAGATCGGTGCCAGCTCATAGCGCTCGATCGCTCCGTCCCTGAGGGCGTGAGCGGCCCACTCCACGGCCTGCGTCGTACGGTGAGAGTCCACCGCCACGGATGCACGCGCGGCGTCGTGCTGTGTCAGGCTCATTCCCGCGGGAGGCTCGATCCGCCGGCCGGGAGTCCGGCTGATCTCCAGGACGAAGGACGATCCGTGGCCGGCCACGAGTGCTGCGGGAGTTCCCTCGGCAATGACGTGACCGTGGTCCAGGATGGTGAGGCGGTCGACCGCCCGTTCGGCCTCCCGCACATTGTGGGTCACGAGGAGGACCGCGGATCCAGCATCGGCCAGGAGGCGGATCTGGTCCCACAGCAGGCGACGGCGTACCGGGTCGACGTCATTGGTGGGCTCGTCGAGGATGACCAGGCGCCCGGGGACGACGGCGCACATGGCGAAGGCCGTCAGACGGGCAACGCCACCGGAGATCTTCTGTGCGGGAGTCGTGGCCCACTCCCCCAGGTCGAGGGCCTCGATGAGCTCCTCGGCGCGTCTGCGCGTCTGACGCGGACGCCCTCCTCGCAGGCGCCCCACGAGGTCGATGGCCGTCAGAGGAGTGAGCCCCGTGATGGGGACATTGGCCTGTGCCTGGACGTTGGTGAGACGGCGGGCGAGAGCGGGGTCGGCGACGGCGTCGACTCCGTCGAGCCTGATGCTCCCGGAGGTTGGACGCAGCAGCCCCACCACCTGGTTGACCAGCGTGGTCTTGCCCGCGCCATTGTGCCCGAGGAGCCCGACCACCTCGCCGGCACCCACCCGCATGGTGACGCCGGCGTTGGCTCTCACCGTGTGCGATCCGCTTCCGAAGTGCTTGTGAAGGTCCTCAATGGCTAGAACGTCGGCCATGAAACCTCCTCCTTTCGTTCAACTACCTGGACCGAGCACCCGATCGCCCATCAGACGATCCGTACCGGTTGGTATCAACCATACCACTCAGTATTGCCAAGAGATTTCATGGGACTTTAAGGGCTCTCATAGCAACAGAAACGCTGTCCCGTACCGATCGGTACGGGACAGCGTCTACCCGCCATTCTGTCTTGCCCGAAGCGGCCTGCATCACCCCTGACGGATATGCCAGCGCGAGGAGGCCGTGGAGGCCTCGATGAAGTCACGGAAGGGACCGGGGACGGCGGCCAGCTCCTGCGGCGTACCGCACTGGGCCACACGGGCACCGGCCCCAGTCGGTTCGAGGAAGACGACCTCATCGGCCTGACGGACGGTGGACAGACGATGGGCCACCATGATGACGGTGCGGCCTTCGGAGAGCTCGCGCACGACCTCGGTGATGGCTGACTCGTTCTCCCCGTCTAGGGCCGAGGTGATCTCGTCGAGCAGGAGGATCGGGGCGTCCTTGACGAAGGCACGGGCGATGGCGACGCGCTGACGCTCCCCACCGGACAGGCTCAGCCCGCCGGGACCGACCTGCGTGTCCCACCCGCGCGGGAGTGCCTCGACGACGCGGTCCAGGCGGGCTCGGCGGACGGCCTCGGCCAGCTCGGCATCGGTGGCCTCGGGCCGGGCGATGCGCAGGTTCTCCCTGATGGTGGTGTCGAACAGGTAGACGTCTTGGAAGACCATGGAGGTCATGCTCATGATCGTTGCGGCTCGTATGGATCGCACCGGCACCCCGCCGATCGTGACAGTTCCGTCGTCGACGTCCCAGAACCGGGCGGCCAGACGCAGAATCGTGGACTTGCCCGCACCCGACGGGCCCACCAGGGCGGTCACCCTCCCCTGGGGCGCGGTCAGCGACACGCCCGCCAGAACGGGGCGCCCCTCGTCATAGGAGAAGGAGACATCACTCAATGCGACCGTGGTTCCCTGAGGGGCGATCTCCTGCCCGGGCTCAGGATCGGGCAGGGGGCGCGCGTCGAGGATGTCCCCCACAGCCCGCAGAGCGACCTTCGTGTTGTCCGCCTCGGAGGCGTACATGGCGGCCTTGGTCAGCGGCAGGAGCGTGCGCGCGGTGACGGCCATGATCGCGAGGTAGGCGACGACGTCGAGCCGGTGACCGCTCACGCGCGACAGACCGACCGCCATGACCAGTGCGAAGGCGACGTTGACGATGAGGTTGAAGTACTGGCCGGGCCGGCCTTTGACGCGCAGACCGTCAAGCATGGACTCTGCGTCGTCCTCAAGGGCGGAGCGCACCGGAGCCCAGCCAGTCCTGGTGACGCCCGTGGCGCGCAGCACCGGCTGGAGGCGGGCGAACTCCACGAGCCGGCCGGCGGCAGCGCTCGAGGTGCGGTCCTCCATCTCATTGGCACGGGTGGTGGCGGCCCCCATGAGGCGCAGCACGAGGACCAGAGGGATGATGGTAGCGGCCATGATAAGAGCCAGAGGCCACTCGACGAAGGCGGTGGCCCCCAGCATCACCAGCGGCACGATGAAGGCGTTGCACAGGTTGGCGATCACCATGGAGGTCAGATGGGACAGGGTGTTGACCTCCTTGGATGTGGCATTGACGACGGCGGCCTCCCGCTCCGCGCTGAACCACCCCAGTGGCAGGGTCAGGACGTGCTCGGCAATACGGTCGATCATGGTGTCGCAGATCTCGAAGACGCTGACCCGGTAGGACCGGTACATGGCAGTGGTGTCAACGATGAGGACGCTCACCCCCAGAATGACGACGGCGATCAGCCAGCCGGTCAACGACTCCGAGCGCGAGAAGAGGGCACGCAGGAAGGGGATCATGAGAGCGAGGGTGAGGCCCTGAAGGACGGCGGAGGCCACGAACCAGGCGGTAATGACCCGGATCTCGACGGCGTTGACGACTCGTGTCAGCAGCTTCCACATGATTACCTCCCCTCACTGCCAGCCGGCTCAACGGATCCGACAGACCTTTCAGTGCCCCGAGCCACCGCCCCGGCGAGGGCTCGGCCGGGCGCACTGACCAGCGTCACGGCGTCGGCCTCCTCGCTCAGGTCCTGGCTGCGCCACATGCCAGCATAGCGGCCGCCGGCGGCCAGCAGCTCCTCGTGCGTACCACGCTCGGTGATGCGTCCGGCATCGACGACGAGGATCTGGTCGGCATCACGGATGGTGGACAGGCGGTGGGCGATGATGATGACGGTCCGTCCGGCCGCCAGCTGGGACAGGGCCCGGTGGATGTCTCGCTCGGAGGCGGGATCGGCCTGAGCAGTGGCCTCGTCCAGAACGAGGACGGGGGCGTCCTGGAGGTAGGCGCGCGCCAGGGTGACGCGCTGACGCTCACCGCCGGAGAGGTATCCACCCTCATCGCCCAGGACCGTGTCGTAGCCGCGGGGAAGGCGCATGATGCGCTCGTGGACGCAGGCCGCCTGGGCGGCCGCCTCGACCTGCTGACGAGTGGCTCCGGGACGTCCCAGGGCGATGTTGTCGTGGACGGACTCGTGAGCCAGGGCCACGTCCTGCAGCACGATCGCCACGCGCGAGAGCAGCCAGGGGAAGGTCGCCTCACGCACGTCGACGCCGCTGACGCGTACGGCGCCGTCGTCGACGTCGTAGAAGCGGGCGATGAGGCGGGCCAGAGTCGACTTGCCGCCTCCGGAGGGTCCGACGAGCGCCGTCACGCTTCCTGGCTCTGCCGTGAAGGACAGACCGTGCAGAACCGGGAATCCGGTCTCGTAGGAGAAGGTGACGTCTTCGACCTCGACGCGCCCGGGGGCCGGCCCCTCGCCGTCGTCGTAGGTCCCCTCGGGCATCAGCGGCTGGGAGAGCATGTCGGCGGTGGCCTGAGCGGCCATCCTGGACTCGTAGATGTGCTGCAGCAGACCGATGAGGATCAGGAGCCCTTCCGGCAGCCCGAGGGCCACCAGGAAGAAGGGCAGTGTCGCCGATAGCGGCGTCCACCCCTGGGCGGTGAACAGGACGGCCAGCACCGCGACGGTCACGAAGACCGTGGAGGGACGCAGGAGAGCCCCCATCGCGCTGCTGGTCTTGCCGGACCTGCTCACCCACGCGTATGACAGCTGGGAGAACTCGGTGCGCGCCCGGTTGAAGCGGGTGCGGGAGGCGTCTGTGGCCTGGAACCCCTTGATCTCCTTGATGCCTTCGAGCATCTCAACGGTTGCGGAGGACAGCGCCGTCTGGGCGGCCCCGAAGCGCTCGGTGATGCCGGAGACGCCGGACAAGGTCAGAGACATGACCCCCAGCGCAAGTAGCCACAGTCCCACCAGCGCGCATGCCAGTCGCCAGTCGGTCCACAGCAGGTAGGCCGTCCCGGCGCCCGCCATGACGACGGCGTTGGTGACGTCCCCGGGGACGTGGGCCACGAGGGTGTGGATGGAGGTGGTGTCGTCGCAGACCATCTTGCGGATCGTGCCGTGCGGGATCTGCGCCACCTGCCCCAGGGGCAGCCGGCTGATGGCGTCAACGATCCGCTGACGCAGGTGATGACGCAGCCTGGCCTCGGCCAAGTGGGTGACCCCGAGGCCGGCCAGGTACAGGGCCTGAGAGGAGAAGAGGGCCACGACGGCGATCGCCGCCCACACCCACAGGCTGCCCCGCCAGCCCTCCGACGAGATCTCACCCAACCAGATGGCCGCCATGTTGCGCAGGGCCTCGAAGGGGACGATGGACATCAGCGCACCGACGGTGGTCAGCAGGCCGGAGACGATCATGGCTGGACGAGCAGGCCTCACAAGGTCACTGACGGTGACTGTCATGTGCTTTCCTTTCTCCTCAGGTTCCTGAGACCCCGAGGAATCTGGACCGGGCATTCACGCGAGACGTTGCCAAGGAGTGCGCACCAGGAGCCTTCTCCTTCAGCATGAGGCAGCAGCGTCCACGGTTGACCACCGGGAGCGCCTGACCGAGATCGGCAAGCAGAATCCTCATTCCCGGCCAGCTAGTCGAATATGTCTCTCGCCATTGAGAGCATACAACAAAATATCCTGTATATTTGTGGAAAAGATACTGATGAAATAAGGGGGATACCGATGTCTCCTCCGTGGTGAGGACCGGATCCGACCGAGCGCTCGACGCTATCGACTCACCGCGTCATCACCACGTCAACGCAGGAATTTCTACCGTGGTCATCATGTCCTCATTCGCCACTCGAGGCAGCCCCTGTGCCATGGCCCAACACGCCGCCTCAGACAGCGGAGCCGCAGCCAACGGTGCCAGAACAACCGCCGGCCTGACCATCGAGGAAGTCATCGAGGAAGTTCTGCTCATCGAAGTCCTCGACTCGGTGGCGTCGTTGGCGTACTGGGTGGCGT
>NZ_GL882515.1 GCF_000195595.1 Actinomyces sp. oral taxon 170 str. F0386
GCCCGGGGGCGCGGCGGCGTGCGGGAGAGCAGCCGCCTCTATCGTCATGATCGTCATATCGGTCTCCTCTCCCCCGGTCCGGCCGGGCCTTCGAGACCGGCGCGGGAGAAGGCCTGCTTTCCGATCCGCTCTCGCAGTGCGGGCGCGGCCGGGCCGGGGAGCAGGCGACCGTCGTCGGCCACGCGGAGGGCCTCCTCGCAGATCAGGACCGCTCCCGCCGGTGTCGCCTCGCGCCGCAGCACGCCGACGGAAGCGACGAAACGGCGCGCCCCAGAGGAGCCTATCTGCCGGCGCAGGTGGACGACGGCGTCGAGGGCGCTGGCGGCCTGGGCGGCCACGGCCGCCTCGTCGAGGCCCGCGAGCGCGCCGAGGGCGGTCAGGCGGGCGGGGACGTCGGCGGGCGAGTTGGCGTGGAGGGTGGCCCAGCCGCCCTCGTGGCCGGTGTTGAGGGCGGTGAGGACGTCGCGCACCTCGGGGCCGCGGCACTCGCCCAGGACGATCCGGTCGGGACGCATGCGCAGGGCGGTGCGTACCAGAGCGGTCATGGAGACCGCTCCGACGCCCTGGACGTTGGCGCCGCGCTCCTGAAGGTGGACGACGTGGGGGTGGTCGGGGCGCAGCTCGCTGGCCTCCTCGATGCACACGATGCGCTCGCCGTGCGGGACGAGCCCGAGCAGGGCCGCCAGGAGGGTGGTCTTGCCGGTTCCGGTGGCGCCAGTGACCAGGCAGCTGGCGCGGCGGGTCACCAGGGCGGTCAGGACGTCGTCGAGGCCGGGGGCGATGGTGCCGGCACCGGTGAGCTCGGCCAGGGTGAAGCCGCGGCGGCGCTTGGTGCGCAGGCTGACAAGGGTGCCGTCGGCGCTCAGTGGCGGTAGGACCGCGTTGAGGCGGGTGCCGTCGGGCAGGGTGGCGTCGACGACGGGGCAGGCGTCGTCAAGGCGCTTGTGGGCGGAGGCGGCCATGCGCACGGCCAGGGCCCGCACCTGGGGCTCATCCATGGAGGCGGCGGGAACGGGTTCGAGGCCGTGGCCCCGGTCGATCCAGGTGCGCCCGCCGCTGACGAGGACGTCGGTGACGCCGTCGGTCTCGATGAGGGGCTGCAGGAGCGGCCCGGCGCCGTCGACGTCGGCGCGAACCCGCTGGCCGAGACGCGCCATGCCCACCTGGCCGGTGGCGGGGTCGGCGGCGTCGTTGAGGGCCTCGTCCAGGCCCACGCCACGGGCCAGGGCGCTGCGGATGCGGGCCAGCTCGGGGCCGTCGGAGCCGGGGTCCCCGCGAGCTCCGGCCGATCCGGTGAGATCGGGGCCTACCGGGGCCATGACTCGCTCCTGCGCTCCAGGCCCGTGGTTCGGCCACCGGCCGGATCCGGCTCGGGTTCCTCGGGAACGAGGACCCGGGCCAGCAGCTCTCGGGCCAGGGCGCTGGCGGCGCGTCTGGTGGCCGAGCGGGCTCGGACCGGGTCCTCCCCGAGGGCCAGGCGCTTGATGAGGACCCGGTCGGTGGGAAGATGACCCAGGACCGGGCAGCCGGTGATGAGCTCGAGGTCCTCGGCGACGACGTCCTCGCCCGTCTGGCGTACCACGAGCCACACCGCCGGGCGCACGGCCGGCTCATCAGGGCCGGTGAGCTCCGGGCCGCCCGGATGAGGGCCCCGCAGCCGTGGGACGATGCTCTCCGCGGCGACGGCCGAGCGCAGGTCGAGGCCGCTGACGAGCAGGACCCGACAGCCCGGTGGCGGGGGCGCGCCCCGGGGCAGATCCACCAGGACGACGTCGTGCTCGGTGCGCATCGCCTCCAGAACCGCGTCCGCGCACCTCGACGGCCCACCGCGGACGTCACCGGTGAGCAGTGGCACGGCGTGCCACACGGGCAGGGCCCCGACGAGGTGCCCGGGCCGGAAGGCCGACTCCTCCGCCGGGAGGTCCGCCCAGCGCAGGCCGGTCAGCACGGTCTCCCCGCACAGGAGGTCCAGGCCGCCCGCCGGGTCCAGGTCCATCATCGCCACCCGCTTCCCGGCGCGGCTCAGCGCCCACGCCAGGTGCAGCAGCAGGACGCTGACCCCCAGGCCTCCACGAGCGCCGGTGACGGCCAGGACCTGGGCGGCCGGGTTCCTTCGGGCGCGAGCGGTTCCCACCGACCCTTCCGGCGTCGGCACCGGAGTGCCCGAGTCCTCTGTCCCCGGCGCCGCCTCGGCCGTCCCACCGGGCTGCGGGCGCCGGCCAGTAGAGGGCCTCAGGGGCGGAAAGGCGACGCCCCGGCCGTCCCACACCTGCGTCATCTCCGTTGTCGCCGAGCCCGTCTTCTCCACCGCCTCGGTCTCTCCTCCTGACTCCGCCTCCACCACGGCAGGAATCGTCTCCGTGGTCTCGGAGTGCCGCCCCGTGCCCCTCGGGACCGCGTGAACCGTCCTCATGGATACCCTCACCGGTATCTCCGCTGTCTTCTCCAGTGTCTCCATGCCGTCTCTCCGATCCGCTTTTCCGCGCGCCGTGGCGCCGATCCCGTACCAGAGTGGAGGCCCGTCGCCACCGACGCCCACCGACGTCGTCAGACCTGTGGAAACGGGTTGCAGAAACGGGCCTGTGGCCCCGCGCCGCCCGCAACCGCCCACCATGGACAGCGACATGCCACCGGCGTGGACGTCAGAGGACGTCAGAGAAAACCAAGGGGCCGCACGCCTGACACCACGGCCCGGCTCGTGATGAGATGGGGCCATGAGCGCGCAGCCCCGCGCAAGCGATCCCTCCCAGCCGACAGCGGCGTCATCGGCGACGTCAGCAGCCGCCAGGTCGGCCGCAACGGCCGCTCTCGATCCCGAGCCCACCGGGCATCGTGCCGCGGCCTACTTCGACCTGGACAAGACGATCCTGGCGACGTCGTCGACCTGGGCACTGGGTACCCCGATGCGGCGCAGCGGCCTCATCTCCTCACGGGCACTGGCCCACGGGCTCATCGCCCAGATCCCCTACCTGCTGGTGGGGGCCGGTACCCGGCAGTCGACCAGCCTCATGGAGCACCTGGCCCTCATGTCCGCCGGCATCAGTCGCCGAGACCTCATGGAGGTTGTCGAGAGCGCCCTGGCCACGGCGATCGAGCCGGCCGTCTACGCCGAGGCCCTCGATCTCATCGAGGCCCACCACCGGGCCGGGCACGACGTCGTGGTCGTCTCGGCCTCCATCAACGAGATGGTCTCCCCCATCGCCCGCCTCGTAGGGGCGGACCGCGCCGTGGCCACACGTATGGAGGTCGGCGAGGACGGGTTGTTCACCGGTCGTATCACCCGCTCCATGCTGCACTCGGAGAAGGTGGTGGCGCTGCGGGAGGACGCCGCCGCCCACGGCATCGACCCGGCCCGGTGCTGGGCCTACTCCGACTCCATCTCCGATGAGCCGATGCTCAGTGCCGTCGGTCACCCAGTCGCGGTCAACCCCGACCGGGACCTGCGGCGCATGGCCCAGGAACGGGACTGGCCGGTGCGCGACTTCGCACGCCCGGTGCGGCTACGGCCGCGCTGGGAGCCCCCGAGCCCGTCGACCCGGACCCCCCTCATCGCCGGCGCGGTCGGGGTTCTCGCCGTCGGCGCCGCCGCCGCATGGCTGGTCGCCCGTCGCGGCAGCCACCTTGGCACGCCACCGCGGCCTCCGAGCACTCAGCCGGCCCGCCAGGTGCCCGCCTGGACGGCCCGGCACAGGCGCTGGGCCTCCTGAACCCCCGCAAGCACGGCCTCCGCCTGCCACACCACCCAGGCCACGACCCCCTCCATCGTGCCGGAGGCGTAGGCCCCGGCCGCCTCGGCGTAGGCCACCGGCACGCGCCCGGGGTAGAGGTCGCTGACCGCCGTGCCCGTCGGCTCGACCCCGTCGCGCACCAGGAGGTGGCGCACCAGCAGCCGCCCCACCGCGGCGTTCCCGGCCGTGAAGGGGCGCGCCGCCAGCATCTCGGCGTGGACGATGGCGGCCCGCACCAGCGCCGGCGCCCGCTCCACCTCGATGAGCTCCACCAGCCCCGCCAGTCGCGCAGCCAGTTCCTCACCCTGCGGCTCCGTCCCCGGGCCTCCCTCCCGAGCACCCACCCGCCCGGAGCGCGGCACGCCGACCTCCTCCAGCGCCACCCGACCGCCGGCGGCCAGGGGCCCGACGACATCGCGGTGGAGGACAGCCAGCAGCGAGCGCGCCGGTGGCACCACCGGCCTGCCCCGTCCTATCAGGTCCGGCATCCAGCCGACCAGGCGGGTCCCGGCGCGCCACAGGCCGGCGACAGCATCCAGACCCGGGTCTCCCGTGGCGGCCTCGGTCAGGGAGCCCTCGGCCACGTGCTCGCGCAGCACCTCGGCGGGGACCACCGCGCCTTCCACTCCGCCTGAGGCGATGGCCCCTCGGATCGCGGCCTCGGCGCGGGCCTCGCGCCACCGACGCCGCAGAGCCTCGTTCCAGCGCAGCTCGGCGCAGGCCTCGCGCACCGCCGCCTCGGCGGCACGCACCCGCTCGTCGACGGCTACCGCCCTGAGCGCCCCCAGCACCGGGGACGCGGAGGCCCCGGGCGCCTCGGTGTCAGAAGACGGCACGGATCCGGGGTCGGCCGCAGCTGGGACACCCGCACCCGCCCGATCGGAAACCACCGCCCCGGTATCCGATCGCCCCGTCGACACGCCGGTTGGGCCCGGTGCCCCGGCCTGACCGCGCCTTTTCGGCGCCCCGGCCGCGGACGTTCCGATCCCTACAGACATTCGCACCACGCACCCACTGTGGCACACCACGGCCGGCCTCAACCACAGGCGCCCCAGGCCGACCCAGGCCAACGCAGACCGAGCGCACCCCCTAGACTCGATCGGGTGAGTGACTCCCCCTCCCATAACACCCCGGGCTCCGCCCCGGCGCCCGGGTCCCCAGGCGCCTCAGGGCAACCGCCGCGCAGTCGCAGGCCCGACTATGTGCTGACCGCCGTCGTCGGAGTCATCTTCGCCACGAGCATCTCGGTCCTTCTGGGCCTGGCCGACGCCGCACCGTCCTCGGTCCTGCGCACTGGCCTGCTGCTCGGCGCCATCCTGCTGCTCTCATCGGCCGCCACCGCGCTGTTCGCCGGCCGCTCCTCGCTGGGCGCGCTCGCCACCGGGCTGACCGCCCTGGCGGCCCAGTCGATGGTCTTCATGGCTCCCATCCATGCGTCCTCCCTGTCCGATGAGTGGATGCGCAAGCTCATCAGCACCGGTTTCATGCTCATCCTGGCGGGCCTGTGGCTCGGCGGCTCCTGGGGAATGCGGCTGGCCCGCCGCGCCGGCCAGGCCCAGGGCCACGCCGCCTTCCGCCTCACCGAGGCCGACCGGACCGTGGGCTCCACCCCGACGCCGCCGCCCTCACGCCGTCGTGATCACCTCCTGTCGCTGCCCTGGGTCGTGGCCGGGCTGGCGCTCGCGGCCTTCCTGCTGCCCCGCTCCTACCTGCGGGCGGTCGCCCCTGGCATCCAGACCGGGCCGCTCATGCTCGCAGCCGTTCTCGTCTCCTTCGTCGCCCTGGCCGCGGCGGGCGCCTCGACGGCGCAGTCCACTCTCGGCGCGCGCGTCACCGGCCCGATCCTCATCCTGGTGGCGGCACCGGCGCTCAGTAACGATATGATCCCTGGCGGCCATCTGGTCTCCAGGCTCCTGCCCTACGGCCCGGACGCCGTCGTGCTCGCCGCCATCGGCATCGAGCTCATGGCGATCGGCTGGGGAGCACATATGGCTCGCCGCCAGGGTCGCGCGAACGCGCTGGCCAGGCTGCGCTCCGGTGTCTGAGGGTCCCATGCCCGCAGTCATGCCCGAGGGACGTCGTTCCACCCCTTTCGGCGTCCCCGCCCCTACTACTACCGTGTTCATGCGTAAGGAGACCTCGTGAGCACCGACAGCACAGACCGCACCGCCCCGCAGACGCCCAGCACGCCCGACGGCGTCGACCCAGCCTCCCCGACTGCCTCGACCCCCGCCGCCGCAGAGCCGGCCTCGGACGCTCACCTGGCAGAGGCGACGGCCACTGTGACCAATGAGGCCGCAGCCTCCCTCAAGGGCCTCGCCAGCAAGGTCGTCCAGGCATCTCGGCCCACCCCCTCCACGCCGGTCACGCCGACGACGACAGCGGGACCCCCGGACGGGGCGGTCAGGCCGGTCGGTCAGGTCGGTGCGGTCAAGACCGCCGATGATGCTGCGGACGAGAACGTTGACACCGTGAACATCCACGAGCAGGAGGACGATCAGAGCCCCGCCGCGGGTGAAGCGGTCAAGCCTTCTCAAGCCGCTCAGGCCGGATGGGTCGCCGACACGGCCGACGACGCCGATGAGGGGATCATCCAGGAGATCGAGGAGGTCTCTGACGAGCCGGTTGCGGCACCCGAGGAGCCTCGAGTCGGCACGTTCCCGGTCGGCCGCCCCGCCCAGGACCCGCTGCGCCCGGACGATCCCTCGCCCCGTCCGGTGGCCACTCAGGCGGCGCCGACGCCGTCCGAGCCCTCCGAGCCAGTCGGGCAGGCTGTGGTGGGAGCCGTCGCCGGGACCGCCGACATGCCACCATCGATCCCGCCGTCATCGGGGCCGGCTGCGGCGAAGGCTCCGGCGCCGGCGGAGCAGGCGGACGCCGAGGTCGACGCCGTCTCCAAGACCCCCTCCACGGCCGGTGAGGCCGAGACCGGCACAGCGCCCACCGCCTCGATCACGTCCACCACTCCCGCAGTCTCCTCCACAACCTCCTCGGCCGGCGCTGGTGCCCCGGCCTCGGCCGGCACCGCGGAGGACCCCGCCGACTCCGACGCCCCGGCGTCCTTCGCGGCATCGGAGCCGGTCGATCAGGCGACCCGGAACGAGTGGCAGGGCCAGGAGGACCGGAGGAACTCTGCCGCCGACGCATCCGCCACGTCCGCTGTCTCCATCGCCCCCGCAACGGAGACGCCGTCGGCCGCGGTCTCCGATGCGGCGAGCGCCGTGGTCGCACCGACCCAAGCGGTGGCGGCGCCCGGGGTCGGGAGCCCTGAGGAGCCGGCGGAATCGGAGAAGGCGACCGAGCCGGAGGACATCGAGGACCTGGATGCGGTCGCCGAACCCGGGGCGGACGGTGAGGAGGCCACGCAACAGGCAGCGGACTCAGCGGCCCCGACCGCGCGGGCGGACACCCCGACGCCGGAGGCCACCGCCTCCCGGACCCCAGCACCCGGCGAGGACCTCGACCACGATTCCGAGGCCGACACGGACTCCACCGGTACGGAGGCCTCCTCACCGACGCCCCCGGCATCCCCGAGGCCGTCGGCGCGATCCGCATCGTCAGGAACGTCAGCTGTTTCGTCGGCGACCGCTGGCTCGGCGCCATCGGCGCCCTCCGCCGCCCGAGCCGTCAAGGCAACGGCCGCCACCGTGTCGACAGCAGCGACCACGCCCACGACGACTGCCGCCTCCGCCGCAGGCCCCCGCTCGGCCGGCACAACCGGCAGCGACGGCACAGATATCCCCACCGACTCGACCGCGGACGCAGCCGGACCGGCTGAACCATCCGAATCATCCGAGTCGTCCGAGCCGACGGAGTCCACCACCGAACCCGCCCCCGCACCCGCGGACGCCCCGGTGGACAACCGTCCCTCGGCGCCCGCCTGGCCGGCGACCCCAGCGGCCCAGCTCGCCCGGACCGGTTCAGCGGCAAGCGCCTCCACGGCGCGCTCGGCGGAGTCGACCTCCTCCGTACGCCCCGCGTTCTCCGCGGACGGTGTCTCAAGGACCGGCTCCTCCACAGGCGGGCCGTCAGCGCCCCCCTCCACCTTGGCCCCGTCCTCCGGACTCCTCGACCACCGTTCCCAGGCCCCCGCCGACGCCTCGGCACCCGCCACCGCCGAGTCGACGGCCCCCACGGGCCCCTCCGCGGCCACGGCGGCGGGCTTCAGTGCGGCGTCCGCCGCGGCTCCTGCCGCAGCGTCGAGATCGGAAGAGCACACGTCTGAA
>NZ_GL882516.1:0-60555 GCF_000195595.1 Actinomyces sp. oral taxon 170 str. F0386
ACACTATCGAGTTCTCAAACAACACACCCACTGAAAAATCTTCGAAAGACTTTCCGTCTTTCGCCTCCTTCTCAGAAGCGCCTGAGAGACTATATCGAGCCGATTTTCTTGAGTCAAACGAATGGTCGATGACCCTCATCTCTATTCGGCTCTTTTTAGTTCTCAGCTCCCGGCCGGTCTGAGGAATTCGCCCTCTCCCTTTCGGGCCGGAGAGAACATTACGCATCTGCTACCCGACCGTCAAACCGTAGTGCGGTGACGGTGCCCACAAAAGCTGTCACCGCGCTACAGCAGTGCTCGAAGGCCGCAGAAATACGTGGAGAACCTACTTTGTGCGTCCAATAGCCAGGTTCCGCCGACCTTTACGCACCAGGACAACTCCCCCGGCGAGCATGTGCTCGTGGCTGATGACCGTGGCCTCGTCCTCCACCTTGACGTTGTTGAGGTAGGCCCCACCGCCGGCAATGGTCTTCCGCGCGGCGTTACGGCCACGCTCCAGGCCCGCACTGATGAGCAGGTCCACGATCGTGGTCTCTCCGACGACCACGTCACCGGCGGCAAGGTCGGCCGTGGCGGCCAGGATCGTCGCCTCGTCGATGCCGGCGAGATCCCCGCGCCCCCACAAGGCGGAGGTCGCCGCCTCGGCCTGGGCCGTGGCCTCGGCTCCGTGGACCCACGTCGTCACCTCATGAGCCAGAACTCGCTGCGCCTCTCGGGCCTTCGGATTCTCAGCTGTTGCGGTCTCAAGACGCTCGATCTCCTCGCGCTCCAGGAAGGTGAAGACCTTGAGGAAGCGCACCACGTCGGCGTCGTCGACCTGCAGCCAGAACTGGTAGAACGCGTAGGGGCTGAGCATCTCCGGGTTGAGCCAGATCGCCCCGCCCTCGGACTTGCCGAACTTGGTGCCGTCGGCCTTGGTGATGAGTGGGTTGGTCATGACGTGGACCGAGGCGCCCTCGACCCTGTGGATGAGGTCCATCCCGCCCACGAGATTGCCCCACTGGTCGTTGCCACCCACCTCCAGGGTGCAGCCGTAGCGCCGGTAGAGCTCGAGGTAGTCGTTGGCCTGGAGGACCTGGTAGCTGAACTCGGTGTAGGAGATGCCCTCATCGCTGGCCAGGCGTCGAGCAACGATGTCCTTGGAGAGCATGGTGCCCATGCGGAAGTGCTTGCCCAAGTCCCGCAGGAAGTCGATGGCACTCATCGCCTGGGTCCAGTCCAAGTTGTTGACGATCCGCGCGGGGTTGTCCCCGCTGAAGTCGAGAAGGTTCTCGAGCTGCTCCTGGAGGCTCACCGCCCACCCTGCCACAACGTCCTTGGTGTTGAGGCTGCGCTCCCCCTTGGCGCGTGGGTCGCCGATGAGCCCGGTCGCTCCGCCCACGAGTGCCAGTGGGTGGTGTCCGGCGAGCTGAAGGTGACGCATGACCTTGACGGCCACGAGGTGGCCGTGGTGAAGGCTGGGTGCTGTCGGGTCGAACCCGCAGTAGAAGGTGACGTCCCCGTCGGTCAACGCCGCGCGCAGCGCGTCGATGTCGGTGTGCTGGGCGATGAGCCCGCGCCACTGCAGTTCGTCCAGGATGTCCGTCACTGTCCAGTCGCCTTCCGTGGGTTGTCGTGCGTCCTGCACGTGTTGTCCCGGCGCGTCGCGCTCGGGCCGGCGGATACCTCCGGCGCAGATAGTCTGCCATGTCCCAGTCCTGCTTCCACGATGTGGTCGGACCGGCACCGATGTCACGTGTGTCGTCGGCCCGTCGCCTGCAGCACCTGGACGGTTACCGGTTCATGAGCCCCACACCGATCACAGGTCCGTAGGTCTGCCATCCTCCTACTGCACGAGCACGTTGACCGGCGGTGATGATCAGTCCGTGGAAGTCCTTGAGCTGGCCAACATCGAGCCCGCTGTCGGCCACTGCTGCCTCATGGGCGCGTCGGGTCTGCTCATAATCTCGTCCCACCTCATAACCGGCTTGGCGGAGCAGGCGCCTGGCATAGGCGTCGAAGATGAACCGGGGCCTGCCGTAGACCATGAGAGCGACGACGTCGGCCGTCTCCGGGCCGAACCCGGGGAGCTTCATCAGCTCTGCGCGCAGGGCGTCATCACCGAGAGCAGGTGCCACTCGTCCTTCCGGGCCCGTGAGCCAGGTCGCGTAGGCGCGCAGCGCGCGAGCCTTGGCCTTCATGAATCCGCTGGGGCGGATCAGGTCGATGAGGCACGCCTCGTCAAGCGAGAGCATCCGGTCAGCGTCGAAGGCCGTGGCGTCTCTCAGCGCATCCAGGGAGCGCAGAGCACTGCCCCATGTGGTGTTCTGGACGAGGACGGCCCCGCAGACGTACTCGAGGTCGGACTCGGCGGGCCAGGGATCGATCTCACCGAGCTCGGCCCGCAGCAGCTCGTACAGAGTGCGCAGAGGGATCGGCATGCCCGCGGAGTCGGGGGCCGGATGCGGGGAATCGTTCACAAGGTCTCCATCGAGCGGTCCCAGATGAGGGTGTAACGGTAGTAGAAGCGCCGTCGAGCCCTGGCCGTGGGAAGGATACGGGATGCCGCCGCACGGATCTCGGTGAACGACTCTCGTGGAGAACGCGTGACCACACCGATGTCGCGCGTCTCCCGGCGCAGGGCACCGACCACGTGCAGAGGCAGAACAGCCAGTGCGGACAGCAACCAGTCCCACAGGCTCTTGTTGGCGGCCAGGCCGACGACGATGAGTCGCCCGCCAGGTGCCACCAGCTCTCTCAGCCTCACCAGGGCAGGTTCCAGCGGGAGGTGGTGCAACGTGGCCACGCAGCTGACCGTCTCGAAGGTGCCGATGCGCTGAGGCAGGTCGGGATCCATGACGTCGTCGAGGAGGACCTCGGCCTGCGGGATCTGCTCCAGACGGCCACGTGCTCGAGCAACCGCCTGCTCATCGGGATCAAGTCCGACGACGCAGCGGCACACCGTTGCCAGGCGCTCGAGCAGGAGCCCGTCACCGCATCCGACATCGAGCGCGCTCCCACCGCGCAGCGCCGCGTCCCTCACGATGCGGCGATGGAAGGCGACGTTGTGGTTCCAGTAGTCATCGGTCACTGAGGCAACCTCACGGAGCAGCCTCCATGGTCGTACCGGCCGCGTCACCAGGGGTCTCGGGGCTCGCGCTCCGACCGGCGGGCGCATCGGCTGCCTCGCCGTGGTGCGCTGTTTCTCTGCGCACCACGGCACCGGCGTCGCGCAGCAGCGCGTCGCGCAGGTGGGGCATGGTGATGAAGTACGCCTCATCGGCATCCTCCACAAGGCGTGTTGCCCGAGCCCCGACATCTCGCCCCGCAGCCGTCGTTGTCACGATCCGCGCGCGGGAGTCCTTGGGGTCCTGCTGGCGCGAGACAAGGCCGGCCTGCTCCAGCCTGCGCAGCACCTGACTGGCGGTTTTCACATCCATTCCCGCCTGGGCCGCAATCATGACCTGGCTGGCGCCGTCTCCCTGTTCCTCGAGCCACTGCGTGCAGGACAGGAGGACGAACTGCGAGTGCGTCAGTGCGACGGGCCCCAGAGCAGCCGCGATGTCGCGCTGCCAGGCCAGCGCGGTCCTCCACATGAGGAAGCCGGGACTCGCCTCCGGCCCCTGGAACCGTGTCTTCACATATCGACCCTAGCAGCCTCGATGAGTGAGTCGATGGCCTGCGGGAAGTCCTCGGCGATTCTCGGACCGATCGCCGGGCCGGCATCGTCGGCACCGGGGCCGTCGATGTCGAGGCGGGTGACAACAACGCTCTTCCCCTGTGTCTCTGTGGGCATGAAGGAGTGTGTGAAGGTCAGTTCCACTCCCCCATAGGAGACCCGGTCCGCCTGGACATGAGGCGGCTCCCATCGCGTCACCACGATCTCAGCGCTGTCTTGCCCGGCCGGTGTCATCGCGATCGACGCACCGGGCCCCACTGGCTCGCGAGGTTCGTAGCGATCTCCTTCCGGGAGCTCGATCTCACCGGAGAGCACCTTGATCCAGGTCTTCCACAGGACCTCCACCGGGACATCCGCCGTCCGTTCACACTCAGTCGACCACATTGCTCGCCTTTCCTCCGCGGTTGCATAATCAAGATAGTCTCTACAGAGATTATCTGTGCACTTATTATTAGATGATGTGAGTACTCAGGGCAAGCCGGCGCCCGGCAGCATGAGAGTCAGTCCTGACGACGACGCCTGGGCGCGGCCGGTCTGTAAGGTGAGACAGTCGGCTCGCCGTGGAGCCAGAAACGCCAGGGAAAGGAGCTCCCGTCTCCTCCAGGCCCGGCGACCCCGGTGCGTGGCCCGCTCCGGATGCGCGCGGGATCCGGCGCCCGCTGCAACCTCGGCAGGGTCAGGCTGATACGTGATCCCGGCCCACCCAGCAGTGCGCCGTCGTCGGAGCGGTCCAGCCCGAGCGCCGAGCACAACCGGGCCGGACCGCGGGCCAGGTCGCGGTCAGTACGTGCGGCGGGGCGACGCTCTCTGGCCAGCTCAGTCCCGTCCACCACCTCTCCCCCACGCAGGAGCACCGCTCGCGAGATCCCCGCCGGTCCGGTAACGATGTTGAGACAGTGGTGCATGCCGTAGGTGAAGTAGACGTAGATGCACCCGCCGGCCTCGAACATCGAGGTGTTGCGGGCCGTGCGCCCGCGAAAGGCGTGGGAGCCCGGGTCCTCCTCGCCCCGGTAGGCCTCCACCTCCGTCAGCCTGATCGCGACGCGTCCTTGCGAGCCGGCAACGGAGATGACGGCGCCCAGCAGCGCCGGGGCCGCCTCCAGGCTGTCACGGCTCAGGATCGAGGCGACTTCGGGACTCAGTTCCGTCGTGGGCTCCGCCATGACATCGTCCTCGCGAGCAGGCTCAGTCCTGCTCCGCCTCAGCATCCGTCCCAGTCCCGCCGTCCGCGTCCTCGTCATCAGACTCCCCCGGCTCGGGCCGCTGAGGACCCGCAGGTCCGTCCAGCAGGGAGCCCTCCCAGGCGAAGACCCTCAGCTCGGCGCTGCGGGAGATCGCCCGGGCGAGCTGCTCGACGACGCGTACCGGCGCGGTGCCGCCGTGTCCGGTGCGGGCGGACACCGACCCCTCGGCTGAGAGGACCTCCCGCACGCCCGGGGTGAGCCGCTCATCGATGGCGACGAAGTCGTCGTCGGACAGATCCCACAGCTCGATGCCGCGCCTCTCGCACTCGCGCACGCAGGCACCGGAGATCTCGTGGGCGTGGCGGAAGGGCACGCCGTTCTTGACCAACCACTCCGCGATATCGGTGGCCAGGGAGAAACCCTGGGGCGCGAGGTCCGCCATACGCTCGTAGTGGAGGATCATGGTGGACACCATGCCGCTGACGGCCGGAAGGAGGATGGCCAGGGTGTCGACGGCGTCGAAGACGGGCTCCTTGTCCTCCTGCAGGTCCCGGTTGTAGGCCAGCGGCAGGGCCTTGAGGGTGGCGAGCAGCCCAGTGAGGTCACCGATGAGGCGTCCGGTCTTGCCGCGGGCCAGCTCGGCCACATCCGGGTTCTTCTTCTGCGGCATGATGGATGAGCCCGTGGAGTAGGAGTCGTCGAGAGTGACGAAGTCGAACTCCTTGGTGTTCCAGATGATGATCTCCTCGCTCAGGCGCGAGACGTCCACCGCGACCATTGTGAGGACGAAGCTCAGCTCGGCGACGACGTCTCGGGCGGCCGTACCGTCGATGGAGTTCTCCACGGCCGCCTCGAAACCAAGATCGGCGGCCACGGCGTCGGGATCCATTCCCAGCGTGTTGCCGGCCAGTGCGCCGGAGCCGTAGGGACTCACGGCGGCGCGGGCGTCCCAGTCCTCGAGGCGCTCGACATCGCGCATGAGCGGCCAGGCGTGGGCGAGCAGCTGATGGGCGACGAGCACCGGCTGGGCGTGCTGCATGTGGGTGCGTCCGGGCATGATGGCGTCGGAGGCCCGGGCGGCCTGGTCAATGAGGCCGTCGACGACGTCGAGGACCAGGCCCGCGACATGGCGCGCCTGGTCGCGCAGGTACATGCGGATGAGAGTGGCGATCTGGTCGTTGCGGCTGCGTCCGGCGCGCAGGCGCCCACCCAGGTCATCGCCGGCGCGCTCGATGAGACCGCGCTCCAGGGCGGTGTGGACGTCCTCGTCGGAGACCTCGGGGACGAAGATGCCGGCGACGACGTCGGCCTCGAGGCGGTCCAGGGCGTCCAGCATGCCGGACAGCTGGCCTGCGTCCAGCAGGCCGGCCTGCGCCAGGGCGCGGGCGTGGGCTCGGGAGCCGGCGATGTCGTAGCGGGCCAGGCGCCAGTCGAAGTGAGTGCTCACGGACAGTGCGGCAAGCGCGTCAGCGGGTCCCCCGGAGAACCGCCCACCCCACAGGCTGACACCGGCGGGGTCCGGGCTCTGCTGCGAGCCTGAGGGAACGGATTGGGGGGCGGGCTGCTTGGCGGGCTGGCTGGAGTGGCTCATGACCCCATCATGGCGCATCTGCCCGCACAGGTACCTCACCGATCAGTTCGGAGGAGGACCTGTGGTGGACCGCGGGCAAAGACGCCCCACCCTTTTCGAGGAAGGCACAGGACCGGGAGCAGCAGGACGACGCCAACCGACGGGAAGGAAGAAGGACCTGCCCGGTAACCGGCCGGTCATGTCATGATGAGCCAATGCCCGCCGAACAAGACGCCCTTTTCCCAGGCAAGCAGTTCATCTCCACTGTGCTCGAGGCGCTGGAGACCAAGACCAGGATGACCGGGGTGATCGCCCACCGCTATCTCATGCGCGCGGCCATGGCCGGCATGATCGTGGCGGTCTTCTACATCGTCAACTACGCCATTGTCGGCATCCTCGACGGCCTGCGCTTCGGGGACACCTCGCTCGCGGGGGTCGGAAAGATGCTCGGGGCCCTGGCCTTCGGACCCGCCCTCGTCTTCATCTACTACACGAAGTCCGAGCTGCTCACCAGCAACATGATGGTGGTGGTCATCGGCTACTACTACAAGCGCATCTCGGCGTGGAGGAGCCTGAGGGTGCTGGCCATGTGCCTGGCCGGCAACTTCGTGGGCGGGCTCATCTTCGCGGTCATGTACCGCTTCTCCACCCTCGTGGACGGCGCCACTGGTGAGCAGGCCCTGCACTCGGTGGAGGCCAAGCTGGGCTACCTGTCATCGGCCTCAGGGGTCGGGGACCTCTTTGTACGGGCAATCCTGTGCAACTTCATGATCAACCTGGCGATGCTCCTCATCTACAACGGCTTCATCCACGAGGACTGGTCCAAGATCTTCTCGATGATCATCGCCGTGTTCGTCTTCGCCTTCCTCGGTTTTGAGCACTCGGTGGCCAACACGGTCCTGTTCACCGTCGTCGGTCTGACGCACGGGATCGATGTTCTGCCGGCGCTGGGCAACGTGGCCGTGGCGCTACTGGGCAACTTCGTGGGCGGCGGGCTGCTGATCGGTGGCTACTACGCCTACGCCAACGACGACTCCCGCTGGCTGCGCCGGCAGCCCCGGAAGGACGGGGTACAGGCGGCTGAGTCGGCTGAGTGACCGGGGTCGGCGGCTCCCTGCCGTGAGCAGGCCGTCCCCGTCGGCGAGGCACGGCCAGCATGACGAACCGGTTGCCTCCACTTTCTGTCTGCGGAGGCAACCGGTTCGTCATACTCTGTCGGTTTAAGGCATCCCCGCACCATAGGACCTGAGACGGTTCATGCCCCGGTCAGAACCCCTGACCGTTGCCGGCTCGCACGTCGCGGGCGGCGGCAAGCTTGGACTGCATCCCGTAGATCTCGATGAATCCTCGCGAGGAGGACTGATCGAAGGTGTCACCGCTCTCGTAGGTGGCCAGGTTGAAGTCGTACAGGCCGGTCTCGGAGCGGCGCCCGGTGACGGTCGCCCGGCCGCCGTGCAGCACCATTCGAATATCACCGTTCACGTAGCGCTGGGTGTCCTCGATGAAGGCGTCCATGGAGCGCTTGAGCGGGGAGTACCACTGGGCCTCGTAGACGAGCTCGGCCCAGTTCTGCTCCATACTCCGCTTGTAGCGGCGCTGCATGCGCTCCAGGGTGACGGACTCGAGCGCCTGGTGGGCCTCGATGAGGGCGACGGCTCCGGGAGCCTCGTAGATCTCACGGGACTTGATGCCCACGAGCCGGTCCTCGACCATGTCGATGCGTCCCACCCCCTGGGCTCCGGCCCGGCGGTTGAGCTCCTGGATGGCCTCCAGCGGAGTGACCTCCCGGCCGTCGATGGCCACCGGGACGCCCTCCTTGAAGGTGAGGGTCACCTCGTCGGGCAGGGGCGGGTAGGTGGGGTCATCGGTGTAGACGTAGACATCCTTGGTAGGAGCGTTCCACAGGTCCTCCAGGAAGCCGGTCTCGATGGCGCGACCCCACACGTTCTGGTCGATGGAGAAGGGGTTGTGCTTGGTGGTCTCGATCGGCAGGTTGTGCTTCTCGGCGTAGTCGATGGCGACGTCACGGGTCAGCGCCAGGTCGCGCACCGGGGAGATGCAGTCCATGTCGGGGGCCATCGAGGTAATGGACACCTCGAAGCGGACCTGGTCATTACCCTTGCCGGTGCAGCCGTGAGCCACCGTGTGGGCACCGAACTCACGGGCGGCCTTGACCAGATGGCGGGCGATGACGGGGCGGGAGAGCGCCGAGACGAGCGGGTAGGTGCCCTCGTAGAGGGCGTTGGCCTTGAGGGCGGGCATGCAGTAGTCGTTGGCGAACTCATCGCGGGCATCGGCCACGTAGGCCTCAACGGCACCGCAGTCGAGGGCGCGCTGGCGGATCACCTCAAGGTCCTCGCCGCCCTGGCCGACATCGACGGCGACAGCGACGACCTCTCGGCCGGTGGCCTCGCCGATCCAGCCGATGGCGACAGACGTGTCCAGGCCTCCGGAGTAGGCCAGGACGACACGGTCCTTGTGGGTGCTCATGGGATCTCTCTTCTCTTCGTGGTGACACTGGCGGAGCAGTGGCGGGTGACTTGAGGTGTCAAGGGCTGTGGGGAGAGGTCAGGCGCGGGCTGAGGGATCGGCGAGCGCGAGCAGGTGCCCGGCCACGTCGGCGGCGACCTGAGCGCTGCGGGTGATGACCAGGACGGTGTCGTCACCGGCAATACAACCCAGGACCCCGGGCATCATCGCGTCGTCGACGGCCCCGGCGAGCAGCTGGGCGGCCCCGGCCGGGGTTCGCAGCACCACCTGGGAGCCCGCCCACTCGGCAGTGACGAGCAGCTCGGCGCACCACCGGGCGAGGCGGGGGGTGGTGTGGGCGCGCAGGGAGTCGTCAGTCTCCTCCGTCCCGGTGAAGGCTGCATGGACCTGCCCGGGCGCCCCGGCCTCGGGCATCGAGTAGATGAGCTCTCCGCCCGGGGCACGGATCTTCGTGGCACGCAGCTCCACCAGGTCCCGCGAGAGCGTGGCCTGGGTGGTGCTGATGCCACGTTGCGCCAGGGCTTTGCGCAGCTGAGCCTGGGACCGGATGCGTTCGCGGGAGAGGATCTGGATGATGCTGGCGTGCCTGGCGGTCTTGGTCCCGGGTGCCAGCGGGGCCGCTGCCGCCGGGTCTCGGTGAGAGGCCTCGATGGTGGCGCTCATGAGCTCACTTTCTCGGACTGTGCCCGGGAGAGGATCTCGGACAAGGCGGTGGTGAAGGCGCCCGCGTCGTCGTCGGACAGGATGAAGGGCGGCGCCAGACGGATCGTGTCGGGACGCGGTGCGTTGACGATGAAGCCGCGTTCAGCCAGTAAGGTGGCGGCGATCTCGCCGGCGGGTGGGAGCCCCTCGGCCAGGCCGACGCCGATGAGCAGGCCCCGGCCGCGCACCTCGTTGACGCCGTCGACGGCTGCCAGCTCACGGGCCCAGGCCGAGCCAAGCTGCTCGACCCGGACGAGCAGGTCCTGGCTGCGGACGGTGTCGATGACGGCCAGGGCGGCGGCGCAGGCCACCGGGTTGCCGCCGAAGGTGGTGCCGTGCTGACCGGGTCCCAGGAGAGCCGCAGCCTCACCAGTGGCGACGACTGCACCGATGGGGATACCACCGCCCAGCCCCTTGGCGAGAGTGACGACGTCGGGTACGACTCCGGGAGCCAGCAGGTGGTGAGCCATCCAGGCCCCTGAACGCCCCATACCGGACTGGACCTCGTCGATGATGAGCAGGGCGCCGACGGCCTCGGTCAGCTCACGGGCGGCCTCCAGGTATCCGGCGGGCAGCTCGCGCACCCCGGCCTCACCTTGGATGGGCTCGACAATGAGTGCCGCCACGTCCGGTCCCAGCGCACCGCGCAGCACCTCGATATCGCCGGCCGGAATGAACTCAACGCCGCCGGGCAGGGGCTCGAAGGGTTCCCGGTAGGCGGCCTTATGGGTCAGGGCCAGGGCGCCCATGGTCCGTCCGTGGAAGGCGTCCTGGAGAGCCAGGACGCGAGGGCGGCTGCCGCCGCCGTGCCGGCGGGCGATCTTGAAGGCGGCCTCGTTGGCCTCGGTCCCGGAGTTGGCCAGGAAGACCCGGGATTCGTGCACGGGTCGGCCCGGGAGGGTCAGGGAGATGAGCTCCTCGGCGAGGCGGACCTGGGCGGGGGTGGTGAAGAAGTTCGAGACGTGCCCGAGGGTGGAGAGCTGGGTGGTCACAGCCTCGACGATCGCGGGGTGGGCGTGCCCCAGGCAGTTGACGGCGATCCCGGCCAGAAGGTCGGTGTACTCCTTGCCGTCGGCGTCCCAGAGGTGGACCCCCTGGCCGCGTACCAGGACCCGGCCGGGAGTGCCGAAGGTGTTCATGACGGCGTCGGTGTAGCGGTCCAGCCAGGTAGCGCCGGTGGTACCGTCACCGCTGACCGTACCGGCGACGGTGTCAGTGCCGAGGCCAGTGCTGTCGGTGGCGGGAGCCGGTGCTGATGAGTCCGGTCCTGGGAAGGCGGTCATAGGCTCTTGCCTCCGTTCAGTGGCGGTATCGGGGCGTCCCCGGGATGGATGACGGTGCCGACTCCCTGGTCGGTGACGATCTCCAGGAGCATGCTGTGGGCCTGACGCCCGTCGACGACGTGGGCCTGCCCCACTCCCCCGTGTACGGCCCTCAAACAGGCCTCCATCTTGGGGATCATCCCGGACTCGAGTGTGGGCAGGAGCTCCTCGAGCGCGGCGGCGCTGATGAAGGGCACCAGCGAACTGCGGTCGGGCCAGGCGGCGTAGAGCCCTTCTACGTCGGTGAGCATGAGCAGCGTCCGGGCCTTGAGCGCCACGGCGATCGCAGCCGCGGCCGTGTCGGCGTTGACGTTGAGAACGGTCTCGGAGTCCGTCGTCAGTGGGGCGACCGAGGAGATGACGGGGATGCGACCCTGGTCGAGCAGGTCGATGATGGGCTGAGGACTGACGTCGACGACGTCGCCGACCAGACCCACGTCGACGCTCTCTCCGTCCACCGTGGCCAGTCGCTGGCGAGCCCGCAGGATCCCTCCGTCCTCACCGCTGATACCGACCGCGGCGGAGCCGTCGATGTTGAGCAGGGAGACGAGCTCGCGCTGCACGGAGCCGGTGAGGACCATGCGGACCACGTCCATGACCTCGGGCGTGGTTACGCGCAGGCCGCCGCGGAACTCCGAGCTGATGCCCAGTCTCTTGAGCATCGCGTTGATCTGTGGCCCGCCGCCGTGGACGACGACGGGGCGCACCCCGACCTGGTGGAGGAAGAGGATGTCCTGGGCGAAGGCGCGCTTGAGGTCGTCGTTCACCATGGCGTTTCCGCCGTACTTGATGACCATGGTGGCGCCCTTGTAGGTGCGCAGCCACGGCACGGCCTCCAGCAGGACGGAGGCCTTGGTCTGCGGGTCGAGAGGTGTCCGGTTCATGTCGTGTAGTCCGCGTTGATGGTGATGTATCCGTGGGTGAGGTCGTTGGTCCACACAGTGGCCTCGGCCCGGCCCGCGGACAGGGCGATGTCGATGCGGGTCTCGCGTGGGCTCATGTCCACCAGATCCCGGTCCTGGTCGGGGGCGCCGTGGCGGAAGATCGTGACGCCGTTGATGGTCACGTCAACCTCCTGCGGGTCGAAGGGGCAGACGTCCTCGGGCACGGTCCCCAGCTGGGACAGGACGCGTCCCCAGTTGGGGTCGGCCCCGGCGACGGCGCACTTGAGGAGGTTGGAGGAGCTGACCGTGCGGGCCGCGGCCTCGGCGGCCTCCTCACTGACGGCACCGGAGACGGTGATGGCGATATCGTGGGTGGCGCCCTCGGCGTCGGCCACAAGGCGCCGACCGAGCCTGCTCATCACCTCAGTCAGTGCCTTTTCGAGCTCATTCCGGGAGGGCGAGACTCCGGAGGCTCCGGAGGCCAGCAGGAGGACGGTGTCATTGGTGGACATGCAGCCGTCGGAGTTGATCCGGTTGACGGTGCGCGCAGTCACAGAGCTTAAGGCCTGCTGCGCCTGCTGGGGCGTGAGGACGGCGTCGGTGGTGATGACGGCGAGCATGGTGGCCATGCCGGGGGCCAGCATGCCCACTCCCTTGATCATGCCGCCAATGGTCCAGTCCGCCTCTCCTGCGCCGACAGCGAGAGAGTCCTCCTTGGAGACGGTGTCGGTGGTCATGATGGCGGTGGCTGCGTCACTACCGGCCCGGGGTGTGTCGGCCAGGGCGAGGGCTGCGACGTCGATCCCCTCCAGGAGGAGGGGCATATCGATGCGCTCCCCGATGACTCCGGTGGAGCAGACCAGGACCTGGCCCGGCTCGGTCCCCAGCAGCCCGGCGGCACAGGCCGCAGTGGCCTCGGTGTCGCGCAGGCCCTGGACCCCGGTGCAGGCGTTGGCGCTTCCGGAGTTGAGGACGACGGCGCAGGCGCGGCCCGGTTCATTCCCCTCATGACCGGCCAGGAGCCGGCGTGACCAGACAACGGGTGCGGCGACGACACGGTTGGTGGTGAACACTCCGGCGGCGGTATCAAGCGGGCCGTCGTTGACGACGAGGGCGAGGTCTGGCTTACCGGAGGCCTTGAGGCCGGCGCGCACGCCGGCGGCGCGGAAGCCCCGGGCTGCGGTCACGCTCACGGTGCTACTCCTTGAGTGGTGATGGCGGTGGTCTCCTCCAGGCCGAGAGCCAGGTTGAGGGACTGCAGGGCGGCACTGGCAGTGCCCTTGCCGAGGTTGTCGATAGCGCACATGGTGACAACGGCGTCCGCACCGCGGTCGATGGCGACCTGGACGGTGGCGGCTCCGGTGCCGAGGACAGCGCCTGTCGTGGGCCAGGTGCCCTGTGGCAGAAGGTGGATGAGGCGCTCACCACTTCCGACCGCCCCGTAGGCGCTCTCCCAGGTCGTCCGCAGCATCGCTTCAGGGGCGGCGGCCTCGCGCAGAGCCGAGGTCATGGGAGCGGTGACGGTGGCGAGGATGCCGCGGCTCATGGGGACCAGGACCGGGGTGAAGGACAGACGCGTGGCCCCGGCGCCGGCACCGGCGACCTCCAGGTTCTGGATGATCTCGGGGATGTGGCGGTGGGTACCGCCGACGGCGTAGGGCTGAGCCGCCCCCAGCGCCTCGGCGGCGGTGAGGTGGGGCTTGAGAGCCTTGCCGGCCCCGGAGTACCCGACCGCCAGGACCGCGGTCAGCCGAGAGGGATCGATGAGACCGGCTGCGACTCCCGGCTGGAGGGCCAGAGTGATGGCGGTGACGTTGCAGCCGGGCACCGCGATACGTCTGGTGGAGGCGAGCTCGGCGCGCTGAGCCTGAGCGTGCGTCTCACCGGCGTGCAGAAGCTCGGGCATGCCGTAGGTCCAGGCTCCGGCGTAGTCCGAGCCGTAGAAGGCCTTCCATGCCTGCCTACTGGTCAGGCGGTGGTCCGCACCACAGTCGATGAGGACGGGGGTGTGACCGCTGACGGTTCCGAGCTCTTCGAGGGCGGCCGTGATGGCGCCGGAGGCCCCGTGCGGTAGAGCCAGGACAACGACGTCGTGCTCCGCGAGAGTCTCCGCCTCGGTCGGTTGGATGATCCGGTCGGCCAGCGGCAGCAGGTGCGGGTGATGGTCGCCGAGACGGCTACCGGCGGACGAGGCCGCGGTGAGCGCACCAATCGTCAGCTCGGGATGGGTGACGAGCAGGCGCAGAACCTCACCGCCCGCGTACCCCGTGGCTCCGGCAACAGCAACACTCCAGGTCATGCAGCCACGATACATCCACCTGCATAGAAATACAGTATTCGACCGGCGCTGTGACCTTTCTCCTTCCGCCGCCCCCTGCCTCGTTCTACACGGTTCTACGCGGTCAGCTGCGATCCCGACGACTGGTGAGCGTATCGTCGTAGAGGGAGGTGGCAATGGCGTCCGCCCACTGGCGCACCTCATCCCAGTCGCGGTAGTCACCCTCGGCGGCACCCCCGAGCCTGGCGATGGAGCGTTCGCGCAGGCTGAGCTTGGAGGGGTCGAAACGACCCGCGAAGGTCACGTGGTCCTCCGGATCGATGGCCAGTAGTACCGGTCCGATGCGCATGGGGTCGGAGACCTTGCCCTTCGGCAGACCGGACAGCCCCACGGAGAAGGCCCACACGGGCCTGGCCTTGAGGGGTTCATGGAAGCGCCGGGTGAAGTCGACCGCCTCCTGGGTCCACTTGGTCATGTAGACGGCACTGCCCAGGATGAAGGCATCGTAGCCGTCGACGCTATCAACGTCCTCGGGGCGTTGGATGTCAACATCGATCTTCGAGGCCCGGAGGCGTTCAGCGATCACCGCGGCCACCTCGTCGGTGGACCCGTGCTTGGAGGAAGAGGTCAGCAGGATTTTCATGTCGCCTAGTATTGCGGAGACCACACACACTGTCTGGGACCCGCCGCCCGACGAAGGTGTCAATGACGCACCGAGGACCATGATGTGCATCACATCATGGTCCTCGGTGGTGTCTCAGCGACTCAGCTGCGCAGCTCGGCCCCCAGGAGCTTGGCGGCCCGCTTGATCACGCGCTTGCGCACGCCGGCGGTCTCCTCGGCAGTCAGCGTGCGGTCAGGGGCGCGCAGCACCAGTGAGACGGCCAGTGACTTCTTGCCCTCTCCGAGCTGAGCCCCGCGGAAGACGTCGAAGAGACGAACCTCCTCGGCCAGGTCCCCCGCAGCCCGCCTGACCAGGTCCTCAACCTCGGCTGCGGTGACGGCCTCGTCGACGACGAGGGCGATGTCCTCCTTGGCGGCCGGGAAGGTGGAGACGGCCCGGACCTGGAGCTCACCGGCATCGTGTGCTGCCTCCAGCAGCGGGTCGAGGTCGATCTCGACGGCGCAGGCGCGCTCAGGCAGTCCGAGTTCTCGCACCACTCGCGGGTGAAGCTCGCCGGCGTGGGCCACGAGTACTCCGGGCTCGATCTCCTTGCCCCGACGCTGGCCAGGCAGGCGGATCTCCGCGGTGCGACCGGGGTGCCAAGGGGCGTAGGGCTGCTCGGGGGCGGAGACCACGACCTCTACCCCGAGCGTGGCGGCCACGGTGCGGACCACCTCGACGGCATCGGCCCAGTCCCAAGGACGGCCCGCCCCGAGAACCCCGGAGCGCTCGTGCTCGCCGACCATGACGGCGCCGATGTGAGTGGGTTGGGCGGGAATGCCAGCACGGAGAGCGGCCTTCTCCGCCTCAGTGGGGCGCCGATCGGTGCCGGGGATCGGTGCGGGCACCGTGCCGGCCGGGTGGGTGACCGATCCGATCTCGAAGACGGCGGCGTCGGCCAGGCCGCGAGAGACGTTGCGCCGAGCGACCTCCACCAGAGAGTCCAGAATGCTCGTCCGCAGGTAAGGGGCGTCCTCGGCCAGCGGATTGGCCAGTCGGACCGTCTGACGCCGTGCGTCAGTCTCGGGGATCTCGAGTCGATCGTGGATGTCTCCGATGAAGGGGTAGGACAGGACCTGGGTGAGTCCGGCGTCTGCCAGTGCGCGCACGACGTCGCGGCGGGCCTTCTGGTCGGCGCTCAAGCCTGTGCCGGCGGCAGCGGTGGGAGCGATGACCGGGATGGCGTCGTATCCGTCGAGGCGGGCGATCTCCTCAACCAGGTGGGCAGGGCCGACGAGGTCCGGCCGCCAGGTCGGCGGGGTGACGGTCAGCAGCGCGGTCCCGTCGTCGGTGGAGCCGCTACGCTCCACGGTGCAGCCGATGGTGGCGAGCAGGTCGGTGACGCGGTCAATGCCGTAGGCGACGCCGGTGAGGCGCTCGGCGGCGTCGGAGCGCATGATGATGGGCTCGGGGGCCCTGGTCCGGTTGATGTCGGTGGCCACTGGCTCGGCACTGCCACCGCCGTACTCGACGAGCAGGTCAACGGCGCGCTGGGCGGCGATGGGGGCCAGCTCGGTGTCCACGCCGCGCTCGTTGCGCTTGGACGATTCGGTGGGCAGCTTGTGGCGTCGTGCGGAGCGGGCCACGGAGACCGGATCGAAGTGGGCGGCCTCGATGAGGACGTCGCAGGTACCGGCGTCGACCTCGCTGAGGGCCCCGCCGAAGACCCCCGCCAGCACCAGCGCCCGCGAGCCCTCGCCCTCGGGGGAGTCGGCGATGACGAGGTCCTCGGGATCGAGGGTGCGGGTGACGTCGTCGAGGAAGGTGAGCGTCTCCCCCTCTTTCGCCCGGCGCACGACGATAGGGGCTGCGAGCTTGCCGGCGTCGAAGGCGTGCAGCGGCTGGCCCAGGTCGAGCATGACGTAGTTGGTGACGTCGACGGCCAGGGAGATGGGGCGCATGCCTGCGGCGGCGAGTCGGTCCTGCATCCAGGTCGGGGAGGGCGCGGACGGGTCGATGCCGCGCACGACGCGCGCGACGTAGCGGTCGCAGCCGGGGCGCCCGTGGATGGGGCGGGGGTCCTCGGGAACGACGACGTCGAAACCGCTTTCACCGACGGGCGCCAGTCCGTTGGGGTAGAGCCCCGTGTCGGTGGCGTCGGCGGGATCGGTGAAACGGGCGCCGGTGGAGTGGGAGTACTCGCGGGCCACGCCGCGCATGGAGAAGCAGTAGCCGCGGTCCGGGGTCACGTTGATCTCGAGGACCTCCTCCCCCAGACCGAGGATGCCGATGGCGTCGGTTCCGGGGGCTGGAGGCTCCTCGTCCTCATGGCCGTGCTCGGCCAGCCACTGCTGAAGCACGATGATGCCGGAGTGGTCCTCGCCGATGCCCAGCTCGCGGGCGGAGCAGATCATGCCGTCGGAGACGTGTCCGTAAGTCTTGCGCGCGGCGATGCGGAAGTCGCCGGGCAGGACGGCGCCGGGCAGGCTCACCACAACGCTGTCACCGACGTCGAAGTTGTGAGCGCCGCAGACGATACCGCGGCTGGGCAGCTCGGAGGGCTCCTTGCCGGTGCCGGGGGCATCATTGTGCTCCGGGCCGACGTCGACGCGGCAGTAGTTGATGATCTTGCCGTTGGACTGCTCCTTGGCCTCGCGGGTGAGGACCTTGCCGACGACGAGCGGGCCGGTGACCGCGGGAGGAACGATGCGCTCCTCCTCCAGTCCCACCCGGACGAGGTCGGCGGCGAGCTGCTCGGCGCTCAGCCCGGCGGGGACGTCGACGTGCTCGCGCAGCCATTCGATGGGGACGTAGGGCATGTCAGTTTCCCTTTCCGGTGATGCCGAACTGCTGGGAGAAGCGAATGTCGCCCTCGACGATGTCGTGCATGTCGGCGATTCCGTGGCGCAGCATGAGGGTGCGCTCCAGGCCCATGCCGAAGGCGAAGCCCGTGTAGACCTCGGGGTCGATGCCGCAGGCAATGAGCACATTGGGATTGACCATGCCGCAGCCTCCCCACTCGATCCAGCCGGCGCCGCCCTTCTTCTGCGGGAACCACAGGTCCATCTCGGCGCTGGGCTCGGTGAAGGGGAAGAAGGAGGGGCGCAGGCGGGTGCGCGCCTCGGGGCCGAACATGGCCTTGGCGAAGTGGTCGAGGACGCCCTTGAGGTGCGCCATCGTCAGCCCCTTGTCCACGGCCAGGCCCTCGACCTGGTGGAAGACGGGGGTGTGGGTGGCGTCGAGCTCGTCGGAGCGGAAGACCTTGCCGGGGCAGGCCACGTAGATCGGTGGCTGCCGATCGAGCATGACGCGGGCCTGGACCGGGGAGGTGTGGGTGCGCAGCACGAGATTGGCCGTCTGCCCCTCGGCGGCCCCGACGCTGGCGCCGTCGACGTAGAAGGTGTCCTGCATCTGGCGGGCGGGGTGGTCTGCGTCGAAGTTGAGGGCGTCGAAGTCGAACCACTCGTGCTCCACCTCCGGCCCCTCGGCGATGGTCCAGCCCATGGAGGTGAAGAAGTCGCTGACCTCGTCAACGAGGACATCCAGGGGGTGGCGCGCGCCGGATACGGCCCGCGAGGTGGGGACGGTGACGTCGACGGCCTCGGTGCGCAGCATCTCCTCCTCGGCGGCGGCCTCGAGGGCCTCCTGCCTGGCGGCCAGGGCATTGTTGATGCGCCCACGAGCGCCGCCCAGGAGCCTGCCGGCGGTGGGCTTGTCCGCCTTGTCCAGGGTGCCGATGAGCCGGTTGGCCAGAGTCAGGGGCGAGGCGTCGCCGGTGTGGGCCAGGCGGGCCTCCTTGAGCTCGGCGAGGCTGCCGGCTGCGGCGAAGGCGGCCAGGGCCTCCTCAACGGCAGTGCTGATGCCGGCCTCGTCCAGGGGCGAGAGCGCGCCGGGGGCGTCAGTCATATGCGGTGCCTTCCACCAGGTGTGTCCGTGGTTCTCCGTCCTCAAGGGTAGTCTGCGCCGTCGCAAGGGCGTAAATCGTCTCGCCGCCGGGTGGCGAGATGCTGACTCTCCAACCGATCCGGTTGTTGACAACGGGGCTTGACGGTGACGTTACGTCACCTGCTGAGATGGGTTTATGCACGTCAAAGAGCTCGCCCGGATCGCCGGAACCACGCCGAGGGCGGTGCGTCACTACCACCACCTGGGTCTGTTGGAGATCCCACCCACGGTGCGGGGGCGGCGTGAGTACGGCGTCGAGCACGTGGCCCGTCTGATGCGTATCCGGTGGCTGGCTGACGGCGGCCTGTCGCTGACACAGGTGGCCGACATGCTCGCCTCGGACACGATCGGCACCGATCAGGACTCCCGCCGCGAGGCGGTGCTGCGCGACCTGCGGGCGACCCGGGGCACGATCGAGGCGCAGCGGCGCAGCCTGGCCGAGCAGGCATCCCGAGTCGATGAACTTATTGCCCGGGTGGAGCGCGGCGAGGGTCTGTCTCCCGCTCCCAACACCCTGACGCGTTTCTATGACGACATCGAGACCAGGATCACCCGGCGGGGCGGCAGCGTGCGCGGCCTGCGGGCTGAGCGCCAGATGATGGTGGTGCTCGCTTCCCTGGGCATGGTGCCCGACAGTGCGATCCCCTTCATCGAGGGGCTGGATGAGGACGATCGGGAACTGTCCGCCCAGCAGGTCGCGGACTTCACCCGTCTTGCCACCTTGCCCGAGAGCGAGGGCCTCGCCGAGGCCCACCGGCTAGCACAGAACAGCTGGGGGCTCGCGTGCCGCCACAAGGAGCACGCCCTGGCCGTCCTGAACGACCTGCCCTCTGGTGCCCTGGGGCGCGCCATGTGGCGGCTCACCCACGTGCTGGCCACCTCCAGCTACCCCCATCCGGCTCAGCAGGCCTTTGTGGCTGAGCTCATGGAGCTCATGCTCGCCGATCCGGACTTCGCCGCAACCATCCGTCGCTCGGCGGGAGAGGAGCCAGTGCTATGACATCCACTACCGAATCCGCGTCCGTCAAGGCCCTCGATATCGAAGCCGGTTCTCATCCGCCGGTGCGTGTTCGGGGCCTGGTCAAGCACTTCGGACGCTTCAGGGCGCTCGATCACCTGGACCTGGAGGTGGAGGCGGGCAGCGTCCATGGCTTCCTCGGCCCCAATGGAGCGGGCAAGTCCACGACGATCCGCACCCTGCTGGGGCTCTACAGGCCCGATGGCGGAAACGTGAGCGTCCTGGGCCGCGATCCGTGGCAGGAGGCCTCAGTCATCAACCGGCAGATCTCCTACGTCCCCGGTGACGTGGCACTGTGGCCGGGGCTGACCGGCGGACAAGTGCTCGACGCCCTGGCCGGACTGCGTGGATCGCGCGATACCACACGGGAGGCCGATCTCATCGAGCGGTTCGATCTCGATCCCAGCAAGCGGGTACGGACCTACTCCAAGGGGAACCGTCAGAAGGTGGCGCTCGTGGCGGCCCTGGCCGCACCGACGCGCCTGCTCGTGCTCGATGAGCCCACCAGTGGCCTGGACCCGCTCATGGAGAGGGTCTTCACCGAGGAGATCGCCCGGGTGGCCGGAGAGGGGCGCACGGTTCTGCTCTCCAGCCACATCCTGGCCGAGGTCCAGAGCCTGTGCAGCGCGGTGACGATCATCAAGGACGGCCGCGTCGTCGAGCACGGCGACCTGGGAACTCTGCGAAGGCTGTCACGCACCCGTATCGAGCTGGGCGGGGCCTCCGAGGCGATGGGTGAGATCTCGCGGGTGCTGAGGACCATGGATCTCGACGTCGTCGAGGACGGCGGGCGTATGAGCCTTGAGGTCGCAGCAGAGCAGGTGCCGGCGGTGCTGGGCCTGGTCGGTGAGCACCGGGTCCGAGACGTCACCTGCGAGCCGGCCAGCCTGGAGGACCTCTTCCTGCGTCACTACGAGGAGGCCTGATGAACGGCGCACCGAGCACAGCAGCGGGCGCGATGGTGCCGGCTACGAGAACCGGTATCGCCGCCTTGGCCGGCTGGGGCACCTACCTGCGGATCCTGCTCATGCGTTTCCGGGTTCAGATCGTGGCCTGGGTCCTGCCTTTGTGGCTGCTGACCAGTGTCACCGCGCCGAGCTACGAGAGCGTCTACCCCTCGCTGGAGACCCGGACTGTGCTCATCGAGCAGATGCGGAAGTCTCCGGGAACACGCCTGCTCTACGGCTATGTCCCCACTCCTGGCCGGCTCGGTCAGCTCCTGCAGTGGGAGACGGGCACCTTCCTGCTGGTGTGCACCGCTCTCATGGCGATCCTGCTGACGTGCCGGGTGCTGCGAGGCGACGAGGACGAGGGACTCATCGAGGTTCTGCGCTCCACGGGTGCTGGCCGGGCGGTCCCTTTTCTTGTGCCGATGATGGTGGTGTGGGCGGTTGTCGGCGGCCTGTCTGCGGGAGTCGGAGGCATTCTGACCTGGCAGACCAGGGGTGTTGAGGAGCTGACCGTCCCCGGCGCCTGGGCACTGGCCGGGACGATCTGCGTGACCGGATGGGCGTTCTCCGCCCTTGCGGCGGTGGCCTCCCAGCTGGGACGGCAGGTCGGCCAAGCTCGGAGCCTGTCCATGATCGTGCTCGCACTCGCCTTCGGTGTGCGGGTGGCCGCCGACCAGGTCGCCGAGGGCAGCAGTTCCGACTGGCTGAGGTGGCTCTCCCCCCTGGGGTGGCGCGACCTCGTGCGGCCCTACTCCGATGACCGATTCGCGGTGCTGGCGGTGTGCGGCGTCATTGCCCTCGTCCTGGCCATCGTGGCGGCGGCGTTGGCCGCGCACCGTGAGTACCTGGACAGCTACCTGCCCGACAGCAGCTCCTCTCGACGCAGGTGGAGGCTGCTCGGTCACATGGATCTGCTCGCTCGCCTCTCCCGGCGCGGCGTCCTGGGTTGGGCTCTGGCCTCGACGGGGCTTGCGGCCCTGTACGGCTCGGTGTCGGGAAGCGTCAACGATCTCCTCGCCCCGGACTCTCCGACGGCGTCCTATGTCGGCAAGATGGCCTCGGGGTCCGCAGTGGAGCAGTTCATGTCCCTGCTGACGGTGGTAACGGTGCTGCTTGTGGCCGTGGCGGCAGTGCGCAGGATGAATCGGTTGGCGGGCCTGGAGCACGCGGGCCTGGTGGAGGTCGAGCTTGCTACCGGAGTCAGCCGCAGCCGTTTGTTCCTCTCACAGGTTCTCGGCGCGATGATCGAGTCGGCCATCCTGCTGCTCGTCTCGGCGGCAGTTCTGGCGGCGACAACAGCCGTCCAGCTCACGGACGACCACGCCGTGGCGCGGGCCTTCGTGTTCACGGTGAGCCAGATGCCGGGCATGGTGGCGGCCGTCGGGATAGCGGCGGCTCTCGTGGGCCTGGCGCCACGACTGGTCGGCTTGTCCTGGGCTGTGGTGACGTGGAGCGCCTTCGCCCAGTTCTTCGGAGGGCTCGTCGAGCTCAAGGACTGGGCCAAGGACCTCAGCGTGCTCGGGCACCATCTCGACGTCGTCGGCTCACCTGACTGGAGGCCCTTGGCCGTCCAGACCTCGGTCGGCCTCCTCGGAACCGCGATCGGCCTGGTCGCCTACACCCGCCGTGACCTGCCCTCCTGACGCGACTTACTGTTCTTGCAGTCTTTTAAATCCGGCACACATGAGCACCAAGGACATCATAAAGAAAATGAACACCTTTATCAGACAGTGGAGCAAACATGAATCAGACGTCGTTGCTTTCTCTTCTGGCGCACGAATAAGAGGACGATCTATCCGCCACCACAAAACAGACAGGAACTCACCGGACTACACGCTTGTCTTATCAAGTTTTTATCCGCGCCATCCACCTAAGGCGGAAGTTCATTGGATCAAGTGGCCAGAGTTCTGCCTACCAGTCAACAAGCTCAAAGCGCTCCACGCACTGAATCTAATCCTCGAGAGAGGAGCATACTCCAGAGTCGACATAGCATGCCGCGGAGGGGTGGGACGAACTGGCACCGCACTAGCCTGCATTGCGACACTCGACGGAATGGATCCGGCCAGCACCCTGAAGCTCATCCGAGACACATACCATCCGCGGGCAGCAGAAACACCCTGGCAGCAGTGGTACATTTCAAATTTCGCATCCACTATCACCACCTCATAAGGACAGTCAGGCCTTGGGACAATAGATAGCGCATCAGCGGGTTGATCAGCGCTCGACTCAACCAAACCTTAATGCGTCCTCAAAATTTCCCCATAGTTCGCAGTATGAAATCCGGGCACGCCATCCACCTCTACGCCGAGACGCGGACGCAGACGCATGCTACTGTCACACCACACCGTTGAAAGGGAAGACAGACAGTCAACAACAGGAGCACTAATCGTGACTGCAAACATCTCCCGCCGCCACACCCTAGGTCTGCCTCTTGCCATCGCGGCCAGCGCCTACGCCAGTCGCAGTACCGGAACAGCAGGCGACACCTCACACTCCAAAGAGGAGGTAGCTGCACCTCCAACGAGATTCTTCCCAAGCAGAAATCGTACAGACCACAAGAAACCAGTCGGCCTGGTCGTCTACCTTGACGGCGACGGGCAGGAACTACACGACCACGACGGCGACGAGAAATCGTCAATCTCTGGAGGCTTCGCCGGAGCAGATGGAATCGTCGGCGCCGCAACATCTCGTGGCTATGACGTTCTATCGGTTCGCACTCCACAAAACAACAAAAATAATTGGTTGAGCAGGAGCAAAAAAACCACCAACGACAGCATCAACCACCTCAAACGAACGATTCAAGAAGAGAGTCACAAGCACAGCTGCAAAACTGGACAGCTGTGGCTCGTTGGCTACTCCGGAGGATCAGAGTTCATCACTCAAGATTTCTTCCCTAATTACGCCAACAGTATAACGACCGGAGGATTCATCGTCTTCGGCGGAGGGGACTCACCGAAAGGATCCCCAAAATTTACAGAGCGTTCCCAAGACACTCTATCGCTGAATTGGGTAACGGGAAAACTGGACACTTCTAAGTACCCGGAATACTACGACGCTCTAGGACATGCACAAAGATCGATAGAGCGCTATTGCTCGCACGGTTTTCATCACACGTGGAATGACTGGCCTGACACCGATCACGAAGGCATCGTGGAGAAGTTCGGCCACTATGTCGGACTCGTGCTCGACAGGGAAAAATAACTATAACACGCTTCCCAGCCTGCAGGTATACCAAGAAATCAACTCACACCGGAAGCGCCACATCCACTGAGAGCTGGAGGTTTATTCATAGCACTTGCGGTGACCCCATTCCCCTGTGGTGCATGAGCGACTCAGTGTCCACGCAGCGGACACGACTGACTCCACAGCCGATACGCTCTCACAGCAGATAAATCACACAAGCCAGGTGAAGGACGGCAACAGCAAGAGGAAACACCACCATTCCCGGTATGCGGTGCACCACGCCGATAGCGACGTCTCCGAGCTGAGCGGCCGCCGCGGCAGCAAGGACAAGCACGGTCGACTGCTGGGCAGGTGCTAGCCAGACGACGACGGCGACCAGCAGCCCGAGAGGGACGCTCCGGGCTGCGTACATCGCCGGATAGAAACGCCTTCCGGGCTCGCCGCACCCGGAAGGGGCGAGCGTCTGCGGACGGATCACCGCGACGACACCGAACCCAGCTGAGATGATTCCCAGTGACGAGTTCAGCAGCGAGAGCCACCATGGCATGAGGATCACCCCTCACATCATTCAGAACTGAATCATTCCGTAGTGTACCGTTGACGTCATGGTAAGAGAAGACGGTCGCGCGGTCCTGTCCTCGACGTGCTTCCAGCTCGGTGTCGCAGGAGCCCAGATCTCCCGATCGTTCTCACTGCTCATCCAGCACACCGGCCTGACCCACAAGCAGGTGGGCCTGCTCGCCGTCGTCGACGCCGACCAAGCGAATTCTCAACGAGAGATCGCCGCACAGCTCGGTGTCGCTCCGAGCCTGGTGGTGTCACTGGTCGACCAGCTCGCCAGTATCGGCGCTGTGCGCAGGACGCGTAGTCGGACCGACCGTCGGGTACAGGTCGTCGAGATCACCGACGAGGGACGCCAGTTACTGCGACTCGCCACCGATGCCGCCAAGAAGCTCGACGTCGAGCTACACAAGCACTTCTCCCCTGCTGACCTGCAGGCCCTGGACAGACTCTTGCCCACTCTCCTTCGAGCTTCTTCGGTGGCAGCCGGCAACAGGCCGTAGCAGCCAGCCTCGCCGGCGTCACTGCACCAGAACGACCCGCTTTCCCGCCGCCGACAGGCTCTCGGCGTCACGATGAGCCTCCGCAATTCGATCGAGTGGATAGGTCGCGGCGAGGATCGGCTTGAGCTCGCCGATGTTGACCTTCGCAGCGAGCCAGGCCAGATCCTTGGCGTTCGGCCTTCCCGACACCATGCGAATGACCGGCCCCGGCGAGAGCATGGACTTCAGAACGTCCCAGAAGGCTCCGGGCGCAACGGCCGCCATACGCCCTCCGGGTCCGAGGAGCCCTCGATACGCAGACGCGTCAGAACCTGCAGTGTCGACAACAACGTCGTAGCGACCGGGCATGTCCGAGGGTTCCAGATCGTGGTAGTCGAAGACCCGCTGCGCGCCAGCAGCAGCGGCCACGCCACCACGGACACCGACCACGGCATCCACATCCGCTCCCATGATGCGGGCGACCTGAACCACCGTGGAACCGACGCCGCCGTTTCCACCCACCACAAGCACACGATCTCCCCGGCGGACCTTGAGAGGACGAAGGGCCTGCACAGCAGTTAGGCCCGCAAGAGGAAGGGCCGCGGCTTCAGTAAGGGCGATCGCACTGGGCGCAGAGGTGACCCGATCGGCACGGACTCGCACGTACTGCGCCCCCGCAGCCGCCCGCCCCGGAGGTTTCATCCCGAGGTATCCCCAGACTCGCGCCCCTACCCTTACTCCCCCGACTCGGTCGCCGACTTCATGCACGAGTCCAGCGAAGTCCACACCCGTTCCCTTCGGAAAACCCATTCCGTCGAACAGACGCATCTTTCCTCGTCTCGTCTGAAGGTCGACTGCATTGATACTGAACGCGGCAACCTTGACAACAACGTCCTTGGGGCCCGGACTCGGCATCGCGGCCGGTCCCACCTCAAGCACCTCCGGAGAGCCGTAGGAGCGGAACTGCACCGCCCACATCGTGTCCTGCGCGTTCATCATTCCTCCTCATGTAGACTACGCTACGTATCGTAGCGCAACACGAGGAAGACGGACACGGGAATGCCCGTGTCCGTGGTTCAATTTCTCTGAACAGCTCCCAGTAGCGACAGGAGGACCTCTGACAGCTCTCTGCGCAGAGAGTCGGGCCGCACGTGGCCAAGGAGATGTACATGCACATACGGAACGCCGAGCAGTGCAGCGTACAGATCGTCGACGTCGATATTTTTCTCCACTTCACCCCGGGATACCGCACGATCGATCATCGCCACGATGTCGGAGCGCACGGCCGAGACAACGCTCTGCTGCAGTCTTGAGGCGAGGTCAGGATCTCCAGCCATATCGGCCAGCAGACCAGGGAGCGCGCTTCTGCCCGGTTCGACGGCGATGAGCTCAACCACTCGCCCAGCAAGCGTCTCAATGTCTTCGGAGAGGGACCCGGAGTCGGCGAGTCCTTCAGTGCCGCCACGATGAATGACCAGGTCGAACACCATCTCCGCTTTCGACTGCCAACGCCGGTAGATCGTCGTCTTAGCCACACCGGATTGCTTGGCAACGCCCTCGATCGTCAGTCTCTGATAGCCGCGAGAGCTCAGTTGCTCAAGAACCGCTGCGGACACTCTGGCATCGGTGTCGGCTCGACGCCGCGGAACAGGACTGTCCTCCTGCACGGCCTTGGACATGGAGCGCCTCCTTCGATTCACGGGGGGGTGGGTGGCCTGCCCCTCCCCGCCTCAACGTTAGGTCATCAGGCGCTGTCGTCCTGGCACCGCTCAAGCGTGCGCTTCAGGTAGTTGATGAGGTCTTGGCGCAGGTACTCGGGTGCGACGATGCTAGCGTCCGGACCGAGCCGCAGCAGAATCGTCATCGCGTGCAGATGGTCCATGAACTCCAGCTGGAGACAGGTCCATTCGTCCTCATCAGGAGGCGAGTCGTCCACATCAGTCATCGTTGCGCGCAGCGTCCACTCCTGCACGTCGCTCCAGCGATCATCCCGCACCCAGACAGTGGCTGTGACGGCCTCGAACGTCTCGAGGAACCCCTCACGTCGTTTCTGCCACGCAGCGGTCATGTCGAAGCCGGAGTCATCGGGACACTCCTCAGTGAGTACCTCAGCCTCCTCGATACGGGACAGCCTGGTGAAGCGGATGTCGCCGTCGTGCGAGGCGCACAGGTACCAGCTACGGCCGGCAGCGATCAAACCGTGCGGCTCAACAACACTCTGCACCGCCGTTCTCGACCTGCGCCGGTAGACCATCCGCAACTGGTGACGTGTGAAGACTGCCTTCTGAACTGTTCGGAACACAGGACCGGTACGTTCACGATCTGGTAGAGGCAGCCATCCCTGGGGATCAATGACGATGCGTGAGGCTATATCGACGGATCCTTCCCGCTGGCCGCTGGGGACTGCGGCGAGCAGCTTACGCACCGCTGAGGTGAGAGCCTCACCCAGTCCCAGAGGAACAGCGCCCCACGTAGTGAGACCAGCGAAAAGCGCTCGGCTCTCCTCATGGTTCAGACCTGTCACGTCGATGCGAAAGCCGGGATCGATCCTCACTCCCCCGCAAGGCCCCCGCTCACACCACACCGGTACTCCCGCAGCGGACAGCGCCTCAACATCCCGCAGCACGGTGCGCCGTGAGACCTCCAGTCTCTGCGCCAGCTCGGGGGCGGGCATCCCGCCGTGCGCACGGAGCAACCAGAGCAGGGACAGCAGACGGTCAGCACGCATGTTCTCATCTTCGCACCTACATGACAGAAGGTGTCATCAATCGTCTCTAGCCTCCTGCCGTCAACGCACGACAGCAGCAGAGAAAGGGAGCATCATGCGTACCGAACCAGTCTTCACCCCTAACAGCGTCATCCTCTATATCTCCGACGTCAAGGCGAGCACCGGCTTCTACCGTAAGATCCTGGGCTCCGGTCCGGTCGAGACCTATCCGGGCTTCAGCGTCTTCTCCCTGTCCGACGGCATGACACTCGGGCTGCAGGCGGCGGACCAGATCGAGCCTGCCGCCGAGCCGTACATTGGTGGCGGCGAGCTGAGCCTGAGTAACGTTGAGTCGGCCGACGTCGTCGACCGACTTTACGCGCAATGGAAGGCCCTGGGCATTTCCATGGTCCTTGAACCAACCACCCTCGAGTTCGGTTACACCTTTGTGGCAGCCGATCCTGACGGTCATCGCCTGCGCGTGTGCGCAACCGACACCTCGAGCTTCAACTGATCGACGTCATGCCTTGGGGCGCTGACGACGACGTCCCTCAGCGGGTACGCGACTCGATGTACCTCGCCAGCGCCCCCAGGGCCCAGTTCACGATGATGTAGGCCACTGCGATGATGACGTAGGTCTGGAAGAAGACAGACAAATGGGCGTCGATCTTCGCCTGGCCGATCACGGTGGAACCGCGATACATGAGCTCGGGGTAGGCGAGCACGTACGCCAGTGTCGTCCCCTTGATGATGGTGACCATCTGAGTGATGAGGGTCGGAAGCATGAGGCGCAGGGCCTGTGGCGCCAGGATGAGGCGCATCGTGAGAGACCCGCTCATCCCCAGTGCCACAGCGGCCTCCGTCTGTCCTCGGTCCAGCGCCCGGACGCCGGAGCGGAAGACCTCCGCCGTCGTCGCCGAGGTGCACATGACGATCGGCAGCGCCAGCTTCCAGAAGTCTGAGACCGTCACAAAGCGAGGAACCACCAGGAGGAAGAAGTAGACGAGCAGCAGCATCGGCACAGCTCGCATGGCATCGATCCACAGACCGACCAGCCATCTGATGGGGCGGTTGTCCAGCAGGCGGAGCCACCCCAGAGCGATTCCCAACGGGAAGGTGAGCACCGCTGCAACGGCCCCCAGGGACAGGGTGGTACCAGCGGCCTCCACGAGCTGACTGACGACCGAGTGTCCCAGGAAGTAGCGCCACTCGGGATAGTCGAGCTGTCCGGCGAGGTCCAGTCGGTAGAGGACCGCACCAGTCGAGGCCACGATTGCGATGACCGCGACGACCGATCCGATAGCGATCAGAAGACGCCCCCGCGGGCCCGGCTCATCGAAGAGCAGCGCCGCATCCGTCGCTCCGGAGCTCTTCCCCCGCTGTCGGCGCGGACGGGGATCTGGCATCGTCATGATGTCTGAGCTCATGCTCGCTCCTTCCCCATGAACTCGAGGCGTCGTTCAAGAAGACCGCCGAGCCTCGTTGCGGCAAAGGCGATCGCCAGGTAGGTCAGACCTGAGGTGAGGAAGGTGATGACTCCCGCAGCCCGATCCTGGTTGATCCGCTGCGTGACGGCAGTCAGCTCGACGACGCCGACCGCCGCGGCGAGGGAGGAACCGATGAGGCAGGCGATGAAGATGTTGACCAGCGGCTGGATCGTGCGGGCCAGAGCCTGGGGCAGGACGATGCCGCGGATAATGAGCCCGAAGGGCATGCCCAGTGCTCGGGCGGCCTCGATCTGTCCTTTGGACACCGAGTTGATCCCGCTGCGCACCGTCTCGCACACGAATCCGGACGAGGAGAAGATCAGTGCGACGATCACCGACCAGAAAAGTGGGATGGTGATACCGGCGTGGGGAAGCGCCAGGCCGACAAGCACCATGAGGCACAGGTTGGGGATGTTGCAGGCCACCGTTACCCACGCGGCACCCAGGGCCCGCAGCGGAGGGATGGGACCGACCCGGAAGATGGCCATGAGCGATCCCAGGACCAGCCCGCCCAGGTAGGACAGAACAGAGATCACCAGTGTGGCGAGCAGCCCTGAACCGATATCAGCGAGATTGTCGGTAATGGCACTCACGGTCGCCTCCTTGAAAGATGCGGGTCGTCACCATGGCCTGAACGCCGCTGGCCATCGCGTCGTCAGCCCGGGCGCGGGCCCCTCCCCGGGACCGACGACGCGATGAACCTCACGGGCTACGAACTTGGTTCAGGACTCCTGCGGGGCCTCCTCGCCGCCCTGGTCGGGCGCCTGCTCGGCGCCTTCCTCAGGGGCTGCAGTCTGCTCAGCGCCGCCGGCCCCGTCAGTACCCACCGCGCCTGCGGCTGATGATCCCGGAACCGAGCCGATGGCCGGTGGCTGAGGCGCGTCACCGCCGAGCGACTTACCGATCGTCGCGTCCCAGATCCTCTTCCATGTACCATCCGCCTCGATCGTCTGCAGGAAGGTGTTGACGAAGGCCTGGGCACCGGAGTCCTTGGGAAGTCCGATGCCGTAGGGGTCCTCGGCAAAGGTGTCACCGACGATCTTGACCTTGTCGTTGGACAGGACCTCGCTCTTGAGCAGTGACTGGTCCACGACGTAGGCCTTGACCTGCCCGCTCTCGACAGCGGCGACGCACTTGGCCTGGGTGTCGAAGGGCTTGGCGGTCGCGTTGGGAGCGTGCTTCTTCAGGGCGGAGGCGGATGAGGAGTTGGACTGGACGGCGACGTCCCCGGTCAGGCTGTCAACACCGGTGATGTCCTTGTTGTCGGCCTTGACGAGGATGGCCTGACTGGAGGCGTAGTACGGGCCGGCGAAGTCGATCTTCTCGGCTCGCTCCGGGGTAATCGTGTACGTGGCGATGACTGCGTTGACCGTGCCATTAGTCAGGACGGTCTCGCGTGTGTCGGACGTGACCTGCTGGACCTCAAGGAGGGAGCGGGCGTCTTCACCACCAATGATGTAGCGGGCCAGCGCCTGCGCGATGGCCGCGTCGAATCCGGAGATCTTCTTCGTCTTGGAGTCCTCCCAGGAGAACACCTCGGAGGTCTTGGTCCCGCCGGTGACGAACTTGCCGGCCTTCTTGACGGCGGCGGCCCAGGTTGAGGCGGCCACGACGTCATCGGCTGCTACCGGGCCGGAGTTGATGGCCTTGTCGTACTCGGCGTCGGAGGCAGACGCTGAGGCGACGGCCTTGCCGTCGGCACCCGTGTCGGCGCAGGCCGCCAGGACACCAGCCAAGGAGACGGCACCGGTAGTAGCCAGGAGGCTGCGGCGGGAGAAGGTGGTCATGATGTTCCTTTCGTTCGGACGGGGACGGGCCGTCCCGGCTCAAGGCCTGCGGTGGTGGCCGCGCCCGGGAGAGGAGCACGGCCCGGGGCTCAGTGGCTGAGCACCTTGGAGAGGAAGTCGCGGGCGCGCTCAGTGCGCGGTGAGGAGAAGAACTCGGAGGGCCTGCCGGACTCGACGATCTGACCGCCGTCCATGAAGACGACACGGTCGGCCGCCGAGCGGGCGAAGCCCATCTCATGGGTGACGACGAGCATGGTCATGCCGGAGGCGGCCAGGTCCTTGATGACGTCGAGGACCTCATTGATCATCTCAGGGTCGAGGGCGCTGGTGGGCTCATCGAAGAGCATGACCTTGGGGTCCATGGCCAGTGCCCTGGCAATGGCGACCCGCTGCTGCTGACCCCCGGAGAGCTGAGCGGGTCGCTTGCCGGCCTGGTCCTCCAGACCGACGCGCATCAGCAGCTCACGGGCCCGCTCCTCGGCCTGATTCCGTGGGACGCCTCGCACCTTGACAGGCGCCAGGGTGATGTTGTCCAGCACCGTGCGGTGCGGGAAGAGATTGAAGGACTGGAAGACCATTCCCACCTCAGCGCGCAGCTGGGCCAGTGCCCGGCCCTCCTGGGGCAACGGGATCCCGTCGATCTCGATCTCGCCCTCCTGGATCGGCTCCAGGCGGTTGACCGTGCGGCAGAGGGTTGACTTGCCCGAGCCCGACGCACCGATGACGGTCACGACCTCGCCGCGGTGGATGTCGAGTGAGACATCGTCGAGGGCCTTGAAGCGGCCGTAGTACTTGGTGACATGGCTGATCCGCACCAGGACGTCATCGGTCCGGTCTGCGGCTGCCTGATCAGGAGAGGATGCGGATGTGGTCACGAGTACCTCGTCTCAACGCGGATATGGGAGCGATATCTGCCTCATCGACAGCAACAGCAACACATCCACATGTGCACCGCATTCCTCCTGCTCGCATACTGGCCTCAACCTGAGAAAGCCGGTTCAAAAACTCCCTGCGCCCACTGAGACCCGTCGGGTGCCTATAATGAACACTCGTGGATAACAGACTGCCGCAGTTCCAACCTTTCGCCTGGAAGAGTAGCACCGTCTGAGACCGAGACGTCAACCGAGTCTCACCAACGACCTCTCTCTGGGATGATGGTCACACGCCGTACAGAGCGCCTAACCGCACAAGTCGACCGTCCGGTCGTAGTCTCATCTGCATGAGTCCCGCGAATACAGCCGATCCGCGCCGCCGCCTCCAACCCGAGCAGCGCCGGGAGGAACTGGTGAGGGTCGGGGTTGAGCTGTTCGCGGAAGGAACCCTCGATCGCACCCACGTCAACGAGATCATCAAGCGGGCAGGCGTCTCGCGCACGCTCTTCTATCACTATTTCCCGTCCAAGACCGCCTTCGCCCGAGCCATCGTGGAGCATGAGATCCTCCACCTTCACGGCCTGGTTGAGCAGCAGATCGAGCCGACGCTGGAAGGGGCGATCTCCACCTTCGCGGGTTACGTGAGAGCCAGGCCGGACAGCTTCCGGGCACTGCACACAGGGGGCCTTGACCAGGACCCGGAGATCGCGGCCGCACTGGCCACCAGCTTCGAGCGCTATGGGCGCCTTGTTCTCATGTTCATCGGAGTCACAGACCCCGATGAGCGCGCCATGTTCGCGACCAAGGTGTGGATCAGCACGATGATCGCTCTGTGCCTGGCCTGGCTGGAGCATCCTGAGATCAGCCAGGAGACGATCACGAACATGTCCGCCCAGGCACTGCGAAGCCTGGTATCCCAGGCACGGCAGGATGATGACCAGTCCCAGGAGCACGGCTCGGCACCAGCACCCTCCTGCGATCTGACAGGCAGTCACTGAGGACTTCCGCCAAGCGCTGTCGAAGCCACCTCTCGACCGGGGGACACACCATGACGCCCATCCGCTTAATCCACCAGACATAATATTTTTTCCGCCATTCTAACCCCAGCGTAAGAATGGCACTCGTGTAAGATTAAACGTGGTACCCTCTCCTCCAGTTGCACGCGGCGTGCAATAAGTCGAGGGCCGCCCGCACACAGGGGCTCCTCACTCTCAGAAGGGGAGCTGATCATGCCTGAAGGCGCCACTGGATGCGCGGTGTCCGTACGCAAAAACACGTCCCGAGTTCTCTTCGCTCCGGAGACGTTCAATTTTGCCGAGGTGACCCGCGCCATTGAAGTGGCCCGACGCATGCCTTCGGACGTTGAGTGCGTCTTTGCTGGCTTCTCGCGGCGCAACTCCGAGTACATCAAGGCCGCGGGCTTCGAGTTCCGCCTGCTCACCCCCTATCTCAGTGACGAGGAGGGCCGGCAGGCGCTGGCATTTGACCAGGGACGGAGTCTGCGCCACCCGTTCACAGCACAGATGCTCGCCCAACGGGTCACGAGCGAACGGGTACTGCTGCGCTGCCTGCGGCCGGATGCCGTCGTCATCGGAGTAACTCCCAGCCAGTTTATTTCGGCCCGAGCCGAGTGCGTGCCACTGGTTTTCGTAAGGCCCTTCGCCTATTCGCTGGCGCACTTGGAGGCAGCGCGCACAGTGGGCGCCACCGGTTTTCTGCCCCGCACCACCCCCGAGAAGTGCCTGGTCGACGGCGCAGCCGCCCGGCTGCTCCATACCGTGGGCACCCGGGCGCCACTGCCGCGCGCCTTCCACCAGGTGGCCAAGGCCAACGGTGTCGCCCTGCCCCGGGGGCTGTTCGCCGGGCTCACTGCGGACCTCAACCTCATCGCCAGCGCTCCGCACCTTCTGCCCCACTGGCTGGAGATGCCCGAAGGGCACCGCATGGTGGGACCGGTCTACGCCCAGCTTCCCGGAGAGGTTCCCGACATCGTGTCCGACCTGGCCTCCGGCCCCAAGCCCCTGGTGTACTTCGCAGTGGGCTCATCGGGGAACCGTGACCTCGTCCTCGACGTGCTCAAGGGCCTGGGACAGGCAGACTGCCAGGTGCTGGCGCCGGTGCGCTCCCACCTCCACCAGGAGGACCTGGAGGTGCTCCCCCTCAACGTCCATGTCACCGACTGGATCCCGGCGCATCAGCTGGGCGATGTCGTGGACCTGGCCATCACCCACGGCGGGGAGGGAACAGTGCAGACCAGCTGCGTGCAAGGGTGGCCCTTCATCGGGATCCCGCTGCAGCTCGAGCAGCGTTTCAACGTCCAGCGCTGTGCGGCCTTCGGCTCGGCCCGGCTCGTGTCCCAGAAGGAGGCTCGCAGGGCCGACTGGGCAGCGCTGGTGCGCGAGGCCCTGGCAGACGATCGCATGCGCTCACGTGCCCGGCACATGGCCGAGCTCATGAAGGGGCTGGATGGTCCGGGCCAAGCGGCCGAGGCGATCTGCAAGCTGCTCTGAGTTGCTGCAGCGCTGCGGCTGGGGTTCTGCCGACCTGTGTCCTAAGCCTGTGCCCGGGCGCTGGCGTAGAGGCAGACGGCTGCGGCGGCCGCGACGTTGAGCGACTCAGCCTTGCCGTAGATGGGAATGGACACGACGGCGTCGGCGCGGCTCAGCGCCTCGGAGGGCAGTCCGTGGGCCTCATTGCCGAGCAGCCAGGCGCTGGGCGCCTCCAGGAGGGACTCGGCCTCGAAGAGGTCGAAGTCCCCGCGCCCGTCAGCCGCCAGAACGGTGAGCCCGGCCTCGTGGAGGGCGGCGACGGCGTCGTCCAGGGCCACCCCGGTGATGACAGGCAGGTGGAAGAGGCTTCCGGCGGTGGAGCGCACGACCTTCGGAGCGGTGGGATCCACGCTGCCCCGCACGAGGACGACGGCGTCGGCTCCAGCGGCGTCGGCCGCCCGGATGATGGTGCCGGCGTTTCCGGGGTCCTGGGCCTGGGTGAGGACGGCGACCAGCCTGGCCCCGTCCAGGGCGGTAGCGAGCGCCTCGGAGCCGGTGACCTCCGCAGCGGCAACGACGGCGAGAACGCCCTGGGCATCGGTACTCATGGCGTCCATGACCTGCTCGCTGGCGACGTGGACGTAGCGCTCGGCCGCGACGGCCTCGTGCCAGATCTCGCCGTGACGCTCGACGGCGGCCTCGGTGAGGTAGACATCGAGCACACGCTCAGGGGTATGGCGGATGGCCTCACGCACGCCCTGGGGGCCTTCGACGAGGAAGCGGCGGTGCTTAGTTCGCGCGTTGCGGCGGGACAGGCCGGCCACACGGGAGATACGGGCCGAGGCCGGGTTGCTCAGCACCTCGTGACCGGCTGCCGGCCCCTCACTGACGGTGCGGCGCCGCGGCCCGCGGGCAGCAGGCCTCTCGGCAGTGTCATCGAGAAGTTCGTCAGGGTCTGCGGAGGCGGTATGGCTCATGCGGTAAGCCTACGTGAGCGGCTGATCAGAACGCCGAGTCCTCGCCACAAACCGGTACGGATTCTGTGACGAGGACTCGGTGAAGATGTATCAGTGGGGCCGACACCCGGCTGCACTGATGATTCAGGCCTTGGCTGCGTTGACGTCCTCGGGGAGGGCCTTGCGGGCGACCTCCACCAGGGCCTTGAAGCCCTCGGGCTCGTTGACGGCCAGCTCGGCGAGCATGCGGCGGTCGATCTCCACGCCGGCCAGGCCAAGACCCTGGATGAAGCGGTTGTAGGTCAGGCCCTCGGCGCGGGCGGCAGCGTTGATGCGCTGGATCCACAGGCGACGGAAGTCGCCCTTGCGGGCGCGACGGTCGCGGAACGCGTAGACGCCGGAGTGGGTGACCTGCTCCTTGGCCTTGCGGTAGAGGCGCGAGCGCTGGCCGCGGTAGCCCGAGGCCTTCTCGAGAACGGAACGACGCTTCTTCTGGGCGTTAACAGCCCGCTTCACACGTGCCATGGTGAGACTCCTTGGTGGGTTGGGCGGTCAGCGACCGAGCAGCTTCTTGACCTGGCGGACGTCGGCCGGGGCGACCGGCTGGTCCTGGGACAGCTTGCGCTTGCGGCGGGAGGACTTGACCTCCAGCAGGTGGCGCTTGTTGGTCTGCTCGCGCATGAGCTTGCCGCTGCCGGTGACCCGGAAGCGCTTCTTGGCACCGGAGTGCGTCTTGTTCTTCGGCATGGGTAATTTCCTCTTCTCGGTCCCTGGAAGACGGGTAGTCGCCGGGACTGCGGACCCCGCTCACGGTGGCGAGGGGGTGGGTCGATGGTGTCAGGTGAGTGTCGAGAGCGCCGTCGGGCGCTCTCAGGCGTTCTCGCCGGCAGGCTCCCCGGCTGAGGTCCTGGCGCCCTTGGGCGCCCGCCCCGCGTGCTTCTCAGCACGACGGGCGGCACGGGCCTCCTCACGGCGGCGGCGCTGGTCGGACTTGACCTCGGCCTTCTTACGGACCGGGGCCAGGACCATGACCATGTTGCGGCCGTCCTGGCGGGGGTGGGACTCGATGGTGCCCAGCTCGGCCATCTCCTCGGCCAGGCCCTGGAGGAGCCTGATCCCGAGTTCGGGCCGGGACTGCTCACGGCCACGGAAGCGGACGATGCACTTGACCTTGTCCCCGCCCTTGAGGAATCGCTCGACGTGGCCGCGCTTGGTGGCGTAGTCGTGCTCATCGATCTTGGGGCGGAACTGGATCTCCTTGAGCTGGGTGTTTGCCTGGTTGCGTCGCGCGTCGCGCGCCTTCATGGCCGACTCGTACTTGAACTTGCCGTAGTCCATGAGCTTGCACACCGGAGGGCGAGCGTCGGGGGCCACCTCGACCAGGTCGAGATCGGCCTCCTCAGCCAGACGCAGGGCGTCCTCCACACGGACGACGCCGACCTGCTCGCCACTGGGGCCGACGAGACGCACTTCGGGAACGCGGATCCGTTCGTTGATACGGGGCTCGCTGATGTCGGTTCCTCACTCTGAGTCACGGATGGTTGCGGAACGAGGAGAGGCCCCGTCCCTGCCGCGCAGGTCGGAGGCCTCATGACGAGCACGATTCCCTCACGGCCGCGGCCGAGAGGTGACCGTGATGGGCTCACAGCCCTTGCATGAACCCGATTCCCGAAAGGAACCCAGGTGGGATCGCTCCGCTTGCGCACCGGGGCGAACCCCGGTTGGTCAGTGAGGAATGCTACCAGGGCGCCGGTGTGTTTCCCAGGCACCTTCAACAGCCCTGACGTGAGTCCTCCCACGTATAAGGCGAATCGGGGCGTCAGGAGGACCATCGGTTCGTCCTGATGCCCCACAGGATGACGGCGGCGCCGGCGGCGGCCTGGATCCCGAGCACCGTGGTCGTCGGAACCGCGATGGCGCTGGCGACAAGTGCTGTGGCCAGCGCTCCCACGAGCACCGCGTCGGGGCCTTCTGTGAGCATCTGCACCAGGCCCGGCGGCAACGATCCCACGGGCGAGTTGACGAGCCCGGCGGCGAAGTCGGGCATCCTCCGGTACCCGGAGCGCAGCGCCGCCCCCGCCCAGGCCCAGCCGCTCAAGAGGGCCAAGGCGGCTACGACGCCGAGCTCCTCCCAAGCCGCCGCGGCACCGAGAACCGCCATGACGGGCGCCAGACTCAGCAGGGACCACACGCTCATGAGGGCGGCCGGCACGAGCAGGTGCCCCACCCGGACCACCCAGGGCGGCGCAGGCCAGGAAGCGTCAGGACCTTCGTCGAACCAGGCCTGACGGGCCGGCTCGGCAACGGCCAGGGTCGCGATCCAGCCACCACCGAGGTAGGCGAAGGCGCGCAGAGGGCCGCCTGCAGACGCGGTCATCAGAGGCATCACGGCGACGGTCAGGCCTGCCCCCAGCTGAAGCAGGCGACGGGGTTGGCGGCGCATCAGGATCCAGTCCGCCTGCGCCACGCAGACAATCACCCGCAAGGGACCGGGCAAGGAGGATGCGAATCGGGCCAGCCGGAGTGGGGCGTCGCCTTCGGGCCGAGAAGGCGCTGGGGAGAGCAACCGCCCCATGGCCCTGGTGTCCAGGGACAGCAGTGAGACGTGGGCACCGAACGATCGAGCGACGACGTCGAGGAGTGCGGCGTCATGCACCTGCCCCAGACAGAGTCTCGCCTGCCTCCACCGCAGCACGGTGGTGACGACCAGCCCTACGGCCAGTGCGGCTACCACAGCGTTTCCAAGCACTGAGTGTGGGAAGGGGAGGATCGTGCCTACCGGGCATGCCACGATCCCGGACAGGATCAGCAGGCGACGCAGAGACGCGACGCCGTGGTCATGGACCTGCGCCTTGATGAGCTCGGAGAGCACCAGAGACACACCGGCCGCGAGCAGGGCCGGCCATGCGACGGCGGCGACCCAACCGCCTCCGGCCGCCAGCGCCGGGAGCACCCCCAGGACCGCGCCCGCAGTGGCCGCGATGAGGTACTCGAGTCGTGCCACCGGCACCAGGAGCAAGCTCCGGTCCCCGGGCATCGGCAACCACCAGGCGGCCTCATGGGGGCGCAGGAAGAGGGGACCGAGGCGACCGAGTGGACCGAGTCCCAGAGCGAGGAGCAGCATCGTCAGAGCCAGCACCAGCCAACCCGGGTCGAGGCTGAAGGTCTCCAGGCCGGCCGCCGCCCCAGCCCCCTCCGGAGACGAGGGCCGAGCAGTGACCAGCGGGCGCAGGTAGGGGGCCAGGATCGTCCCGATGACGGCGAGCGTCAGGAGCACGGAATAGATGTCGCCCACGAGCGCCCACATGCCGCGGCGGTGCCTGCGGGTGCGTCTGCTGGTCCATCGCCGCAGCTCGGCTCCGTCGGGGAAGGTCGCTGCCTCCGCCGGGTTCAGGCCGGCCGACACCCCGGAAGAGCTCGCAAGCCTCACCGGAGCCCCTCCTCGATCGCGCGAACTCCGTCGTCCACACTCAGCATCGTGGTGTCGCGCCCCACGAGGAGGACGTGGGTGGCGGACTCCTCCACGATCTCCGGATCGTGGGAGACCACGAGCACCGCCCCGCCGGTTTCCCGTTCCTCGACGAGACGGTCGGCGAGAAGCAGCCGGGTGACCCGATCCAGACGCTGCTCGGGCTCATCGAGGACGAGGAGCCTACGGGGACGCGCCAGGACCGACGCCAGCGCCAGACGGCGTCGCTGCCCCGAGGACAGCTCTTCTGGCAGGCGCCCCGCCAGCCGGCTGAGCTCCAGGTCCTCCAGCAGGTCGCCGACCACCTCATCGACGTCGGCCACCCCGTGGCCGAAGCACACCAGGCGCAGATGCTCGGCGACGGTCAGCGTGGGGAAGAAGGACTCCTGGCCCAGATCGGTGGCAACAGCGGCGCGCTGGGAGCCCGATCGAGGGTCCGGAACGCGACCGAGCACCCGCACCTCGCCGTCCAGCGGGTGCAGCAGCCCGCAGCAGGTGCGTAGAATGGTCGACTTCCCCGCTCCATTGACACCGACCAGCGCCAGGACCTGGCCGGCAAGCAGGTCAAAGGTCGCCGGAGCGCAGACCGGCTCATCACTGTATCCGACACTAAGATCGCGGGCGCTCACCAGAGGTCCGAGGCGTGCCTCCGGGCGTTCGGGGCCAGTGGTCGGGCCCCTGGCTCCGGAGGTGTCATCCACCACGTGATCGGCGGAATCCAGCCGGTTCCCGAGCGTTGGCACCCGGTCAGGCTGATGCGAGGACGCGGCATTCAACATAGTGGTCATCGGCACTATTCCAACACACGTTTTTTCGGTGGCCTGGTCAAATCAGATGCCTTACGCTCCGACGTCATGGAATGGAACAGCGTGAGGGCCTCGGATGCGCACGGCGAGTCCGACAACGATTCTGCCCCCTCCCGTCAGGCGAGTACTGACTGGAGCACCACGAGGGACCCCGGCCCCGGCCGGGTGATGGTCTCAACGCGGGATCTCGCCCAGGTCCGCGCAATCGCGGAGGCCTCTGCCCGGATCGCGCAGAACAACGGCCGCGAGCAGGATGCCCAGGCTCTGCACGACGTCGTTGCGCGTTTCGACCAGGTGGCTGGTCCTATGGAGGACCACTACGGGCAGGTCGAGCAGTGGAGCGCCATGATCCTGGGGCGTTCCTGACGCTGCCGAGCATCAGCGCGGCAGCCGCAAGGCGACCCGGGTCAGGCCGGTAGCGGGCACAGCTCCACGGTGTCGATGAGGTCGCCCCAGGCCGGGTTGACCATGACGTGCTGGCAGCCCTCCAGGCTCCGGGCCACACCGGTGCGCCCCTCGGAGGAGTCGATGCGGATGAAGACTCGCAGCTCGGCTCCCTCGCCAGGGGCGAAGGCCACACCCGTAACACCGTCGACCTCCCGGAGCTGGGCGCGCACCTCGGCCTGAACCGGCTCATTGCGCCACGACGGTACCCATTCCTCTCCCCCGGCCAGAGCCACGACAGCAGGGCGCGGCAAGCGCAGGTCCCGGCTGCCGGGGTCGAGCACCCACAGCTGGTCGGTGGACAGGCAGGCCACCTGGGCCGCGCGCTCGGGCGAGACCGGCACGGGCCGTACATCACTGCGCCATCTGGACATGGCATCGGCGCTGGTGAACACCGGCAGGGCGATGTGCCCGTCGGGCAGGCTCACCGCCAGCGTCGCCGCGTCCTGACAGGCGTCGGCGGTGTGCACCTCGTGAGCCGGAACCTGCGGTGCGTCGCCACCCAACAGGCTCTGCGACAGGCTCACGGACTGCGGCTCGCTCTTCTCCAAGTGGCCGGGAAGCGCGTGAGCGGCCACGGGGACGATCAGCCGGCCACCAACGAGGGCCGCCCACAGCCCATCGAGGTACTCGTGACGGGGCAGATCGGTAGGCTCGAGCGCCGCACCGACCTCCGGGCGGAGGGTTCCGTCGTCGCCGGCGAAGGGAGAGGGCGCGGCGAGAAGACGCTCCAGCTTGGCTCGGGCCGCGAAGGCCGCCGCCACCTGGACCGCCTCGGGGGCACGACCTCGTACATCCTCGGGCCGGGGGCCCGCCGCCTGGTTGTCCGCAGACCTGCTCATAGCGCTCACCGTAGCGTGTCCGGGTGTAGGTGTAGGGGTATTACTACCCAGTGCATGCCGGACCAATCACGCTTCCTCGAAGATAGCCTGTAATGGTGTTATCGCTCTACTCGTTGAAGTACTGGTACACCCGCCGGTTGGGCTTCATCATCCAGACCTCGGTGTGCCGTGGCGTCTCCCCCGACGTGTGGACTGCCGTCGGCGTCCTGGCCGCAGCACTGGGGTGCGGCGCACTGGTCATGGGGTGGTGGCCACTGGCATTCATCCTGCTGGCAGCCAGGCTCGGCGGCGCGAACCTGGACGGCGCCGTAGCTCGAGCGCGCGGCGTGTCTCGGCCCTTCGGCTTCGTCCTCAATGAGATCGGGGACCGGGTCTCCGACTTCCTCATCATGGCCGGCCTGGTGGGGCTCGCCCTACGCACCGGCTCCTCCCCCACCACGGTCTACCTGACCCTGATGGCCCTGGCAGCGGCGACACTGCCGACCTTCACTTCCCTGGCCGCTGCAGGTGCGGGCGCCACCAGGCTCAACGGAGGGCCGTTCGGCAAGACCGAGCGGTGCCTGACAGCGGTCGTGGCGTCGGCCCTGCCCCAGTACCTGACGATCGTCGCCTGGGTCATCATCGTGGGCTCCGTGCTGACGGCCTGCCTTCGGCTGGCGCGCACTGCCGAGGTGCTCGCCGGACGCACAGGTCCGGCCATGGCTGACGTCATGGCCCCACCGCCGCCGCTGGACATCACCCGTATCGGCCGCAGTGCTCCTGAGGACGAAGCCGCCCCAGGAGCCCGGCCATGAGCACCAGGATCAGTGCCTGGGCAGGTCATGAGGCCGCCGGCGGAGTGATCGACTGGATCGTGGACGGCAACCGCACATGGACCGTGACCGTTCCCGGGGTGGGCTGGGTCTTCACCGGTCGAGGCGTGTTCCTCGCGGCCACGGCCATAGTGATCCTTCTTCTGGCCGGCATCGGTGTCGCACTGTCCCGTAAGGCGGAGCTGCGCCGCCGCTGGACCACCTGGGCCGTCATCATCCCGGCGGTCGGCATCCCGATCTGGATCGGTCGGGGGACGACGGCGCTGCTCGCCGCCGCCCTCGGCCTCCAGGCGGTCCGCGAGCTCTCGCGGCTCACCCGGCTGCCCAAGGTGGAGACCAGCATGCTGGCAGCACTGGCGGTGGCCTATCCGCTGGCCGCCTGGCTGCGCCCGGGCCTTATGGCGCTCGCCCCGCTCATGGTGCTCGTGTGCGCCGTGCCCGCGGTCCTGGCCGGCAACATCGACCATGGCCTGCGGCGGGCGACGGTGGCGGGCTTCTCCTCAATATGGATCCCCTGGTCCCTGGCGCACCTTGTGGTCCTGTGGCACGACGCCTTTCTCATCGCCTTCGCGGCCGCAGCCGCCGACGTGGCCGCATGGGCAGGCGGCACCTTCCTCCGCCCGATGACCTGGGCGCGGCGGCCGTTGTCCCCCTTGTCGCCGAATAAGACGCTCGGTGGACTGGTCGGCGCAGTCCTCGGGGCCGCGCTCATCCTCACCCTGCTGGGCCACATCACTCCCGGTCTGGTGATCGCCGTCGGTCTGGGCGGGGTCCTGGGGGATCTTCTGGAGTCCCTCGTCAAACGCACCGCCGGGGTCAAGGACGCCGGCGCCTGGCTGCCGGGCTTCGGAGGGCTCCTGGACCGTGTCGACTCCCTCCTCCTGGTTCTGCCGCTGGCCGCTGTCCTCGGGTGACCGCATGACGTCTTCTCCGCTGCTCCCGCTGTACCCACCATCTCCTCCACCCCTACCTCCTGTTCCGACGAACCCGGCTCCTCTCCTTCCATCATCCGCGCTTCCACAGAAAGACAGCTGACATGTCACCTCAGATGCCCTCCGTCCCAGCTCCGGCCGATATCGCCTCAGCCGGACGCCGTCTGCGATCGATCGTACGAACGCCCCAGAAGGTCACCTGGCGCGCGGTGCTGCGCCAACGCTTCTGGTCCACCGTCATCGCCCCGTTCGGGGGCGTTCGGGTCGAGGGTGAGTTCGAGGCCGACGGCCCCTACGTCGTCGTCGCCAACCACGGCTCGCACGCGGACACGATCGCCATGATGAGTGCCTCCCCCACCCTGATGCGGGTGGTGACGGTCGCTGCTCAGGACTACTGGTTCACCCGTCGCTCACGTCGCCTCGTGGCCAGGGGCCTGCTGGGCGCCTACCCGGTGCGACGTGACGGCGAGGGCGCCTACGAGGAGCTGCGGGGAACACTGGCCAACCGGGTTGCGGAGTCCATGAGCATCCTCATCTTCCCTGAAGGCAGCCGTTCCACGGATGGCGAGATGACTCGTTTTCACTCGGGAGCCGCCCGGCTCGCACGTGACTTCGGCATTCCCGTACTTCCGGTCGCGCTGGTGGGGACCCGCGAGATGATGCCCAAGAAGGGCGGCCTACCCCACTACTCCCCCGTCGAGGTCCGTGTAGGGGAACCGATCGCCCCCAGCGACGACGTGGAGGGCGTCAGCGAGCAGGCGCGTGCGCAGATCGTGGAGATGCTCCAGCGTCCCCGCAGACCCGAGCCGGTCTCAGACGTCTTCACCGTACTGCGCACCGGGATGGAAGGTCGCCGAGGAGACGCCGTCATGTTCGTCTGGGGCATGGCCGAGGCCATCTCCTTCCCGATCATGGCGGAGATGAGCCAGGTGTGGCTGGGACTGCCCCATCCTGAGCGCATGTGGCGCCGCGCGGCGCTGGTCGTGGCGGGATCGGTCACCGGGGTGGCGATCACCCACCTGCTCACCCGGGCCGGGCACCGCCCGCCCGCACCGTGGACCACACCGGCGATGAGGACGGCCACCTCCGGCTACCTGAGCCAGGGCCCGTCCGGGTACTGGAAGCAGGCGGTCACCGGGATCCCGGTGAAGCTCTTCGCCGCCGAGTCCGGACGCCGCGACCTGCCTCTTCCCGCAGTCATCATCCACGCGGCCGGGGAGCGAGCAGCCCGTATGGCTGCCTCCACTGCCATTATCAAGGCGCTGGGCAAGCCGCTCGGGCCGATCACCCGTCAGCACTACGGCCCCTACCTGGCGGCCAGCGGCGTCGTCTTCACCATCGCGCTGCGTGGCGTCATCAGGCACTGGCAGCGCCCTGGACGCCGGTAGGACGGCTCCCACGCGGTTGCCACCGTCGGGCGGGCAATCAGGTGCGCACCGGCGACGGCTCGCGCAGTTCCTCGTCACCGGCCACGGCGAGTGCCTCCTGGAGAGTGAAGTTGCCGTTGTAGAGAGCCTTGCCGACGATGGCCCCTTCCAGCCCCAGCGGAGCCAGACGTCGCAGAGCAACCAGGTCATCGAGGTGGGCGATGCCGCCCGAGGCGACCACCGGCGCCGCGGTACGCCGGCAGACGTCGGTGAGCAGCGTGGTGTTAGGGCCGCTCAGGGTGCCGTCGCGGGTGACGTCGGTGACGACGTAGCGTGCACAGCCGGCGGCGTTGAGTCGCTCGAGTGTCTCCCAGAGGTCACCGCCCTCCTTGGTCCAGCCGCGAGCAGCCAGAGTGGTCCCACGCACGTCGAGGCCGACGGCGATCCTGTCACCGTGCTCGGCAATGATCCTCTCGGTCCACGCGGGATCCTCCAGCGCCGCCGTGCCCAGGTTGACTCGGGCGGCGCCAGCGGCCAGGGCCCTAGCCAACGAGGCGTCATCCCGGATGCCTCCGGAGAGCTCCACCTTGATGCCGACCTCGCCGACGATGCGTGAGAGCAGCTCGTGGTTGGAGCCCCGCCCGAAGGCCGCATCGAGGTCCACCAGGTGGATCCACTCGGCCCCGGCGCGCACCCAGTCCCGAGCGGCGTCGACGGGGCTGCCGTAGTCCGTCTCCGAACCAACCTCTCCCTGAAGGAGCCGGACGGCCTTGCCATCGGCGACGTCGACAGCGGGAAGTAGGGTGAGCATGAGTTTCTCCTGCGTGGTCGTGGGACGGCTCGGACTGGTTCAGAGAGCTTCAGAGGGTTGTCATCCAGTTGCGCAGGAGCTGGGCCCCCGCATCACCGGACTTCTCGGGATGGAACTGCGTGGCGCACAGGGCACCGTTCTCGACGGCGGCGATGAAGTCCTGCCCGTGAGTCGCCCAGGTGGCCTGGGGTAACCGGGTAGGGCCGGGGCCGAGCAGCTCGGCGGGGTCCTGGGTGGCAGCGTAGGAGTGGACGAAGTAGAAACGCTCGTCGGCGACGCCGTCGAACAACACGGAGTCCTGCGGCGGACGGACCTGGCTCCACCCCATGTGGGGGACGACGTCGGCATGCAACCTGGTCACGGCTCCGGGCCACTGGCCCAGGCCCTCCTCCGCGGTTCCGTGCTCCTCGGAGCGCTCGAACATGACCTGCATGCCCACGCAGATCCCCAGGACCGGGCGCCCGCCGGCCAGGCGCTGCTCAATGAGGCGAGGAGCATCGACTGCCCGCAGCTGGTCCATCACCGCACCGAAGGCCCCGACACCGGGGACAACCAGTCCGTCGGCCTCAGTGACCTCGTGGGGGTCACTGGTCAGAGTCACCTGGGCGCCAACACGCTCCAGAGCGCGTACCGCCGAACGGACATTGCCGGATCCGTAGGACAGGACGGTGACGCGTGACGCTTGCATGTGACACACCCTACCCTTCCGGTATATCGTTCTGGGTCGTTCGCCACACCATGAAACAACCACTGACATGCACGGATCCGCCGCTGACAACGTTCGCACGACAGTTCCAGCAGCCTGTGAACGCTTCAACCGGTCTTCGACACTCCGATCAGCGGCCCGTTGACGCAAGCATCTGGCGGATGGCCCTGCCCGTACCGCCGGTATTCTTTCGCAAACCTCCAACATGGGCGAGGATTCACCTGTGAGCATGCAGTTCCCCTCCGGCGAGACAGCCCCATCTTCACAGCCGCCGTCCGCTAGCCAGTCCTCTGCGGCCCCCACCACAGGATCGCGCAGGTCCGGCAACGAGCACAGCGCTGCGCCCTTCTCCGTACCCGGGGTGCGAATCACCTCGGTCCTGGGGCGCGGGGGCTTCGCCACGGTCTACGCCGGCGTGCAGGACTCCCTGGAACGGCCGGTCGCCGTCAAGGTCGACTCCCGTCCTCTGGACGATCCGCGCAACGAGCGGCGGTTCATGCGCGAGGTGCAGGCGGCCTCACGGATCTCAGGGCATCCCCACGTCGTCTCGCTGGTCGACACCGGAAAGCTGCCCGATCTGCGCCCCTACCTGGTCATGGAGCTGTGCGCGGGCGGCAGTCTGTACGACCTCGTCTCGCGGGGCTCCACACCCGCCTCTGACGCCGTGGCGCTGGTGGAGGCGGCGGCCTCGGCGCTGGGAGCGGCTCACGCCGCCGGCGTCATGCACCGGGACGTCAAGCCCGCCAATATCCTTCTGGACTCCTACGGCTCGCCGCGCCTGTCGGACTTCGGCATCGCCTCCGTCCAGCGCGAGGGACAGGACCCCACCGTCACCCTGGAGTGCCTCACTCCCGACTTCGCCGCGCCGGAGGCCTTCATGCTGACCAGCCCCGGGCCAGAGGGGGACGTGTGGTCCATGGGAGCCGTCCTCTTCGCTCTACTGACGGGACGAGGCCCAAGACGCGGCCCCGACGGCGTGCAGCGCAGCCTGCCAGAGATCGTCCGCTCCCTCGATGAACCCTTGAACCTCAACGACCCGAACGTTCCCGAGCTCCTGCTCCCAGTACTGAGCAAAGCCATGGCGCCTGATCCGCGGGACCGTTACCGCAACGGCACCGAGCTCACCGATGCCCTGGGACAGGTTCGGGAGCAGCTCGGAACCGGCAACCTGGCTGTCGGCGGTCCGGTGACCTCCTTGCAGCTGGTCGAGGCAGGATTGGCGCCCCTGCCTGCGCATAGCGCCTCGGCCCACTCGGCCGCCTCGGCGAGCCCCAACGGCCCGGGTAGTGCGCCCAGTCCCTCCAGCGGGTACCTTGCCAGTGCCTCCAGCGCACTGTCCGGGCCATCGGCCGGCTCAGCCCGCTCGGCGCAGTCCGCGCCCTCAGCGGTCTCCGGTCAGCTGGGACGCTACGAGCAGTCACCGATGCCGGAGTCGTCACCGGACTCCTTGAGCGCTTCCCTGAGCGGGTCCGCGGCAGCGGACGCCGGCCGGTCTCTCAGGCTCACCACCCGCGAGCGACGTCGGATCGGTCTGCGTGCCGGGACCGTGGGAACGGTTGTCGGCCTCGCCGTCGGCCTGGGTGCCGGCTGGATGGCGGGAGCCTGGCTGGCTCCGGCTGTGTCCACGGCCAGGGCCGGGTCCTCGACCGCAGAATCAGCATCCGCATCGGCCCAGTCGCCGTCGGGTCAGGACACTGCCTCCACTCCGCCTCACCCGGTCGGCACCTGCCTGGCCGGTACCACCTCCATCTCAGGACAGACCACGGCCAGAAAGGTGGCCTGCAACGAACCTCACTCCTGGGAGGTCTACCAGGTGGGGACCCTGGCGGAGAGCACCTCGGGCTCCAGCGACGACGACCTGGCCTCCGACCCCAACGTGCAGGCCGCCTGTACGTCAGAAGCCGCCAAGCGGTACGGGGCGGCGAATCCGAGCACGTCGGTGCTGGGACCCGGCGAAGCCGGATGGAGTGCCGGGAAACGGGGCTTCTCGTGCATCGCCTCGGACCTGAAGGGCGGACAGCGCACGAGCTCGTACGCCGGTTAGGAGGCGCGGGCCGTGCACACGGCAGCGATGCTGTTGACAGGGCCGTCGTTACTGCGGAGGGCGGCGCAGTCCCCGCCCGAACCAACGCATCGCCCGGGGCGCCTTGATCTCCGAGGACCTCACGGCGCCGGGGACGTCGTCGGCGTCGATGGCGCCCAGGAGCACGTCCTCGACGACCTGGTCCATGGAGGCCAGGAGGAGCCCTGCCGAGGCTTCCTCCCCGGGCTGGCCGTTGGTGAAGTGGCGGGCGGTGATCGTCCCGGACAGTCCTGACTCGATACCGACGTCGGTGGCCAGATCCGCGGTCATGAGGACCGCGCCGGCACGTGAGAGGCGGGAGAGCTGGGCGGCCAACTCGGCCGCCTCCGCAGGTTCGGAGTCCGATCCGCCCAGGAGCTCGGCCACGTCCCAGTCCGAGTGGGCCGAGACGAACCGCTTGACTGCGAAGGCTCCGCTGGAGGAGGGCACCACGGTGCAGTCCAGACCCATGAGCGCGCACATACCGGCCAGGCCGTCGGCCCGGTTCAACGGTGTCATCACGACCGCGACCTTGACGGCCTTGGGATCCTGGTCATCGGTCTGCCCGGAGGCGTAGGAGCTCAAGGAGTCCGCCGCGGCCGCGATCTGCGCCTCCTGGGCGTCGGTGAGTCGTGAGGAGTCGTCGGCGGGCTCACCATTGGGCTCATGAGTGGGCTCTGTGCCCCGGGCTCCTGTGTCGAGGGCGTGGTAGGTATTGTGGGGGACGTCGTCAGGGTCGACCCCCTCGGGCTTCGTCCCCTGACCGGTTGCGGGAGAATCTGAGGCCTCGGGCTCGCCTCGAACCCGCCTGCGCTGAGGGCCTTCGGGGGCATCGAGGTCGTCGACCGCTGAGAGGTCGTCGGGGATCTCGACGTCGTCCATGAGGGCGGCGAACTCGGCGTCCAGGTCTCGCTGGCCGTCCTGGTTGTCGTCATCGGGCCGGGGGCTCTTGTCCATTACAGGCTTCCCTTCGTGGACGGAATGGTCTCAACCCGGGGGTCGTCCTCCACCGCGGTGCGCAGGGCGCGGGCCAGGGCCTTGAACTCGGCCTCGGCGACGTGGTGGGGGTCGCGGCCAGACAGGACCCGGACGTGGAGGCAGATGCCGGCGTGGTAGGCGATGGCCTCCAGGACATGACGCACCATCGAGCCGGTGAAGTGCCCACCGATGAGGTGGTGCACGAAGGCCTCGGACTCGCCCTCGTGCACCAGGTAGGGCCGTCCGGAGATGTCGACGACGACGTGGGCCAGGGCCTCGTCCAGGGGGACGCTGGCCTCGCCAAAGCGGCGGATGCCGCGCTTGTCCCCCAGTGCCTCGCGCAGAGCCTCGCCGATGCAGATAGCGGTGTCCTCAACGGTGTGATGCACGTCGATGTCGGTGTCACCAGTGGCGCGCACTGTCAGATCAATGAGGGAGTGACGCCCCAGGGCGGTGAGCATGTGGTCGTAGAAGGGAACGGTGGTGGAGACGTCGGACTGACCGGTGCCGTCAAGGTTGATCTCGACGACGACACTGGACTCGCTCGTGGCTCGCTCGATGCGCGCGGTGCGGCTCATGTGTTTCCTAAGCATCGTGTGTCGTGCGTTTCAGCGGTACTGATTGTCTTAAGACTGTCCTAAGAGGCACATCAACTGGTGGTCACCCTACCGGTCCTCGGCTCCGTCCGTGTAGGGCACCGCGGTTCATCCCGCGATGATCGCGGCCAGGGCGCCGCGCAGCCGCTCCATCTCCTCGGGCGTGCCGATACTGGCCCGTAGGAAGCCATCAGGACCAACGACGCGGATGAGGACCCCGGCGTCGAGCAGGGCCTGCCAAACGGCCTGGCGGTCGGGAAACGGGCCGAACAGGACGAAGTTGGCGTCCGACTCGTGCACGGTCAGTCCCTGACCTCGCAGCCAGGTCACCAGGGCGTCGCGCTCATCGCGCAGGGAGGCGACCTGGGCCATGAGCTCATCACGGTGGGACAGTGCGGCCAGGGCGGCGGCCTGGGTGACGGCAGAGAGGTGGTAGGGCAGGCGCACGATGCGCAGGGCCTCGACCAGGGTGCGGTCTGCGGCCAGGTAGCCCAGGCGCAGCCCGGCCGCCCCGAAGGCCTTGGACATGGTGCGGGTGACCGCCAGGTGTGGGTTGTCCGGTCCCAGCAGCTCCAGGGCGCTGGGCACACCGGGCCGGCGGAACTCGGCGTAGGCCTCGTCGATGACGACGACGCAGTCGGACGCCCTCGCCGGTGAGCCGATCTCGGCTCCCAGCACGGGCCCCCGGCCGCGGGCCGCCTCAAGGATCCTGCTGATGTCCTCCAGCGGCAGGGCCGTCCCGGTGGGGTTGTTGGGGCTGGCCAGGATGACGACGGCGGGGCGCAGCTCCGTGATCGCGGTCACTGCAGCGTCGGTGTCGATCGTGAAGTCCTCACGCCGCGGGCGTGTGACGTAGTCCGTCAGGGTGTTGCGGGCGTACTCGGGGTACATCGAGTACGTGGGGGTGAAGGTCAGGCAGGTGCGTCCGGGGCCGCCGAAGGCCTGCAGCACATGGAGCATGACCTCATTGGAGCCGTTGGCCGCCCAGATCTGCTCTGGGGTGAGGGCGACGGCGGACTCGGCTCCGAGATAGTCCGCGAGCGCCTCCCGCAGCCGGGGGAAGTCGCGCTCCGGGTAGCGGTTGAGGCCCTGGGCGGCCCGGACCACCGCGGTGGCGATCGTCTCGATGACCGCGGCCGAGGGCGGGTAGGGGTTCTCGTTGACGTTCAGCCGTACGGGGACATCGATCTCCGGGGCCCCGTAGGGGGCCTCGCCCTCCAGGTCCGGTCTCAGGGGCAGGTTCGCGCTCACGTCAGGAGTCTACGGGTCGGGCTCCCTTCGTGGGCGGATCCCCTCAGCAGGTGGGATCCACTAGTATCGAAGTGCCATTCGCAGCGACGTGATGAAGGTTCAGTGGGGCTCGCCGGTCAGCATGATCTCCTGGAAGTCGAGGCGGTCCAGGGCGTGCTCCAGGGAGTCTGCCGAGTACAGGCCCTCGTCTCCGGCATCCAGGAGAGCCTCGCGCTGAGCCCGGATCATGTCCAGGGCACGCTCTCGCATCGGGGCGAGCTCGCCGTGCCGCCAGGTCGGGTCGGTCCATGCCTTGGCGACAGCGGCCGGGGAGAGGACGATGTCGCTGCCCTCCCGTCGCAGCAGCACGTGCTGCTCGGGCGTGAGCGCGGCGTTCTCAGCGTGCTTGACGTCCTCACCGCTCTGCGCGGCGGTCGCAGGCCTGTCCGGCCCCGCCGCGGTGGCGGGTGAGGCGGGCTCATCGGGGCCGGTCGGCTCGGTGGGCGAGGAGGGTACGGGCTTATTGCCGAACGTCCTTGTGGCACCGGTGGCGACGACGTCGTGGATGCTGCGGCTGGGAGGCTCGCGGCTGTCGGTGACGGCGTCACGGGCAGCACTGACCAGCAGCGAGATGACAGCGGCCTTCTCCTCCTCGTCCGCGGGGCCGGCCATCGCGGGCCTGACGATACGTACCAGTGCGGGCAGTGTCAGTCCTTGGATCGTCAGCGAGCCGGCTGCCACCAGCATGGCCACCAGGAGGAGGAAGGTGCGGTGCGGCGCCGTGGTCGGCAGGGTCTGGGCCGCGGCCAGGGTAATGGCGCCACGCATGCCCGCCCAGACGATGACGGCGCCCTCGCGTGAGCGCAGGGGCTCGGCCGCGAAGTAGTCCAGGTCAGCGCCCCGGCGTCGGACTCGGCTGGAGATGCGGCGTGCACGTCGGGCGATGCTCTCGTGGCTGGGCTCTCGCCGAAGCTTACGGTGGACCTGGGGGAAACGGCGGCGGTCCCAGGGGACCTGAGGCATCTCGGCCTCGCCGCGCACAATGGCGGAGCAGCGGTTCTGGAACTGGTGGATGGCCTCCTCGTTCTCCTCCCAGTGGGTGGCCCACCGCGCGGTCCTGTGACTGAGGAGCTTGAGCATCGGCGCAACGACGAGGGCCCGGATGACGACGGTCAGCGCCCCGACGACGACAGCAACCCCGATGGCCCGGCGAACGCCGAGATCCGAGGCGTCCACCTTTTCGACAATGCCGAAGAACTCCAGCCCCATGACCAGGAAGATGAGTCCTTCCAGGGTGAGCTCGACGGTGTGCCAGTTGGTGCGTGAGGCCACGCGGTGGGCCGGCGGCAGCATCCGGGGGCCGCGGTGTCCGGTGATGAGCCCGGCGACGACCGCGGCCACCAGGCCCGAGCCGTGCATGTGCTCGGCCGGGATCGCCGCGAGGAAGGGGACGGTGAAAGACACCACCGTGTCCACCGTGGGGTCAGTGATGTGTGAGCGCACCCGCAGACTCACCTCGCCGACGAGCCAGCCCACTCCCAGGGCCACCAGCACCGCCAGGGCGAAGCCGCCCAGCACGCCCCCGACACTGACACCGCCCGACGTGGCGGCCGAGACGGCCGAGGACAGGACCACGAGTGCGGTGGCGTCGTTGAGCAGCCCCTCTCCCTCGAGAACGGTGATGATGCGCTGAGAGACTCCCAGCCTGCGGGCAATGGAGATGGCCACGGCATCGGTAGGGCTGAGGATCGCCCCCATGGCGATCGCCCAGGCCAGGGAGAGCCCAGGAACCAGGAGGGTGAGGAACACTCCGATGCCCGCCGCGGACAGGGCCACCAGCAGGATCGCCAGGACCGCCACCGGGGCCAGCTCGCGACGGAAGTTGATGGTTGAGATACTCACCGCCGTCGAGAACAGCAGCGGGGGGAGGATTCCTTCCAGAACCACCTGAGGGTCCAGCTCGACCGCCGGAATGAATGGCAGAAAGCCGACGGCGGTGCCGCCCGCCAGGAGGATCAGCGCCGGGGCGACACCAATACGGTCACTGAGCTGGGAGGCCGCTGCGATGGCCAGGGTGCCCAGCACGGCGATGATGAGGAGGTCCATGGGCCAAGGGTAACCAAGGCGTCACCGGCTCGATCATCCGCGCTACCGTGGCCCTGTGACGATCACAGGCCCTGGGGACCCTGAGTACTCTGAGCATTCTGATCTGCTCGACTCGCCCGTGCGGGAGCGGGCCGAGGCCGTTCTGCGCACGCTCGTAGGCCGTAACGAGGCCCGGCTGCGTGAGGACCAGTGGCGGGCGATCGAGGCGCTTGTCGTCGACCGCCGCCGGGCCCTGGTGGTCCAGCGCACGGGCTGGGGCAAGTCGGCCGTGTACTTCGTGGCAACGGTGCTGCTGCGTGAGGGCTGGGGCGGCTGGCGACCTGGTGCGCCACGACCCTGCCCCGAGGCACAGGACCGTTCCGAGAGCGTCGGAGCGAGCGTCATCATCTCGCCGCTGCTGGCCCTCATGCGCGACCAGGTCGCCGCTGCCGAGCGTGCCGGGATCCGGGCCGTGACCATGAACTCGGCCAATGTCACCCAGTGGGAGGAGATCGAGACTCGGATACGTATCGGTGAGGTGGATGTTCTCCTGGTCTCCCCCGAGCGCCTCAACAACCCGGTCTTCCGCGACGAGGTCCTGCCGCACCTGGCCGACAACGCCGGACTGGTGGTGATTGATGAGGCCCATTGCATCTCGGACTGGGGACATGACTTCCGCCCGGACTACCGGCGCATCCGTACCCTGCTGGCCGAGCTGCCGCCGCGTACTCCGGTCCTGGCGACCACGGCGACCGCCAACGCCCGGGTCAGTGCCGACGTCGCCGAGCAGCTGGGGGCGGCTCCGTCGCCGGCCGGGGTGGCCGACTCACAGGTCCTGGTGCTGCGCGGCGCCCTGGAGCGCAGATCCCTCCACCTGGGGGTGAGGATCCTGCCAGATGCCGCCACCCGCCTGGCCTGGTTGGCCGCCTACCTGCGGCGCGTGCCCGGCAGCGGCATCGTCTACTGCCTGACTGTCTCGGCTGCGCTGGAGGTCGCCGAGCACCTGAGTGCCTCAGGTGCGGAGGTGGCCGCCTACACGGGGCAGACCGACGCCGCTGAGCGCGAACGTCTGGAGGAGGACCTCAAGGCAGATCGGGTTAAGGCGCTGGTGGCCACCTCTGCCCTGGGGATGGGTTTTGACAAACCGGATCTGGGCTTCGTGGTGCACGTGGGAGCACCGTCCTCTCCGGTGAGCTACTACCAGCAGGTGGGGCGTGCCGGTCGCGGCGTGGAGCGGGCCGAGGTGGTGCTGCTGCCGGGAAACGAGGACCGGGCGATCTGGGAGTGGTTCGGCTCCCAGGGCTTCCCACCCGAGGACCAGGTTCGTGAGGTCCTGGCCGGGCTGGACAAGCAGCGGGAGACCGGGGCAGGGCCGATGTCGACTGCGGCCCTGGAGACGGTGACCTCGTTACGGCGCACCCGGCTGGAGTCCATGCTCAAGGTCCTTGACGTCGACGGCGCCGTACGCCGGGTACGTGGTGGCTGGGAGTCCACCGGCCTGCCCTGGTCCTATGACACTGAGCGCTACGCGCGAGTCGACGCCGCGCGTCGGACCGAGCAGGAGGCGATGGTCGCCTACGAGCGGCTCGGCTCCGCTCCTGCCTCTGCGGATGCGGGCCCACCCTGCCGCATGGCCTTCTTGAGGTCGGTGCTCGATGATCCACACCTCCAGCGGGGGTGGCGCTGCGGGGCCTGCGACCTGTGCGGAGGCCTGGATCTGCCCGACGCCCCCGATGAGCAGCATGTAGGCGCCGCTCGTCAGGTACTAGAACGCGCTGGGGTCGAGTTGCGAGCGCGCCGGCAGTGGCCCACCGGGATGGAGCGTCTGGGACTGAGCCGCTTCAAGGGCCGCATCGGCGCCGGGAGGCAGGCGGCCACAGGTCTGGCCGTGAGTCGTCTGGACGGGCTCGGGGCCTCGACGGCCCTGCGTGAGCTGGTCGCCTCCGATGAGGACGGCGAGGTCCCGGGCACCTTGAGGCCGCTGGTACTCCAGGCTGTGGACCGGCTCAGCGAGATCATCGGTGACCGGAGAACCGGCGGTGTCGAGACAGGTGAGAAGCAGATCTCCGTCGTCATCGTGGACTCACGCACCCGGCCGGGGCTGGTCCGTCAGCTGGGGCGGGCCGTGGCCGCACGGATCGGTGGCAAGCCGCTGGGGGTCGTAGGGATCAGTGGCCAGGATCCGACTCGTCACGATGTGGGCTCGGCGTTCCGCCTGGCGGAGGTGGCCCGCCGACTGACGCTTCAGACATGGTCCGCGCAGATGCTCGAGGAGCTGCGGGCCTCCGTGGTGGTCCTGGTGGACGACTGGAGCGACTCGGGCTGGACGCTCACGGTGGCGGCCTCCCTCTTGCGCGAGGCAGGGGCGGCGGCGGTTCACCCCTTCGTCCTGGCTCAGAGATAGAGCCGGGCGGGCGCCAGCGCCCCGCAGCGCCCGTCCGGTTCAGCGGCGCTAGAACCCATTGGATGCTGCCGCCAGCGCCGGAGCCACCTGGCCGCCGGGGGTACCCACCTGGTCCTCAAGGTAGTACCACCAGAAGGGCGCCCCCCAGGCGTCGGAGCGTCCCAGCGCCGCACCGGTGACGTACTCGGCGACGGCAGTGCGGGCCACCGAAGGATCAGTGGCCGATCCGAACCACCACGGACCGTTGTTCAGGTCCTCACCCCCGTACCCCAGCTCGGTCACGGCGATCCGGGAGGCCGGGAAGGCGGTGTCCAGGGTCGTCAGAACGCGGTCGGCGGCTGTTCCCAGCGGGTGGAGCTGAGGGTAGACGGACAGTCCGACGACGTCGACCAGGTCCCTGATCGGCTGGGTGATCTCTTTGGCGGCATAGCTGAACAGGGAGTAGGCGGGGTCCGCCTGTCCGAGCTGGTAGTACAGCGTCAGTACCGTCGTGGCGCTGGTGCGCTCACGTACCGCCCTGGCCGCGCGCTGGGCCTTGGCCACCGGGCCGGTGCCCAGCCAGTCCCCTCCGATCTCGTTGCCGATCTCCCAGGCGTCCACACTGGGCAGAGCCTTGATGAGGGAATCGACTCGCGTGTCCCAGGCCGCATCACTCAGCACGGCCATGTCGTGGGAGTCGCAGATCTGGGCCAGGGCCATTCCGCCCTGCGCGTGGAGGGCGTCCACCGTGGTGCGCCAGCCGGCCATCTCCTGGGCGTCCGCGGGGTCGCCGATCACCAGGCGGGCTGAGACCTTCCGCTTGCCGCCTCCCGGTCCGCTCGGGGCCAGAGCGGCGGCGATCTCAGCGGCCGTGGGCACTCGGGTGAAGGTCACCCCGATGATGGCATCCTGCGGGGCCTGGGCCACCAGCGCCCGGTCCAGGGCGAGCTGGGCCCCGGAGGCCGCCTCCAGGGCCGAGACGGCCAGGCGACCTCTGTCCGCCCAGGACTGTGCCGTGGTGCAGGCGTCCAGGGACTCCTGGGCGGAGGCCCGCAGTGGCACCGCTTCCTCAGATCCCTTGAGGCCCTGCGCGGTGGCCTGCTGGTAGCGCTCGGTCTGACGGTCGTGGAGGGTCCGGGCCGCCAGCTCGAGGAGGTCGTGCTCACCGGAGACGGGCAGATCGGCCATGAGGGCCGAGTACCCGTGACTGGTGGGCCATGACATGGCCAGGGTGCAGGCGCGCCCTATGGGCACATCGATGCCGATGGCTCCGCCCTCGTCCTGGTAGAGCGGCCCGACGGCGATGACCTCCAGGGTGCTGGTGTCCAGCAGGGCGTCGTCGTAGCCGGGCTCGCCCTTGCCGTTGGACTGGATGCCCCGCAGCGCCTCGAGGTTGAGAGGGCTGCCCTGAGCGTCGGTGACGTGGAGGCTCAGGTGAGTGGTCGCCCCATCCCCCATGGCCGGCGGGGCGGCCACATGTCCGCGACCACAGGAGGACACTGACGCTCCCAGAACCCCGGCGCCCAGAAGCGCCAGCACCCTTCTGCGGTTTGTCTCAAGAGTCATGAAGTTATTATTCCTGTCTCCTGAGAGATCTTCCGGCCAAGCGGTCCCACAGTGGTGGGTCGCGCCCGCCTGCACACGTGGTTGAGTATCGTCGTCACTTCAGCTCCGAGGCTGTGACGAAGGTGTACCCCTCGGCCTTGATACCGGCGACGATCTTCTTCAGCTCGGGAAGCGGGTAGTAGGGGTGGAAGAAGAAGCTGGCGGTGGCGTGAGTGTTCACGAGGTTGAGCTTGGCCGCATCGACGACCTCCTGGGCCAGGCGCGGCGGGTGCTGGTTGATCTCATTGGGCTCGAAGTTGCCCAGGTTCTCCGGCAGGACGTGTGTCCCGTAGGGGTCGTTGACCGCGTAGGGGAAGAACTGTCCGTAGTAGTCGTGCGGACCGGCCTGGGTGCTGGTCAGGGTACCGGCGTAGAGGAGCTCGCGCTCATAGCGCACCGGGTACTGCTCGCCGATACCGTAGTAGGCCTCACGGGTGGCCGAGTAGTGCGGGGTCTCGAAGATCTCCGGAGTCGGCAACCCGACCTCACCGAAGATCTGGCGCCCCTGCTCCACACGCTCCGCGGCCCATGCCTGGGAGGTGCCCGGCAGAGCGCCTCCGATCTGCACGTAGGACTTGTCCTCGCAGTCGATGGCAGGTGCCTTCGTGTCGTTCGTCGCCGAGCACCACGAGCGGATGAACTCGAAGTCGTCGGCGGACACGGCGTTGTAGGGGTTGTCCAGGGTGCCGAACTGGTGGGTGGTGCCGTGCTGGACGATCGTGCCCCCCTTGCTGACCGCGTCCTGGAGGACCGCCACCAGGTCGGGGGTGTCCTTGAGGGTCATCTGCTTGGCCACACCGTTGTTCTCCGTGCCCTTGGGGTCGGTGTACATGGGCACCACCGCCATCTGGAAGGGCACGTTCTCGCTGTGGAGGTAGTCGACGATCGCCTGGAGCTCCTCGGGGTCGCTGTCCGGGGTGATGTCCTCCAGACGCACGGCGGCCTGGCGGTACTGCTCGGCGTTGGGCTGGAGGAAGTCCAGCAGGATGTCGGCGGCGGCGATGTACCGGTCCTGCTCACCGAGGTAGGTCAGGGGGATCTCCCCGATGAAGGTCAGTCCCGAGGAGCTGACCGCCCAGGGGAAGGAGCTGGTACCGGACTGGGCGACCGAGGCGCAGGCCGTGGCCGCGCCATCGGGCTTGGAGCACTCCGCACGTCCCAGGACCTTGACGTCCTGCTCGCGAGTGATGTGCGGGGCGATGATCCCGCCGGTGTTGAGCTCGTTGCGCTTCAGGGAGGCGCCGTTGTAGCTGATCTTGGTGACCCTGTCGGTGGAGTCGATGTAGGACGTGGCGGGGTCCCAGCCGTAGCGCTGGGTGAAGGCGGCGCGGTCAGCATCGGTCTTGGCCAGCTGCCAGATGTTGAAGCCCGACCACATCACCGGGATGTTGCCGGTGAGGGCGTCGTCGATGAAGGCCCTCGGCAGGGGCTCGTCGTAGGTGGAGCCGACGTAGACCACGTTGGTGAAGCGGCCGGCCAGGCCCGCTACGTAGTCCTTGACCGGAAGGGTGGTGACGGCTCCCGAGTGGCTGGCCAGCGTACCCATGCTCAGGGCGTAGTACTCCCCCAGCTTGGCGTAGTCACCGGTCGTGTCGAACAGGACCAGGGTCGAGGCCGGTCCCGCGTCCTGGCTGGAGAAGCTCACGGCGCCTACCGGCACCTCCGGGGCGTTCTGGGTCAGATCCCGCTGCTGAACCTGCCCCGCAGCGGGCGCGGGCTTGTTCAGGTCGACGTCGGCCTGCTTGTCACCCTTGAGGGGCAGCTCCTTCTTGGCCGCGGCGCCGGGCTCGGGCGGAGCCGGGAGGGGATTCTTGGCAGGGTCCGCATCGTTGGCCTGTGCGCCGCCAGCCGGCTTCGCCGCGATCGCCTGGCCCGCGACCGGGGCCTGGGAGACGGCCGACTGGGGCGTGGCCTGAGCAGGACCGACGAAGGCGATGGAGGTGCCCAGGCAGACCGCGATGGCGACCAGCGCAAGGCGACCCCGTCGGGCGGACAGAGTGGTCGGGGAAATCATGAGCTCTCCTTGGAAGAGTTGGGAACGGGCTCGAACTCGGGAAGGGGAACACCGCGGCCAAACAGGGCAGCGGTGGCGGCTAGGATGCGCTTGCAGGCGTGTCCGTCTCCGTAGGGGTTGGCGGCCTGGGCCATGGCCGTGTAGGCCGCCTCGTCGGTCAGCAGGGTGGAGACCCTCTCGACGATGCGGTCCTCATCGGTTCCGACCAGCTCTGCCACCCCGAAGGCGACCGCCTCGGGACGTTCGGTGTTGTCCCGCATGACCAGGACCGGCTTGGACAGTGCGGGGGCCTCCTCCTGGACGCCCCCGGAGTCGGTCAGGACGACGTCGGAGCGGTCGATGAGCGCGCAGAAGGCGCCGTACTCCAGTGGGTCGCACCAGATGACGTTGCTGTGGCCCTCGATCTGCGGCAGAAGGTCCTCACGGACCTTGGGGTTGCGGTGAACCGGCAGCACGAAGAGGACCTCGGGGTGCTGCTCGGCCAAGCGGGCGATGGCGCGTCCGATCGAGCGCATCGGCTCGCCCCAGGACTCCCGACGGTGGGCGGTGACCAGAACGACCCGCCGGGAGGCGTCCTCCAGCGCGGCTGCCAGATCCTCATCCGGTGGTGGGATCCGGCGGTCGACGGCGATCAGGAGCGCATCGATGACCGTGTTGCCGGTGACGCGGACGGCCTGGGGATCGGTGCTCTCGCGCAGCAGGTTGTCCCGGCTGGTGGTGGTGGGACACAGGTGCAGGCTGGTCACCTGACTGATGAGGCGCCGGTTGGCCTCCTCGGGGAAGGGCGAAGAGATATCGCCGGTGCGCAGGCCAGCCTCGACGTGGAGGACCGGGATCTCGTGGTAGAAGGCCGCGAGCGCTGCGGCGAAGGCGGAGGTGGTGTCGCCCTGGACCACGACGGCGTCGGGGCGGTGGGCCTCGATGGCCCGCCCCACTCCTTGCAGGGAGCGGTTGGTGACCTGGGTGAGGGTCTGCCCCGGCGAGTGGATGTCGAGGTCGTCATCGGGCACGATGCCGAAGAACTCGTGGACCTGGTCGAGCATCTCGCGGTGCTGTCCGGTGACGACGACGATCGGGTTGAAACGCTCGTCGTCGCGCATGGCGGCCACCAGAGGCGCTAGCTTGATCGCCTCCGGTCGGGTGCCGTAGACGAGCATGACCCGCAGTGGGCCGCCCGTTGGGGTGGGATCTGTTGTCATAGGTTCTCCTGCTCAGGTGTGTCGGGAACGGGGCGGGTTGCGCTGGCCGGTGGCCGGCTGGGGTCGACCTCACTCGTCCTCGGTGATCGGGGCGAAGGTGACGTCGGAGTCCTCGCAGTAGGCCGCCACGGCACCGGACCGGTAGGGGGACTCGGAGTCGGTCACGGTCCCGAGCTCCTGTCCGTCCACGGTGATGGTGAAGGAGACCGTCGCCGGGTTGGTGGTGTCGATCGTGACGGCGACGTCGTGACTCGTCCCTGGCGGGTAGACGGGTGTGTTACCGGAGGACAGGAATCGCTGGGCGCCCTCATAGGCGGTGTCCTGCTTGGAGACCTCCCAGCCGTTGGGCTTGAGGGCCAGGGCGTAGAAGTGGTTGTTGTCGGAGTAGTTCCACAGGAGCCAGGCGACCTCCCATGCGTTGGGGTTGCCGTCCTCGCGCAGCTGCCTGACGGTGGTCATCCTGGTGTGGATCGTCTGCACGTTTCCTGCCCCGATCTCGACCGTGGTGGACTTGGCCAGTCCTGCGTGGGTCTTGTCCTGGGAGTCGGCCGAGGTCGGCTTGAGACGCAGCAGGCCGTCGGAGCACGACGCCTCGCCGTAGCCGTCGAAGATGATCTCCCAGTGGGAGCATTTCTGGGCATCGGTCTCTCTGGCTTGGCAGTACACGGTGATTCCTAGAATCAGTGCCAGGACGCAGCCCACCAGTAGTGCGCGGCGCAAGATCCTGCTGTGACGGGATCCGTCGAGGGCTCCTGCGTGCTGAGGCGCGTTGGTGGCTGTCATCTCATCTCCTCGTTGGTCAGGTTGCTGGCTGCACGGTGGTTGTGGCTCCCGATGATGGCGGTGTCGTTGAGTGAGGAGCCGGCTGGCGGGGCGCTGCCCCTGGGGGCCGCGAGGGGAACCACCCCGACAGGCCTGTCCGTCGGGGGATGGCCGTCCGGAACCGGTGGGCTTCCTGGCACCTGCCCGCTGGGACCGGCGGCTGCAGCGGCGTGGGAGGGCTGCACAGCCTGAGCCGGCTCCGCCTCTCGGGCGGTCTTCGCCCACCCGGTGCGCCCGGTCAGCTCCCGGGCCACGGCCCGCCA
>NZ_GL882516.1:60565-138140 GCF_000195595.1 Actinomyces sp. oral taxon 170 str. F0386
CCCGGGCCACGGCCCGCCAGCCATAGAGGCTGGGAAGGAGCCCGTAGAGGACGAACAGGTGGGAGTAGGCCACGGCCTTGATCAGGCTCAGTCCCTCGCGGCGCTCGATGCGCCAGTAGATCCAGGCGTAGATGAGCGCCGGACCGAAGGCGATGACGTAGGCGCCCACCAGCCACATCCATGACTGCTCCCACCTCAGGACCGCGGCCACGCCGGCAGTCACCATGGTGATGAGGAAGGACAGGGTGAGCAACGAGCCGGTCAGGAGCAGGTAGGGCGTGAGGATCTGCCAGAGCGTGTCGGCGCGTCCCAGCCCCTGCTGCTCCCGGGCGACCGACCGCAGGAGGTGGAGCGCCTGCAGGTTTCCCTGGAACCAGCGGGTGCGTTGACGCATCAGACGACGCATGTTTGTCACACCCTGCTGGTGGACTGATGCCGAGGGCCAGAACTCATTGGCCCAGCTGGTGGCGTTGAGTCGGATCCCCAGGTCGAAGTCCTCGGTCAGGGACCTCGTCCAGGGCCTGGGACCTAGGGCGTCGAGTGCGCTGAGGCGGACGAACTGGGCGTTGCCGCCCATGCCGACGCTGCGCACTCGGCGACGTCCCCGCTGGAAGACCTCGGTGAAGATGACGAACTCCATGTCCTGCATGCGGGCGAGCAGGGAGCCGAACCGGTTGTTGATCCGCACCCCCATCTGTACGGCACCGACCTCCTGGGGGGCGAAGGCCTTACGGACCTCGCCGATGGCGTGGGGGTCGAGTCGGCCGTCGGCGTCCATGACGCCGACGACGACTCTGGAGGAGGACACCGAGGTGCAGCGGGAGCGCACGATCGACAGCGCGTCGTTGAGCGCCTCCCCCTTTCCCAGACGGGCACGAGGAGGACGGCGACGGACCACCTCGACGCGCTCGTCACCGGCCTGGGCGGCCATCCGGGCGGTGTCGTCATCGGAGCCGTCGTCGATGACCATGATGCGCAAACCCGGGTCCGGGATCGAGGTGAGCCGCCTGACGCTCGCCCCGATCACCTCCGCCTCGTTGAGACAGGGCATGAGGATGACGACGAGGAGCGGAGCGTCCGGGTGCGAGGGCCCACCATGCCGCGGAGCTCCTCGGGAGGCGAGCAGCATGAAGAGCGTGTAGACCAGAGCGACGGCGATCATTCCCAGGGCTCCCCACCAACCGATACGGTCGAGGATTCCCAGGGGACTTGAGGGACCCAGATCCATGCGCATGAACGGGAACGGCGTCATCATCACGCCCGCAGGCTCATCATGCCGCCGCGCCGCTGGGCGCGGCGCTCCCCGGTGCGCCGCGAGCGCAGAACCAGGCCACGGGCGGCGCCGTAGATGTTGGTCAACAGGAAGAAGGCCAGGATGATGACGAACACCAGTCCGGCGCAGTCGATGAGGAAGCGGGCGATGAGGGCGGGAGGGGAGCCTGCCGGAGCGACGTACCACACGACGAACAATCCGGTCCCGGCGGCGAATGGGGAGTAGTGCATGAGGCCATCCATCTGGATCCAAGGGGTAGGGCCGGTACCGACTGGCGTCACCGGATGCAGCAAGCAGAGCCAGCCGGTACCAACGCCTCGGTGCGGCGTGCCCGGGGGTGACGGGATGTGGGAACTCAGCCCGTCGGGCACGGCACACCGTGCGTCACAACCAAATATAACAATAGAGTAACGCTACGCAACACTGTGTCAATCAACTATCCGGTCAACCGGTTCTTAGAGAAAGACTCAGAAGAATCTCAAGGGCTGCGATTTCAACGATTGAAACGTCAAAGAGGGAGGACCTTGACGTTGGCCCTCCTTCCTTGACGAACCGGGGAGAAGGTCACAGACGATCACAATCTGTCTCAGCCAGCCGGTTCGGCCGCCTTTTTTCCCTCTTCCGGGCGCGGGCGGCCTCGCCGTGGGCGGGCAGGTCCTCACAGGCGGCCAGGATCTCCAGCGCTGGTGCCATGGCCTCCAGGGCACCGGCGCCGTACTCGATGAGCTGGACCGGCTTGAGGAAGGCCATGACGCTCAGACCGGCGGCGAATCGGGCGGTACCGCCGGTGGGCAGGACGTGGTTGGAGCCTGCCAGGTAGTCCCCCAGGGGCACCGGGCTGTAGGGACCGACGAATATGGCTCCGGCGTTGCGGATCCGACGAGCGACCTCGGGAGCATCAGTGGTGTGGATCTCCAGGTGCTCGGCGGCGTAGGCGTCGGCGACCTCGATGGCCTGCTCGAGGTCGCGCACCAGGACAGTCCCCGACTGCGGTCCGCTCAGGGCGATGGAGGCCCGGTCTTTGTGCCGGGTGGCGCTGAGCCTGCGCTCGAGCGCGGCGTCGACGGCGTCGGCCAGCTCCGGGGAGTCGGTGATGAGGACGCTGCCGGCGTTGGGATCATGCTCCGCCTGGGAGAGCAGATCGGCGGCGACGTACTCGGGGTCGGCGCCGGCGTCGGCCAGGACGGCGATCTCGGTGGGGCCGGCCTCTGCGTCGATGCCGACCGTTCCCATGACGGCGCGCTTGGCGGCGGCCACGTAGACGTTGCCAGGACCGGTGATGACATCAACCGGCTGGCACAGGACCTCTCCCCCAGCGTCAGCACAGTCGGTGTCGTCCTGGACGTCGGCGCCGTAAGCGAGCATCGCGATCGCCTGGGCACCACCGACGGCATAGACCTCAGTCAGTCCCAGTAGCGCGCAGGCCGCCAGGATCGTGGGGTGGGGCAGTCCACCGAACCGGGCCTGGGGCGGGCTGGCCAGGGCGATCTGCTCGACGCCGGCGACCTGGGCGGCCACCGCGTTCATAACCACGCTGGAGGGGTAGACCGCCAGCCCGCCGGGAACGTAGAGCCCTACACGTTCCACCGGGATCCAGCGCTGGGTGACGGTTCCGCCGGGAATCACATCGGTGGAGCGCTCGGAGGGTACCTGGGCGGCGTGACCGGCACGGTTGTGGGAGATGGACAGCTCCAGGGCCTCGCGCACCGCCGGGTCCAGGTCGCTGAGCGCCTGGGCGATGGCCTGAGCGGGAACTCGAAGGTGGGTGGGGCGGACGCCGTCGAAGCGCTGGGCGGCGTCGCGCAGAGCGGCCGCGCCTCGGGAGCGGACGTCCTCGATCAGGGGGGCCACCGCGGCCTGGGCGGTGGTCACATCGAGGGCGGCCCGGGGAAGGGCCTGCGCCAGGCGGCGGGCGGAGAGACGGGTGCTGCGCAGATCAGTGCGGGTGAGCATGCCCTCAAGCCTACCGGCCGCGCGCGAGGCTGCCTGGGCGCCCGAGTGAGTGCGCGCTTGAACGTTGTGCCGGCCAGCGACGCGCAGGGGCGGCCTGGGAGAGCTGCCCTCTCCCAGGCCGCCCCTGCGCCTCTGGTCGCTTCAGAGGCTCACAGGGACTTGCGCACGGCGCGGGCGGCACCGACGAGGCTGGTCAGGCTCGCCTCGGTCTCGGCGTAGGCGCGGGTCTTGAGACCGCAGTCGGGGTTGACCCAGACCTTCTCCGCCCCCAGGGCGTCAACGGCTCGCTGGAGCAGGTCGGTGCACTCGGCCTGGCTGGGAACGCGCGGGGAGTGGATGTCCCACACTCCTGGTCCGAGCTGACGCTCGAAGCCGTGCTCGGCCACAGCAGGCAGGATGTCCATGCGCGAGCGGGAGGCCTCGATGGAGGTGACGTCGGCATCGAGGTGGTCGACCGCGTCGATGACGACGTCGAACTCGGAGTAGCACAGGTGGGTGTGGACCTGGGTGGCAGGGGCCGCCCCTCCAGTGGCCAGACGGAAGGAGCCCACGGACCACTCCAGGTAGGCGGGACGGTCGGCGCGACGCAGCGGCAGAGTCTCGCGGATGGCCGGCTCATCGACCTGGATGACGCCAATGCCCGCCGCCTCGAGGTCGGCGACCTCCTCGCGCAGAGCCAGGCCCAGCTGATCGGCGACCTGAGCACGCGGGATGTCGTCGCGCACGAAGGACCAGGCCATGATCGTCACCGGACCGGTGAGCATGCCCTTGAGGGGCTTGTCGGTCAGGGACTGGGCGTAGGCCGACCACGCCACCGTCATGGGCTCGGGACGGACGACGTCGCCCCACAGGATCGAGGGGCGGGTGCAGCGTGAGCCGTACGACTGGACCCAGCCGTGCTCAGTGGTCACGAAGCCGTCGAGCAGCTCTGCGAAGTACTGGACCATGTCGTTGCGCTCGGCCTCGCCGTGCACCAGGACGTCCAGGCCGAGGCGCTCCTGGAGGGCGACGACGCTGGCGATCTCGGCGCGCATGGCGGTGTCGTAGGCGGCGTCATCGATCTCGCCCTTGCGCCAGGCGGCCCGGGCCTTGCGGATCTCGGCGGTCTGCGGGAAGGAGCCGATGGTGGTGGTGGGGAGCTCGGGCAGCCCGAGGCGCTCGTCCTGGGCCGCCTTGCGCTCGGCGTAGGGGGCGCGGGTGCGGTCGCCCTCGGTGACGGCGTCGACGGCGGCGCGCACCTCGTCGCGGTGCACACCCGGGTGGGCGGCGCGCTGGTTGCGCAGGTCGGTGTCCTGGGCGAGCTCGGCGGCAACGGCCTCACGGCCCTGGGCCAGCCCCTTGGCCAGGGTGATGACCTCACCGACCTTCTGGTCGGCGAAGGCGAGCCAGGAGCGGATCTGCGGGTCGATGGCGGTCTCGCGCTCGACGTCGTGCGGCACGTGCTGCAGGGAGGTGGACGTGGCCACGGTGATGGGGGTGCCCTCGGGCAGGCGCTCACGCAGCTGCTCGAGCGTGCCCAGCGCCGCATCCAGGTCGGTGCGCCAGATGTTGCGTCCTGAGACGACGCCGGCGACGACGGCCTTGTCCTCCAGGGAGGCCAGGTCGCCGGCCTCGGGCAAGGAGCCGGCCACGAGGTCGAGGCCCACAGCCTCCACCGGGGCCTGTCCGAGCACGGGCAGAGCGTCACCCAGGGACCCGTAGGTGCCTGCCACAAGGATTTGAGGACGCTCCACGATGGCGCCCAGCCAGGTGTAGGCATCGCGCACGGCATCGAGAACACGCCGGCGATCGACGTTCCAGGAGTCGGAGACCAGGGCGGGCTCGTCGAGCTGGACCCAGGTGGCACCGGCCTGGTGCAGGTCCATGAGCAGGTGACCGTAGGCGTGAAGGACGTCGCCGAGCCGATCCAGGGGGTGGAAGTCCTCAGCCGCCTCGTCAGAGGGCTTGGCCATCAGCAGGTAGCTGACCGGCCCCACGACGACGGGGCGGACCTCCGCTCCGGTCTCCTTGGCCTCGCGGACCTGGTCCGCGATGGCGGTGTCGACGTAGTCAATGGGGGTGGAGGCGTCGATCTCGGGAACCAGGTAGTGGTAGTTGGAGTCGAGCCACTTGGTCATCTCCAGGGCGGGACGGGCGCCCTCACCTCGGGCCAGCGTGAAGTAGCCCTCGATGTCCAGGGCACCGCCGGCGTCCAGCAGGTCGCGGAAACGAGCAGGCACGGCCCCCAGGGTGGCGGTGACCTGGAGGACCTGGTCGTAGAGGGTGAAGTCCGCGGGCACCGACGCGGGCTGGATGAGCCCCAGGTCCGCCAGGCGCGAGCGGGTCGCCCCGCGCAGCTCGGAAGCGGCGTGTCGCAGCTCGTCGACGCTCAGGTTCCCCTTCCAGAAGGACTCCACCGCGCGTTTGAGCTCGCGGTCCCTACCGATGCGGGGATAGCCCAGGACGGTGGCCCCCGGCAGGGGGGCCGAGGGGACCTGCGACTCGGTCACGGCGATCTCCGCCGGTGAGGCGATGGTGGCCGGCTCAGGGGTGGCGCTCATACGTTCTCCTTGGTGATGGTGGTGTGGGGCTGGACGGGGCGACAGGACGAGGCTGCTGAGCCCGGAGCGCCGCAGCGTAGGAAGGAGGGGCCACGACCGGGGGTGGCCTGGAGGTAGCCTCGATCGACGGCGTCACGCACCTCCCGGTCAGGGGCGGCCCCGGCCAGGATGCCACCCAGACGCAGGTGGCTGATGACATCGAGGGCCGGGCGGGTCCGGTTGAAGGTGTACAGGTGCAGCCCGGGCGCTCCGGCGCGCAGGAGCGCCGTAGCCAGGTCGAGTGTCGCGCCGATGCCGCGCTCCACGAGGGTGGCGCCGCTGGCCGACCCGAGCGAGGATCGCAGAGCGTCAGGCACCTTGACACCGGTGAGTGCCTCGAGGCGGGTGAGCCTGCGCAGGTCGGTCAGAGGAATGACACCGGGAAGAATCGGGATGCTCACGCCCGCGTAGGAGGCGGCGTTGGTCAGGGCCACGTAGTCAGCCGGGTCGTAGAAGACCTGGGTGATGGCCAGGTCGGCCCCGGCGGCCTGCTTGGCGGCCAGGACCTCAATGGCCTCGATGTGGTCGCTGGTGGCTGGGTAGGCGGCCACGGCGATCGTGACGTGGCGCCTGCCGTCGCCGAAGAAGTCGGCCTCGACCTCCCGGATGACCCGAACGAGGTCATCGGCGTGGTGCAGCTCCCCGGCGACGTCGTCGGCCCGGGTGCCAGCAGGAGGATCACCGCGCAGCGCCAGGAAGCGCCGCACCCCCATGCGCAGGAAGCGGGTGACGATGTCGACGGCCTCCTGCTTGCGGTAGCCGATGCAGGTCAGGTGTGCCATGAGGGGGATGGTGCTGGACTCGAGCACGTGGGAGAGCACGCCCTCGGACGGGTTGGTCTCCTCCTGGACGGCGCGCACACGAGACGCGCCATCATCCCGGCCCCCCACACGCTCCGAAGGATCCGCTCCATGCTCTTTCGCACCGGCTCGTGGGACGGGCTCGGACACGAAGGTGGGACGGTAGGTCACTGACACGAAGTCGGGGCCGGTGGCCAGGAGCCTGTCGATTCGCCCCCAGGTGGCCGAGGCGGCCCTGCCCGGGCGCGGGGGGAAGAGCTCCAGGCTGACGGTCGGCAGGGACCGCCTCGCTCCATGCTCACCACTGCCGGAGTGATCGCCACCGCCCCCGACTCCGGCGGTGAGCTCAGTGGGCTCGTTGTCTAGCACGTCGTCTCCATCGATCCTGGCTGAAGCACCCGCGCACCGGGTTGCTGCGGCGTCATCGAACCAGGTCTCTCGGCCGCTCTGGATGGTTGAGCGTATCAAACCATGACCGTACTCCGACCCCACCGGCGTCCCAGATAGCGAGAATCTCCTGCTCAGTCGGCCGGCCGACTCACGCTCCATCTCTCCCAGCAGGCGGCCCGCTCGGGAGGCGCCCAGCCCTCATCTCGGGTTCCGACCTCACCGGTGGCAGCCGACACCACCAGTGACGCCAGGCTGGGCTCGCCCCGGGCTGCGCAGTCGTGGCTGATCATGCTGAGCAGGGGCCCCATATGACGCGGCAGCACGCTCCGTCCGATCGATTCGCTGAGCTCTCCGTAGGTGATGACCTCACGGTGCTGAGCGATATCGAGCAGGACGGAACGTGCTGCAATAGTGGACTGGGCCAGCCTCGGGGAGAGCCGGTACATCCTCTCCCCCACAGGGAATCGGTCACCGATGGCGATGACGAGCGGCTGAGACACAGTGCGATGATCCCGGATGTCCGGGGCTCCTCACAAGATCATACCGCCGAGCCTCGCCCCGAGGCCGGCTCGGATCAGCTGGCCATACGACGACGCACCAGGATGAAGCCGCCTCCTATGGCGATGGCGGCCACCGCCAGCACGATGGCGGTCATGCTGGCGCCGGTCAGCGGAAGCTGGCCACCGCCGGCAGCCGCTGCGGCAGCAGCGCCCTTGCCCTGACCGGCCTCAGCGTTGGCACCGGGCTTGACGACGCTGGAGTTCTTCTGGCCGGCACCCGCCTTGGAGCTGGAGGGGTTGGTGCTCTCGGAGCCCTGACCGGCAGTGCCGGTGGCACCGCCGCCGGCGGTGGAGCCGTTGCCGTCCTGGGGCGCAGCGGTGGCCGAGGGCTGACTGCCTCCGTTGCCACCGTTGTCACCGGCACCACCACCGTTGTTGGCGTCGCCGCCGTTGTTGTTGCCGCCGTTTCCAGCGTTACCGCCGTTGTCGCCACCGTTTCCGGCGTTGTCACCGGCACCCGGGGTGGCGCCGCCGCCCCAGGCGACGTTGACCAGTGCACCGCGGTCCACGGCGACGTTGGCGTTCACACCGAGGGTCTTGGCGACGTCCTCAGGCAGGGCGTGGCCGGTGCCGGAGGCGGGGCTGCCCTCCTTGAGGTGGAAGTCGGAGGTCTTGTCCATCGGGTTGGCGGACTCCTTAACGAAGAACGGGTTGTTCTCCGGCGAGCCGTGCAGATCCAGGCCGTTGGACTCCTTGCCGGCGGCCTTCACGTTGGAATCGGCCGTGAAGTCGGCAAGCTTCTCAGCATTGACCGACTGGCTCGTGCGGTCGGCGCCCCAGTTCCACAGGACCGTCGTCGACAGGGTCGCGGGGTTCTCGTGGCGGTAGTAGGCGTCGTAGTCGATAGTGGAGACCATCTCGTTGGCGTAGACCGCACCGGAGCCGTCCTGGTTGGCCCCACCGAGGACCTGGACCATGGCCGAGTAGCGCCACGGGTCCCCGGGCATGGGAGTGGTCTGCTCGGAGGAGAAGATGTTGTTCATGACTGTGGTGTTGGTGGTGTCCCAGCTCAGTCCGTGCTCAGCGCTCCACTTCTGCACCTGGGTGCACACGCCCTGGTCATTGCGGGCGTTGCAGCCGTCAGACCGGGTGTCCTCCTGGATCCACAGGCTGGTCAGCGCGTGAGAGACGGTGTTGTTCCACACGCGGGTGTCGTTGGACCCGGAGATGTGGATACCGACGCCGGCTCCCGCCACGATGTTGGAGGCGATGAGGTTGTTGGAGGAGACCTCGTTGAAGATCGCCACCGGGACGTTGACGAAGTAGTTGCCGACGACCTCGGAGTCCATCACACCCTCGTCGAACCAGACGCCCGCGCCACGGTTCTGGTCATAGGCCGTGGGATCGGAGATGTCCACGCCGGTGGCCGAGTAGTCCACGGTGTTGTTGGCGAAGCGGATGTTCTTGGAGTGGGTGATCTTGGTGTCGGCCAGGGTGCAGTAGGCACCGCAGTCCTTCGTGATGAAGCCGGAGGTGTTGTTGTTCCTCCACAGGTTGTTCTCTACCTTGGCGCCGCTGGAGTCGTTGATGCCGAAGGCGTTGGAGCCGTTGTTCTCAAACAGGTTGTTCGAGACGACCGCGTTGGTCGAGTCAATGACCTGCAGCGCGCCGGCCGTCGAGGAGTAGCGGAAGGTGGAGTTCTCGATGCGAGGGGCACCGTGAGCGGCCACGATCATTCCACCGCCGGAGATCGTACCGATCTCAGGGTCCTGGTAGTCCCAGCGCTGGACCGCGGAGTACTTCTCCACCGTCAGTCCGGACAGGGCGATGTTGTCAGCGTTGAAGGACAGGGCGCGGGAGTGCTGGACCACCTCGACCTGGTGCTGGCTGGGGTCGACACCGACGACGTAGGAGGTGCCCCGGTGCGGCTTGACGTTGTAGCCGGCCTGGTTGTTGTTCGGGTTCTTCAGGGCGACCGGGTCGGGGTCCTCCACGTAGAAGGTGGACTCGGTGACCTCGGCGCGGCTGAGCACCTGGGTCAGAGGCTTGCCGTCGACGAACACCTGCTCGGGGTGTGCCGCGATCCCCTCCTTGGCGGGGTCGGCGTTGATGGTACAGACCGTGCAGAAGCGGACCATGTCGTTGCCCGTGGACCACTTTCCGTCACCACCGGCGCTCCAGTTGGTGGGAACCTCCGCACCGGTGAGGACCGGCTTGGCACCCTCGGCCGCCTTGATGGTCACACCCTTGTCCACAGCGAGCTCGCCCTCACGGTAAGTACCGTTGGCCAGCTCGACGGTGTCTCCGTTACCGGCCACCTTGAGGGCGGCTCCGACGGTCTGGAAGGGCTTGGCAGCGGATCCGTCTCCCGCGTCCGAGCCTCCTTCAGCCGAGACATGAATGATGTTGCCGTCCGCAGCGGCCGCTTCTGGCGCATGAGTCACGGCCAGAACAGGCGCCGACAGCGATAGAGCGAGTATCGCCATCTGGGCGACGATTCGACGCTTCATGGTGTCTCCGTCTCCGTAGTGTTATCAGAACGCCGTTACCCTACCGTGATAAATGTCGTTTGGCATCCGTTATATCCGCATACTTCTGAGAGACGCTTCTCTCACCCACAGCACCGTTGCAGACCTTTTCGTGGTGCTACCTGGCCCAACGTGCGCAACCTGCTTCCTTTCTGCAAGGATCGAGCTATGACGCACGCAACATCACGGCACACATCCCGATATCCACTCGTCTCAGTGTCTGGAAGCATCAGGCTCGGCCAGTTCCTCAAGCTGGCCGGTCTGGTGGAGGACGGCGCCGAGGCGCGTATCGCCATCCAGTCCAGCGACGTCACGGTGAACGGGACCGTGGAGACGCGTCGCGGACATCATCTCTCCGACGGCGACGTCATCGTCGTCGCCCACCCCGCCGGCCGGCTCGGCGCCGTCGTCGAGCAGCTGGGGTCCGAGGGGTGAATCCGGACCCCAGCCACTGACGACAATCGGCAAGGGCCTACCTGCTCCGATCCCGGTCAGGCTCGTCGGCGGTGTCGCCCTCCGACTCCTGCCCGCCGTCCTCGCCGTTCATACCGCCCTCGCTGTTGGTGGTCGATGACAGCGTGGTGTGCAGCTCGATGGTCTCAACCTCGTGCGGCTCACTGGCCGTAGTGACCGCACTGGTCACCGAGTCGACCAGGACCTGGTTGGCCAGTGAGTGCCGCAGCAGCATGGGGTCGTTGTTGAGGTCCTTGTAGAGCGAGACGCACAGCAGAAGCATGACGAAGACGAAGGGCAGCGCCGAGACGATCGTGATGTCCCTCAGGCCTGTGAGCACCTCCGCAGGGTCATCTCCTCCGGCGAGCAGCATGGCTGAGGCCACACCGCCGGTGGCCACGCCCCAGAAGACGACTGTGAACCGGCTCGGCTCGATCGCACCCTTCTCCGAGAGCCCTCCCATGACGATGGAGGCGGAGTCGGCACCGGTGACGAAGAAGATCGCCACCAGGACGACTGCCAGCACCATGAGCACGATGAGGACCGCCCTGTGCACCGGCATGGCGTTGATCAGGTCGAACAGGATAGTGTCGAAGTTCACGTCGGGCGTGCCGTCGGCCTTGAGATGGACGAGGGCGTCCACCGTTCTCCCGGCGCGCTCGGCCCGCTCCTGGAGACCGATGGCACCGCCGCCGAAGATGGCGAACCAGATGAGGGAGACGACCGAGGGGACGAACATGACCCCAGTGACGAACTGCCGGATGGTGCGGCCGCGCGAGATGCGGGCGATGAACATGCCCACGAAAGGCGTCCAGGAGATCCACCAGGCCCAGTAGAAGATCGTCCAGGAGGACAGCCACTCGGACATGTCCTTGTTCCCGACGGCCGCGGTGCGTGAGGCCATGGCGGGCAGCTCGTTGATGAAGTCACCGATCGCCGAGGGGATGATGTTGAGGATGAACAGAGTGGGTCCGCCGACGAAGACGATGATCGCCAGAAGCACCGCCAGCACCATGTTGATGTTCGACAGCCACTGGATGCCCTTCTCGATACCGGAGATGGCCGAGGCGACGAAGCAGGCGGTCAGGACGGCGATGATGGCGACGAGAGTCCCCGAGCTCACCTTGTCGACGAGATTGGTCGACACCATGCCTCCACCGATTTGCAGGGCCCCCAGCCCCAGGGAGCAGGCGGACCCGAACAGGGTGGCGACGATCGCCAGAATGTTGATGATGCGTCCACCGACCCCATCGATGGCCTGACGCCCGAACAGGGAGGTGAACATCGCGGAGAAGAGCTGGGAGCGTCCCAGGCGGTAGGTGCCGTAGGCCATTCCGAGCCCCACCAGGGCATACATCGCCCATGGATAGATGGTCCAGTGGAACAGGGCGGTGCCCATCGCCGTACTGGCGGCCTTGGCGGTCTGAGGATCGACGGTGTCCGGCGGGGGCGACATGTAGAAGTAGAGCGGTTCACCAACTCCGTAAAAAATCAGACCGATGCCCATTCCGGTGGCGAACATCATGGAGACCCAGGAGCCGGTGGAGTACTCGGGCTCCTCGGCGTCCCCGCCCAGCGGAATCTTGCCGAACCGGGAGGCCGCGACGAAGACGATGAAGACGACGAACAGGGTCGAGGCCAGGACGAACAGCCAACCGAAGTTGCTGATCGTTCCCCCCAGGGCCCACTTGGAGACTCGCCCCAGCCCGTGCGGATCGATGAAGCCCCACACCACGAACGCGATGGTCGCGGTCGCGGCGACGCCGAAGACCACCTTGTCCATTCCCTCACCGATGTCATGAGGCTGGCGGGAGACCGACATTCTCAGGCGCTCGAGCAGGTGACGCTGCCGCCGTTTCACCGTCGCCGGGGAGGTCTGGAAGGCCGGCGTGGCGGCTACCCTCTGAGGAGTCTTCCCCGTCTGCTCTGTCTGCGGGATGCTTTCCCGCCCCTCTTCCTGCGTCATCGTTGGAGGGTTCAGATCCTCGTCGCTCATTAAATAACCTCGTAGACAATACAATACAGCCACTGACTGCTTGCGGACATTACGAGCGTATCAAGGCGCAGAGAGAGTGCCACCTGAGAGAAGGCTTGGAACACCGTCCCACGACCGGGGAAATAGCAACGGAAGATCCACCTCGACCTCCCTGGGAGCAGGCTTGAACTCATTCCGACCTGCCATATGACCCGCCTTCGTCGGGAGACAACCCGATCACGAGCACGACGTCGTTACACCCTGAAAGCGGTTTGTGTGAGTTCGGCTGCATCAGGGGATGCCACCGGCATGCCGTTGTCATATGGCCAGTGCCGGCGCGCGGTGACGCGCAGTCAGTGGCGCAGGCAGCCCGGTCCCAGCAGCGCCTTGATATCGGAGTAGAAGGCCGGCGAGGCCTCCACCCGCAGTGAGGCGTCCAACTGGGTGCGTACCTCGCGCCCCGGGCTGGTGAGCGTCAGACGCACCGTCGATCCTCCCGGGTGCTTGGTGAGCACGTCCTTGAACTGCTCCACCAGCGGCCCGGTGCACCGGTTGGTGGGCAGCGTGATAAGGACGGCCTCGTGCGCGGCGCTGGAGATGTCCGGAATCGTCATCTCCTGGGCATAGAGAGCGACCTGGCCGTCACGTCGGTTGAGACGTCCCCGCACCGTGACCACCGTGTCCGGGGCCAGCATGGTGGAGACGGTCTGATAGGTCTGGGGGAAGAAGAGCACCTCGATGCTTCCGGCCAGGTCCTCGATCTGGGCGATGGCCCACAGGTTGCCCTGCTTGGTGGTCTTGCGGGTCAGGGAGGTGATGAGGCCGGCGATGGACACCATGGCGCCATCGGGCAGCTCGTCGTTCTCGTGGAGCTCGGAGATCTCCTTGTCGGCGAGCTTGCCGAGCAGCCCCTCCAGGCCCATGAGGGGATGATCGGACACGTAGAGTCCCAGCATATCGCGCTCATAGGCGAGCTTGTCCTTCTTGTCCCACTCGGGGAGGTTGGGGACGTCGGAGGAGAAGACCGGCCCGTTGCCGAAGGGCGAGCTGTCCTCGCCGTCGGAACCGCCCGTGAGGGAGGCGAACAGATCGAACTGGCCGGCGGCCTCGTTGCGCTTGACGCCGATGACCTCGTCGACGAAGTCCTCGTGGCAGGCCTGCAGGGAACGCCGGGTGTGCCCCAGGGAGTCGAAGGCGCCTGCCTTGATGAGGGAGTCGATGGTGCGCTTGTTGCACACGACGGCGGGCACCTTGTCGAGGAAGTCCTCGAAGGAGGTGAACTCACCCTTCTCCCGACGGGCGGCGACGATCGCGTCGACGACGTTGATGCCGACGTTGCGCACCGCGGACAGTCCGAAGCGCACGTCCTCGTCGACCGCGGAGAACTGGGCTCGTGAGGCGTTGACGTCCGGGGGCAGCACGGTGATGCCCATGTGGCGGCACTCCCCCAGGTAGACCGCCAGCTTGTCCTTGTTGTCCTTCTGACTGGTGAGCAGCGCCGCCATGTACTCGGTGGGATAGTGCGCCTTGAGGTAGGCCGTCCAGTAGGACACGACCCCGTAGGCCGCCGAGTGGGCCTTGTTGAAGGCGTACTTCGCGAAGGGGACCACGACGTCCCACAGCGTCTTGACGCTCTCCTTGGAGAAGCCGGCCTGGACCATTCCGGCCTCGAACTCGACGAACATCTTGGCCAGGATGTCCATCTTCTTCTTACCCATGGCCTTGCGCAGCGCGTCGGCCTTGCCCATGGAGAAGCCCGCCAGGTCGGTGGCGATCTTCATGACCTGCTCCTGGTACACGATCAGGCCGTGCGTGGTCCCCAGGATCGGCTCGAGGGCCTCCTTGAGCTCGGGATGGATCGGGACGACCTCCTGCAGGCCGTTCTTGCGCAGCGCGTAGTTGGTGTGAGACTCCGCCCCCATGGGACCGGGCCGGTAAAGGGCACCGACGGCGGAGATATCCTCGAAGTTGTCGGGCTTCATCAGGCGCAGCAGGGTGCGCATCCCGCCGCCGTCGAGCTGGAAGACGCCCAGGGTCTCGCCGCGTGAGAGCAGCTCGTAGGTACCGCGGTCGTCGAGCTCGACGTGGTCGATGTCCAGGGCGGGCTTGCCGTTGGCGACGATGTTGTCCAGGGCGTCGGAGATGACCGTGAGGTTGCGCAGTCCCAGGAAGTCCATCTTGAGCAGGCCCAGGTGCTCGCAGGTGGGGTAGTCGAACTGGGTGATGACGGCGCCGTCCTGGAGGCGCTGCATCATGGGGATGATGTCGGTCAGCGTCGCCGAGGACATGATGACGGCGCAGGCGTGGACGCCCCACTGGCGGGTCATGCCCTCCAGCCCCTTGGCCAGGTCGACGATCTTCTGGGCGTCGGGATCCTCGGCATGGAGCTTGCGGAACTCCTCGGCCTCCCCATAGCGCTCGTCGTCGGGGTTGAAGATGCCCTTGATGGAGATGTCCTTGCCCTGGACCGAAGGGGGCATGGCCTTGGTGAGGCGGTCACCGACGGCGTAGGGGTAGCCCATGACGCGGCTGGAGTCCTTCAGGGACTGCTTGGCCTTGATGACGCCGTAGGTGACGACCTGGCTGATGCGGTCGGCGCCGTACTTCTCACGTACGTACTCGATGACCTCATCACGCCGGCGCTCGTCGAAGTCGACGTCGATATCGGGCATGGAGATGCGCTCAGGATTGAGGAAACGCTCGAAAATGAGCCCGTGACGCAGAGGATTGAGCTCGGTGATACCCATGGCGTAGGCCACCATGGAACCGGCCCCCGAGCCGCGTCCGGGCCCCACACGGATGCCGTGAGCCTTGGCCCAGTTGATGTAGTCGGCCACGACCAGGAAGTAGCCGGGGAATCCCATCTGGGTGATGACGCTGATCTCGTACTCGGCCTGCTTGCGGCAGTCCTCAGGGATGTCACCGTTGAAGCGGCGGTCCATGCCGCGCCAGCATTCCTTGATGAACCAGGACTCATCGGTCTCACCCTCGGGGACGGGGAAGGCCGGCATGAAGGAGGCCCCCTCGTCCACGGTGCGGAAGTGCACGTCGCACTGCTCGGCCACGAGCAGGGTGTTGTCGCAGGCGTGGGGCATCTCGGAGAAGAGGCGGCGCATCTCGGCGCCTGGGCGCAGGTAGTAGGTGTCGCCGTCGAACCTGAAGCGGTCGGGGTCGGAGAGCACGGAGCCGGAGTTGATGCACAGCATCGCGTCCTGGATGGTGCGGTCCTCAGGACGCACGTAGTGGGAGTCGTTGGTGGCCAGAAGCGGGGCTCCGATCTCCTGGGCCAGGCGCAGCAGGTCCTTGGTGACGCGTTGCTCGATCTCCAGGCCGTGGTCCATGAGCTCGACGTAGAAGAACTCCTTGCCGAAGATGTCCTGAAGCTCCCCGGCGGCGCGCAGGGCCTCGTCCCACTGTCCCAGGCGCAGGCGGGTCTGGACCTCCGACGACGGGCAGCCGGTGGTACCGATGAGGCCGCCCCCGTAGCGGGAGAGCAGCTCACGGTCGATACGTGGCGCCTTGCCCCACTGCCCCTCCAGAGAGGCGAAGGAGTCCATGCGCATGAGGTTGTGCAGGCCCTCGTTGTTGCGTGAGAGCAGCGTCATGTGCGTGTAGGAGCCACGGGCGGAGACGTCATCGCCCCTCTGGGACTCATCGCCCCAGAAGATGCGGGTCTTGTCGAAGCGCGAGGTGCCGGGGGTCATGTAGGCCTCGACGCCGATGATCGGCTTGATACCGACGGCCTTGGCGGCGGCGTAGAACTCGTAGGCGCCGAACATGTAGCCGTGATCCGTGATCGCCAGGGCGGGCTGGCCCAGACGCTTGGCCTCGGCCACGTAGTCCTTGACCTTCCCGGCACCGTCCAGCATGGAATAGTCGGTGTGGACGTGGAGGTGGACGAAGTCGTCCCTGGTGGCTGCATCTTCCCGACCGCTCGTCTCCGCCATGAACCCATCCTAGGCCCGTGGGATGCTTCACCCCAGGAAGGAGGTCAGTGGCGGTGTCGCCGGGAATCCGTTGCCACAGCAGGGCATTCCCGATTGCTCGGAGACATGTGTGTGAGAATTCCGCTCCCGGTGGACGTCGGCGACCGGCCTGCCGTCCGGGACCGGGTCGCCGTCAGCCCCGTGCTCGGGCGGCGGCCTCCCTCGGGGCCAGGACAGCGTGGGCGAGGTCGAGCACCGGCGTGGGTACGCCCCTCTCGTCCCCGACTCGGCACACGGAGCCGAGCTGGGCGTCGAGCTCGCTGGGCTCACCGGCGGCGATGTCGCGCTGCATCGAGGTGGTGGCACCGGCGGGCTGAGCATCGGCCAGGGTCAGGACGGCGGCGACCGGGTCGGGGGCGTTGCGGGTGGCCAGGTCGTGCCCCAGTGCCGCGGCGACGGCGACGACCTCGCGCACCGCCTCGGTGAAGCCGTCACGCAGGTCACTGCGCAGGACGCCGATGGGAGCGTTCGCGGCGGCACCGAGGGCGCCCTGGACGACGACGAAGGAGACCTTGCGCCACAGCTCGGCCCAGATCGAGTCGGGCACCCAGGCACGGATGCCGGCCGCCTCCAGGGCTTCCACGGCGACGGCGCTGCGAGCGGAGGCGCTGCCGTCCCACTCCCCCAGGGCCAGGGATCCGGTGCTGCCGATGGTGCCGACGGTTCCCGGAGAGACGATGGCGGAGTATACCCGGACCACACCGGGCAGGACGTGCTCCTCCCCGACGGCGGCGGCGAGCAGAGCGGGCGCGCTGATTCCGTTCTGTGTGGAGACGACACCGGTGCCGGGGCCGGTCAGGCGTCTGAGCACGGGCGTCAGCCCGAACAGCGCGTCGACCTTGGTGGTCACCAGGACCAGGTCCGGGTACCCGCCCATGGCGCTGACGAGGGTGTCCGGGTCCTCACCGACCAGTGGATGCTCGACACGAGCCGTCACAGTGCCGGCTCCACCACCGGAGCGGTCGCGCAGCGTCAGCCCACCGGTACGCAGAGCCTGAAGGGTGCGGCCACGGACAAGGAACCCGACGTGCTGGCCGCTCGCGGCCAACCGGGTTCCGAGCCATCCTCCGATTCCGCCGGCACCGATGACGACGATCCGCATGCGTGTCTCCTCTCGTGAACTGCACATCCACCCGAGCGCGGTCTCGACAGCGGGCCGGAAAGGGTTCCGTCGCCGTCAGCACCTGTCATAGGCGCTCTACTCCCGGCCGTCATGATGATGCCCCGGCAGGCGCATGACATCGAGCGCGTGGACGAGGTCGGCGGGGTAGTCGGAGGTGAAGACCATGTGCTCACCGGTGATGGGGTGGGCGATACCGAGCCGGCGGGCATGAAGCCACTGACGGACGAGTCCGGTGCGCGCCGTCATGACAGGGTCGGCGCCGTAGGTGGCATCTCCGACACAGGGGTGGCCGACCGCGGCCATGTGGACACGGATCTGGTGGGTGCGTCCGGTCTCCAGGTGGACCTCGGCCAGGCAGGCACCGGGCATCGCCTCGATGACGTCGTAGTGGGTGACGGACTCACGACCACCCTCGACGATCGCCATCTTCCACTCCCTGCTGGGATGACGGCCGATGGGGGCGTCGATCGTGCCGTGGGAGGGATCGAGGTGGCCCTGAACCAGGGCGTGGTAGACCTTGTCCACCATGTGCTCGCGGAAGGCACGTTTGAGGACCGAGTAGGCGCGCTCGCCCTTGGCCACGATCATGACGCCAGAGGTCCCCACATCCAGGCGCGAGACGATGCCCTGGCGCTCGGCGGCCCCGGAGGTGGCCACCCGGACGTGCATCGCCTTGAGGGCTCCCAGCACGTCGGGGCCGTCCCAGCCCATGGAGGGGTGGGCGGCCACACCCGCCGGCTTGTCGACGACGACGATGTCCTCGTCCTCGTAGAGCAGTGCCATTCCCTTGACGGGGGTGGCAACGGGCTCGACGGGACGCGGGTCGGGCAGATCGACCTCGAGGAGATCACCGGCGTGGAGACGATCGGACTTGGTCAGTGCCTCTACGTTCCGGCGGACATCGCCATGGGCGCACAGGTCGCCGACCCGGCTGCGGGACAAGCCCGTCATACGGGCCAGGGCTGTATCGACGCGTTCGCCGTCGAATCCGTCGGGGACGGGCAGGAGACGCAGGCTCATTCCGGCTCCACGGGTGCTGCCGGTACGGAGGAGGTAGGGGAGTCGGCAGCGGTGTTACGCCGGCGCCTCCCAGTGCTGCCCGACGTGCGAGCCGATGCCGCCGACTTGCTGGACCGCTGAGACTCCGAGGGACTTTGCCGGGATCCGGCGCGCGTGCCGTCGATCTCCCAGCCTCCCAGGGACAGGATGATGATTCCCGCGGCAGCGAGCACGATCGCAATGTCTGCGACGTTGCCCACGAAGTAGCCGCCGTAGTCGATGAAGTCGATGACGTGACCGCGCAGGAACCCGGGCTCCCGCAGGAGGCGGTCGATGAGGTTGCCCACCGCACCGCCGAGCACCAGGCCAAGGGCGACCGCCCACGAGCGAGACACCAGGTTTCGGGAGACACGGATGATGATTATCACCACGAGGAAGGCGATGAGCGCGAAGATCCAGGTCTGCCCGGTGGCGAAGGAGAAGGCCGCACCGGGGTTGCGCACCAGCACCAGCCCCAGAGCCCGACCGAGCAGGGCCGTGTGCCGTCCGTCGGCCAGGGCGGCGAGCGCCCACTGCTTGGTGATCTGGTCGACGACGATGACGACGACCGCAACCGCCCACAGCACGGTGACCGGAACGCGCCTGGATCGGCGGATGCCTCCGTCCCCGCCTTCCTGCGGTCCGAGGGCCTCTTCCATCGTGCTGAAGGGGCTGTTCGTAGCGGAAGAGGCACTGTTGTCTGCGTTGTCTGCGGTCTCCTTCATGGAGGGGGCAGGATCGACGTGGTCTGGCATAAGGCTTTCTCGCATTGCGCACAGAAGAGATCAGATGACGGGTAAGGGTACGCGCACTGAGTGAAGGGCGGCGACCCGCGCGGGTCGCCGCCCTTCGTAGGAGGCCGTGTCAGAGACGACTGGAGGGGCCCAGCCATCCTCAGCGGATGACAACCATCTCGATGGGGCTCCGTGGGACGGTCCCTGAGGTGTTCACGGGATGACGCCGGGAGGCGATCCCGGTCCGGAAGGTCACAGACCGGAGATGGAGCTCTCGCCGCCGTCCTCGACGTTGGTCAGCAGGTTCTGCAGGTAACTCTTGAGGCGAGTGCGGTAGTCGGACTCGAAGCGCCGCAGCTCGTCGATCTTTTGCTCGAGGGCGGAACGCTCCTTCTCCAGCTGGGCGAGGGTGCGGTTGCGCTGGTCCTCTGCCTCACGCACGATCTGCTCACCGGTGGAGCGGGCCTCGGTGACGATGCGCTCACCCTCGGCCTTGCCGTTGGCGACGTGCTCGTCGTGGAGGCGCTGGGCCAGCTCGAGCATGCCGGAGGCAGCGGCCGGCCCCTGGCCACCGGACTCGCCGGAGACGGCGGGAACGGACACGGCCGGCTCGGCCTGGACCGGAGAGACGGGCGAGGCGGGAGCGGCGGGGATGGCAGCCCCCTCACCGAGCTGCGCTACTCGGCGGTTGGCGGCCTCGAGCTTGGCCTTGAGGTCGGCGTTCTCAGCCTCCAGCTGACGCATTGCCTCGACTACCTCGTCGAGGAACTCGTCGACCTCGTCCTGCTCGTAGCCCTCACGGAACTTGGTCGCCTGGAACTTTTTGTTGAGGACGTCGTCTGCTGTCAGCAGCGTCATGGGTCGTCACCTCGGTGTCGTTACGGATAAGGTCACGAGCACCGGGCATCCGGTCACTCATGCGGACAGAGTACCTGAACTCGAGGTTCAGGCCACATCAAGCGCGCTATCTCACGCTGACGTGAGGACAGCACTCTAGCGGTTCACTCACGACTTGACACCTGGTCAGGTGAGAAGTCGGAGGAACCACTGAAGGATCAAGATCCCGAAGACCAGGACCAGGAAACTCAGATCGATGCCGACCCCTCCCAGGCGTGCCATGGGAACCTTCTGACGGATCAGTCGCAGAGGCGGATCCGTCAGGGCGTACACGAGGTTGGCCAGTACCAGGACGAGTCCCTGAGGACGCCACTGGCGGGCGAATACCTGAACCCAGTCGAGCACGACCCTGACCAGGAGGACGAGGAAGTACAGGCTCAGAATGCTCGACAGGATCCAGGCCAGCACCGAGACAATGCTCACGTGCCGTCAACTCTGGTTGAAGAACCGGCCGTGAGCCTCAGCGACCTCACCGCCATCGATCTCGACGCTGGCGGGAGTCAGCAGGAACACGCGCGGGGTGACACGCTCGATCGCGCCGTGCAGGCCGAAGACCAGACCGGCGGAGAAGTCCACCATGCGACGCGCGTCCGACTCGCTCATGCCGGTGAGGTTGATGATGACGGGAACACCGTCACGAAAGGACTCGCCGATGATCCTGGCCTCGTTGTAGGTCGAGGGGTGCACCGTGACGATGCGGCGAAGGTCCGGGGCGGCGGCGACGGGCTCGGGCTCGACCGGGGCGGAGAAGTCCTCGTAGCCCTCGTCGACGAAGTCCGACTCGTGCTCCTGCACGGCGTAACCGGCGTCGACAGCCTCGTAGCTGTCCTCGTAGGTCTCCTCCTCCGGCTCCGAGTAGCCGAGGAAACTGGTCATACTGCGCAGCGCGCCCATCTATCGCTCCTTGGTTCGTCCGGTCCCCTGCGTTCCGGATGTGCTGCGACCGTATCCGTCCCCACAACACCGCACGGGGACCTCAACTCGGCGTGTCCCTAACCTCAGGTTCCAGGTAGGTCACGCTCAGAAAGTATTCAGTCACCTGAGCTTCAGCGTGGAAGCACGACGCCCGCCAACCGCCCGGTCACCCCGTCCCGTCGGAAGGAGTAGAAGCGCGAGTCCTCGTAGGTGCACCACCGACCGGCGCTGACGTGTCCGACCCCGACCCGTTCGAGCTGGGCGAGGACACCTGCAGCCACGTCAAGGCCCGGAGTGCCCCACGACGTGCGTGAGGCGCAGGCGGGTTCGCGCTGCGCGGACAGCGTGCGCATATGATCAGGGACCTCGTAGCAGGAGCCGCAGATCGACGGTCCAACAGCGGCCCAGAGATCAGCCGGGTCCACCCCACTGCGCTGAAGGGACTCGATCGTGGCGGTGACGACGCCGTCAAGCATGCCGCGGCGACCGGCATGGACGGCCGCCGTCAGCGAACCGTCCCGGGAGGCCAGCAGGAGGGGAACGCAGTCGGCCACAAGAACGCAGCAGCCTGCGGGGGCGCCGGGCACTCGGGAATCCAGGACGAGTGCGTCCGCGGTGGGCACAGACTCGACCCGGGCCTCGGCCACGACGGCGGAGTGGACCTGGTTCATCCAGGCCAGGTGCTGGCCTGGCTCGAGATTGAGGAGCTCCTCGAGCCGGCGGCGGTGATGATGAACACGTTGTGGGTCGTCCCCGACATGAAGCGCCAGGTTCCACCCGCTGTAGTCGCCTCCTTCACCACCACTGCTGACCGGATCGGCACCGCTGCCCTGAGGCTGCGTGACGTCGACGCTCCCGGCGGGGACGGGACGGGCCCGCAGGCCACGGGTGGTGAAGTACCCGTGGGCCCCCGGGCCCAGGTCCGCCTCGATCAGGTCTGTGACCTGATCGTTGCTCATGTCATACATGCTTGAGCGACTCCGACACCATTCAGGGGTGCTCAGCGCAGGAAGTCGGGCAGGTCGATCCCGTCGTCGTCGGCGTCGACCCCGATGACCTGGGGAACCTCGAGCTCCGAGACCGACTGCTGCTGGGCAGGGACCGAGCCGTAGGACCCGTAGGAGTCGTCCACGTAGGCGGGCATGCTGCCTGACGACAAGGCCTCGGCCGCGCTCACCTCGGACAGGTGGGCCGCCGTGGCCGGCGACGACGGCGGAGGAGCCAGCGGGACGGGGCGGGTCACAGGGTTCTGCGCGGCATGGGCACCGCCACGAGGAGCGGGAGCCGGCGGCAGGTCCTCGGCCGGGGATGAGGGAACCGGTGGGACGGCGGCCGTTCGCGACAGCCTGGTCAGCGGGTCGGACAGGCCGCCGACCACGGGCTCGGAGTCGAAGCCTGCGGCGATGACCGTCACCCGCACCTCGTCGCCCAGGGCGCCGTCGACGACGTTTCCGACGATGATGTTCGCCTCGGGGTGGACGGCCTCCCGCACGAGGTTGGCCGCCTCGTTCATCTCGAACAGACCCAGGTCGGAGCCGCCCTGGAAGAAGAGCAGCACACCGTGGGCGCCGTCGATCGAGGTCTCCAGCAGCGGCGAGGCGATGGCCTCCTCAGTGGCGGTGATCGCACGGCCCTCACCGGTGGCCGAACCGATACCCATGAGGGCGCTGCCGGCCCCTTGCATGACGGACTTGACGTCGTTGAAGTCGACGTTGATGAGGCCGGGAGTGGTGATGAGCTCGGTGATGCCCTGGACACCCTGAAGAAGAACCTGGTCCGCCTGCTTGAAGGCGTCCACGACGGAGATGTTCTTGTCAGCGATCTGCAGGAGGCGGTCGTTGGGGATGACGATGAGGGTGTCGACTTCCTCGCGCAGCGCCTGGACACCGTCCTCGGCCTGGGCCGAACGGCGGCGCCCCTCGAAGGAGAAGGGACGGGTCACCACACCGATGGTCAGCGCGCCGATGCTCTTGGCCAGGCGGGCGACGACGGGAGCGGCTCCGGTACCCGTACCACCCCCCTCTCCGGCGGTGACGAAGACCATGTCCGATCCGTCGAGGGCCTCACGGATCTCCGCCTCATGATCCTCGGCCGCCTTACGGCCGATGGCCGGGTCGGCCCCCGCCCCCAGCCCACGGGTCAGGTCCCGTCCGACATCAAGCTTGACGTCGGCATCAGACATGAGTAGCGCCTGGGCGTCAGTGTTGACGGCGATGAACTCGACGCCACGCAGATCGGCCTCGATCATGCGGTTGACGGCGTTGACGCCGCCGCCACCGACGCCGACGACCTTGATCTCTGCCTGGTAGTGCTGTGAGTCGTCCACAGCCATGCTCTCGACCACTGGCGTCCCCTCCGCAAGTTTCGTCATGAGCCCTCTGACGAGGACTCCCCTCAAACCTCAACCTCAAGTTAAGGTCAATACTTATGTCATTCTCTGAATGACTGGCTTAACGCTATGAGACTTCCCGGACGTCGCGACGCATTGAAGCCCGGCGTGTTCGCGTGCAGTTGCCTGCGGATTTCCTGCTATATCACTGCAATTCACCTGTAACGAACCTGAAGGTGCGGCGTGCGTGTCCTCACGCCTGCACCTGAGTGCCCGGTGGCACGGCCGCATCACTCAGGAGGCCTGCGAGGGAGTCGCAGGTGCGGCCGTGGCACCATCGGCGGATCGTGTGGTGGGGCGATGGGGCGAGGAGACGTCGTAGATGGAGGCGCTGCTGGTCAGGAGGGTTGCCAGCACCCGTGCCTTGAGCTCGTTGTCCTGGGTGTCTCCCCAGACCACGCTGGCTCCGTTGGACAGGGTGAGCGTGACCTGTCCGGCCTCGGTGGCGCTCCCGCTGGTCACCTGGGCCAGGGTCTGCGGCGTGAGGGCGCCCGCCACCTGGGTGACGGCCGCCACCTGCTTGGCCGAGATCGTCTGAGGCCCGGTCGCCCCATCGGCCCCATCGGGCATGATGGTCACCAGTCCCGAGGGCGCCTCAACGACCCGTTCGAGGACCACGGCCTCGTTGTCGAGGACCTGGTAGCCGTCCGGGCCCTGAACAGTGGCCACCGGGACCCGCATCGTCAGCTGCACCCGTAGTCCCTGGGGCCAGGCCCTGGTCACCTGCGCCTGACGCACCCGATTCAGACTGTCACTCACCCGGGTTGAGAGACGGCCGGTATCGAGCCGTAGCAGCGAGTCGCCCGCGTAGGAGGCCAGGACGTCACGGACCTGCTTGTCCGAGACACTGCCGTCCGATCCGACGACGGTGATCTTCTGCGTCCGCAGGCCCAGGAGAGGTGAGAAGACCAGGGCCCAGGTGGTCACAAAGATGACGAGCACGATGATGGCAGCTGTCACCATCCTGCGCAGACGCAGTCGGCGCGAGGCCTGCTGGCGCTCCTTGAGACGGTCGGCGAGCCCGGTGGAGACGACCCGGTCGTCCCCCTTGGGAAGAGCCACCTGTCGCCGGCCGAATACCGTCAGCTCGGTGCCGGGCGCGCTCTGGCTGGTGGTCGCCTCAGGGCTCCGGCTCGGCTTGGACGAGCCGTCACCGGTCTGCTTCCCGGAGATGGCGGAGCGTGAGCCGCCCTTGGAGGAGGCAGTTCTCGCATCACCTCCGGGAGAGCGCGTTGCGGTACCGGCACCCGGCGCTCGAGGTCGCCGGGCCGGACCGACTTCCGGTGGTTCAGCCCCCCGCTGAGTCTGCGTGCTCTGCTGGGAGCGCCTCGTGTCACTCTGCCCGGCCCCTTCCTGCCCTGAGCGAGCAGGACGTGCACGCCGGTTGCCTGAACGGCGCGGAGGAATGCTGGCCGGACGTCCCTCAGAACGGCTGGACGGCTCGGGGCGTGGCGCCGAGGGCTTCCTCATGCGTGCCCGCCTCGCTGCGCGAGCGAACCAGGTGCACCACCCTCGCGGGTCGATAGGTCGGACAGCACGGTGGTGGCGAGCTCGGTGACATCACCGGCTCCGACCGTCAGCAGCAGGTCGCCGGGACGGGCCTGTGCAGCCAGCGTGTGGGCGGCGTCCTGCCGGTCGGCGACGAAGACGGCCCTGTCGCCGGGGACCCGCTGAGCAACCGTCTCCCCGGTGATGTCGGGGAAGTCCGCCTGGTTCTCCCTGGCGGGGTAGACGTCTGCAACGACGACGACGTCGGCCAGGGCCAGCGCCTGCCCGAAACGGTCGGCGAAGGTCCTGGTGCGAGAGAACAGGTGCGGTTGGAAGAGCACCAGGACCCGGCCTCTGCGCTCCTGGGCGACCTCGCGCGCAGTGTGCAGCAGCGCCTCGATCTCGGTGGGGTGGTGGGCGTAGTCATCGATGACGCGGACGCCGTGGGCCTGGCCGCGGTCCTCGAACCGCCGCCCGGTACCTCCGAAGGAGCCCAGAGCACGGGCCATCTCAGCCGGTTCGACACCGACCTCGATGCCCGCTGCCCAGGCGCCGGCGGCGTCGAGAGCCACGTGGTCCCCGGGCACGGCCAGCACCAGCTCGACCTGGCTCTGAGCCGGTGCCCCCGCGGCCACGCCGCCGCTCTGTTCCCGGTCTGCCGCCCTGGTCAGGGTCAGCAGCGCACGGGTGGAGCTGGCTCCGCGCTCCCGGATGTTCAGGTGGACGTGCCCCTCCCCCACCAACCTCCCACCAGGCAGGGTGTCGGGGCGGTCGAAGGAGTAAGTGACCACCCGCAGCCCCTCAGCGGCGGCCGACTGCGCCAGGCGCAGTGAACCGGGGTCGGCGGCACAGGCGACCAGGAGCCCCCCGGGGACCAGGCGGTGGGCGAAGTCGACGAAGGCCGCCTCGAAGGCCTCGGTGGTGCCGTAGGTGTCGAGGTGATCGGGCTCGACGTTGGTGACGATCTCCACGCGGGGCGTGTAGTTGAGGAAGGAGCGGTCGGACTCGTCCGCCTCAGCCACCAGGGTCGAGCCGCTCCCCAGGTGGGCCCCGGTGCCCAGGGCCCGCACGACCCCGCCAATGGCGAAGGAGGGATCGGCCCCGGCGTCCGTGAGGGCCTCGGCGAGCATGCCCGAGGTCGTCGTCTTGCCGTGCGCGCCGGCCACGGCGACGAAGTCCAGCCCCTGGGCGGCCAGTGCGAGGGCCTGGGAGCGGTGGATGACCTCCTGGCCCCGGCGGCGTGCCTCGGCGAGCTCGGGATTGGTCTCCTTGATCGCGGTGGAGACCACCACCGTGCTCTGCTCGGGAACGTGCGCGGCCTCATGACCCAGGTGGGTCGTGATACCCAGGTCGGCCAGGTGGTCGAAAGCCGGGCCGCCGTGGGCGTCGGAGCCAGAGACCCCGGCGCCGCGAGCGGCCAGCAGCTGGGCGACAACGCTCATTCCCGCTCCCCCGATGCCGATGAGGTGGAACGTCCTACCGGCCAGCGTGCGGCGGTCGGCGCCGGTCTGCTGAGTACCGGCGTGGGGGGTGGGCTGGTGTGTCGTGGCGGTCATGCCGCGTTCTCCTCGTCCGTGGGAGTGTGATTCGTGGAGGCGCACTGCTGGATGAGTGCGGCCAGGCGGGCCGCCGCGTCCTGGACACCGGTGGAGGCCGCGGCCCGGGCCATGGCGCACTGGCGCTCGGGGTCGGAGATGAGCACCGTGAAGTCGAGGATGTCGGAGGGCTTGAGATCTGCGTCGAGCACCATGCGACCGCCTCCTGAGGCCAGGACATCGGCGGCGTTGAGACGCTGCTCCCCGTTACCGATGGGCAGGGGGACGTAGAGCGCCGGCAGTCCCAGGGCGGTGATCTCCGCGACGGTGCCGGCACCGGAGCGGCACAGGACCCCGTCGGCGCAGGCGTAGGCCTGCTCCATGGTGGTCAGGTAGTCCAGCACGTGGTAGCGCTCGGTGAGGTCCTCCGGTGCGCCGGCGTCCACCGCCGCCTCGAGGGCGGCGCGCACGGGGGCGTCCTTGTCCTTGCCGGTCAGGTGCAGCACCTGCAGACCGGCGGGCAGTGAGCCGAGCGACTCGCTGAGGACCTCGTTGAGGTGCTGGGCTCCCAGAGAGCCGCCCGTCACCAGGAGCGTGGGCATCTCAGGGTCGAGCCCCAGCGACTGGGCACCGTCGACGCGGGCGCACTGAGCCCCCTCGGTGGTGGAGCGCTGCGTCACCAGGGTGGCGATGGCCGGGCGTAGGGGCAGCCCGGTGACCTCGGTACGTCCCTTGGAGGCCTTGAGACGGGTGGAGGCAAAGGTCAGTGCGACCGCGTGGGCCCAGGACGCCCCCAGCCGGTTGGCCAGACCCGGGCGGGCGTTCTGCTCGTGGATGACGACTGGTACGCCTGCCTTTCGGGCGGCGAGGTAGGCGGGGGTGGAGACGTAGCCGCCGAAGCCGACGACGACGTCGGCCTCGACCGCCTCGATGGCCTCGGTGGCTGCGCTGATCGCCTTGCCCAGCCGGTGTGGCAGGCGCAGCAGGTCCCCACTGGGGCGCCGGGGCAGGGGGACCCGGGGAACGAGGGCCAGCTCGAAGCCGGCCTCGGGCACCAGACGGTTCTCCAGTCCCTCGGCGGTGCCCAGGACAAGGATCCGCGTCCCTGGGTCGCCGCCGAGGGCCGGGTCCTGCAGGGCTGCGGCCGTGGCCAGCAGCGGGTTGACGTGGCCGGCGGTACCGCCACCGGCCAGCAGCACCCGCAGCGGCTGGGCGCGCTCGGGCTGTGCCCCCTGGGGCGAGCCTGCGCTCTCACTTGTCTCGGGCACGGTTCCTCCTTGGGACGATGACTGCCAGGGAACGACGCAGCGCCCCGGGACTCGTGGACAGGGCCTCCTGCGCGCCGGGTTCGTGACGGGCGAATGCGAGAAGCACTCCAATGGCCAGGAGGACCGAGACCAGCGCGGTTCCTCCACGGCTGACGAGGGGTAGTGGGACGCCCAGCACCGGCAGGGCTCCAGTGACGACGCCCATGTTGATGATCGCCTGCCCCACGATCCATGCACCGATGGCCGAGGTCGTGGCCGTGACGTAGGTGGAGGTGTGGCGTCTCATGAGGCGCAGGCAGCAGGCGCCGATAGTGGCGAACAGGGTCATGACGACAAGGGTGCCCACCAGCCCGAACTCCTCACCGAGCACGGCGAAGATGTAGTCGGAGTCGGCCTGGGTGAGGTAGCCCCACTTCTGGCGTGAGGATCCGGGGCCCACGCCGAACCAGCCGCCGGTCCCCAGCGCCCACATGCCGTGCTTGGGCTGGTAACCCACACCAGTGGGATCGGCGCCCTCGGGGTGGATCCAGGCGATGATGCGCGCGCGCCGGTTGGCGCTGAGCATGGAGGCTGCGGCGAACAGGACCACGCCGCCGACCCCCAGAAGAGCAAACCAGCGCTTCCGCATCCCCCCCACCCACAGGGCGCCGGCGACGATGAGGACCAGGATGATAACCGTTCCCAGGTCCTGTCCCCCGAAGACGGCGAGGATCGCGATGGCGACGCCGCCCCAGCCCGCCTTCCACGACCGGTCCCGCCGCTTGGCCGTGTACCAGGTCACCAGTGTGCCCAGGACCAGGGCGAGGGCCACCTTGATGAACTCCGAGGGCTGGGCCGTGCCGACCCCGGGCACCATGATCCAGTTGCGGTTGCCGTAGACGTTGACACCGATGGGGGTGAAGACCAGGCACTGCATGGCGATCGTCAGCCCCAGAACCACCCAGGCCATTCGGGGGAACCAGGACAGTGGCATGCGGGAGATCCCGACCATGCCCAGGGTTCCTACGACGGCGAAGATGAGGTACTTGGCGAAATCGGTGAAGGCGTTGCCCCCGTTGGCGGCTACAGTCACGGACTGCACGGAGAAGACCATGATGAGTCCGAAGGTCTCCAGCACCAGGGCGGAGATGAGCAGGCAGTAGTACGTCAGTGTCACCTGCTCCGAGCTCTGAGCAGACTTGGTCGCGTCATTCGACCGGCGCTCACGAGGTCCCTGTGAAGCACCATGCGGCGTGGTGTCCGCGGCACCGTCCCAGGGACGCGACAGGCGCTCACCCCAGTGCGCCAGGCGCGTGCGCCAGGAGGCGCGCAGGTGACCGATCCGGTCCCTGGTCCGGGAACCGACACCGCTCGACGGCGTCCTCGATGAGGCCCCTGAAGATGCCTGGGACGAGGAGCTGCCCGTGCTCCGCCTCGGCGAACCCGATGACTGCCGGGACGTGGCCGAGCGCGGACCGGGCTGCTGGCCGGGACGTGACGACTTCTTCTGCTTCCTGGGCTGCTTGGACGCACCGGCCGAGGTCCCCCGGGCCGTGGTCCCGTCCGGCCTGCGATCGTCCCGAGACCTTTCTGAGACGCGATCCGGCACTGTCGAGGATCCTGACGAGGAGGACGTCGACGGGTGAGGAGCGGTGGCCGAGGTGAACCTCGTCTTCACAGCTGCTCCTGAGCACCGGGGGCATCCGCGGACCGGGTGCTGTTCCGCCTGGTGTGGGCCTGGGCCGCGGCGGCGAACAGGTCGCCGCGCTGGGCGTAGGAGCTGAACTGGTCCCAGGAGGCGCAGGCCGGAGCCAGTATGACGGTGTCACCGCTGCGGGCCATGGCGCCGGCGGCCTCCACGGCTGCGGCACTGATGTCCTCGGGTGATGCGTCGCTGACCCGGGCGACCGGCAGTCCCGGCGCCTCCTGCGCCAGGGCGGCCAGGATGTCGCTCTGGTCCTTGCCGATGACGACAGCGCCGCGCAGATGGGGCCGCACCACGCGCACGAGGTCGAAGAACTCAGCGCCCTTGGTGTCCCCACCGCAGATCCAGACACCGGTTCCCCGGGGCAAGGAGGTCAGCGCGGCCTCAGCGGAGTGGGGGTTGGTGGCCTTGGAGTCATCGACCCAGGTGACGCCATCGGCCTCGGCCACAGTGACGATCCGATGGGCTCCGGGACTGTAGGCGCGCAGGCCAGCCACCACCGCCTCGGCATCGACCCCGGCCGCTCGCGCCAAGGCGGCGGCGGCCAGAGCGTCGGCGAGAAGGTGCGAGGGAAGGTTCTCGGTGCGTCCCCCCGGCGCCAGGTGCGCCAGGTCGGCGGAGGTAGCGAGCTCAATACCGCTGGAGCGCCGCTCGGCGTGGAAGGCGCGGTCCACCAGCAGGTCCTCGACCATGCCGACCTGCCCGAGCCCCGGCGTGGTCAGGGTGAAGCCGACGGCCCGGCAGCCCTCGACGACGTCGGCCTGACGGACCATGTCCTGGGTGGCATCGTCGGCAACGTTGTAGACGGCGGCGAGCCGGGTTCGGGAGTAGACACGGGCCTTGTCCGCGGCGTAGGCCTCCCGGCCCCCGTGCCAGTCGAGGTGGTCGGCGGCCAAGTTGAGGCAGGCCGAGGCCAAGGGCGAGAGGGTCCGGGTGGTGTGGAGCTGGAAGCTGGACAGCTCCACGGCAAGGGCGTCGGCACTGCCGGCCAGGACCGCCTCGATGGCGGGGGTGCCGATGTTGCCGACGGCAGGGGCCGTGAGCCCTTGGGCCTCGAGAATGGCTGAGAGCATGCCGACCGTGGTGGTCTTGCCGTCCGTGCCGGTGAGCGTCAGCCAGGGGACGTCCGGGCGGCGGGAGTCCTGCTGGAGCCTCCATGCCAGCTCGATCTCGCTCCAGGTCTCGATGCCTGCCGCCGCGGCGGTGCGCAGGACCGGGCCGGTGGCCGGGACTCCTGGTGAGACGATCAGAAGCCGCGCCGGTGACTGAGCCAGAGCGGCCGCTGTGGCGTCGCCGTCGGCGACAGTGGCCGAGACCACGGAGGTGCCCAGTGCCTCGATGGAGGCCTCGCGGCTGTCGAAGACGTGGGTGCGGGCTCCCAGCGTGGCCAGGGCGTCGACGACGGCGCGTCCGGTGCGCCCGAGGCCGACAACGGCCACGTGGGCGCCGTCGAGCTGGTCGCGCAGGGCGCCGGCGGAGGCGGTGAGGGTGCCAGGAGCGGAGGAACCGGACATCCTCGTCGGTCCGGCACTGATGGCCGGCTCACCGGGGACTTCAGTCAGACTGGTCACGGTGCGGGTTCACGCTCCTGGTTCTTCACTGCTCCTCACCGGGACCGCCGGTGGGAGGACTCTGCATCGATGGTTCGTCGGTCCGTGGGGCCCGGGCGCCCCGGCTCACCCGAAGATGAGCTGGCGCAGGTACTCGGCGTAGAAGAGTCCCAGTCCTGCGATGACGCACAGGCCGGCGATGATCCAGAAGCGGATCACCACGTTGACCTCGGTCCATCCTCCCAGTTCGAAGTGGTGATGCAGTGGAGCCATGCGGAAGACACGTCGACCTGTCGACTTGAATGAGACGATCTGGATGATGTCGCTCATGACCTCGGCCAGGAAGAGCCCGCCCAGGATGACGGCGAGGAACTCGGTGCGGGTCAGGATCGACAGCCCTGCAACGGCCCCGCCCAGGGCCAGGGAGCCGGTGTCTCCCATGAAGATCTTGGCCGGTGAGGCGTTCCACCACAGGAACCCGAAGCAGGCCCCCATGAGGGCGGCGGCGATCATGGCGAGGTCACGTGGATCCCTGACCTGGTAGCAGGTGGTGGGGACCATGCTCTCGTGGCCGTAGTTGCAGGACTGGTTGGTCTGCCACACACCGATGAGCGTGTAGGCGCCGAAGACCATGGCCGAGGCACCGGCCGCCAGTCCGTCGAGACCGTCGGTGAGGTTGACGGCGTTGGACCAGGCGGTGATGAGGAAATTCGCCCACAGGATGAACAGGATGAGCCCGACAATGCTGCCGGCGAAGGCCAGGTTGACCGCCGAGTCCCGGGCGAAGGAGATCCGGGTGGAGCCGGGGGTGAGCCCGTTGCGGTCGGCGAAGTGTAGGGCCGCCACCGAGAAGCCGATGCCGATGAGCGCCTGTCCCACGATCTTCTGCCAGGCCCGCAGCCCCAGGGAGCGCTGCTTGGAGATCTTCTCGAAGTCGTCCAGGAAGCCGATGAGCCCGAGCCCGACGACGAGGAACAGCAGCAGGACCCCGGAGGCGCGCGGTGTGCGCAGCTGGGTGAGATTGGCCAGGGTGTATCCCAGGACGGTGGAGATGATGATGACGAGGCCGCCCATGGTCGGCGTGCCGCGCTTGGTGAAGTGTCCCTGGGGGCCGTCCTGACGGATGAACTGTCCGTACTCCTTGGCATGGAGATAGCGGATAAGTAGCGGGGTTCCCAGCAGAGTGCCCACCAGTCCGACAACGCCGGAGATGAGGATGGCGGTCATCGGGAACGAACCTCCTTGAGGTGGTCGGCCAGGCGCCAGGCGCCGGATCCGTTGGAGCCCTTGACCAGGACGGCGTCACCGTCGGACAGGAGGGCGTCGATCTGGGAGATGGCGGCCGCGGCATCGTCGAAGCCGACGACCTCGACCCCTCGCGCCCCGGCTGCGTCGAGTGCCTCCTGGGTGGAGCCGATGCCGATGAGCATAGCGGCTCCGGCTTCGGCCGCTAGCTCCCCGGTGCGCGCGTGATCGGCGGCGGAGGACTCCCCGAGCTCGAGCATCTCGGAAACCACGACGACACGACGACGGCCCCCGGCCAGAGCCGGCAGAGCTGCCAATGCAGCCGTCATGGAGTCGATGTTGGCGTTGTAGGAGTCGTCGATGAGGAGAAGATCACCACTGAGCTCTGAGACGTCCATGCGGTGGGGGCTCTCGATGCTCACCGAACCGAGGCGCTCGGCGATGAGCTCGGGCTCCAGACCCGCGGCCAGGGCGAGGCCCGCGGCGGCCAGGGCGTTGGCCACGTTGTGTGCACCAGCCACGGCCAGCTGGACGCGCCTGGGCCCGTCCAGGCCGGGCAGATGAAGATCGAAGGCCGAGCGGGCGGCCTCGTCAAGGACGATTCGCTCGGCCCGCAGGTCGGCGGGGCCGCCCTGGGCGGAGAAGGTGAGGACCTGAGCCGGGGCGAGGCCTGCCATGGCTGCGGCGCGGGCGTCGTCGGCATTGAGGATGGCGACGCCCTCTGGCAGCAGGCCGGCGATGATCTCCGCCTTGGCAGCGGCGACGCCTTCGATGGATCCGAAACCGCCCATATGGGCATGGCCGATCATGAGGACACCGGCCACGTCCAGGGGCGCGATATCAGTGAGGTAGGTGATGTGGCCAGGGCCGGAGGCGCCCATCTCCAGAACGAGGTAGCGGGTGGACTCGTCGGCCTCCAGGACAGTCAGCGGCAGGCCGATCTCGTTGTTGAAGCTGGCCCTTGGGGCGACGGTGGGACCGGAGGCGGCCAGGAGCTGGCGGGTGAGGTCCTTGGTGGTGGTCTTGCCCACCGAGCCGGTCATCGCCACCACGGTGAGCCGCTCGCCGCGATCGGCTGCGGTCCGGCGCAGGCCAGCCAGGTGGGTGCGGGCCAGCGCACCGAGGGCCGTCACGGTGTCCTCCACGAGGACGAGCCCCATGGACGGGTCCTCGGTCTCCCCCCGCTCCCCCTGAATCAGCCCGCTCCGGGCGGCCTCCAGGTCGGAGACGATGGCTCCGACGGCGCCCAGAGCGCCAGCGGAGCCCAGGTGGGCATGGCCATCGGTGCGTTCGCCGTGGACGGCGACGAACAGGGCACCTTCGGTGGCCAGGCGGGAGTCGGTGACGACGGGGCCGGTGACGGGGGCGTCCGGGCCGATGAGCCTGCCGCCGACGGCGGCTGCGATCTGACTCAGGCTGAGGTTCATCCCCGTCCCCATTTCTCCTCGACGGCCTCAGCCATGACAGGGGCATCGTTGTAGCGGATGAACTCGCCGGCCATCTCCAGGAAGGGCTCGTGGCCCTTGCCGGTGACGATGACCGTGTCGTCGGGTCCGCACAGCTCGACGCCCCGGCGCACGGCGTCGCCGCGCCAGGTGGTGACCTCCTCGACATCCTCCAGGCCCGGGCGCACGGTGCGTATCCCGTCCAGGATGGCGTTGCGGATGAGCCGGGGGTCCTCGCTGCGGGGGTTCTCGTCGGTGACCACCAGGACGTCGGCCAGACGGGCGCACACCTCCCCCAGCATGGGTCGTTTGCCCTGGTCGCGGTCGCCGTCGGAGCCGAAGACCACGATGAGGCGGCCCGGGGTGATGGGACGCACGGCCTTGAGGGCCAGATCCATGGCCTCGGGGGTGTGCGCGAAGTCGACGATGCACAGACCGCGTCGACCGTCGCGTTGGCTGATGCGCTGCATGCGCCCCGGGATGTTGTGGGCCCCGGCCAGGGCGGCGGTGGCCGTGGCGGCGGGGACGCCCGCTCGTATGGCCATGACCAGGGCAAGGGCGGCGTTCTGGACGTTGACGAGTCCGGGTAGGGGGCAGGAGGCCTCGATCTGCTCGCCGTCGGGCCCGTGGAGGGTGAAGGTGGTGGCGGAGTCGGTCAGGGAGACCGCGGCGTCGCTGACCCACCAGTCGGCGGGGACGTCGCCGGGGTAGGCGCGCACGCGGTCGACCTCGATGGGGGCCTGGGCGGCGAGGGCGGCGCCCCACTGGTCGTCGACGCAGATGACGCCGCGGCGGGCGTGCTCGGGGGTGAACAGCCGCGCCTTGGCCTCCAGGTAGCCCTCCATGGTCTTGTGGAAGTCGAGGTGGTCCCGCTGAAGGTTGGTGAAGCCGGCGACGTCGACGACGACGCCGTCGAGCCGGTGCAGGACGATGGCATGGCTGGAGGCCTCCAGAGAGGCGGCGCCGACCCTGTCCTCGACGGCCAGGGCCATCATCCGCTGCAGGACGGGGGCCTCGACGGTGGTGCGCGGGGACTCCACGGAGCGCTCCCCCACGCGCAGCTCAACGGTCCCGGCCACCATGCAGCCGCCGACGTGGGCCGACAGGATCGCGTCGAGGAAGTAGGAGGTGGTCGTCTTGCCGTTGGTACCGGTGACGGCCGTGGTGACCAGGCCGCGTGCCGGGTGATGGTAGACCTCGGCGCTCAGGGGGCCGACGACGGCGCGGGGGTCATCGTGGACAAGGACCGGAGTGCCGGGGGCGACCTCGTGGGCGATGAGGGCGCCGTCGGCGTCTGTGAGGACCGCGACGGCACCGGAGCCGACGGCTTCGTCGGAGAAGCGGGCGCCGTGGGCGGTGAAGCCGGGCAAGCCCACGAAGAGCTCGCCCGGGGCGGTGTCACCGGAGTCGACACTGACCCCCAGGATGCTCAGGTCGTTGAGGGCGGCGGCGTCATCAGCTGAGGCGGGAGCCAGGGAGAAGCGCTCACACAGAGTGCTGATGGGGATGGGACCATTGGAGCCCGGCCGTAGGGCGGCGGCCGACTCGTAGGCGTGGTTGCTCATAGTTCCTCAATCTATCGCGACCTTCGGCTGTCGATCTTCCACAAGAACCCCTACGGGTCACTTCGCCGGGGTGCTGGTGGTCACGCTCATCTACCTCATGGGGTTCATAGGGCACCTCATTGGCTCGCGTCCCGCTCGCCGCCGGCCCCGTCCCGGGCGGCCTGGGCGGCGACGACGTTCGGGTCCGGGGCGATGTTGAACGCCTGCATGGCGGCCAGCGCCACCTCCCGGAAGACAGGAGCGGCGACGGTGCCTCCGAAAATGCCCTCGGGGCGGTTGACGATGACGGCGATGGCCAGCACCGGGTCACGCGCGGGGAGGAAGCCGACGAAGGAGGCCACGGTGGAGTCGTCCGTGAGGATCTCGGTGGTTCCGGTCTTGCCGGCCACCAGGTAGCCGTTGATGGAGGCGGACTCGGCGGTACCGCCCTCCTGAGTGACACCGATGAGCATCTCGGTGAGGGTCTTGGCAGTGGCCTCGGAGATGACCCGCACCCCCTCAGGGCGGGTCTGGGGGGTCTCCTTGCCGTCGGCATCGATCCAGGCATCGATGACGCGCGGAGCCACGCGCACGCCCTTGTTGGCGACGGTGGCCAGCACCTGGAGGGACTGAAGAGTGGTTCCGGCCACGCCCTGACCGAACATCGTGGTGTAGCGGGTGCGGTCGTCCCAGGAGCTCGGAGGATAGATGATCCCCTCGGACTCGGCAGGCATCTCGATGCCAGTGGCCTCGCCCCAGCCGAAGCGCTTCATGTAGTTGTAGCGGACGTCGTCGGAGACCTTCTGCCCGATCTGGACGGTGCCGACGTTGGAGGACTCGGCCAGGATCCCGGCGGTGGTCATCGACTGGGTCTCGTGCTCGTGGGAGTCCTTGAAGGTCTGTCCGCTGTCCGAGCTCCAGGTGTAGGGGATGGTCCAGGTGTCCTCGGGCTTGACCGCCCCCTCCTCCAGGGCGGTGGCGAAGGTGACGACCTTGCCGACGCTTCCGGGCTCGAAGACGGCCTGGACGCTGCGTGCGGTGCGGTTCTCCTCGGAGGTGGCCGAGGGATCAGAGGGGTCGACGGAGTTGGAGTCGGCCAGGACGACGACCTTGCCGGTGCTCGGCTCCATGGCCATGACGATGCCCCAGTCGGCGTGCTGGGCGGCCACCGTGCGGTCGATGGTCTCCTGAGCGATGGACTGCAGATCCGGGTTGAGGGTGGTGCGCACGGTGGCACCGGGCCTGGCGGGCTTGTCCTCCTGCTCCCCGGTGGGAATGATGACGCCGCTGCGCCCGATCTCCTCACTGCCCTTGCCGTCGACCCCGGTGAGGAGCTTGTTCTGGGTGAGCTCCAGCCCGGCGGCCCCGATGAGCTCGCGATTGTGCTCCCCCTCGCGGGTGAAGCCCAGGACGTTGCCTGCCACGGTCCCGGCCGGGTAGGTGCGCCGGGTGCGTTGATCGGGCTCAACCCCGGGGATGTCCAGGGCCTTGATCTTGCGCCACGTATCGGGGGCAACCTCCTGGGCGATGACCTCGTAGGTTCGCTCGCCCACGAGCTTGGCCCCGAGCTCGAGGGGGTTGACGTCGAGGATCGGGGCGAGCTGTGCGGCCACCGCTGCGGCCCCGTAGCCGACGACGGCCTTCTCGTTGACGCCGGTGGACTCGTTGAGGCGCATCTCAGTGCGCTCGTACTGGGCGATGAGGGGCTGGTTGACACCGATGTCGTAGCTGATCGCCGACGAGGCCAGGACCGTACCATCCCGTCCGGTGATGTCACCTCGGGGGGCCCGGTTGACCCAGGACACCGTGCGCTCGGCCTTGGCCTTGGCGGCCAGATCCGGCCCATCCACCACCTGGACGTAGACGGTGCGCCCCGCCAGGGCCGTGAAGAGCAGCAGCCCTCCGGCCTGGAGCGCCTGACGACGCGAGGGATTCACCGGCGCCTACTTCCCGACCTGGCCGGCCTTGGGAGCCTGGGCGGGGGTGCCCTCGGTGAGCTGCCCCTTGTCGACGTCGACGACGCCGGGAGCGGCGGCGGGCACCATGCCGAGCTCCTTGGCCCGGTTGGCCAGGGCGTCGGGCGCCGAGGCCTCCTGCACCTGGGTGCGCAGGGTCTCGACGTGGTCGTTGGCGACGTTGAGCTCGACCTGCTTCTCCTTCATCCGGTAGGCGGTGTCGGCCATCTTGGCGTTGAGGAGCATCGAGGCAATGAGGGCGCCGGCCAGCACCATGATGATGAGCGTGAGAAAGGGCAGGGAGGACGACGTCGCCCGGGAGGCCCCGCTGATGACGCGCAGCTGGGGACGGGTGACGGTACCGGCCTCGGTGCGTCCCTGGCTGCCGGAGGAACCACTTGCCTGGGCGGTGCGCCGCGTTGCGGTCGGGCGGGTGACTCGAGCAGTGGCGGTGGCGCTCATCGATATGCCTTCCCTGTGTGGTGTGTCTGGACTGATGGATGACTGGTGAGGACGTGGTGCGTGGCCGGCTGAACGACCGGTAGTGACTGTCTCTAGACGGTCTACGTCGTCCGGTGCCGGCCGGATCGGTGTCCGCCTCTGCGGCCCAAGCCGCCTGGGGACGGATGCTCCTCCGGAGCGGGGGCCTGGCCGGCTGGGCGCAGGCGGGCGACCGCGCGCAGCCGTACCGGGGCAGAGCGGGGGTTGTGCTCGAGCTCGCGGGCATCGGCCTTCTCTGCGCCGCTGGTTATCAGCTCGAGGTAAGGACGGTCCGCCTCGGGAACGACCGGGAGGCCCTGCGGCGCCCGGGAGGTGGCCCCGTGGTTCAGCGCCCGTTTGACGATGCGGTCCTCCAGCGACTGGTAGGACTCCACTACGAGGCGACCCCCGACCCTCAGACTGTTGAGGGCCCGCGGAACGGCCCGCTCCAGGACGTCGAGCTCGGCGTTGACGGCGATACGCAGCGCCTGGAAGGTTCGTTTGGCCGGGTGCCCGCCGCTGCGGCGTGCCGGCGCGGGTACTGCCTGACGGACGAGCTCGGCCAGGTCCTGGGTGCTGCTCGCCGGCTCACCGGCCTCACGACGGCGCACGATGGCGGTGGCGATGCGTGAGGCGAAGCGCTCCTCACCGTAGGTGCGCAGGATGCGGGTGAGCTCGGCACTGTCAGCGCTTTCCAGCAGGTCCTGCGCGGTGGGCCCCGAGCTCTGGTCCATACGCATGTCGAGCGGTGCGGGGCGGGCGTAGGAGAAGCCCCGCGAGGCCTCGTCGAGCTGCAGGGAGGAGACCCCCAGGTCCATGAGGACGGCGTCCACCGTTCCCTCGGCACTGACGGAGTGATCACGGGCAACCCGGTCCACGGCGTCGTAGGTGGCCTGGACCGCGACGAAGCGGTCACCGAAGCGCTCCAGGCGCGCTGAGGCCAGGGTGATCGCCTCGGGATCGCGGTCGATCCCCACCACCGTCAGGTACGGGAAGCGCTCGAGCGCCGCCTCGGTGTGGCCCCCCATGCCCAGGGTGCAGTCGATCATGACCGGACCGGCGGCGCTGCCCCGCGAGGTGTCCTCAGCGGCTCTTTCGATCGCGGGTGCGAGCAGGTCCAGGCAGCGCTGGAGGAGAACCGGCTCGTGCCGACCGGCGGCGTCGGTGGCCTGCGCCTGCGGGCTGGTCATGCGGCGCCCTCCTTTCTGGTACTGCCTCGGTTCAAGGACCTGCGGCGGCCATCTCACCAGGACTCCTCCCGTGGTTCCGGCGCCGGGGAAGAGGCGTCGGACGCGACATCGGGCGGAGACCTCATGAGATGGCGCACCGGTGCCTTGATGGCACTTGTCTGCGGTCCGCGGTGGTGTGTCGGTGTTCTGCTCGGTATGGAGTTGTCGGCCGCCGTGCGGAACCGGCAACCGGCTCCGGCTCAGAAGAAGCCGGGGATGATCTCCTCGGCCGTGTCGGCGAAGACCTGCTCTTGGGTAGCCAGGTAGGTGCTCCAGGACTCGGCGTCCCAGATCTCCACCCGGGCTCCGGCCCCGATCACGGCCAGGTCCTTCTTCAGGCCCGCGTAGGCCCTCAGTGGTGCCGGCAGCGTGATGCGCCCCTGCTTGTCCGGGATCTGGGAGTCCGCCCCCGAGAGCATGACGCGCACGTAGTCACGCGCCTGCTTCTGGGCGAGGGGGGCCTCACGCAGCTGGGCGTACATGCGCTCGAACTCGGCGGCTGTGAAGGCGTACAGGCAGTGCTCCTGACCTCGGGTCAGAACCACGCCCCCCGCCAGCTCCTCACGGAACTTCGCCGGGAGGATGAGGCGGCCCTTCTCGTCCAGCTTGGGTGCATGCGTCCCCAGGAACATGAGCCACCTCCTTCCCCTCGACGACCCAGTGAACCCCACCCTACTCCACTTCCCTCCCTTTTCTCCCACCCCTTCTGAGCGAGCGCATCACAACTGCGCATCAGCGACGTGGACCATCGAGCGGAACACTCTCGTCTTCCGTTGAGATCACGCCCATTACGAGCGGGCTCAAGTGCGGTGGAGGAAGATGGAGGAGCAGTGGAGGGAGGTGTTCGCCACGACGTCCTCGGCGTGGTGGATACACAGGAAAAAAACAGACTCTGTTCGGGCTGCACGCAGACTTCCGGCGCCTCCGAGTACCGGCACGGAGTCTGTGCGGCCTGCATGGAGTGCCGCGCCCCCTCCGACGACTCCTGGAAGGTCCTGAGAACTCGGGGAATTCGATAGGGGCTGGAGCACCCTCGACGAACTCAGGTCCTGTCCCGGGCGGGTGAGCACCGGGACAGGACCTGCCGAACCGGGACCTGTGGTGGGAAGTGGTGGTGGAGGGATGTGGAGACTCAGTCTGAGGCGACGCCCTCGAAGACGGCGATGGCATCAGGTGGGGGCGGTCAGTCCTCTGCGTCGCGGCGGCGCTCCCAGCGCTCGGACTGGCGATCCATGAAGGAGGAGCGCTTCTTCGTGCCGCTCTTACCTTGACCGGTCCTACCACCCTCGGCGGAGGACTGGCGCGAGCTCGAGCCGCTCTCGACCCGGGTCAGGGCCATGGCCACTCCGGCGACGGCCACGAGGAAGCCGGCCACCCCCAGCAGGATGGAGACGAGGTTGTGGCGCACCGAGACCCCGGCGATGAGAAGCGCCAGACCGATGAGGACCAGGGCCACGCCGCCGCCGATATGGCGCGGAGAGGGGCGTGAGAGCCGACGCTCCTCGCGCTGGAGCGTCTGCGCCAGGTCGGGGTCGTCCTGGTGGAGCTGCGACTCCAGGTCCCGCAGGACCTGCTGCTCTCGCTCTGACAGTGCCATCATGCTCCTTGCTTCCGGGCGGGGCCGGGGATCTGCGCCGTAGTTGCCAGGATAGGCGCTGTGAGGGCTCAGGAGAAACTCGTAGGGCGCTTCACCTGGGATCCGTCGGGCTCGGCCGGCTCGACCAGGTACCTGCAGGGCCGGCGGTCCTCACCCCTCTTCCCCACGACGGGACTCCTGGGCGGGTCCTGTCCCGCCTCCCAGGAGACTGGCCGGTGCCAGCGCCCCGCTACCCCATCTGCGGCGCACGGCGTCGGCCGCCCGCTCTGAGGCGCCACGTCGGGGGTCCTCGTCCAGGAGGAGCTGCACGCCATCGTCAGGACGCAGAAGGCCTTCGACCCGCACACCCAGGAGTCGGAAGCCGCCTGCCGGTGAGGGCAGGGCCGTGTAGAGCGAGGAGACGGTCTCCCAGATGTCGTGGGCGAGGTCTGTGGGAACCGCCAGGGTGCGTGAACGGGTGACGGTGGTGAAGTCGGCACCTCGGGCCTTGAGAACGACGACGCGGCAGCGCAGATCCGCCGCGCGCAGTCGGGCGGCGCACTGGTGGGTCTGGTCCAGCAGGACCCTCCGGGCGTGCTCGCGGTCGGTGACGCTGTCGAAGAAGGTGGTCTCGGTGCCCACGGACTTCTCCTCGCGCACCGGCTCCACCCGGCGGGGGTCGACGCCGTGGGACAGCTCGTGCAGATGACGTCCAGCGGCCCGGCCAAGGATCTTCTCCAAGTGGCGCACGTCGGCCTCCGCCAGGGTGCGAACGTCGTTGATGCCCCACCTCGCCAGGACCTCCTGGGTCCTGGACCCCACGCCCCACAGGGCCCCGACCGGAAGCAGGTTGAGGAAGTCCCGGGTGGCGCCGGCCGGGATGAGGAGCAGCCCGTCGGGCTTGGCGTGGGACGAGGCGAGCTTGGCGACGAACTTGGTGGAGGCGATGCCCACCGATGCCGGCACCCCCACGCGGCGACGCACCTCGGTGCGGATCCACCTGCCGATGGTCACCGGGGAGCCCAAGCGGCGTCGGGCCCCGCTCACGTCCAGGAAGGCCTCATCGATGCTCACCTTCTCCAGAACGGGAGTGACCTCCGCCAGGACGGACATGACCTGGGCCGAGACCTCGGAGTAGCGGCCATGGCGCACGGGCAGGACCACGGCCTGGGGGCAGCGCCGGGAGGCCTCCGCCATGGACATTGCCGAGGAGACGCCGAAGACGCGGGCCTCGTAGGAGGCCGCCGAGACGACACCCCGGCCGTCGCGACCACCGACGATGACGGGACGGCCGACCAGCTCGGGGTGCTCGAGGAGCTCGACCGAGGCGAAGAAGGCGTCCATGTCAACGTGGATGATGGGAGCAGCGGAGTCGTCATCTCCCCAGGAACGGCGCGCGGCCTGGGAGCGAGGAGCCCTGCTCATCTCCACCTCCTCAAGGGATTCGCATACTCAACCGACGAGCCCTGTGGCGCGGCGTGACCGCCAGGTGCCCCTGCTCAGCCGACTGATTGCCCCGAGCACCTGAGGACGACGGCTGAGCCTGTCTCCGTCCCCCTCAGGCTACCGTGGACCTGTGACACGTAAACGCAGGACCTCCAGCGCCCCGGGGCTCGCCGACCTGCCCTCCGGACCGGTGCGAACCTCCTTCGCCACCGCAGAGCTCGTGGCGCGCGACTCCGGTGTCCTCCTCATACTGGATGGTGCGGAGTCCTCCTTCCTGGACCTGCATGATCCGACCCACCTGGACTTCGAGTACCACCAGCAGATGGATGCGGTGCTCACAGCGCTGCGAGGCGAGGGCGGCCCCGTCAGGGCTCTTCACCTGGGCGGGGCGGGCTGTGCCCTGGCCAGGGCGTGGGACGCCAGGCGCCCCGGCTCCCAACAGCTCGCTGTCGAGATCGACGAGATCCTGGCGGCCCGGGTACGCGTCTGGTTCGACCTGCCCCGCTCCCCCAGGCTGCGCATCCGGGTCGGTGACGCCGCTGAGGTGGTGGGCGAGTTGCGGCCCGGCCAGTGGGACGTCATCGTGCGGGACGTGTTCAACGGTGGGAGCGTACCGGCGACCTGCCGGAACCGGGCGTTCCTGTCGTCGTGCCTGGAGGCGCTCGTGCCCGGTGGGCTGCTGCTGGTCAACACCTCCTCCACGCCCCGCACCCAGGCCGGAGCCGAGATCGAGGCGCTCACTCAGGCTCTTGAAGGCGATGCCTCCGGCCTGGCGATCGTCGCCGACCCGGCCACGATGCGCGGCAGGCGTCGGGGCAACCTGGTGCTGGTGGCCCGCCGCGAGCCCTTCGCAGCCGCAGAGCTCGAAGAGATCGAGCGCGCGGTGCGCCGCCTGCCGCTACCGGTGCGCACCTGGTCCCCGGGCGACGCCGCGGTACCTCATCCCGAAGGCGGGTCATCCCGTTAGGCGCAGCAGCAGAGCCGAGCACCCGGCCGGACCCGATCAGCCTCCGCGGCCGGGGTTCCAGCCCTGGGGTCCCAGGTCGCCGGAGTCGTTGGCCTCCAGGAAGGCCTCGAGGCGAGCGCCGATCTCGTCGGCGCTGGGAAGGTTGAGGACCGGCGCGGCCGTGTCCACCTCACCGGTGGCGATCCGGGGGGCCATGGCGTCGTACTGAGCCTCCAGAGCGGACACGACGGCGCTGACCTCCGGCTGCTGGGCTGCCTCGGCGTTGATCTCGGCGCGGTTGATGTTGGCTGCGGCCTCCAGGTCCCCCACCGGCAGGGCCAGGCCTGTGGCCTGCACGACGGCGGTCAGCAGCGCCGAGGCGCCCTGCGGGAACTCGTCGCGAGCGACGTAGTGAGGGATCGCCGCCGAGACACCCCGGGAGTCCAGCCCCAGCTCGCCCAGCCGCAGCTCGAGGTAGGCCGACATCGAACCGGGCAGCTCGACGTGGCCGAAGAGCTCGGGCTGGTTGGGCAGCAGATCCGGCTGACTGCCGTGGTGGTGGACGTAGGTCGGGCGCGTGTGGGGCACGGCCATGGGGATGCCGCTCATACCGACTGCCTGGCTCACGCCCATGGAGACGGCCAGGTGGGCCACGGCTCCGACGAACTCGTCCCAGCGGTAGTCCGGCTCACTGCCGTGAAGCAGCAGAAGGTCCTCGCCGTCGTCGTCGTGGAGGAGATCCAGGACCAGCTCGGGCATGACCACGGAGGAGTAGGTGTTGTGGACGAAGGTCATCGTGGGGCGCCGTGCTCTGTAGTCCACGAGGGCGTCGATGTCGAAGGTCGCCAGACGCTCGCTGGGCAGCGTCATGAGCAGCTGATCGACGGCCAGGGCACCGGCGTTGCCGGCGTCCATGGCGCCCTCGAAGTGGTGGATGAGGACCCTCGGGGAGATCGGCTGATCCGCGGGGTGCTGGATGGTGAACAGTGGTCTCACGAGCCCGTCTCCTCCTGTCTGGTCCGCCCTCCCGCCGCCCGGGCCGGTTCGTACGCTCGCCACCCTACTGCGGGAGTGGGTGGAGCCGACGGCGCCGGAGAGGGGAGTATATGTGTCGTGCAATGGTCTCGGTTCGGTACTCGGCGTGGTCCCGTATCGGTCCTGTCTCGGTTCGACCTCGGTCGGCTGACATCGGCTCGATGGCGAGATTCGGCGTTTTATCAGGATTCGTCCGGGTGAGTGCCCGGGAACAGCGGATAGCGTCCTCGGCACTCCTGCCAACACCTTCTGGTTCGTCGATGTTCCCGCCCGTACCGGGTTCAGGCGACGTGTTCGCCCTCGGCGTCCCCACCGGGGCCTCAGCAGGAGAATAATGGGTCGACCGTACTGAAGCCATCACCGACCCCAGTACCTGTCAGCGTCAACCAGTGCCAGTGAGCGCCCCTTGCGCGCCAACCGACCAGAACCCGAACCGATGCGAGGCTTTGTGAGTCAGACGATCCCCTCCACCTCACCGCAGTCCCAGCGGGAGGCACGTCAGCGGTCAGAGGATGATGCGAGAGACGACGCGGGCAGCGTCCGCGAGCGCGAGGTACGCGGTGAGCAGGAGGTCGTCGACCTCGCCTACAGCGAGCTGGACCGTCAGCTGGCGCAGGCCCGCCGCTCCCTGGCCCGCACCGAGGCCCAGGGCGTCAGCGGCACGCACCAGTCGCGTGGGGAGCGGGACGCCTACGCCGTGCACTACTCGTCACTGGTGTCCTCGCTGGAGGGGGTCGAGGACCGTCTGGTCTTCGGACGGATGGACATGAGCCGGGCGCCCGACGACACGGCGCGCCTCGGAGGTTCCGGGAACGGCCCTGGGCCCGCCTGTGGAAGCACCCCTGGAGACGCCTCAGCGCCCTCCCCCGGCTCGGGCCGGGGCGTGGGCAGCTCGTCGCCGGTCACCGACGGCGGAAGACGCCACTACGTGGGCCGTATCGGGCTGCAGGACGCTCAGCACCGTGAGGTGATCCTGGACTGGCGCGCTCCCCTGGCCCGGGCCTTCTACCAGGCCACGGCCTCCCACCCCATGGGGCTGGTGCGCCGTCGGCACATCGACACCCGGGCCCGCCAGGTGCTCGGAGTGGAGGACGAGGTCCTGGACCTCACCGCCCTGGAGACGGGCGGTGCCACGGCGGGCTCGACCGGGTCCGCCGTGGCCGCCGGTGAGCTGCAGGGCGAGGGGGCTCTCATCGCAGCGATGTCGACGGCCCGCGACGGCAGGATGGGTGACATCGTGGCCACGATCCAGGCCGAGCAGGACCGGATCGTCACCTCCTCGGGGCGGGGCGTGCTTGTGGTCCAGGGCGGTCCGGGGACGGGTAAGACGGCGGTGGCGCTGCACCGGGTGGCCTACCTGTTCTACTCCGAGCGCGAGCGCCTGGAGCGCTCGGGCGTGCTGCTGGTGGGCCCGTCGCGCACCTTCCTGCGTTACGTGGAGCAGGTGCTGCCCTCCCTGGGTGAGACGGGTGTGGTCTCCACGACCATCGGCGACCTGGTTCCAGGGGTGCGGGCCACGGCGCAGGAGGACGCCCGCGTCGCCGAGATCAAGGGGCGCGCTCTGTGGGTCAAGGCCCTCGAGCGGGCGGTACGGGGCCTGCAGCGAATCCCCGGGGCCCCGCGCGAGATCGAGGTCCAGGGGGTGCGCCTGTCTCTGGAGCCCAGTGACGTGCAAGAGGCGGCCTCACGGGCTCGGCGGGGCGGCAAGCCCCACAACCTGGCCCGGGAGGCCTTCGTGCTGTGGCTGCTGGAGCGTCTGACCGACCAGTACGCGGCGGCCACGAACCAGGATGCCTCGGACGCCGACACGCGCGCCTGGATCCGCGAGGACATCCGTACCGCCCGTGACGCCCGCCGGGAGATCAACCTGTGCTGGATGCCGACGACGCCCCAGGGGCTGCTGGAGCGGCTGTGGAGCCGGCCCACCCTCCTGGAGCAGGTGGCGCCGTCCTTGAGCGAGCAGGAGCGAGCCCTGCTGCACAGGGACCCGGGAGGCGGGCTGACGGCGGCGGACGTCCCGCTCATTGATGAGCTGGCCGAGCTGCTGGGTCCCAGTGAGGACGCTCAGGCCTGGCGCGCCCGGCTGGAGGCCCGACGCCGCGAGGACCTCGTGGCCTACGCAGCCCAGGCCATCGAGTCCCAGGACCTGGGTGACGGGATGGTCAGCGCCGAGATGCTCGCCGACCGGGTCTCCCAGGGCGGCCCCACGCTCACCCTGGCCGAGAGGGCACGAGCGGACCGGACGTGGACCTACGGGCACGTCGTCGTCGACGAGGCCCAGGAGCTGGGCACCATGGCCTGGCGGGCGCTGGCGCGCCGCTGCCCGGTGAGATCCTTCACGGTAGTGGGCGACCTGGCCCAGTACTCCGGGCCCCACGCTCCGGGCAGCTGGGGCGAGGTGCTCACGGCTCTGGGGACGGCGCCGACTGAGGACGGTGGACGATCCCGGTCCCAGTCCCGGCACCGGGCCCGTTCACGCTCCCGGCAGGGCAGGCAGTCGAGGAGCTCGCGCGGCGGGTCGACCCCGCTGCGCGAAGAGGCGCTGAGCGTCTGTTACCGCACCCCGGCCACGATCATGAAGGTCGCCGAGGAGACGGTGACGCAACTGGGTCACCCGCCGGTCTACCCCGTGCGCTCGGTGCGCGATCTGCCCGGCTGCCTCGAGATCACTGAGGCGGCGAGCGAGCCGGCCGCGGCGCAGACACCGAGTGGCTCGACCGCTGAGGACTGCGTCGCCTGGGGCCAGGCTCTGCGCGAGGCGGTGGCCCAGGAGGCGGCCCGTCTTGACCGGGAGGTGGGCAACGGCGTCGGGCGTATCGCGGTCATCTCCCCCTCACCTGGCCGCACCGAGGCTCTGCTGCGCGAGGACCAGGCCCTGGCCGCCGCGATGGAGGCGCCCGGTGGGGACGTACTGCGCTCGCGACTGCTGGTGGTCAGCCCGGTGCTGTCCAAGGGTCTGGAGTTCGACGTCGTCGTGCTGGTGGATCCGGCTGACATCGGTGAGCGCAGCGCGGGTGACCTGTACGTGGCGATGACCCGTCCCACGCGCCGTCTGCGGGTGGTCAGCCGCCTGCCTCTGCCCACGGGGCTCGGTGAGCGCCCCAGCGCCCGGTGAGCGGGATCGCACACGATCGTCGGCGTCACTGACGACACAGGTTACGCCACCGTAGGTTACGGTTGCCCTGACCTCTCGCCGTCGCGCTGCAACGCTCACGGCGGGCAGGACCTTCCCGACAGGGGAAGGCACACGGCAGACAAGGGGGAAGACCCATGAGTGCTCCACGCACGTCGGCACCCGCACCAACCCGCGACGCCGCATCGGCGGCCGGCTCACACGCCTCCAGGGACGAGGCCTTCGACGCCGTCTACCGGCAGGCCGGGGTGCCCTCCACGATTCCCACGGTCAGCGAGCCCCTGTCCTGCATGCTGCGCGACGCCGCCCGGGACCACCCGGAACGGGTCGCCCTGGACTTCCTGGGTGCCACCACCACCTACTCCCAGCTGGAGACCCAGGTGGCTCGGGCCGCCGAGGCGCTGCGGGGGCTGGGGGTCGGGCGCGGAGACGTCGTCGGGCTCATTCTTCCCAACTGCCCCCAGCACGTGGTTCTGGCCTACGCGGCCTGGCGCATCGGGGCGATCATCGCCGAGCACAACCCGCTGGCACCAGCCGCCCAACTACGCGAGCAGTTCCACATCCACCGTGGGCGCGTCATCATCGCCTGGGAGAAGACCCTGGAGCGCCTCGTGGCGGCGGTGGGATCCCTGGAGGCTGCGGGTCTGGGGGGATTGGGCGTGTACTCGGTGGACCTGTCCCGCCACCTGCCGCTGCGCAGTCGCCTGGCCCTGAGACTGCCGGTGGCCGCCGCCCGCACCCAGCGCCATGAGCTGCGCGGCAAGGTGCCGGCCGGCGTGCGCTCGTGGGACGACCTGGCCGCATCCGCCACCCCCCTGGCCACGGGCTTCCCTCTGCCGGGCGTCTCCGAGGCGGCCGCGCTGCTGTACACCGGTGGGACGACCGGCACGCCCAAGGCCGTGTGCCTCAGCCACGAGAATCTGCGTTCCAACGCCGAGATGTCCCTGGCCTGGGCCTCGCGCACCACGAGCGTGGGCAAGGAGACGTTCTACGCCGTCCTGCCCTTCTTCCACGCCTTCGGCATGTCCCTGTCGCTGCTGTGCGCGGTGGGGCTGGCCGCCACGCAGGTGGTGCTGCCCAAGTTCGGGGCGGACCTGGTGCTGGCCGCCTGGAAGCGACGACCGGCCACCTTCTTCCCGGGGGTCCCGGTCATGTTCGACCGTCTGGTGACCCGGGCGCGGGCCACGGGCGCGAACCTGTCCTCCTGCAAGATCGCCGTGTGCGGGGCGGCCCCGAACCCGCTGGCGGTGGCCCAGGCCTGGGAGGAGGCCACCAGCGGTACCATCATCGAGGGCTACGGCATGACCGAGTCCTCCCCCATCATCCTGGGCAACCCGATCTCGCCGGCGCGCCGGCCCGGCACCCTTGGGGTGCCCTACCCCTCCACTCAGGTGCGGCTGGTGGACCCCGAGAACGTCGAGCGAGAGGTGGCGCCCGGTGAGGTCGGCGAGCTGCTGGCCCGCGGTCCCCAGGTCTTCACCGGCTACTGGGACAACCCCGAGGAGAGCGCCGAGGTGCTGCTGGACGGGGGCTGGCTGCGCACAGGAGACCTGGTGCGCCAGGAGGAGGACGGCTTCTACGTCATCGCCGACCGCCGCAAGGAGCTCATCATCTCTGGGGGGTTCAACATCTACCCCACGGAGGTGGAGGCCGCGGTCCGCTCGATGCCGCAGGTGGAGGAGGTCGCCGTCGTCGGGCTGCCGGCCGAGGCGGGCAACGAGTCCGTCGTCGCCGCGATCCTCCCCAAGGAGGGCCAGACAGTCACTCTGGAGCAGGTGCGTGAGTGGGCGGCCAAGAACCTGTCCAACTACGCCCTGCCCCGCCAGATCGCGATCCTGACCGAGATGCCCCGCTCCCAGATCGGCAAGGTGCTGCGGCGCGTCGTGCGCGAGGAGCTCCTGGCAGCCCGTGAGGCGGCCTCCGGGGCGGCAACGGCCGCGGCCGTCTCGATCGTCGAGCACTTCCCCGGCAGGAGCGAGCGCAAGGACAACGGTCAGCACGGCAGCAGGAATGACCAGGGCCCCCACTGAGCTGAACGCTTCAGAGGGTCGCAGGCACCCACCGCCAGTACCGAACCACCTCACATCCCGACGGACATGAGCAACAGCAGCACCGACACCGGCGCCCCGACGCAGCAGGCCACCGAGGACTACCGCCACTACCTGCGCCCTCACTACCAGCCCGGCGTCCCAGCGGCGGTCGAGATTCCCGACGCCCCCTTGAACGAGCTGCTGGAGACCGCGGCGCGCTTCTACCCCGACCGGGTCGCCATCGACTTCCTGGGCGCCGCGATGACCTACCGCGAGCTGCTGGAGGCCTCGGAGCGCGCGGCGCAGGTGCTGCGGACCTCGGGCGTGCACAAGGGCGACCGAGTGGCTCTCATCACGCCGAACTGTCCGCAGCACGTCGTTGCGCTCTACGGCGCCCTGCGCATCGGGGCCATCGTGGCCGAGCACAACCCGCTGGCGCCCGCCGAGGAGATCCGCTCCCAACTGGACGCTCACGGGGCCCGCGTCGTCATCGTGTGGGAGAAGGGCATCGATCTCATCACGGATCCCGTCACTGGTCCGCGCGCTGGCAGCGATCCTCTCAGGGGTCGCACGGTCTTCAGCGTGGACCTGTCGGCGGCGATGCCGGTGCGTCTGCGTGCAGCGCTGCACCTCCCGGTGGAGCGGGCCCGCCGGCAGAGGGCTGCTTTCCGGGCGGAGGGCCTTCCCGTCGGTGTGCGCTCGTGGGACAAGGAGGTGGCCGGTGCTCATCGGATCCCCTCGCGCTTCCCCTACCCGGCCGGTTCCGACGTCGCGGTCCTGCTGCACACCGGCGGGACAACGGGCACGCCCAAGGCGGCGATGCTCACGCACGCGAACCTGCGGGCCAACGCCAACCAGGCCATCGCCTGGGTGCCGATGCTGCACGAGGGCGGGGAGAACTTCTTGTGCCTGCTGCCCTTCTTCCATGCCTTCGGGCTGACCTTCAACCTCTTCTGCGCGGTGCAGAAGGCGGCCACCCAGGTGATGCTGCCCAAGTTCTCGGTGGATCAGGTGCTCGCCGCGCACGAGCGGCGTCCCTTCACCTTCTTCGTCGGCGTGCCGGTCATGTTCGAGCGGATCCTCAACGGCGCCCAGAAGCGGGGCACGAGTCTTGACACCTTGCGCTACGGGGTGTGCGGGGCGGCCCCGATGCCGCCGGAGGTCGGGGCCCGGTGGGAGAAGGCGACCGGCGGCTTCTTCGTCGAGGGCTACGGCATGACTGAGACAAGCCCGATCGTCACGGGCACGCCCATGGGGCCCTCGCGCCGCCTGGGGGCGCTGGGCCTGCCCTTCCCGTCCACGGACGTGCGCGTCGTGGACCCCGAGGACCCGGATCCCGACCGGGAGGTGCCCGACGGCGAGCCGGGCGAGCTGCTGGTACGCGGCCCGCAGGTCTTCGCCGGCTACTGGGAGGACGAGGCGGCCACGCAGGCCGCGATGCTGCCGGGTGGGTGGCTGCGCACGGGTGACATCGTGCGTCGCCAGGACTCCTTCCTGTGGATGGCAGATCGCAGGCGCGAGCTGATCCTCACCGGTGGCTTCAACGTCTACCCCAGCCAGGTGGAGGCGGCGATCCGCTCCCTGGAGGGCGTGGCCGACGTCGCTGTGGTGGGTCTACCCGACGGCGCCAGAGGCGAGCTCGTGTGCGCCGCCGTGGTTCTCGCCGAGGGAACTGCGCCGGACTCCGTGACTCTTGAGGCGGTGCGGGAGCATGCCGAGCGGACGGTCCCGCGTTACGCGCTGCCGCACCGCCTGGAGGTCATTGAGGAGATGCCCCGATCCCAGATCGGCAAGATCCTGCGCCGCGTCGTGCGCGAGCGGGTGCTCACAGGAGCCTCAGAAGAGGACTAGCCGGTGCGACACCGACTACCCCTACGGCCTCCTCAAGGCTACGGAGTCAGCGCCCGCTCCCAGGGCTCGACGTCGCCGGGGACGACCCGGAAGATCGGGTGCGCCTCAAGACTCTCCGGCAGAGGCAGGAGATCCGGGGCGCGCCCGGTCAGCTTGGCCTGAAGGTGTCTGCGCTCCAGGTCCATCTGGCCCTCGGTGACTGTCAGGCTGACGCCGACGCAGTCCGGCTCGGGCACGTCGATGCGGGAGGCGTCGAAGCGGTAGCCGCGCCGTACGGCCTCCTCGCGCAGCCCCCACAGGTAGGCTCCTACCGCCACAGCGGGAGCGAGCGTATTGGGGGCGGCTCGGAAGCGCTCGAGCTGGGGATGGTTGCGGTAGCCGCGGGTGCGTCCGGCCAGGACCGCCTGGGCCAGCAGCGATTCGCGCCAGCAGGCCACCAGGCCCGCACGGTCCAGGTGGCGCGGGTGCAGCGACCACATGCGCATGGCGGGCGCCGGTTCTTAGAGCAGCCCGGAGGCGGCCAAGACCTCGCGCAGGGCGGCGACCTCGGCCTCCTCGGCCCGCACCAGGGGCAGGCGCAGGGCGGGGCTGGGCAGGCGTCCCTGGAGGTGCAGGGCCTCCTTGGCCATGACGGCCCCCTGCCCGCCGCCCATGATGGCGTGGACCAGGGGACGCAGCCTCCGGGCGAGGGTGCGGGCGCTGGCCAGGTCACCGGCGTCGACGGCGGCGATCATCTGGCGCCAGGAGTGGGCGTCGGCGTGGGCGGCCACTGAGATGACGCCGGAGGCGCCGTGGGTGAGCCAGGCGAAGTTGAGGCCGTCGTCGCCGGAGTAGTACTCCAGGCCGGTGGACTCCATGCGCCGGAAGCCCTGCTCGACGTCGCCGGTGGCGTCCTTGACGGCCTTGACGCGCGGGTTCTCAGCCAGGCGGGCCAGGGTCTCCTCAGTGATCTTCACGCCGGTGCGCCCGGGGATGTCGTAGACCACGACCGGGAGGTCGGTGGCCTCCACGACGGCGTTGATGTGCTGGTAGACACCCTCCTGGCTGGGGCGGTTGTAGTAGGGGGCGTTGATGAGCAGGCCCTCGGCGCCGGCCTCCTGGGAGGCCACGCCGATGCGCACCGCGTGGGCGGTGTCGTTGGAGCCGGCGCCGGCCATAACCATGGCGCGTCCGGCCAGGGCGTCCTTGACCTGGCGGATCAGCTCCTGCTTCTCGGGGGTGTGGGTGGTTGGGGACTCACCGGTGGTGCCCGACAGGAGGATCATGTCGGCGCCGTCGTCGACCAGGCTGACCGCCAGGGCACGGGCGGCATCGAAGTCGACCTCCCCGTTGGGCGTGAAAGGGGTGACCATGGCGACGCCGACGGAACCGAAGCTGCGGGAGGGGACTGCGCTCATGGTGCCACCCTAACGCGGGCCGGGCGCACGGAAGATGCGTTCTCACGATCTGTCGGATAGGCGAGCGGACAGCCTACAAGCCGATTATGTCCGAATGGGACGACTTTGAAGTCTCCGTCCCCTACCAATGCCGGGTCGGGACCCCTCCGACCTGCACAAACGCAATTTGGCTCCGTGAGACGACCCAGTCAAGATCGTCCCGTACGGACACTTTCCCGCCATACACCTTGCCACCGAGCGCTCTCCAGGCCTTATGCCCATGGCGCCCGAGCCTCCAACACCGACATGCACAACGGTCCTAGGCTCAAGTCATGGACTCCTCGACCCCCGCAAGCTTCTCGCCTTCCGGCAGCCGGGACGACTCCGTTCTGGGCGCCGATCCGCTGGCCGGACTCGGCTCCGACCTGGACGCGCGCGCACCGCACCAGCACTCCCCAGGCGCTCACGACCCGCATGATCACGACGGCCCCCAGGTACCAGGGGGCTTCGTGCGCCCTGCCCGGGCGGAGGACCTGGCGGCGATAGGTCGGGTCCAGGCCGCCACCATGCTCGCCTCCCTGGAGGCCGGGCACACCGCCGAGCACGGCGCACCATTGCCCGAGGGCGTGCGGGCGATGATCGCCGCCCCCGTCATCGCGGCGGGCTGGGAGACGGCGGTGGCCGAGCCGCCCTCGCCCCAGCATCACGTCCTGGTGGCGACCACCGCCGGGAGCGAGGCCGAGGAGCGGACGGTGGTGGGCCTGCTGGGCCTGGCCCCCACCCGGTCCATGGACGCCGAGGGGCACGTTGATGAGGCCGGGGTGCAGGCCGTGGAGGTCACGGCGCTGGGTGTCGCGCCCGCCGACCAGCGCCGGGGACACGGCTCCAGGCTCCTGGCCGCGGCCGTGGACCTGGCCCGTCAGAACGGGGCCAGGGCGCTGGTGGCCTGGGCGGTGCGCGGGGACGAGTCGGTCAGCCGACTCCTGGCCTCGGTCGGCATGGCTCCCACCGGGGCCCACCGGGTTCTCGGCGTCGGCGAGGGCATCACCGAGGACTGCTGGGCGGCCTCGCTGTAGACGCTGTTCGGCTCCCGACCGGTTCCCGCCTACTCCCCCGCTTCAGAGGTCGAGCAGTGCGTCCAGGCCGACGGTCAGGCCGGGGCGGCTGGAGACCTGCCGCACGGCGAGGACCACGCCGGGCATGAAGGAGGCCCGATCGAAGGAGTCAGTGCGGATGGTCAGCTGCTCACCGGGGTTGCCGAGCACGACCTCCTCGTGGGCGGTCAGCCCCCGCAGGCGCACGGCGTGGACGTGGACGCCGTCGACGACGGCCCCGCGAGCGCCGTCGGGGTCGGTCTGAGTGGCGTCCGGCATGGCACCGAGCCCGACATCGGCGCGGGCGGCGGCGATGCCCTGGGCGGTGGCGACCGCGGTGCCCGAGGGGGCATCGACCTTATTCGGGTGGTGAAGCTCGATGACCTCGGCGGACTCGAAGTAGGGAGCGGCCTTCGCGGCGAAGCTCATGGCCAGCACGGCGGACAGGGCGAAGTTCGGGGCGATGAGGACGCTGCGACCGGCGGCCTCGGTCCGGGCCAGGTGCTCGCGGACGCGCCCGTAGGACTCCTCGTTCCAGCCGGTGGTGCCCACAACAACGTCCACCCCGGCGTCGAGGAGGGCGTGAACATTGGCCTCGGTGACGCTGGGAACGGTGAAGTCGACGGCGACATCGGCGCCCGCCAGGTGCTCGGCATCAAGGGCGTCCCCCACGTCCAGGCGGGCCACGAGCTCAAGACCCTCGGCATCCTGGACCGCCCGGCAGACAGTCGATCCCATGCGCCCGGCGGCGCCCACAACAGCTACGCGAATCGTCATGGCCCCACCATAGCCACCGGCTTATGCGCGAAGCGAGGCTCAACAAATATTGGATGACCCCTCACGGACCATGAGCCTCAGCATCATCAACCAACCATCATCACAAGTACTTGTTTTAATACAATTAAGTGTTATGCTCGCGACATGGAATCCATGGACCGACTACTCCCTCACCTGCGTCTAACATCCGAGGCCAGCCAGAATGCTAAGGATCGAGCAATTCTCGACAGCGGCCTGACCAAGGCCCAGTACAACGCCCTGATCATGCTGCAGCGCAGGGACGAAGCCACCGCGTCGCAACTGGCACGGGACTGCAACATCTCCCAGCAGGCCATGAGTCAGACCGTCAAACGGCTCAGGGAGGCGGAGTTCATCACCCTCCAGCCATCTCCGCACGGCGGCAGGGCGCTGGTCCTGCGGCTGACCGAACGCGGAAGAAGCAGCCTGGCAGTAGCAGATAAGAGAGTTCGCGCGCTGGAGCGTTCACTACAGGAAGCAGGCACTCCGCTTGCCGTTAACGACCTCATCAGAGCCCTGGATCGGATTCGCGAAACCGCAGAGTCGTTTGTCTGAATTATGAGACAGATGTTCATATAAAGAGACACCCCACCTATGGTTGAGGCCATGCGAAACGCTCTCAGTCCCACCTCAGACCATCTCGCCGCCCCCAGTGACGACCCCCGTCTTCTCAGTCGGCTCAACAGGCAGACACTCAAGGAACCTCGTCTCCGCAGACACCAACGGATGAGCATCGGCTGCATCGCCCTCCTGTGCTGCGCCGCCTGCTCCCCTCACTCCGCACCTGATACGTCCACCTCTGCAGCGGCAACGACGTCGGCGACCGCTTCAGCCGCCTCAGCGTCGGACGATCCTTACGAGAAGCTGCCGAGAGTGCCGAGCCTGTCTGTGAGCAGTCAGACCCTCACGGATGGGGCGCCCCTGCCTCGAGCCCAGATGTCGGGCACCTTCGGGGTTCCGGACGGTCAGGACCAGTCCCCTCAGCTGGAATGGAGCCCTGGACCCGAGGGAACCAAGAGCTATGTCGTCACCATGTATGACATTGACGCACCGACCGGCTCTGGGTTCTGGCACTGGGCGGTGCACGGCCTCCCAGCCTCCACCACTACGCTGCCGGCAGGTGCGGGTGACGCCGGCTCGACACTGCTTCCCTCTGGAGCGGTTCAGATCCCGAACGACGCCGATATGCCCCAGTACGTGGGTGCTGCCCCTCCCAAGGGCGACTCGCCGCATCGGTACTACTTCACCGTGACCGCTCTCGACATCGAGCAGCTGCCGGAGTCAGGCACCGTCACCCCCGAGATGCTCGGCTTCACGATCAGTACCCACACTCTAGCCCGCGGTCACCTCATGGCGACGGCCGCCCCGGCTTAGACAACGGCCCAACCGGGATTCCTCACGCCTTCGGCCCTCGCAGCCCTTGTGAGTCAGAGCTCGTGCACCCCAGCAGACCGGGGCGGATGAGCTCGAGCCAGCGCCGGCGAACCTCGACAGAGCCATCGCCGGGGTAGAAGACCATGAGGATGTAGAGGTCGGAGACGGTGAGGTCGGGGCGCAGCCTGCCGCTGGCCCGCCCCGCCTCGATGAGGTGCTCCAGTGCCTCGGTGGCGCGGGTCTCCGGCTCGGCGTACTCCACCTCAGCTCCCAGTGCCCGCGCAACAACCTTGACGGTGTGACTCCGGGCGATCATCTCCAGGGCCCGCTCCAGGAAGCCCAGAAGCTCCTGGTCGACATCGGCCCGGCCGGCATCGACGCGTTCCCAGGCCTTCTGAGCATCGTCAGCCAGAGTCTCGACGTACTCGTTGACCACCGCCGCGAGCAGGTCCGCCTTGTTGGGGAAGTGCCGGTAGAGCGTCCCCACGGCAACGCCGGCCACCCGAGCGATCTCCCCCATGGCGACCTCAGCGCCCTGCTCGGTGACCAGCTGCTTGGCGGCCTCCAGGATGGCGGCCCGGTTGCGCACCGCGTCGGCACGCCTTACCGAGCGCTCCGAGGTCATGCCGCTCGTCTCCGTCACCGTCCCGTCCCGCTCGACCACGTCATAGGTACCCCGAACCATCCTTCTCCCTTTCCTCAGGCCTACTCGGTAGCGTGCCGAGCATCTCACTTGCACAAACATGAATACATGTTCATGATAGTACCTGAACAATGATTCATGTTACCGAGAGGACATCTCAGACGATGACCACCACCACGCCCGACCAGGCCACCGCCACTAAGAGCTCTCCTGCCAGCTCGGCAGACCACGGTGCGACCCGCACCGCACTCGTCACCGGCGCCTCCTCCGGCATCGGCGAGAACACCGCCCGCAAGCTCCAGGCGCTGGGCCACGTCGTCTATGGTGCGGCCCGCCGCACCGACCGCCTCCAGGCCTTGACCGCCGACGGCATCCGCCCACTGGCCATGGACGTCACCGACAACGCCTCCATGAGCGCCGGTGTGAACCGCATCCTTGAGGAGGCCGGCCGCATCGACGTCCTGGTCAATAACGCCGGCTACGGCTCCTACGGGGCCATCGAGGACGTCCCGATCGACGAGGCCCGCCGCCAGTTCGAGGTCAACGTCTTCGGCCTGGGTCGCCTCACCCAGTTGGTGACCCCGCACATGCGCACCCAGGGCACGGGCACCATCATCAACATCTCCTCCATCGGCGGGAAACTGACCACACCGCTGGGCGGCTGGTACCACGCCACCAAGTACGCCGTCGAGGCCCTGAGCGACGCACTGCGTATCGAGCTGGCCCCTTTCGGGATCGACGTCGTCGTGGTCGAGCCCGGCGGAATCCGCACCGAGTGGCACACGATCGCCGCCGACCATCTGGAGGCCACGGCCGAGGGCAGTGCCTACGCCGACCAGATCAGGGCCGTGGCCGGAGCCATGCGCAGCGAGTCGAACCAGCGGCGCTACTCCCCGCCGGAGGTCATCGCCCGTACCGTCGGCAGGATCGTCACCGCCCACCACCCCCGGACCCGTTACGCCGTGGGATTCATGGCCAAGCCACTCATCGCCGCACGTCGCATCCTGCCCGACCGCGCCTTCGATCAGCTCATCGGTGCCGCCTTCGGCTTCCGTCGCTGACCGAAGGCCATACGAACCTGTCAGCACCAGGGGCCGATGCCTGGAATCAGCCCGTTGGTGTCCAGATCGGTGACAAAGGACCTTCAGTTCCCAGAGCGCACGCTGAAAAACCTTGGAATCATGCGGTTACTCACCGTCGGGATGAGAGCGATCCGAGCCTTTGTCACCAATGTGGACACCCTGCCCCTCTTCTGGCTTCCGGCGGTGCTCGATGAGCGGGTCATGGGCCCCGTCGGTTGTCGGCTACCGTCAGTCGACCGGGCCCACGAGGATGCGGGCGCGCTTCTGGTTCACCAGCCAGGCAGCCATCTCCCTGACCTCCTCGGGGGTGACGGCCTCCAGGCGGCGCAGGTTGTCCTCCATGGAGCGCAGGCGCCCGGTGACGACCTCGGCCCGCCCCAGGCGACCCATGCGCGCCAGGGAGTCCTCTCCCCCGAGCACCATGGCCCCGCGCAGCTGGCCGCGGGCGCGCATCATCTCCCGCTCGGTGACCCCGCTCTCGGCGAGCTTCTCGAACTCACCGATCATGACGGCGCACACCTCGTCGACGTCGCCGGGGGCGCAGCCCGCATAGAGCCCGAAGGCTCCGGCGCCGGCGTAGGAGGTGTCGAAGGCGTAGGTGGTGTAGGCCAGACCCCGCTTCTCGCGCACCTCCTGGAACAGGCGCGAGGACATGCCGCCGCCCAGGATGGTGGTGAGCACGCTCATGGCCCAGCGCCGCTCGTCGCGCACGGCGATGCCCTGACAGGTCAGGTACAGATGGGTCTGCTCGCTCTCGCGCGGGACGGTGATGTCGTGGACGTCCAAGGGTGCGAAGGACTCGATCTCGAAGCGGCGCTCGCGCGGGACGGCGTCGGGTGAGGCGTCCCAGCCGGCCACGGCCAGGTCGGCCAGGACCCGCTCGCAGACCTCCTCGTGGTCGACGGCGCCGGCAGCGGCCACCACGAGGGTGTCGGAGGCGTAGGTGCGCTTGTAGTGCTCCCACACGGCATCGCGCGGAACCACGGTGACGGTCTCGTTGGTGCCGCCGATGGGTCGGCCCAGCGGCGTGTCCTCGCCGAAGGCGGCGCGGGCGAAGGCCTCCTGGGCGACGTCGGCTGGATCGTCGGCGGCGTCGGCGAGCTCGGAGACGATGACGCCGCGCTCGGTCTCGACGTCGGTCGGCTCCAGGAGGGAGGAAGCCACCATGTCGGCGAGTACGTCGAGGGCCTGCATGCTGTCCGGGGCGAGCACGCGGGCGTAGTAGGACGTGTGCTCCTTGGATGTGGCGGCGTTGGACTCCCCACCGATCATGTCGAAGGCCTCGGCGATGTCGTGAGCGTCGCGGGAGGCGGTGCCCTTGAACAGCAGGTGCTCCAGGAAGTGGGTGGAGCCCTCCTGTCCCGGTACCTCGTCGCGGCTTCCGACACCGAACCACATGCCGATGGAGGCTGAGCGCAGGCCTGGTACCGACTCGGTGATGACGCGTACCCCTCCGGGCAGGATGGAGCGGCGGGTGAGCGCCCCGTCGTCGTGCAGGGTCAGCTCGGTGCCGTCACGGCCGGGCCGCCCGCGCCGCAGCTCCACCTCGGCGTAGTCGGTCGGGCTCGAGGACTCCCCGGTCGCGGGGGTCGAGGAGGACTGAGAGGCCGCCGGCCGGGCTGATCCGGCTCGCATGTCTGGGTTGGTCACCCGCGAAGACTAACGGGCTCCGGGGCCCACTGTCGTTCCCACGTACGGCCGCGCCCTGCCGCGCGCAGCGAACGCACTGCCCCGATGACGACGGTGTCCCCGCCCGATCCAGGGGATCGAACGGGGACACCGTGAATACGCGTCAGTCGGCTAGCGCCGCTGAACAGGGCTCACTCCCCCTCGGAGGAGTCGGCGCTGCGCATCCGACGGCGGCGCGGGCGGCGCTCGCGACGCGGCTGCTCACCGTCGCCGTCCTTGCTCTCATGGCCCTCACGCTCACGGCGCGGGCCGCTCTCGCGGGAGGCCTTGCGGGCAGCCTCACCCTCGGCCTCGGCGGCCAGCTGCTCGTCGGTGAGGACCGCGTGCAGGCTCAGCTTGCCGCGCTGGTCGATCTCGGCCAGCTCGACCTGGACCTTGTCACCCACGTTCAGGACGTCCTCGACGTTCTCCACGCGCTTGCCGCCGACGAGCCGGCGGATCTGGGAGATGTGGAGCAGGCCGTCCTTGCCGGGGGTCAGCGACACAAAGGCGCCGAAGGTCGTGGTCTTGACCACGGTACCCACGAAGCGCTCGCCGATCTCGGGCATCTGCGGGTTGGCGATGGCGTTGACGGCATCGCGGGCGGCCTCGGCCGAGGGGCCGTCGGAGGCGCCGATGTAGACGGTGCCGTCGTCCTCGACCGTGAGGTCCGCACCGGTGTCCTCCTGGATCTGGTTGATCATCTTGCCCTTGGGGCCGATGACCTCGCCGATCTTGTCCACCGGGATGCGCACGGCCAGGACGCGCGGGGCCGTGGGAGCCATCTCATCGGGGGAGTCGATGGCCTGGGCCAGGACGTCGAGGATGAACAGGCGGGCGTCGCGGGCCTGGCCGAGAGCCCCGGCCAGGACCTCGGAGGGCAGGCCGTCGAGCTTGGTGTCCAGCTGGAGGGCCGTGATGAAGTCACGGGTTCCGGCGACCTTGAAGTCCATGTCCCCGAAGGCGTCCTCGGAGCCGAGGATGTCGGTGAGGGTGGCCCACTTGGTCTCGCCGTCGATGACCTCGTGCATGAGGCCCATGGCGATACCGGCCACGGGCGCGCGCAGCGGCACACCGGCGTTGAGCAGAGAGAGGGTGGAGGCGCACACTGAGCCCATGGAGGTCGAGCCGTTGGAGCCCAGGGCCTCGGAGACCTGGCGGATCGCGTAGGGGAAGTCCTCGCGGGTGGGCAGGACGGGTACCAGGGCCCGCTCGGCCAGATTGCCGTGGCCGATCTCGCGGCGCTTGGGGGCGCCCACGCGGCCGGTCTCGCCGGTGGAGAAGGGCGGGAAGTTGTAGTTGTGCATGTAGCGCTTGTGGGTGACCGGGGAGAGGTCGTCCACCTGCTGCTCCATGCGCAGCATGTTGAGAGTGGTCACGCCCAGGATCTGGGTCTCTCCGCGCTCAAAGATGGCCGAGCCGTGCACGCGGGGCAGGACCTCGACCTCAGCGGCCAGGGTGCGGATGTCCTTCAGGCCGCGCCCGTCCATGCGCACGCCCTCGGTGAGGGTGCGGTGGCGCACGATCTTCTTGGTCACGGAGCGGAAGGCGGCCTTGAGCGCCTTGGTGTCCTCCTCGGTGGGGAAGGACTCGGCGAGCTCGGCCAGGACCTCGTCGCGCACGGCGTCGGTGGCCAGGTCACGGGCCTGCTTGCCCTCGGTGGCGATGGCGCCGGCCAGGCCGTGGGCCTCGGCGGCCTTCTCGACGGCGTCGTACTGCTCGTCGGAGTAGTCCAGGTAGAGGGGGAACTCGGCGGTGGGCTTCGAGGCGTGCTGGGCGACCTCGAGCTGGGCCTCGCACAGGGCCTTGATGTGGGGCTTGGCGGCCTCCAGGCCCTCGGCGACGACGGCCTCGGTGGGGGCCACGGAACCGGCGTTGATGAGCTCCCAGGCGTGCTCGGTGGCACCGGCCTCGACCATCATGATGGCCACGTCTCCGGACTCCAGGACGCGACCGGCCACGACCATCTGGAAGGTGGCGCGCTGCTGCTCGGAGTAGCGGGGGAAGGCCACCCAGTGCCCGTCGATGAGGGCCAGACGGGTGCCGGCCACGGGCCCGGAGAAGGGCAGGCCGGCGATCTGGGTGGACATCGAGGCGGCGTTGATGGCCAGGACGTCGTAGTCGTCGTCGGGGTGGATGGCCAGGACGGTCTCAACGACCTGGACCTCGTTGCGCAGGCCCTTGACGAAGGAGGGGCGCAACGGGCGGTCGATGAGGCGGCAGGCCAGGATGGCGGCGGTTCCGGCGCGGCCCTCGCGACGGAAGAAGGAGCCGGGGATGCGTCCAGCGGCGTACTGGCGCTCCTCGACGTCCACGGTCAGGGGGAAGAAGTCGAACTGGTCCTTGGGGTGCTTGCCCACCGTGGTGGCGGACAGGACGGCGGTCTCACCGTCGAGGTAGGCCATGGCGCTTCCGGCGGCCTGCTTGGCCAGGCGGCCCGTCTCGAAGCGCACGACGCGCTTGCCGAAGGAGCCGTTGTCGATCACTGCCTCGGCGGCAGTGACCTCGGGGTCGTCAATGAACATGAAGTCTCTTTCTCGCGATCGTCGTGCCGGGTCCGTGGCCTTCGATCGAGGCCCACGGACCCGGCCTCGTCCGTCGTCGGGTCGCCATGATCCGACGACGCGGGCGCGGTTCCGGAGGCCACCACCGAAAACCGACGGGGCCGGCAGCTCTCCGGGTCTCTTCCCGGAGGCAGGGCTGCGGCTCCCGCGCTCTCCTCACCGGTTCTCACACTCAGGAGAGCATCAACGAGCCGTGATGAGCACCGCAGGGCAGCCGCGCAGAGTCTATCGTGCGCGGCCTCATGATGCCGATCGTCACCGCCGGGCGCCACGTGAGATGGAACGCGCGGAATCTTGAATTCTGGACCGGGCCCGCCCAAGCGTGACAAAGTATCCACCAATGACAGGACGGAGCAGTTCTGTCCCCTCTCTTCTCAGGAGCGTCAACGATGACCCACCGCATGATCTTCAACCAGACCGGCTACTTCGGCAGGGGCGCGATCACCCATATCGCCCCCGAGATCGCCCGCCGGGGCCTGACCAAGGTCTTCATCGTCACCGACCCGGTCCTGGCCGACAACGGCACCGCCGCCCGAATCACTGACCTGCTCGACGAGGCCGGTATCGGCTGGGAGGTCTTCTCCGACGTCGCTCCCAACCCACCGATTGAGAAGGTCCAGGCCGGTCTGGCCGCCTTCCGAGCCTCGGGCGCCGACGTGCTGATCGGCCTGGGCGGCGGCTCGCCCCAGGACACGTGCAAGGCGATCTCGGTCATCGCCACCAACCCCGACTTCGAGGACGTGCTGAGCCTGGAGGGCCTGTCCCCCACCACCCGGCCGGGGGTGCCGATCATCGGCGTACCCACGACCGCGGGCACGGCCAGCGAGACCACCATCAACTACGTCATCACCGACACCGCCAAGCAGCGCAAGTTCGTGTGCGTCGACCCCCACGACATCCCTGTCCTGGCCATCGTGGATCCTGACCTCATGGACGCCATGCCCCGCTCGCTCAAGGTCGCCACCGGGCTGGACGCCCTCACCCACGCCATCGAGGGCTACATCACGCCGGGTGCGTGGGAGCTCTCCGACGCCCTGTGCCTGCGCTCCATCCAGATGATCGCCGCCAACCTGCGCGCCGCGGCCGACGGGAACGCCGACGCCGTCGAGCAGATGGGACTGGCTGCCTACATCAACGGCATGGCCTACTCCAACGTCGGACTCGGCCTGGTCCACGGCATGGCACACCCGCTGGGCGGGCGCTACAACGCCCCGCACGGGGTGGCCAACGGGATCCTCCTGGCCCCGGTCATGGCCTTCAACGCCGAGCACACCGGGGAGAAGTACCGCGACATCGCCGAGGCCTTCGGAGTCGCCGGCGCCCGAACGATGCCGCTCGACGAGGCGCGCGTCGCCGCCGTGGAGGCCGTGGCCCAGCTGACGCGGGACCTGGGCAACCCTACGCGGCTCTCCGAGGTCGGGGTGGAAGCCGACGGCGTCGACGCCCTGACCGATGACGCCTTCGCCGATGTGTGCACGCCGGGCAACCCGCGCCCCGCGACCCGCGAAGACATCAAGGCGCTCTACACCTCACTGCTCTGAGTGTGGGCGAAGCACCCCATAAACGCCGTGCGGCCCGGCTCCCCAGGACGGGAGCCGGGCCGCACGACTCGCGGCTGTCAGCGCGCTCAGCGGCGGATGCCGAGGCGGGCGATGAGGGCACGGTAGCGCTCGATGTCCTCCTTCATGAGGTAGTCGAGGAGACGGCGACGCTTACCGATGAGCAGATAGAGGCCACGACGCGAGTGGTGATCGTGGGTGTGGCCCTTGAAGTGCTCAGTGAGGTTGGAGATGCGCTCGGTGAGAATGGCGACCTGGACCTCCGGGGAGCCCGTGTCACCCTCGTGGGTGGCGTACTCGGCGATGATCTCTTGCTTGCGCTCTGCGGTAACCGACATGCGGACTCCTTCGGGTCTCGTTGCACGGAGCGCCGGGGCAGGTTCTCCCGGGCATGAGGTATCCGTGGCCGATCGACGGCCCGCCAACCTTACCAGCGTCACTGCCTACTGATGACGTCGACGTCTGTGTGAACCGGCACAGCTCCGGGGCAGAAGCGGGATGCGTCGGCACCTCCGCGGCGGTCGCAGGCCCGGACGGCTCGACACGGAAGGCCACGGCTGCCGCAGCTACTGCGCGGTGACGTCCTCGGGACGGATCGGCTCGGGCACCGGGACCTCCAGGATCCGGGCGGTGTCCTCGATGTCGGCGCGCATCTGGACCAGGAGCGGGTCCAGTCCGTCGAAGGCCAGCATGGGGCGCAGACGCTCGACGAGCTCGATCCCGATCTCCTCGCCGTAGAGGTTGAGGTCGGCTCGCCCCAGGACGTGGGCCTCGACCGTTCGCCGGGGGACGTCGTCGAAGGTGGGGTTGGTTCCGATAGAGATGGCGGCGGGCAGCCGCTGCCCGCCTCCGTCGGCGCCGCCTCCACGCACCAGCCAACCGGCGTAGACGCCGTCGGGCGGCACGACGCCGGCGGTGGCGGCCTCCAGGTTGGCAGTGGGGAACCCGAGCTCGCGCCCGCGACGCAGCCCCCGCACGACGACGCCGCGCAGACGGTGAGGACGGCCCAGGACCTGGCGGGCCTGCCCCATGTTGCCCTCCTTGAGGCACTGGCGGATCCAGGTCGACGACCAGCGCCGTCCCTCCTCCGAGCGGATCTTGGAGACGATCTCCACCGCGAAGCCGTCGGCCCGCCCGATCTCCTCCAGAGTGGCGGCATCCCCGGAGTTGCGACACCCGAAGCGCACGTCGTCCCCGACGACGACCGCCCGGGCCCCGAGCAGCCCCTCCAGCCAGGTGCGCACGAAGTCCTGGGGACTCTGGGTGGCGAACTCAAGGGTGTAGGTGATGACCAGGACGGCGTCAAGGCCGAGGTCCTTGAGGGAGGCCAGACGGTCGGTCAGGGAGGTGATGAGGGGCAGGTCCGCCTCCGGCTGGTGAACGCTGCGGGGATGCGGGTCGAAGGTGACCGCCACGGCCAGGGGCCGTTCACCGCCGCGGGCGAGCTCGTCGGCCAGCTCGACAACGCGTCCCAGGACCGCCTGGTGACCGCGGTGGACGCCGTCGAAGATGCCCATGGTGACCACGGCGCCCGGCCCGTCCGGTGCGCTCAGGCTCGCTGGCACCTGCTCGGCGCCGTACCAGACCTCCACTGTCGCTATCCCTGCTCTCGTCTGATCACGGGGCGTGCCGCACCCCTACCGGTGTCCCTGTCCACCCACCCCCGGTCCGCAGACGGGTCGGGGGAGGCTCGACGTGCGGGACAACCCTGCCACGGCGGCACCGCTCAGCGCGACCTCACCGCCGGGGACGCGCCAGAAGGACAGAGAAGGTTGATGAGACCGAGCCGGCGAGATGGTTCCGGACAGGCCGGCACCTCTGTCAGCCCTTCCGTGCGCCACCAGACAGTCAGGCAGTCTCAGGACCATCCCCAGGCAACGTTCCTTGACCTTTTTCGACCACCGGTCTATTGTCGATATCGACCGTCAGTCGAATATCGTCCTGAGCGCGTTCCGAAGACAAGGAGGTCACTGCCCATGCTGACGAGACTCCTCAAAGCAGATCTGGCTCGCGGCACCGTTGTGGCCGCCACCCTGACCGCCCTGATCGCCCTGGCATCCATGCTGATGTCGGCCGGCACCTCCCTGGTGGTGGACAGCCTTGCCGCGACGAGCCGGCTGTCCACCCAGGCCAAGTTGCCGGATCTGGTCCAGATGCACGCCGGGACAGTGGACTCCGAGACCATTGACCAGTGGGCCGCGACGCGCAGCGACATCGCCGATCACGAGGTCATCAAGACCCTGCCGGTACCGCGCCAAGAGCTGACGATCAACGGCCGCAACCAGAGCGAGTCCTACAATGAGCCCGCCTTCGTCACCTCCCCCAAGCGCCTCGACCTGCTGCTCGATGATCAAGGCAACCCCGTGGACCCGAGGCCGGGCGAGGTGGTTCTGCCGATCCACTACCGGGCGATCGAGGCCGCCAACGTCGGTGACACCGTCACCGTCACCGCCGGGGGCAGGACGACGACGCTGAAAGTGGTGGGTTTCGCACGCGACGCGCAGATGAATGCCGCCATGATCCCCTCCAAGCGACTGGTGATCTCATCCGAGGACTTCTCCACCCTGGAGCAGCAGATCGCCGAGCCCGAGTACCTCATCGAGTTCATCCTGGCAGACGGCGCCCGCCCCGGATCCGTCATCAACAGCTACAAGGAGGAGGCGGGCCTGCCCAGCAACGGCCAGGACCTCAGCGCCTCGATGATCGAGCTCGCGAATTCCCTGAACACCATGCTCATTGTGGCCGTGGCCCTCGTGGTGGCGATCGTGCTGGCCGTGGTCGCCATGCTCGCCCTGCGCTACACGGTACTGGCGGCCATCGAGTCGGACCTGGCCCAGATCGCCGTGCTCAAGGCCATCGGAGCACCTCACAGCCGGATACGCAGCCTCTACGTGATCAAGTACCTGGCCCTGTCAGCAGTGGGGGCAACCGTTGGCTACGCGGCGGGCCAGCCCCTGGCGACAAAGCTGGAGGTCCCCACGACCCTCTACCTGGGAACGCCGCCCAGGACCGTCTGGAGCGTGGGGATCCCCATCCTCGCGGTGCTGGTTCTGGCCGTGGTCATCGTCGGCTTCACGTGGCTGTCCCTGCGACGCATTGGACGCATCTCGGCGATCGAGGCCCTGCGCAGCGGCACCAGCGCCTCCCTGCGCCCGCGTCGCCAGCGGTGGAGGCTCAGCGGCGTGCGTCGCCTTCCGGTCCAGGTATGGCTCGGCGCACGCGAGGCGCTGCGCCCCTCCAACGCGCTGCTGCTCGGTGTCCTGGCGCTGTGCACCTTCACCATGGTGCTGCCGACCAACGTCTCCACCACCCTGAGCAATCCGCAGGTCGCCACCTATCTGGGAGTCGGCCAGGCGGATCTACGCATCGATGTGCGCACCGGGGTCCAGGACCTGGCCACGGTGGAGAAGGAGATCGATTCCGATCCCCGTGTCACCCGGCACACCACGGTACTGCGCCGCAGCTACAAGATGTCCACGAGTCGTGGCGGCTGGGAGCCGGTGATCATCGATATCGGGAATCACGGAGCCTTCCCCATGAAGTACATCTCCGGACATCGTCCCACCACGGACGACGAGGTCTCCCTGTCCTACAGCCAGGCCAAGGCCACGGGCGCCAAGGAGGGATCCACGGTCACCGTGCAGACCGCCGGCGGGGACAAGGACCTCACGGTCACGGGCGTCTACCAGGACATCACCAACAACGGGAAGACCGCCAAGGCCACCTTCGACGACGGCGCTCCCGCGCTGTGGCAGGTCATCTATGCCGATACCCACTCCACGGACCAGGCCAGCGCCTTCGCCCGTGACCTGAACGAGAGGTACCCGGGCGTCCAGGCTATCGGCATGAACCAGTACGCCTCCCAGTTTTTCGGGGCCACCGGTTCCCAGGTTCACCGCATCACCATGATGGCCTGCGCCATCGCACTGGGACTGTCCTTCCTCATCACCGTCCTGTTCACCGTCCTGATCGTGTCGAGGGAAAGGCCCCAGCTGGGCGTCCTCCTCGCACTGGGCTGCACCAGGGGTGCCATCGCCCGCCAGTACCTCATTCGTTTCGGCGTCCTGGCCCTGACCGGTATCGCCTTGGGGCTGCTGGGCTCCTTCACACTGGGGGCCTCCGCGATCGGGGCGGTCATGTCCTCTCGAGGAGCGCCCGACCCTCAGCTTCTCCCCAACCCGTGGCTGGTGGGACTGCTCCTGCCGGGGGCGCTGCTGGCCACCGTCATCGGCGCGGTCGCCCTGGCACTCAGACGCCTTCGCACCATGTCCCTGTCCACGTCCCTGAGTACCAGCGAGTAAGGAGAACGATGAGCAGCTCCACATCTTCAGGCGCCCGCTCGACGGCCGCGAAGCCTGTTGCACCTCCAGGAAGTCAACCCGTTCTTCGCGCCCAGCACCTGTCCAAGAGCTACCACTCCCCCGTCCTGCGAGACCTTGACATGGGCATCGAGCCGGGGCAGTTCGTTGCCATCATGGGGCCCTCCGGCTCCGGGAAGTCCACGCTGCTGCACTGCCTGAGCGGCATGGACCGGCCCAGCGCCGGCTCGGTGCTCCTGGGCGACACAGAGATCACCACCATGAGCGAGAAGGAGCTGGCGGCGCTACGGCTGACACGCTTCGGATTCGTCTTCCAGCAGGCCCATCTCATGACCACCCTGTGCCTGCTGGACAACATCGTCCTGCCCGGGTTCCTGGCGGGTCTGCGTCCGCGCCCCGAGATCACGGCGCGCGGAGAGGAGCTCATGGAGAGCATGGGGATCGCTGACCTGGCCGCCAGCGGCGTCACCGAGGTCTCCGGGGGCCAGCTCCAGCGCGCTGGCATCTGCCGGGCACTGATCAACGACCCCGGGATCGTCTTCGCCGATGAGCCCACCGGCGCGCTCAACTCGACCACCGCGCTGCAGATACTCAACCTGCTCGGTCAGGTGCACGCCTCCGGGACGACTCTCGTCATGGTCACCCACGACGCCCAGGTGGCGGCCCGGGCCGACCGGGTTCTGGTGCTCGTGGACGGGCGGATCGAGGAGGACCTGGCTCTGGGGCGCTATCGGGAGGCTGAGGCGCCCTCACGCCTGACTACCGTCACCGAGGCCCTCCAGCGCCGCAGCGTGTGACGGAATCAGGATCAGTGACCGCCGCAGCCGCATCCACCGCTGCCTGACGTCGGCGCGGAGACATCACGCAGGCCCAGCAGGTTGCCGGACTTGTGTCCGGGGGTGACACCCTGCAGGGCGGCCCCGCCCATCGCTGTGGTCACCGCCGTGGCAATGGCGACGGCGTCCACGTCCTCGGGGGAGGTCTGCACGGGCGACGGCTCGTAACCCTCTCCCAGAGGCTGGGTCACGGTCGGAGCGTCCGCCCGCTCGTCCTGCTTGCCGTGGCCACCGCATCCGCAGCTGCATCCACCGGTCTGGCTCATCGTGTCTCCTTGAAAGAGTGCTCATTCGTGGTGCCCGCTCGTTCGGGAGGACCTGATGACCTCCGCCGGTCGCGTCTCAGGCCGGGTCGAGAACCAGCACCGGACGCGCGCGCGAGCCTTGAGGCCTCAACAGTGCCACGATCCGCCCGTCGGGGGCGAATCCGGCGACGACATGCTGTCCCAAGGCCTCCTTGGGCCTCACCGGCCCCGAACGACCCACCGGCGCCTCGGCCCGCTCCAGGACCGCGGCGTCGAGCGACTGACCGTGGCGCAGCCCCCGAGCCTCGGACTCGGTGAGAGCCAGCCGCTTGAAGCAGCGCCGGGCCACCTCCTCGAGCGGCATTGTGCTGAGGCCACGCGGATCAGCCGAGGAGGCGTCGGCCTCGACCTCGTCCGACAGCTCCCCAAGCGCATGGGCCTGGCCGACATCGAAGGGGCCGACACCTGTGCGCCGCAACGCGGTCAGGTGCGCTCCGTACCCCAGCGCCCGCCCCAGGTCCCGGGCCAGGGCGCGCACATAGGTGCCCGAGGAGCAGGAGACGACGACATCGAGATCCACGACCTCGATCCGGTTACCGGACCTACCCGTCTCAGCGCCTGCCACGGCATCACCCACCGCCGGATCGGCGAGGTCAATACCGGACTGCCGGAGCTCGCTCGCCAAACTGAGCGCATGGATGGTGACGGGCCTGGCCTCCAGCTCGACGTCCTGCCCGTCACGGACCCGCTTGTAGGCGCGCACGCCGTCGACCTTGATGGCCGAGACGGCGCTGGGCACCTGCTGGATCTGTCCGGTCAGGCCGGCCAGTGCCTTCTGGAGGCGGTCCCCGGACAGGTCGTCGATCCGGCAGCCGTGGACTGCGGTGACCTCGCCCTCGGCGTCCTCGGTAGTGGTCTCCAACCCGAGGCGGATGGTGGCCGCGTAGGTCTTGTCCGCTCCCACCAGGTAGGTGAGGAACCGGGTGGCGCGTCCGATGCCCAGGAGCAGCAGGCCGGTGGCCATGGGGTCAAGGGTGCCGGCGTGCCCCACCTTGCGGGTGGCGGCCAGGCGCCGCGTGGCACCGACGACGTCGTGGCTGGTCAGCCCCTGGGACTTGTCCACCAGGAGGATCCCGTCGGAGGCTGGGACGGCTCCGCGCGGGACGTCGGGGCGGCGCCTGTGCGCACTGTGATGCCTGGAGTACTCGGACACACTCACAGGCTCTCAGTGTCCCGGAAGGCCCCTCGATCAGCCTCCTGCTCGCCGTCCTCGTCGGCGTCGGCGTCAAAGTCGGTCTCAGCACTGATCTCATCGTCGGCCTCGATCCCGGTGCTGTCCTCGTCGTCGTGACGGTAGGGGTCGGCCTCACCCGCATAGGTGGCGCCCTCGGCGGCCTTGGCGATCTGGGCGTCGCGCACCCGGGCCTGGGCCAGGGCGTCCTCGAGGGTCTTGGCGGTCGTGGGCAGGGCGTCGAGCTGGAAGGTCAGGGACGGGGTGAGACGGATCCCCAGGGCCTTGCCGACCTCTGAGCGGATGAGACCCTTGGCCGAGCGCAGTGCCTTGGCCGTCTCCTCACGATCCTCGTCGCTGCCGTAGACGGTGTAGAAGACGGTGGCCTGCTGGAGGTCCCCTGTGACCCGTACGTCGGTGACGGTGACGAAACCCAGGCGCGGGTCCTTGATGCGTCCCTGAAGGAGACGGGCGACGGTCTCGTGAATGCGGTCGGCGACCTTGCGGGCGCGGGCGGCGTCGGCCATGGCGGGGCTCCTTCACGTGCGGGGGCCGGGTCTGTAAGGCCCGGGGTTGAGCGATCGGGACCGATCGGCGCGCCATCCCCGCCCGGAGAAGAACTCTCGTGAGCCCTTCCAAGGCGATCCGGTGCGCCTCACTATGCTACGCGGAGCGGTGATACCGTCATCGTTGCCATCCCCGAGCGCGAACGGATCAGGAACAGATCACAATGGCCTCCTCCCCCGGTGCCTCGTCCTGCGAGCACGACCCCACCGCTGCGCCGGCTCCTCCGGCGGCTGCCACGGCGCCGGCCTCGACGTCGGGGCCGCTGGACAGTACCGGGATGGCCCTGGTCATCGGCTGCTACACCCTGTGGGGCGTCTTCCCCCTCTACTTCCGGCTCCTCTCGGCCGCCGGCAGCGTGGAGATCATCGGCCACCGGATCGTCTGGACGCTCGTCACCTGCCTCCTGCTCATCGCCGCGCGGCATCGTTGGGCGCAGCTGGTTCGAGTGGCGCGCACACCGCGTCTGCTGGGGGCGCTGACCGTCTGCGGGCTCCTGGTCTCGGTCAACTGGCTCGTCTACGTCTACGGCGTCAACACCGCTCGCACAGCCGACGCCGCCCTGGGCTACTTCATCAACCCGCTGGTGACGGTGGCCCTGGCCTCGCTAGTACTGCGCGAGCGCCTGCGCCCCGTGCACCGGGTCTCGATCGTGCTGGCGAGCGCCGCAGTGGTGCTCCTGGTGGTGCTGCAGGGCTCGCTGCCGTGGATCTCCCTGGCGCTGGCCTTCTCCTTCGCCCTGTACGGGCTGGTCAAGAAGCGGATCGGCCCTCAGGTGGACGCTCTGACCGGGCTGACGGTGGAGAGCGCCGTCGTGGCTCCGCTCGCCCTGTCCTATCTGGGGCATCTGGCCTGGCAGGGGCACTCGGCCTGGCAGGCTCCGCAGGCGGGCTGGTCGGTCATGGCCCTGCTCGCCGTAGCGGGGCCGGTGACGGCGGTACCGCTGCTGCTCTTCGCCGCCGGGACCCGGCGCGTGCCGCTGTCGGTGGTGGGAATGAGCCAGTACATCGCTCCCATCACCCAGTTCCTCCTGGCCTGGGCCGTCTTCCACGAGCAGATCCCCCCGGCCCGCTGGGCGGCGATGGTGCTGGTGTGGGTCGCGGTGGCCGTCTTCATCGGTGACGCTGTCCACCAGCTCCTCCGCCATCCTCGTCCGCGTCCGGCAGACCGGTCTGGGAGCCGAAGCGCTCCAGGAGCGGGCCAATGATGTCCATGGGCAGGGGGAAGACGACCGTGGAGTTCTGGTCGGCGCCGAGCTCCAGGAGGGTCTGCAGGTAGCGCAGCTGGAGGGAGGCCGGCGACTTGGAGAGCGTGTCCGCCGCCTGACGCAGCTCCTCGGAGGCCTGGAGCTCGCCGCGGGCGTTGATGATCTTGGCGCGGCGCTCACGCTCGGCCTCGGCCCCACGGGCCATGGCCCGCTGCATCTGCTCGGGGATCTCGACGTCCTTGATCTCGACGACGCTGACCTCCACGCCCCAGGGCTCGGTGAGCTTTTCGATGATGTCGCGCAGGTCGGCGTTCAGGGCGCTGCGATGGGCGAGCACGGTGTCCAGGTCGACCCGACCGAGGACCGATCGCAGTGTGGTCTGTGCGATCTGGGAGGTGGCGATCGCGTAGTTCTCCACCTCCATGACGGCCTTGACCGGGTCGGTGACGTTGAACAGGACGACGGCGTTGACGCGCGCCGGCACATTGTCCTCCGTGATGACCTCCTGGGGCGGGATAGTCAGGGTCACTACTCGGGTGTCGACCCGGACCAGGCGCTCGAGGAAGGGGACGACCAGGTGCAGGCCAGGTTCGTAGACGGGCCGCAGGCGCCCCAGCCTGAAGACGATTCCCCGCTCGTACTGGGTGATGATCTTGAGCGAGAGCGCCAGGGCGAGCACCACGAGGACGGCGAGCGCCGTGAAAGCGACTGCGGGAGTAGTCATGGAGAATCCTTCAGAAAGGTGGTTATCTGGATTGGGTCCGGGTCATCTGGCCCTGGTACCGGTGGCCTCGTTCCACGCCGAGGACCACGAGCGTCTGGCTCCGCCGCGAACCTCTTCGCGCACACCGTCCGGACCCGGCTCGACACCGGCGACCGGCACACGTTTGCGGGTGCGCAGGGCGGAGACACGGCGCAGCTCGGGCTCGCCGGCGGCCGCGAGCGGTCCGCCATCCGCCTTTCCGGCGTCGTCGGCCCCGGCGATGAAGGAGACGTGAGCGGTCCGCCCCGATGCCGCGGCACGCGCCTGAGCGGCGGCGATCGCCTCGGCGGCCTCACGCACCGAGCGGTAGCCCGAGGGACGCGAACCGATCGTCACCGGCACGGGCCCGGTTGAGGCACTGCTCGCGGAGCGACGGGCCTCCTCGGCCTCCCGGTACTCCTGGGAGCCGACGTGCGGCAGGTGGGCCGGAGCGTTGTCAGGAGTGTTCCACAGGTGGCGGGCTAGTGGCAGGACTCCTGTGACGATGACGATGACGGAAGTCGTGCCCAGGACGATGAGGTCACCGGTGGCGTGAAGGGCCACCATGAGCAGCAGCGGAATGAAGACGCCGACGCAGGCGATGACCAGGCCCACGCCGCGGTGGAAGCGTCCGGCGTCGGAGTAGGGCCACGGGTCGACGGGCCGGGTGATCTCCCGCGGACCAGGGGTGGGCGAGCAGCTGTCCTTGGACGGGCAGCGCCCGCAGATCGCGTGGGCGCCCTCGTAGCGGATGACGCGCTTGTCCGGGTCGAAGGCGGTGGGCCACAGCCACTGGTCCTCATGGCACCTCCAGCCGTCGACGTCGTCATGGTAGACGAAGTCCGAGTGGCGCCAGGACATCGAGTGCCGGGCGCTGCGTGAGCCGAGGACGTCCACGACCCACGCAGCGGCCAGCATGATGAGCGCGTAGACGGCGATGAGCCACACGCTCAGATCGGGTGAGCCCATCAGTCGTTCAGCTCCGCGCGCTCGCCGCGCCAGGCCTTGCGCCCGCCCTTGATCTCCTCGTAGAGGGAGTCCTCGGCGAAGGTGTCCACCGTCCGTCCGCGACGCCAGTTCCTCAGTCCCAGGAAGGCGATGTAGAGGTAGGGCAGGACTCCGCCGATGATGAAGATGAGGTCTCCTGGCATCCGTCCCCACTCGATGATCGTGTTGACCGAGTTGGTGACGTAGGTGAGCTGGCGGGCCTCGTAGTAGCCCGTGCCCACCGAGTAGCGCAGCTGAAGGATGCCCAGCGGCAGCAGGGTGGCGAAGCACATCCAGGCCAGGCCGATGTTGAGGCTCCAGAAGGAGGTCTTGGCGAGCTTCTCGGGCCATTTGTCGGCCGGCACCAGGTAGCGCAGGGCGAACATTCCCAGCGCCAGCGCCATGAAGCCGTAGACGCCCATCATGGAGGCGTGGGCGTGGTTGGCCGTCAGCGCGGTACCGATCTCGTAGTAGGACACGATGGGCAGGTTGACCAGGAAGCCGAAGACACCGGCGCCCAGGAAGTTCCAGAAGCCGACGGCCATGAGGAACATGACGGCCCAGCGGTGCGGGAAGGGTCCCGCCTCCTTGCCGTGGCGGTTGGCGCCGAGCTGCATGAAGGCCCAGGCCTCCACCGTCAGGAAGGTCAGAGGGATCACCTCGGCGGCCGAGAAGAAGGCGCCCAGGGCCATGTGCTCCACCGGCGTCCCGGAGAAGTAGAGGTGGTGCATGGTGCCGATGACGCCGCCTGCGGAGTACAGGATGATGTCCATGAAGATGATGCCCAGTGCGATCTTCTCCCGGACAACCCCCAGGAGGACGAACACGTAGGCCACCATGACGGTGGTGAACAGCTCGAGGAAGTCCTCGACCCACAGGTGAACCACCCAGAAGCGCCAGAACTCGGCGACGGTGACGTGGGTGCCGGTGCGGGCCATCATCCCCACGGCGTAGAAGGCCGGGATCGCCAGGGCCGCGAACATGAACATCCAGGGCATGTTGGCCACGTGCTCATTGCTCAGGCGCCGGCGCATGGCGCGCCAGATGATGAACACCCAGACGAACAGGGCCAGGGTGAGCAGCACCTGGAAGACGAAGGGCAGGTCGAGGTACTCCCACTGCTGGGCGAACAGCGGCCCCTTGGCCCAGCTCAGGCCGTGCTGGCTTGCCCCCTCGGCCAGGCAGGAGAGAACGACGACGACCGTGGCCGCGATGAATAGGACCCATACCAGCACGTGCTGCTTCTTCGGCTCGCGCCTGGCGATGAACGGGGTCAGGAACAGGCCGGCCGCGAGCAGGCCGATGGCGGTCCAGAACAAGGAGAGCTGGACGTGCCAGGTTCGGGCCAGGGAGAAGGGCAGGAGCCGGCCCAGGTCGAAGCCGAAGAAGGACAGCACGTCGGCCCGATAGTGCTCGGCCAGTGCGCCCAGGAGCGTCTGGACGAGGAACAGGGCGGCGATGGTGAACACGTACCAGGCCACCACCCTCTGCGACTTGGTCAGCCCGATCTCCTCGGGTTGCCGGAAGGACAGGGCCGGGGCCTCCTCCGAGTGCCAGCCGATCTTCTGGCTCCAGCGGCCGTAGATGGCGAACATGACCCCGGTTCCGCCGATGAGGACGATCAGTGACAGGACCGACCAGATCATGAGGTCACCGGTGGGCGCGTTGCCGACCAGGGACTCCGGCGGCCAGTTGTTCGTGTAGGAGTAGTCGTGCCCCGGGCGCTGCGCCGACGAGCCCCATGCGGTCCAGCCGAAGAAGGCAGTCACCTGCTTGACCTGGACGGGATCGGTGATGAGATCCGGCTTGAGGCCATGGCTGTGGGCGTCGGGGCCGAACATCTTGGTGTAGTGGGCGACGGCGTCGTTGTAGGCCTTGACCTGCTCATCGGTCCACACCAGTGTTCCTGTGGAGGAGTCGTAGCGGTTGGTCCGCAGCATCTCCTTGGTGGCGGCGGCCGGGTCGTCGACTCCCTGGGAGGCGAGCTGCTCCTTGACGTTCGTGGCCTCCATACGAAGGTACTCGGCAGTGAAGTCGGGACCGAGGTAACCACCGTGCCCCAGGATGGAGCCGTACTCCATGAGGCCTCTGGCCTGGAAGAGCTTCTGCCCCTCGGTGATGTCCTGCGTCGTGAAGAGGGTCTCGCCGCTCTCGGTGACCACCCTCTCCGGCTGAGGCATGGAGTTGGTGTAGGTGCGATAGGCCAGCAGGCCCATGACAGTGAATCCGAAGAGCATGACCAGGGCGACTCCCTGGATCCAGCCCTTGCCAATGAGGCGAGCGCGTCGGGAGGCCGCCCCCTCAGTCGTGGCAGCGGATGACATGAGAATACCTCCGTGTATCTCAGGAGACTGCGGATGTCTTCCGCGTCTGGCAACCACCGTACAAGCCTCACAGGGCGTCTTCATGGACCAAACCGGTACTTCTCCGTCAGTACACCGACCGATCGGCCCCATTTCATCAGATCTATCCCATATATATTCAACACGTGGAACAGATCGGCATCCGAGGCGCCGGCAATTTTGGCAATCATCGTTTTTGTTATTTAAGCAAGGCGACCTTAATCGGCACCCGCACGCCGGAGACGTTGATCACAACACATCGTCACCATCCCCTACATAGAACCGATAAGTGGCAGTACAATAGTCCGTAAGGCAAGTCTTTCACCCCATCCGTAAGGCACGATGATGTCCTTTCTGCCCCTAGCCGCACAGACCGCCAACGACGTCGCCCAGCAGTGCGTCGACACCGAGACCTTTCCACTGTGGCTGCGCGTCACCCACTTCATTAACTTCCTCCTTATGGGTGTCCTCATCCGCTCCGGTATCGAGATCATCGCCTCGCATCCGCGCTTCTACTTCAAGGACCAGTGCGAGCCCGGCTCCGAGTGGATCCGGTTCACCAAGGACAAGGTGCCTCTTGAGGAGGGAGCCTTCACCGCCCGGGACGACCAGCGAGACCTCTCCCCCCTTCTGTCGTTGCCCGGCCGGGCCAAGATCGGGCTGGGGCGCGCCTGGCACGGGATAGCCACAAGCTTCTGGCTGCTCAACGGCGTCATCTACGTCGCCTTCCTCGTGGGCACCGGTGCCTGGCAACGTCTGGTTCCCACCACGTGGCAGATCCTGCCCGACGCCTGGGACTCCCTGCTGACCTACGCGCACCTGCGCACCCCGTCCTTGTGCGACTTCACCCCTTACGACAGTCTTCAGCAGCTGGGGTACTTCTTCATCGTCTTCATCGCCGCCCCGCTGATGATCGTGACGGGCCCGGTCATGTCTCCCGCCGTCGTCGGGCGCTTCCCCTGGTACGCCAAGATGTTCGGTGGCCGCCAGGCCGCTCGCTCCCTGCACCTGATCGGCATGTTCAGCTACCTGGGCTTCGCCATCGTTCACGTGGGCCTGGTGTTCATCGTGCACGCCCCCCACAATCTCACCCACATCGTCTTCGGCTACTACGACCCCAACCGAGTGGGCCAGGCCTACGTCACCGTGATCGCGACGATCGTCGTCGTTGTGGCACTGTGGATCGCCATGTCCTACTGGACGCTGGCAGACACGCGCCGCAGCCAGCGGATCCTGTGGGACGCCACACGGGGGATCCGCCGCATCACGGTGGACCGCTTCCGCTCGCAGCAGGCGGTCAAGAGGCCATGGACGGAGAAGGACATCTCCAAGTTCCACTGGGTCAACACCCGCACCCCCTCGCGGGAGGAGTCCCCGGAGTACCAGGAGCTGGCGGCGAACAGCTTCGCCGACTTCCGCCTCGAGGTGGGCGGCATGGTCTCGACGCCGGCATCCTTCTCCCTCGAGGAGCTCAAGGAGATCGCCAGCCAGTCCCAGATCACCATGCACACCTGCATGCAGGGATGGACCGGCATCGCCAAGTGGACGGGGATCCGTGTACGGGACCTTCTCGAGCATGTTGGTGAGATCGATCCCGAGGCCGGATGGGTGATGTTCGAGTCCTTCGGCATGGCCCAGCACATGCACGACGGGCGCCCGGTCGAGCCGTACTACACGTGCCTCTCGCTGGACATGGCTCTTGAGGATGACACGATCCTGGCCTGGGCCCGTAACGACGAGCCGCTCTCGGGCATGTTCGGCGCCCCGTTGCGCCTGCGCTGCGAGTCGAGCCACGGATACAAGATGATCAAGTGGGTCCGGTCGGTGACGCTGATCCGTCACTACAACGATGTCGGTGACGGCATGGGCGGAACCCGCGAGGACTCCGGTTACCAGGACGTCAACGCGCGCATCTGACGGCGCGAGGTCACTCGATCGTCCTTGAGACGGTCGACTGGAGACAACAGTTGACGG
>NZ_GL882517.1:0-25512 GCF_000195595.1 Actinomyces sp. oral taxon 170 str. F0386
CCGTCGTGGGGGTCGGACACCCACGCCAGGCGGCCCGAGAGGGGTGCAGGCGACCTGGACGCTCACTCCGGTGTCCTGTGCTTGCCGGAGTACAGCTCGGGGTGGTCGGCCCAGGACCAGCACTCCAGCAGGGTGCCGTCGACGATCAGCTGCACGGTGGGATCCAGGTCCTCCACAGTCGGCACACTGACTTCCAAAGCCCGGGCGATCAGGGGTGCGTAGGCGGTGACGACTCGGGAGGCGGTCGCCTGCGAGACGCCGTAGACCTCGGCGAGAAGCCCCTGGGACAGGTTGTGCCTCAGGTACGTCAGTGTCAGGCGCACGCACAGGTACAGCCCCAGCACCCTCGCCCCGAACGCCGGCAGGTCGGGATTCGCGACGTGAATGGTCTCGCACAGGTCCACAACCTCGCTGCGAGTGATCCTCGTGCTACTATTCATGGCAACGGTTTGTTCTTGGTTGAGTTGGCTTAGACACCAAAACTCTCTCAAGAGCAAGCCGCCACCCTACTTAGCGACACACCCCCCTTAAACACCCTAAACACCCCTACGAATAAGCCTCGAAGTCTCCTTGTACTTTGCGAGCATATCCAGCTCTTCGTGTTTGAGGGTGTAGTCACGCTGCGGTGGGTATCGCGGCGTGGGGTTGATCGTAGTAGTGCATCTCAGCATCGGCTGGAGAACAGTCGTAGTTGTTGTTGCGGCGAGGGTGGGTGTGGTTGTACCAGTCGACCGAGGTCGTCGCGGTCCTTCATGATCGGGTCCAGATCAGCTCGCGCTCGTAGGGCTTGCTCAGGGCCTCGGCCGCGGCGTAGTCGTAAGACGAGCCACCTGGCCAGTGAAGGCATCGATCCCCTCCCAGGAGCCGCGGTCGGAGTAGGTGATGGACAGGTACTGCGACCCGTGGTCGCCGGTGGTGTACGAGACCTGTGAGGCTGTGACCTTGACGGTCCTTGCATTGTCAGATCGCCTGCTCCAGGGCACCGAGCACGAATTCAGTATTCGTCCGGCTGCTGTGGCCGATCCGACGATTCGACGGGAGAACAGGTCCACAACGAAGGCCAGGTAGCAGAATCCTGACCGGGTGCGGACATAGGTGAAGTCCACCGCCCAGCACTGGTTGGGTCTGTCTGCGGTGAAGTCGCGTCGGAGCAGGTCCTCGGGCTGCTCGGTGCAGCTCGTCGGTCTCGTGGTCCGGATTGACCTTTCCGGCCCGATACCGCACAGTCCCAGGGCTCGCATGCGTCGCTCTACCGTGCTAGGGGGCCACGGGCGGCCGCTCCTTGCTGGACATTGAGCAATCGCCAGGTCTTGCGCGACCCGAGGACCGCGTAGATCCTCTCTCTCGCAGGGCCAGGATCCGTTCGTTCAAGGCGGCGGCCGCGGTAATCGTGCCGGGGCGGTCACCGGCATCGACCTGGACCTGGCGAACCCAGCCTCGCAGCGTCTCGGAGTTGATGCCGAGCTGGTCGCCCACCCGCTTGAAGCGGCCTCGAGCTCGCTGGGGATCCTTCAACGCGTCCAGGCACAACCGGACCGCACATTCCTTGAGCTCATCGGGATGTGCTGGCATGATCATCATCCGTCCGTGGAATCAGGCCCTCCACCACACCCGGGACGATCCACACAGAGCAGGACCAGGCCCGCCCGGGTTCGCTCCCTGTGATGGCCCGGACCGGAGGCCGCCTCAACGCTCCATGACATTGACGGTCAGGACGCCGCGGGAAGTCTCCTTGCACGTGGCAAGCATGTCGCCGCTGGTTTGGCGTCATGATCGCGATGACGGCGCCAAGACTGACCACGTGCCGCCCAGCGGCCAGCAGCCCGGTAACCAGAGCAACCAGAACACTCAGTCGAGCAGCCAGTCCAGCACCGCCCAGAGCAGCTGAGCGGGCCGAGGACGAAGGTGGGGGGCCGCAGCGCACGACGCTGCGGCCCCCGCCGTCACGTGAGCGGTAGATTTCTGTTACTGAGCCTGGCCAGGGTTCGGCGGCGGTGGAACCGGAGGCATCTGCTGCGCCTGCTGCTGCGGGAACTGCTCGGAGTAGCCGGGCTGGCCCTGCTGCAGCTGAGCCGGCTGCTGGCCCTGCTGGACCTGAGGCTGCTGCATCGCCTGCTGCTGCATACCCTGCTGGAACTGTGCCTGCTGCATCTGGGCGAGCTGCATCTGCTGCATGGCAAGGGACTGCATCCGAAGGTCCTGAGCCTCACCGTGACGCATGGCCTCCCGGTCGGCGAACACACGGTTCTGCAGCTCGGTCTTGAAGGTATTGAGCTTGGCGTTATCGATCAGCGAGACCTCGATACCGAACGAGCCTCCAGCATGGTTCGTCACCACAAGAGCCGAGGAAAGCGCCGTCAGCCCGAAGACGATGCCCAGCGCGACCAGGATGATTCCCCCCAAGGGGCTGCTACCGATGTACGCCAGCCCAGCGATCAGGAAGATCACGGCCAGGATGGCACGACCAACCTTGAATCGAGTACTCGTTGACACCGCAGAAATCGAGTTGACGGGAACGGTGTTCTCATCGGTACCCACGGGAATAATACCCAGAAGAGTATTCGGCACCTTGTACACGAACCTCGAGCTCGAGCACATCATCTGCCCCTTGAGGTACGGGGCAACAAGGGAGACCAGGAACTGTTGACCGTAAACTGAGGTCTCGCCTGGCGCAAGCATGAAGTCTGTGACGTTCTCGGTGCCCACACTGGACGGGGCATCGGAAGAATAAGGCATGGTCATGATGTGGGTCGCATCCATAGGGGATAGTTAGGTGGAAGCCTACGTCTCCGTAAGCACTCCGTTATCTTCCTCGCATCATCACCGACCGTCAAGCCATTCTGCAGAAAGATCACGATCCGGCATCCGAAGGATCGAATTCCGACCAATACACAATCCCACCGAACGGTACTAAATCTCGCTTCCTATGGTGCAGATCTCGACCCATCGATTCCGCACAGATCAGCACTCCACGACATTGACGGCCAGGCCGCCGCGGGAGGTCTCCTTGTACTTGGCGAGCATGTCCTCGCCGGTCTGGCGCATCGTCTCGATAACCGTATCGAGGCTGACGGCGTGCCGACCCTCACCCCACAAGGCCATGCGGGCGGCGTTGATGGCCTTGACGGCGGCCACCGCGTTGCGCTCGATGCAGGGGATCTGGACGAGCCCGCCCACGGGGTCGCAGGTGAGCCCCAGGTTGTGCTCCATGGCGATCTCAGCGGCGTTCTCCACCTGGGCGGGCGTCCCGCCCAGGGCCTCGGCCAGGCCGGCGGCCGCCATCGAGGAGGCCGATCCGACCTCGCCCTGGCATCCCACCTCGGCCCCGGCGATCGAGGCGTTGGTCTTGATGAGCCCGCCCACGGCGGTGGCGGCGAGCAGGAAGCGGCGGGCGCCGTCGTCGTCGGCCCCGGGGATGAAGCGCTCGTAGTAGGCCAGAACCGCCGGGACGATGCCGGCCGCACCGTTGGTGGGGGCGGTGACGACTCGGCGCCCGGCGGCGTTCTCCTCATTGACCGCGAGCGCGAACAGGTCCACCCAGTCCATGCCGCGCAGCGGGTCGGCCATGGCGAAGGCGGCGGCCGGGCCGGTCGACTGGGTACGTAGCCGCTCGTGAAGGGCCCTGGCGCGCCGGCGCACCCCGAGCCCGCCGGGCAGGATGCCCTCGGCACTCATGCCGGCCTCGATGCAGGCGCGCATCGTGGCGCGCAGGCGGTCCAGGTAGGCCATGACCTCGTCACGACTGCGGGCGGAGAGCTCGTTGGCCAGGACGACCTCGGACACGCTCAGTCCCTCGCGCTCGCAGATCGCGAGCATCGCGGCCGATGTGGTGAAGGGGAAGGGCGCAGGGGTGGCGTGGGCCTCGGTGGTGGAGGCGGTCGCCAGGGCCTGGATCGACGGCGATCCGGGGACGCCGACGTCCTCCATGACAAAGCCGCCGCCCACGGAGTAATAGGTGCGGCGCAGGATCTCGGCACCGTTAGCGCAGTAGGCGGTCAGGGTCATGCCGTTGACGTGGTAGGGCAGGACCCGGCCGGGCAGGAAGTGGATGTCGGCGCCAGGGCTGAAGGGGACGGGCCCGACGCCGTCGACCACCAGCTCCCCGGCGGCCTCGACCTCCTCCATGAGGGACTCACACACGACGGCGGGGACGGTCTCGGGCTCGTAGCCGGCCATTCCCATGACGGCGGCGCGGTCGGTGGCGTGCCCGCGACCGGTGGCGCCGAGGGAGCCGTAGAGCTCGACGGTGACGCGGGTGGGCTGCGGGAGGCCGGCGCCACCGGCCCGGGAGTCGCACTCGCCTTCGGACACCCCCGCGCCGCCTGGGCGGACCGCCTCGGCCAGAGCCCGGCCGAAGGCGCGGCCGGCCCGCATGGGGCCCACGGTGTGGGAGGAGGAGGGGCCGATGCCGATGCGCATGAGGTCGAAGACGCTCAGCGGGCGGGGCGCCTGCTCGACGTCGATCGCCCCGGCGAGGAGTGCGGCGGGCGTGGCCGAGTCCAGTGCCGTGGAGATGAGAGTGGTGTCGGGGGCGAAGGCGGACAGCCCAGTGGTCGCGATGCCGGTCTCCGTCGTGGCCGCCGCGGTCGCCGAACCAGCCACGGAATCAGGGGCATCTGTCGAGGTGGAGAGGCTAGGGCGGGTCATGTCCTCCATGATGCACGGCCCGGCGCCCGGGACCCAACTACAGCGCCGGCCGCCCCGTCAGTCCGTCGGGCGCACCAGCCACCAGGCGGCGTAGGGCGGCACCGGCACGCGGCCGTCGCCCGCCCCGTCCAGCGAGGTGGAGCCGAAGGGGACCGTGTCGGTCAGGACGTCGGTGGCCCCCATGACCCCGAGCCGGGCGAGCTGGTCGGCGGCCACCGAGCGCCACTGCGGCGTCACGTTGTACACGCCCACGAAGCTGCCGCGCGGGTGGTCGCGGTAGGTCACCAGCACCCCCGGGTCGTCGACGTCCTGGACCTGGGTGCGCACGGCGGCGTCGAGCTGGGGCAGGCTCGCACGTACCTGCGCCATCCTTGCCAGGTCGGTGAAGACGCGCCCCTCGACGGTGGAGCGGTCGTGCCGGTTGGCCAGCCGGGCCTCGTCGAGCCGGGGCCGCCCGGCCCAGCGCGAGTCGGCCTCGTGGCCGGGCTCGGTGTCCCAGTTGGGGTCGTTGGGCTGGGCGAGCTCGTCCCCGCTCCACAGGACGGGGATGCCGCCCCACCCGAAGAGGATGGCGTGGGCCGTGCGCAGGGCGTGGATCCGTTCCTCGCGCCAGGTCCACAGCGACTCCGCCCTGTGCTCGGGGGTCTCGTCGGTGATGCCCTCCCAGGCCTCGGCGGCGGCCTCGATCCCGATGAGTGAGGCGGCCGTCCCGGCGATGCGCCGGTCCCCGGTGGCCGGGTTGTGCTGGAAGACAAGGCCCGCGGCGTCGGAGGTGGGGTAGTCGCCGCTGTACCAGTCGGCGAGGAAGGCCCGGTGGTCGTAGCCGCTGAGGCCGACGGCGGCCGCGTCGTCGTCATCGATGGCCCAGCCGATGTCGTCGTGGCAGCGCAGGTAGGTGATCCAGGTGGCGGTGGACGGCTCGACCGGTAGGTTCTGAAGCGCCTCAACGGCCAGCGTCGTGTCGCGCGCGGCGAGCATGGACCAGACCTGGACCATGAGGGAGTTGTGGTAGGCCAGGTCTGAGACCTTGCCGGTGTACCTGCCCTGGCCGAGGTACTGGAGGAGCTCGGTGGGGGCGACGATCGCCTCGGCCTTGAGGTCGACGGCGGGGCAGGCGATGCGGGTCAGGGCACGCAGGACCTCGGTGATGGCGTGGACCTCGGGCTGGCCCTGGCAGTCGGTGCCCTTGCGTTTGATGGTGAAGGCGATGGCGTCCAGGCGCAGCACCTCGACGCCGCGGTTGGCCAGGTCCAGGACGATGTCGGCGAACTCGGACATGACGCGGGGGTTGCGCCAGTTGAGGTCCCACTGGAAGGAGTTGAAGGTCGTCCACACCCAGCCGTTGACGTCGTCGTCCCAGGTGAAGTTGCCGGGGGCGAAGTCGGGGAAGACCTCCGGCAGGGTGCGCTCGTAGGCGTCGGGCTCGGTACGGTCGGGGAAGATGAGGAAGTAGTCGCAGTAGCGCTGCTCGCCGGCGCGCGCCCGCGCCGCCCACTCGTGCTCGGCGGCCACGTGGTTGAGAACGAGGTCCACCACCAGCGAGATGCCCTCGGCGCGCAGCTCGCCGGTCAGGTGCTCGAGGTCGTCCATGGTGCCCAGGTCCGGGCGCACGGTGCGGTAGTCGGCCACCGCGTAGCCGCCGTCGGAGTCGCCGGGGCGCGGGGTGAGCAGGGGCATGAGGTGGAGGTAGGTGACGCCCAGCTCGCGCAGGTAGTCGATGCGATCCTCCACGCCGCGCAGGGTGCCGGCGAAGCGCTCGGTGTAGGCGGCGTAGCCGACGCGGCCGGGGTGCTGCGCCCAGGCGGGGTCGAGGGTGCGGGCCAGGTCCAGGCGGCGCAGCTCGTGCTCGCGCTCCGCGTAGGCCCGGGCGGCCATGACCAGCAGGTTGAGGGCAGTGTCCTCGGCGGCCTCATCGTAGAGGGTGGTCAGTCCGTCGAGGAGGTCGGGGTACCAGGCCTCCGCGCGCGTGAGAAAGACGTCGCGCTCTGCGGCCTCCAACGGGTCCAGGACGTGGAAGACGATGTCATCGAGGGAGGCGGGGAGGGGAGTGATGGCGCTCATGGATCCATGGTCCCCGATTCGACGCCGCCGCGGTACTGATTTCCTCACCTCCCGCCGGCGGGGCGTTCTCAATCAGGCGGGGACATGTCATGCGTACGGGGCGGGAATTCCGTCCCCGACGGCGTCGAAAATTTCCAACCGCAGAGGCGGGCACGCTGGGGCCCCGCGAGCGTCAAGATCTCAGGACTCGACGGCGTCGTAGGACTCGCGGTGGGCCAGGATCTGGGCGGAATGAGTGTGGATCCAGGTGCGCAGCGCGCCGATGGGGGCCTGAAGGCTGCGACCCAGGTCGGTCAGCTCGTAGTCGACGCGCGGCGGCACGCCCGGCAGCTGGGTGCGGGTCACCAGGCCATCGCGCTCCATGGATCGCAACGTCTGGGTGAGGACCTTGGGCGTCACCCCACCGACTCGCGAACGCAGCTCGCCGAAGCGGCTCGGCCCGTCCGCCAGCACCGTCACCACCAGCGGGGTCCAGCGGTCGACGACGTGGCGCAGCACGGTGCGCGACGGGCAGGCGGGCGAGAGGATGTCGAAGTCGAAGACCGCGGCCTGAGGCCCATCACCGACTGGAACGGCACAGCATTGGGCGCTCTGCCGAGGAGCAGCCTCTTTCGATCCGTCTGTGGGTGGTTCCACCGCACCCTCCACGCCCACGGTGTCGGTACCGCGAGCAGAGCCGGTGCTGCCAGTGCTCCCCATACTGCTGGCGCCGCCTTGTACTGTCTGTCGCCGCTCGGTCATGAGTCCCCCAGCTCGTGACACAACACACTCCTTTAGTTACTTTGAGGTACTCAGTATCTCAATCATACCATCGAGTCATCACGAGGAACCGCCAGCCGGACCACTCGCCTCACACAGCACCCTACCCACCAGGAGGAAGTCATGAAGATCGCCGTCATCGGAGGAACCGGCATGGTCGGCTCGGCCACTGTCACCGAGGCCGCCGACCGCGGCCACGACGTCGTCTCCGCCTCACGCTCGGGCCGCCACGCCGAGGGCGCCGCGCAGGACGTCAGCCTCACCCTGGCCGACACCCGGGCCGTCATCGACCTCGTCAACAGCTCTGACGCCACCGTCATCGCCGTCTCCGCAGGCCGCGGCGAGTCCGCCCAGCCCGTCATCGACGCCCACCGCGCCCTCATCGCGGCCGCTCCCACCGGCCGACTCATCGTCGTTGGCGGCGCCGGCTCACTGCTCGCCCCCGACGGCACCCGCCTGGTGGACGGCCCCGGGTTCCCCGAGGAGTACAAGGCCGAGGCCCTGGCCTTCTCCGAGGTCCTCGACCTCTACCGCGAGGCCGGCGGCGCTCTGAGCTGGACCCTGCTCTCCCCCGCCCCGGGATTCACCGACAGGCCCCGCACCGGCAGCTACGTCGAGGGCACGGATGAGCCCGTGGGCAGCGAGATCTCCGTGGCCGACTTCGCCGTTGCCCTGGTGGACGAGGCCGAGAAGGACACCCATCGCGGCCACCGCTGGACCATCGCCAACGTCTGAGTCCACGGCCACTCACAGCACCCTCACCAAGCCGGACCGGTTCCATGCCATGCGACGGGTCCGGCTTGGCCGGTGCGCTCCGCACGGTGCAGGCTTGACCCATGACTGCCATCGCCCTGACCATCGCCGGCTCCGAGGCCTCGGGCGGCGCCGGCGCCCAGACCGACCTCAAGACCTTCCACACTCTCGGTGTCTACGGCTGCACGGCCCTGACCTGCATCGTCTCCATGGACCCCAAGGACGGTTGGAACCACCGCTTCGTCCCGGTGGAGCCAGCCGTCATCGCCGACCAGATCGAGACCTGCGCCGCCGTCCACTCGCGCATTGACGCCGTCAAGATCGGCATGCTGGGAACGGCCCCCACCATCGACGTCGTCGAGCAGGCTCTGGAGACCTACAACTTCCCCACCGTGGTGCTCGACCCGGTCCTCATCTGCAAGGGTCAGGAGTTCGGGGGCGCGCTCGAGGTCGACAACGCCCTGCGCTCCAAGATCCTGCCGCGCGCCACGATGACCACCCCGAACCTCTTCGAGGCCGCCACGCTGGCGGGCATGGAGGAGATTACGACGGTTGCCCAGCTCAAGGACGCCGCCAAGCGCATCCACGACCAGGGCGTCCCCAACGTCCTGGCCAAGGCCGGCCCGTCGCTGGGCACCGGTACCGCGCTGGACGTCTTCTACGACGGCACCACCCTGGAGGTCCTCGAGGTCGAGGCCGTGGGCACCGAGCGCGTCCACGGCGCCGGCTGCACCCTGGCCGCCGCGGTGACCGCCGAGCTCGCCAAGGGCGCCGACCCGCTCAAGGCCGCCGTCACCGCCAAGGAGGTCGTCTCCTCCTCCATCAGGCACGGGCTGCGTGGCAACATGCCCTTCCTCTACGTCTACCAGGGCGAGTACCAGCCGGCCTGAGCGAACCGGGGCGCACACACATTCCAGTAGATAGATTACCTAGTAACTAGGTAATCTATGTACCGTGGATACCTCAACAGCCCGTCTCCTGCGCGGATTCCTGGAACCCTGCCTGCTCTCGCTGCTGGCCGAGCACGCCGACTACGGCCTGTCCCTGGTTCAGCGGCTCGCCGCCGCCGGCCTGGACGAGGTTCCCGGCGGCACGCTCTACCCGGCCCTCATGCGCATGGAGAAGCGTGGTCTCGTCGCAGTCTCCTGGCGCCCCTCCACCTCCGGACCGGCCCGCAAGTACTACGAGCTGACCGACACCGGACGCACGGAGCTCGCCGCACGACGGACCGAGTGGCGGACCTTCTCCACAGCGGTCGGCACCCTCATCGAGGGTCGGAAGGTACGCACGGAGGCTCCCTCATGAGCCGATCCGAGGAAGCGAGGGGCCCCATACCGGACGCGACAGCCGACTGGTACCGAGGCTTCGAGGCGGAGCTCACCACTCGCGGTCTGCCGGCCTCCGAGGTCGTGCGCACGGTCGCCTCGACCCGCGCCGAGGTAGAGGCGGCCGGCGTACAGCCCAAGGACCTGTACGGTCCGGCGGTCCTCTACGCCCGCGAGGTCGCCTCTGCCCTACGCGACTACCAGGCAACGGCACCCGCCCCGGCCCCGTCCGATTCGTTGGCCGACGTTGCTGCCGACCTCGGCACAACCGGCCTCACCGCCGTCAGCAACTGGAAGGCCCCGACCAGCACCGCCGAGCAGGCACCCCTCTCCCACACCACCTCATCCGCCGCGTCAACCGCGCCTCCACCCACAGACCCCGTGGTCCTGCGCCTGACGGACGTCTCCGCACGTCGCGGTCGCCGCACGGTCCTGTCCGGCATCAACCTCACGGTGCGCCAGGGCGAGGTCGTCGCCGTCGTCGGAGCCAACGGCGCCGGCAAGTCGACCCTGCTCCAGCTCTGCGCAGGCTTGCTGCGCGCGAGCGGCGGACACATCGAGAGAACACCGCGCTTCGGCTATGCGCCTCAGCTCGACTCCCTCGCGCCGCTACTGACGGTCGACGAGCACCTCCGGATCTTCGGCGCGGCGCGCAGCATGCGCCGGCGCCGGTCGGTCTCGACAGGTCACCGGCTCCTGAACCGCCTGGGCTGGACCGCTAAAGGAGGCCAGACCGCCGGAACGCTCTCAGGCGGGACCCAGCAGAAGCTCAACGTCGCCCTCGCCCAGCTCGACGCACCCGACCTGCTCCTGCTGGACGAGCCCTACCAGGGCCTGGACGCCCTGGCCTACGAGGACCTGTGGGCACTCATCTCGGCCTGGCGCGCCTCGGGCGCGGGCGTCCTGCTGGTCACCCACCTGCTGCGCGACGTCGACCTGGTCGACCGCGTCGTCGAGCTACCGGCCCCGCAGGACAGCGCCCGCCGGATGCCCCGATGGACATCCCGATCAACATGGCGGAAGGAACCCGCATGAGCACCCAGTCTCCTCAGTCACCCACGTCGCCGCCCGAGTTGCCTCACACCAAGGGCACCCGATCCCGGCCGACAGCGGCGACCACTGCCCTCGTTGCTCTCATCACCCTGCGCGAGCTCACCCGACGACGCGGCGCCCTCGCGCTGGCGACCCTCCTGCCGCTGACCTTCTACCTGGTGCGCCTGGAGACGCACTGGACCGCCATCCGGCTCCTGTCGATCGGGCTGGGATGGGCCGTGGCGACTCTGGCACTGTTCACGCAGGTCTCCTCCCGGTCGGTGGACCGCCGTCTCACCGTGAGCGGGGCGCCGCCGACAGTCCTGCTGCTGGGCCGCTACCTCGCCATCCTCAGCCTGGGGTGGGTCCTCAGTCTGCTCTACAGCTGCCTCGTCCTGACCACGATCGGCGATGAGCTCACCCACCCGGGCGCGGTACCGGTCATGCTGCTGCTGACGGCCACCGTGGCCACTCCCCTGGGCTCGCTGGCGGCCGCCCTGGTCCCGAGGGATCTGGAGGGCGCGCTCCTGCTGCTGTCGGTCATGGCGGTCCAGGTCCTCGTCGACCCTTCCGAGGGCTGGACCCGCATCCTGCCACTGTGGTCGACCCGGGAGCTGGCCAGCGTCGTCGTGGAGAACCTGGGGCCAGACGCCGGCGCCTACCTGCACCGTGGACTGGCACACGGCGCGGCCATGGCCCTCCTGCTGACGACGACGAGCTGGACAGTGAGCATCCTGCGCCTGCGCACGGTGCGCCTCCCGGCTCCCGACGGCGCCCGGCCGGCCTACTCGTAGGCGGGCTCGGGGGTGACGTCGCGCGCCATGTTGGCGAAGCGCGAGACGTGCCCCTGGAAGGCCACCGGGATGGTGCGTGTCTGCCCGTTGCGGTGCTTGGCCACGATGATGTCGGCCTCGCCGGGGCGCTCCTCATTGTTGTAGTACTCCGGGCGGTGGAGCAGGATGATGATGTCGGCGTCCTGCTCCAGGGAGCCGGACTCGCGCAGGTCGCTCATCTGGGGCTTGTTGCCGGTGCGCTGCTCCGGGCCGCGATTGAGCTGGGCGACGGCGATGACCGGGATCTCCAGCTCCTTGGCCAGCAGCTTGAGGGACCGGGAGAACTCGGAGACCTCCTGCTGACGCGACTCGACCCGCTTGCCCGAGCTCATGAGCTGGAGGTAGTCGATGACCATGAGCCCCAGGTTATGCTGCTGCTTCATGCGCAGCGCCTTGGAGCGGATCTCCGGCATCGTGAGGTTGGGCGAGTCGTCGATGAACAGCGGCGCGTTGGAGACGGGGTTGTAGGCCACGGCGACGTCGGTCCAGTCCCGGTCCTCCATCTGGCGCGAGCCGCGCAGCTTGTTCATGTCCACGCTGGACTCGGCGGCCAGGATGCGCATCATGAGCTCCATGCGCCCCATCTCCAGGGAGAAGTAGCAGCTGGTGATGCCGTGGTGGATCGAGGCCGAGCGGCAGAAGTCGACGGCGAGCGTGGACTTACCCATGGCGGGGCGCGCGGCCACGATGATCATCTGGCCGGGGTGGAGCCCGCCGGTGAGCTCGTCGAGCTCGATGAAGTCGGTGGGGACACCGGTGAGCGCCCCGTTGTCGCGGTTCTGGGCGGCCTCGATCTCAAGGTTGGCCTCACCCAGGAGCTCGGAGACGGCGACGTAGTCCTCCTTCTCGCCGTCGTGGTGGGCCACCGAGTAGACCTCGGCCTCGGCCAGGGTGACGAGCTCGGCGATGTCGCCGGCGTCGGTGGAGTACCCCAGCTGGGTGATGCGGGTGCCGGCCTGTACCAGGCCGCGCATGAGCGCCTTGTCCTTGACGATGCGGGCGTAGTAGCCGGCGTTGGCGGCGGTGGGGACGGTGGCCATGAGGGAGGCCAGGTAGGGTGCGCCGCCGATGCGTTCGAGCTCGCCGCGCCTGGAGAGCTCGTCGGCCACGATGAGCGGGTCGGCGGGCTCGGAGCGGTTGTAGACCTCGACGATCGCGTCGAAGATCGACTCGTGGGCCGAGCGGTAGAACTCCGGGCCCCGCAGGACGTCGATGACGTCGGTGATGGCCTCCTTGCTCAGGAGCATGCCGCCGAGCGTGGCCATCTCGGCCTCAAGATCCTGGGGTGGGAGGCGGTCGAAGGCGGAGCTGTCGGTGCGGACGCTTCCGCCGCCGGCACTGTCCGAGCCGGTCTGCCCGCCCATGCCGTTGTCCATCCGGCCACCTTCCGCACTGTCACGCCGGTTGGTCCCGGCCCGTCCTACCGCTCCTGACGACGTCGTACCGCACCGGGAAGACGCTCGCCCGCGTGGAGCGCGCGCGTGACGATAACGCCATCGAAGAGGCCTCGCAAACTCTCAAGTTCACCGGCGCTGGGGATATCGGCACCCCTCCTGTGGGAAGACCCCCGAAGCCTGGGGACAGAGGTGGATACGCTGTGGACACAGATGTGTGCTCCTGGAGCGGCCGTACCAACAGCAGGCTACTTTCCCGTGATATGACAGCGATTTGTGAGTTCAGGCTTCCTATAGGTACTTCCCACGACATCACAATGTGATCTGTGGACAAGTGGGTAAACCTGTGGACAAACATCACGTTCGACTTGAGGTCCACACCGTTTGTCGTTCTCCTACAGGGTGGTCCTCGCCAGTTATCCCCAGACTCCCCCACCTCGCCCGGACAGTGGCCCCACCGAGCATATCTTCAGCGTCTGTTCAGACTTCTAGTACTTTCCGCAAGGAGGAATAGTTGTGCGATCCCCCAGGAGAATCGGGGTGCGCAGTCGGTTCAGTCACGTCCACGACCCGCCCCTTCGACCTCATCCTCAACCTGATCGTGAAGAGTCGCGAGGACCACCTCGGAGCAGACGCATTCGGTGCTCGATCCCGGCTCGCACGTGCGCCGACGCGTGGTGACGGCAGGAGCCGTCGAGTGAGCCGGGACCCGTGCGGCTCCACCCCACGCGCTCAAGGGCGTCGGAACCTTGCGATGCCCTTGTGAGGCCCGCCCCTGGTCCACAATGGGGGCCGTGCTCGACACCGGCCCCGCCTCCACCAGCCTCAACCACCAGGTCCTGTCCCTGGCCCTGCCCGCGCTGGGGGCACTCATCGCCGAACCGCTCTTCGTCCTGGCGGACTCGGCCATGGTCGGTCACCTCGGTGCGGTGAGCCTGGCCGGCCTGTCGCTGGCCTCCACGATCCTGACGACGACGGTGGGCCTGTTCGTCTTCCTGGCCTACGCCACGACGGCGACGACGGCGCGCCTGTTCGGGGCGGGCCGGCGCACGCAGGGCCTGCGGGCCGGCGTCGACGGGATGTGGCTGGCGCTCCTGCTGGGGCTGGGGGCGGGAGCATTCCTCGGAGTGGGTGCCCCTTGGCTCACTGAGGTGATGGGAGCCCACGGCCCGGTGGCCCAGGCCGCCGTCGCCTACCTGCGCGCCTCCTGCCCGGGGCTGCCGGGCATGTTCGTGGTCCTGGCGGCCACCGGCGTACTGCGCGGCCTGCTGGACACGCGCACGCCCTTCGTCGTGGCGACCGCCGGGGCGGTCCTCAATGTCGTCGTCAATGCGATCCTGCTCTACGGCGTCGGGATGGGGATCGCGGGCTCGGGCGCCGGCACCGCGATCGCGCAGACGGTCATGGCGCTGGCGCTGGCCCGCCCCATCGTCCACGAGGCCCGAGCGGCCGACGTCGGCCTCCTCCCCCATCGCGAGGGTCTGCGGGCCTCGCTGGGCAGCGGGACACCGTTGCTCATCCGGTCCCTGAGCCTCAGGGTGGCGATCCTGGCGACCGTGTGGGCGGCGACGGCGCTCGGGGACGTGTCGCTGGCCGCGCATCAGGTGGTCAACGCCCTGTGGACCTTCGCAGCCTTCGCCCTGGACGCGCTGGCCGTGGCGGCGCAGGCGCTCATTGGCACTGCCCTGGGGCGGGCGCAGAGAGCCGGGGATGCCTCGGCCACGACCGACGCCGCGACCGGCACCGAGGAGGACGCTCGGACCGCCTCAGCCACGGCGGGCTGGTCCATTGACGAGCTCCTGCGGCGGATGCTGGCCTGGGGCGCCGGGACCGGCGTACTCATCGGGGTGCTCATGGCGGCGGGCGCAGCCTGGTTGCCCCGCGCCTTCACCTCGGACGCGGGCGTCATCGTGGCCGCGACCCCGACGCTTCTGGTCGCGGCGAGCGCGCTGCCGCTGGCCGGAGTGGTCTACCTGCTCGACGGCGTGCTCATGGGCGCCGGCGACGGCCGCTACCTGGCCTGGGCGGGTCTGCTGACGCTGGCACCCTACGTCCCGCTCGCGCTGCTCATCGGAGGCGGCGCACTGCCGGGGGCTGACGGCTCGGCGTCCGGCCTGGTGCTGCTGTGGATCGCCTTCGCCTGGGTCTTCATGGCCGCCCGCGGCGCCACCACCTACCTGCGTGCCCGCGGCACCGCCTGGCGCCACTGATCGGCCTCTCGCCGCGTCCTTCCCCACACTACCTATCCCACTAGATCCTCCCGCGCGTTCGTAGGGTAGGTCGCGCGTTCGAGGGGTAGAGGGTACGAACGCGCGACCTACCCTACGAACCGGACGTCAGCACGACGTCGTCGGGCCGGGTACCTCCCGAAAGGAGGCCCGGCCCGACGGCGGAAGGATGCCCGGCGCTCAGCGCGCGGGGACGACGTTGACCTCGAGAGGGGCCACGACGTCGGCGTGCAGGCGCACGGAGGCGCTGTGACGGCCGGTCGACTTGATCGGCGGCACGACCTGGATCTTGCGACGGTCGACGGCGGGGCCGCCGGCGGCCTTGACGGCGTCGGCCAGGGTCGCGGTGGTGACGGCGCCGAAGAGGCGGCCGTTGTCACCGGCGGTGGCGGAGACGGTGACGACGTTCTCCTGCAGCCAGGCCCGCGCGGTCTGGGCGTGCTCGAGGGACTCGATGGAGCGCTTGCGGCGCGCCTCGGTCATCTGGTCGATCTGGCGCTGGGCACCCTTGGTCCACGGGGTGGCCAACTTGCGGGGCAGGAGGTAGTTACGGGCGTAGCCGTCCTTGACCTCCACGACCTCGCCGGCGGAGCCGAGGTGGGAGACGTCGTGCGTGAGGATGAGCTTGGTGGTCATTGCGCGAGCCTCCGATCAGCGAGCCGAGCTCGAGTAGGGCAGCAGAGCCATCTCGCGGGCGTTCTTCACGGCCTTGGCGATCTTGCGCTGCTCCTGGACGGAGACGCCGGTGACGCGACGGGCGCGGATCTTGCCGCGGTCGGAGATGAACTTCCGCAGCGTGGCGGTGTCCTTGTAGTCGATGGTGCCGACCTTGATGGCCTTGACGGGGCTGACCTTCTTCTTCGGCTTGCGAAGTTGGGGCTTCGCCATGGTGGTACTCCTTGGTCTGAGCGCCTGGGCGCTCTACGAGATGAAAAGTGTGATTGTGTGGGAACGGGTCGACGACGTCGCGGCTCAGAAAGGGGGCTCGTCACCGAAGGAGGTGGATCCGCCCGTGGCCCACGGGTCGTCCGCGGCGCCGCCGGCGGGGGCGTTGTACCCGGACTGGCCCTGGCCGCCGAAGCCGCCACCGCCGTTGTAGCCGCCCTGCTGGGGGCCGCCCTGGTTGTATCCGCCCTGGTTGCCGAAGCCACCACTCTGAGGTCCGCCCTGGCCACCGCCGAAGCCGCCCTGACCGCCCCCGCGGGGCTGGCGCTGGACCTGGGCCTTGGCGTAGCGCAGGGAGGGGCCGATCTCATCGACCTGCATCTCCACCACCGTGCGGTTCTCACCCTCACGGGTGGTGAAGGAGCGCTGGACCAGTCGGCCCTGGACGATGACGCGCGTGCCCTTGGTCAGTGACTCGGCCACGTTCTCCGCGGCGTCGCGCCAGATCGAGCAGCGCATGAACAGGGTCTCCCCGTCCTTCCACTCGCCGGCCTGGCGGTCGAAGGTGCGCGGCGTGGAGGCGACGGTGAAGGAGGCCACCGCTGCCCCGGAGGGCGTGAAGCGCATCTCGGGGTCCGCGGTGAGGTTCCCGACGATGGTGATGATGGTGTCTCCGGCCATGGCGTTGTCTCCGTTCCCGGTAGAGGCTCAGGCCTCGGGACGCAGCAGCTTGGTGCGCAGAACGGTCTCGTTGAGACCGAGCTGGCGGTCGAGCTCCTGGGCGGTCTCAGGCGTGGTGGTCATGTCCACGACGACGTAGAAGCCCTCGGACTTCTTCTTGATGTCGTAGGCCAGCCGGCGCTTGCCCCAGATGTCGACCTTGTCCACAGTGCCCCCGTTGCTGGGGACGACCTGCAGCAGCTTCTCGAGCGTCGCATTGGCGGTGCGCTCGTCCGTCTCGGGGTCGAGGATGATCATGATCTCGTAGTGACGCATGCTTGGTACCCACCTCCTCTGGTCTGTGGCGGTCACGGTCCTTCCGTGACAGGAGGGTGATGCGTGCGGCGCACCATCCGGCGGAAAAAGGCTCGTCCGCCCGACGACGCAGCCAGTTCGCCACATTACCGGACAACCCGTGGACCCTGAAAGCCGAGACGGTGGGCCGACGACGTGCCATGCAACACGTCATCGGCCCACCGTCAGGTACCTACGGGAACGCAGGCCTCAGCCACATCGGAAGACCGACCTATCTGACGCCGCCTCGGGGGTTGACCGCGGCCGGTTGCTGTGCGCCGCCACCGTTGCCGTTGTTATTTCCTCCAGGATTATTGCCCCCGTTGTTGTTGTTGTCGCCGTTGTTGTTACCTCCGCGGTTGTTGTTGCCGTCGTTATCCCCACCGGGGGCACCCCTGCGGTTGTTGTCGTCGTCGCCCTGCTCCCCGCCGGCACCGCCGCGGTTATTGTTACCGTTGCCGTCACCGTTGCCGAAGTCGTCTCCGCTCGTGGGAGGGGCAGACTGCTCGCCACCTGGCTGCGTACCTTGCTGCGTCGCCTCGGGCGTGGGCTCGGCGGTGGGGGCCTGAGTCTCCTCGGGCTGGCCGGTGGGGACCCGAGTCTCCTCATCCTCCGGCTCGGCGGTGGGCTTCTCAGTGCTGCCGCCGCGCGTCGGAGGAATCACCGCCCGCTCGGGAAACTCTTTAACCTCAAGCCCCTCGTGGGCGACCTTCATGTAGTCGATGAAGATGTCCGCCGGATAGGTCGAGCCGGTGATCTCGTCGTACTCGCCCCAGGGCGTGATCGACTCCTCCGCACCGTCATCACCGGTCTGGTAGAGGGTGACCGCAGTGACCACCTGGGGGGTGAAGCCCACGAACTGGGCGGACTTGTTGTCCGATGACGACCCGGTCTTCGCGGCGACCGGACGGTCCATCGCGGCCTCAACCTTGTCCGCACTGCCGTTCTCGCCGGAGACGACCTGCTCGAGGGCATAGGTCGTCTCCGACATGACGTCCTCCTCGAACTCCCGCTTCCCGGCGGTCGCAGCCGTGTAGTGGTCCTTGCCGTCAGGGTTCTTCACCGTGGCGACGATGTGAGGGTCACGTTTGACTCCCTGGGCGGCGAAGGTGGAGTACGCCGAGGCGATGTCAATGGTGTGCGGCGAGGCCGATCCCAGGACGTTCTGCACGAACTCCCGTTCCTCATCGGACTTCAGTCCAGCCGTGTTCTTGGGATAGCCGGCACGGTTGGCGACCTCAGCCGTCGCCTGCGGATCGACCTGGTTGGACAGGTCCTGGTTGAGCTGGAGGTAGGGTGTGTTGAGCGACTGCTCCGTGGCCTGGGTCAGGCTGGCCGACTTCAAGGAGACGTTCTTGAAGTTCTGGAACTCGTGCCCCTCAATGGTCATCGGCGAGGTGGCCGGGTAGGTGCTCTCCAGAGCCCACCCGTTCTCCAGGGCGGCCACCAGTGCGAAGGGCTTGAACGTGGAGCCGGCCTGAGCGATGGCATCGGTCGCCGTATTGACCTGGCTGGTCAGATAGTTCTCCCCGCCGTAGAGCGCCAGAAGGCCCCCCGTCGTGGGATCGATGGACACCAGCGCCTTGCGCAGGTTCGGCGAGGCCCCTCCGAATCGCTGCTGGTCCTCCATGATGTGTGCGGCAGCAGTCTGATCCTTGTTGTTGATCGTGGTGACGATCTTGAAGCCACCGGTGTCGATCTGCTCGGGTGAGAGACCGGCCTTGTCCTGGAGCTCGGTGCGCACCATCTGGAGCAGGTAGCCGTTGCTCCCGGCATACACCTGCTTGGTCTGGGGCTCGATGGTGTGCGGCATGCCCGCCTGCTTGGCGGTGTTGTACTGCTCCTGGGTGATGTAGCCGTCATCGGCCATGAACTGCAGGACTCGCGACCAGCGCTCCTGGGCCTTCTCGGGGTTCTCGGCCGGGTCCCAGGCGCTGGGGGACGGCAGGATCCCCGCCAGGAGCGCGGTCTCGGACGGGCTGAGGTCCTTGGCGGACTTGTCGAAGAAGGCCTTCGAGGCGGCCTCGATGCCATAGGAACCGCGGCCGAAGTAGACCGTGTTGAGGTAGTCGCCCAGGATGTCCTTCTTCGACTTCTCCCGATCGATCTTGATGGCCATGATGGCCTGTTTGAACTTGCCGCTGTAGGAGCTCGTGGTGTCGACGTAGTAGTTCTTCACGTACTGCTGCGTCAGCGTCGAGGCGCCCTGGGTGTCGCCTCCGCGCAGGTTGTTCACCAGGGCGCGAGCGATGCCCTTGGGGTCGACGCCCTGGTTGGAGTAGAAGGAGCGGTCCTCGGAGGCCACTACCGAGTTGCCCACGTAGTCCGGCAGGGTGGAGGCGTCCACGGAGACGCGGTCGATCTCGGCGAACTTCCCCATCTCCGTCGAACCGTCGGCGTAGTAGACGGTGGAGCTCTGCGCGAGCGCGAATTCACTGGGCTTGGGGACCTTGATGGTGTTGTAGGCCCACATGAAGGCACCGATGAGGCTCAGGACTCCCAGCAGGAAGGTGCCCAGGACGAATCGCCAGCTGGGGATCCAGCGATGGATCTTGCCCTTGCCCGCGCGGGGGTAGTTGAAGAAACGGCGCTTGCGCCCCGGGGCGGCGTCCTTGGATCGCTCGGCCTGCGAGGGCTTGCGACCTTTTCCGGACTTTCCGCCAGACCCCGAGGCCCTGCTCAGCGCCTGCCGACCGGCGCTGGCCACCTGGGTCAGCTTCTTGCCGACGGGGCGGCTGGGTCCGCCCCCGTTCGTGCCTTCTGCCACGCGCTCCTCGTTTCGGTTGACTGTCATGGAGATGACCGGGTGCCACGACGGCGCGGGGGATAACGCTCCGGTTGCGGCTTAGGGTCCCATCATGACCGATATTGGCTGTCGACGCCGACTTGGGCGCTGATCGCCGTCCTGCAAAGACTGTCGACGGCGATCAAGCGCAGTCGCTGCGGACAGGCCGCACCGGGCGTCGACTGCGGTCCAGTATGGGGGAACAGTGGGGAGTGACGGTAGCGCCGTATGCCTGGGAAACGGCCATGACGCTCCTGCTCAGCGTTACCTTAACTCCACCTGATCGGCTCTGACCAGCATGCTTACGGGCTTTGAGTGCCGACGGCGGATCCTGCGGAGACAGAATGTGAGTTCGCGCCCAGCCGGGGCGAAGCGCCCCGAAAACAGCCGATGTCAACCAGGACAATGGTCCTCGACTGACGGTGAGACACTAGGCACGGCACTGACAGGGTGTCAGTTCCGCACATCAGCTCCTCGCCTGCTCGAGGAGCGCCGGCTATCGCCCGTCCAGCTCACTGGGGAGATCCGTCATGGACGCCAGCTCAGCCCTTCAGACCCTCAGCATCATCCTTCAAGTCGTCATCATCCTCACCTGCCTCATCATCGGGGCGAAGAAGGGCGGGATCGCCCTCGGTCTCATCGCCGGGATCGGGCTGCTGGTCCTCGTCTTCGGCTTCCGCCTGGAGCCGGGTGAGGCTCCTGTCGACGTCATCCTCACCATCCTGGCCGTCATCGGATGCGCCGCCACCCTCCAGCAGTCCGGCGGCCTGGACGTCATGATGCAGATGGCCGAACGGGTCCTGCGTCGACATCCCGAGCAGATCACCGTCCTGGGGCCGTGCGTCACCTGGTTCCTCACCGTCCTGTGCGGAACCGGCCACGTCGTATACACGATGCTCCCGATCATCGCGGACATCGCCATCAAGAAGGACATCCGACCCGAACGCCCCATGGCCGCCTCCTCGGTCGCCGCCCAGATGGGCATCACCGCCTCGCCGGTCTCGGTCGCCACGGTCTCCATCGTCTCCATCATCGCCAAGAACACCGACCGGCACTGGTCGGTCCTCCAGATCCTGGCGATCTCCATCCCGGCGTCGTTGTGCGGGGTGCTCCTGGCCGCCCTGTGGTCGATGCGCCGGGGTAAGGACCTGGACAAGGACGAGGAGTATCAGAAGCGCCTGGAGGACCCGGAGTTCCGCGCCGCCGTCCGCTCCAGCTCCGAAACCCTCATCGGCAAGGTGTTCCCGCCCGAGGCCTACCGCGCCACCTGGATCTTCCTGGGAGCCATTGCCGCCGTCGTCGTCCTGGGCGCCTTCGAGGTGCTGCGTCCCGAGTTCCCCACGGGCGATGGCGGCGAGATGGAGCGCCTGAGCATGAACCTGGTCATCCAGATGATCATGCTCGCCGCCGGGGCGCTCATCCTGCTGACCTGCAAGGTGCAGGCCGGCAAGATCGCCTCCACTGCCGTGTTCAAGGCCGGAGCCACCGCCATGTTCTCCATCTTCGGGGTCGCCTGGATGACCGAGACGGTTGTCCACGCCCACCTGAAGGACCTGGAGCACAGCCTCGCCGGCGTCCTGTCCCACCACGTGTGGATGTACGCCATCGTGCTGTTCATCATCGGCAAGCTGGTGAACTCTCAGGCGGCCGGCCTGCTCATCGTCGCTCCCATGGCCCTGTCGCTCGGGGTGAGCCCGGTCGTCGTCGTCGGGTTCATCGGTGCCTCCTACGGGTACTTCATCCTGCCCACCTACCCCTCGGACCTGGCGGCGATCGGCTTCGACCCCACCGGCACCACGCACATCGGCAAGTACGTCATCAACCACTCCTTCCTGGTGCCCGGGCTCATCGGGGTCCTCACCTCCTGCCTCGTGGGCACCGCCCTGTCCCAGTTGATCCTGTCGTGAGCGCTCGGCGGACGCCTGCCGGCGGATACGGACGGTGAACGACCGGCCGGCGGGTGCGACGTCGAACACACCGCTGAAGACGTCTTTCTAGGCAGAACGTAACAGGACCGTGTCAGCGCGTCTGGCTAGGCTCGTGCCATGACAACTACAGACGCGGCCACTACTTCCGCCATCGCCCTGCGTTTGGAGCTGCTGGGGATCTCCGCCCCGGCACAGGTCGAGCAGAGTGAGGCGGACCTTCTCATGTCCCCGATCCTGGCGCGCCAGCGCGAGCTCTCCCGCCGACTGGCCCACCGCCCCTGCGCTGCCGACCAGCGCATCCAGACCTTCCTCGACTCCTACCTGGAGGGCGCGGCCGCCGCACCGCAGCTGCCGCGCTCGACTTTCGTCCTGGACCAGCCCGGCCTGGCGCGGGCTTTGTCCTTGCCGGCGGACTCCACCAGCTTCACCTCCGACTACGTCGAGAGCTTTCAGGTGCTCGGCGGCGTGCTGCACAACCCCCGCAACGACCGCCGCACCACCGCCGGCGTCTTCCACGTCGCCGAGGGGGGCCTGCCGATCCCCGATGACAAGATCGCCGTCCCACGCGACGTCTTCGCCCGTCTGCTGGCCCACGCCGTCGAGGCCCCCGAGGACCTGCTGACGCTGCCGTGGGCCTCGAGGCAGAAGGACCCGGCACGCTGCTTCGTGTCCCTGCTGCTGCGCCCCGTCGTCGTGCCCGAGGTCCCCGGCTTCTCCGCCGAGCGCTCCATGGAGATCCGCTTCATCGCCCCCGGCGGCCTGGTCTCCAACCTGGACTTCGTCGAGGGCATCTTCGGCAACGGCGGCGACCCCTACCTGCCGGAGAACGACTCCTCCCTGGCCCCGGAGTCCTGGACCGGCCACACCGGCTGCGTCATCCTCGCCCCGCACCTGACCACCCTGACCAAGAAGGAGCTGGGCCTGCCCTCCTGGGAGGAGGCCACCGAGCGTCAGCGCCGCGACGGCCAGTGCTGGAAGAGCGAGGACGAGCTCTACAACGACGGCAAGGCCTTCAAGTGCGTGGCTCGCGACGAGCGCGGCGTCATCGTCACCGTCATCGCGGACAACTACTTCGGCTACTGCAAGAAGGAGGTCAAGACCCAGATCGGGTACTCGGCCAACCTCTTCGGCTGCGTGGAGGAGGAGCACGCCGGCGGCGCCGTCGCATACCCGCGCTACAACCTGAGCCAGGAGTACACCGACACCCACACGCCCGAGGGCCTGACCCTCGAGCACGTCGTCGAGCGCAATCCCGGCCGCTTCGAGGTGCGCGAGGACGGCTCCGCCGTCGCCATCGACGATCCGACCGTGGTCCTGGTCCCCGCCGGCGCCCACTACTCGATGCGCAACCAGACGATCACCTGGACCCGCTCCGACGGTCAGGAGACCTCGATCCCGCTGCTGGTGAGCAACACCTATGTGGCCCCCAACGGCTACCGGATCCACGCCAAGCACCGCGAGGGCGACGCCACCCAGTGGCACCTGGTGGGCACCGCCCCCTGGTCCACGCAGGCCCACAAGCCGGCCACCGTCTCCGGCGGCGGCAAGTCGGAGATCTCCAAGTCCCTCCTGGACGCCTTCGTCTTCGGTGAGGCCTACGTCGGCGACGTCGACGAGGACTTCGACACCGTCCAGAGGATCCTCGACGGCAACTACGCCAACCGCTTCGTCGACCCGGCCAACAAGAGCGACAACCACCGCTCGATCCTCTCCGAGCGCCGCTCGCTGGGAAGCGTCATCAAGCTGCTGACGCCGTCGCCCTTGTACACCGACGAGTACAACGCCTTCCTGGAGTCGATCCCGGCCCACATCAAGGAGCTCATCTTCACCGTCAAGCGCTTCTACCAGCCCAGCTGGGGCCAGGACTGGCGCAGCCACTTCTCCGTGGGCATCATCAACGGCCGCAAGGGCAACTCCCTGCGCCTGGACGGTGAGGTCATCAAGGTCAACATGCTGCGCGTGGGCTTCGAGGACGACGGCGCCTGGCGCCTGCTGTCCCTGCGCCCGGACTTCTCCCCGGCCGCCAAGGTCCAGACCGAGGACGACATCACCGCCTCGATCGTGGCGCCCGGCGGCCTGGTGTCGACCCCGGACTCGCCGCTGTCGCGCAAGTTCGTCACCAACTGCGAGTCCCTGCTCTTCCAGCGGCCCGACGACGCCATCGTGCGCGGCTACGACAAGCAGACCGAGTCGGACATGTCCGACCCTCAGGCGGACCTGTTCATCTCGAACTTCGAGCCGCTCACGCCCGACGACGCCCGGGCGATGGCCGCCGACGCCCCCGGCCTGTCCCGCTTCACCCAGCCCATGCAGGACCTCGTGGCCCGTGCCGCCGACCTGCCCGAGGCCGAGGACCCCGCCGAGGAGACCTACTGGGTCTCCACGGCCGACCCGCGTCTGGTCAACGGGACCCCCACCAAGAACCCGCGCTACCTCCAGGTGCGCCCCGACATCGCCAACCCGAAGGACGTGACACTGGCGGACCTGACCAACCATCTCTTCCGCGACGTACCTCTGGACATGCCGTTGCGCCACAGCGTCGACGTCGTCGCCGCCGGCCGCCGCAACAACCCGCCCGAGGACGGGGTTCCGCCGCTGTGCGCCTACAACCCGCTGCACTACATGGAGCTGCCCGAGCTGTTCATGGAGTTCATCTCCTCCATGACCGGCAAGTCCCCCTCGACCACGGGCGCCGGCAGCGAGGGGGCCCTCACCAAGTCCCCGTTCAACGCGCTGCCAGCCATCTACGACCTCAACGCGGCCCTGCTGTCCTACGCCCTCAGCGGCTACGACGGCTGGCTGTCCTCGGCCGGCTACATCGGCCCGAAGGTCCAGGTGGCCCACGACATCTCGCTGCTCATCCCGGAGATCTTCTCCCGTATGAGCACCGAGGAGCGCGACGCCGGCAGCCTCATCGAAGGCGGCTACCTCGAGCGCATCGAGGACTTCGAGCACGAGGGCCGCACCGTTCAGGCCTCGCGCCTGGGTTACCGCATGAACCAGGCCTTCGCCTCGACCTTCTTCGGGCGGATCTTCCTGCACCCCGACGTCGTCTTCACCGAGGAGATGCTGCGTCCCGAGCTGCAGGACGAGGCGGTCTTCGCCGACTCGGTGGACATCATCGTCACCACGCACAAGGTGGTGGCCGAGCACTACCGGGCCGACGGCTCCATCGAGTGGGCCGTGCCGCCGCTGCGGGCCCTGCTGGAGATCATGATCGACGGCACCTCCCGTGAGGGCTGGAACCTGACGAGCCCGGAGTTCCGCGCCCTGTTCGAGCGCGAGAACATCCTGAACTCGTCGTGGTACGCGGCGCGCCTGGATGCCAAGGTCGCCCGCGACACCCGCCAGGCCCACCAGGCCATTGAGGATCTCACCCGCTTCTACACCGCGGAGAACAACGAGGAGGTCATCGAGCGCCTGGGCATCGAGGGCCGTCTGGCCGAGGCCCGGGCCTGGCTGGACAGGGTCAGCTCCCCGGCCTACCGCGAGCACCTCGTGGGCACGCTCGGCCTCCAGCCCTCGCTGGCCTGAGCCCGGCGTCCTCCGCTCACTGACAGGGGACATTTCACGCGTGGGGGACAGGATTCCTGTCCCCCACGTGCGTTCTGTCCCCATACGCATGTCCGACGCCGAAGCTCACCGACCTTCACACGAAGAATCCACCAAGCCTCACTGAAATCGCCTCAACCTTCACACTCCAGCCGGGCCATCTCACTGACGGCGCTCCTCGACGTCGATCATGACGTGGCCCCCTTGTCCGATCCGACGGTTGACGGGATCGCCCAGGCGATATGCCGTGGAGGGTGGCCCGAGGCAGAAGGATCCTCCACGCGAAACGGGGCGCGACCGCTTGAGAGCGGTCGCG
>NZ_GL882517.1:25522-112763 GCF_000195595.1 Actinomyces sp. oral taxon 170 str. F0386
GGCGCGACCGCTTGAGAGCGGTCGCGCCCCGTGAGGCCTGAGGCGGGCGTCAGCCGACGTCGGCGTTGCCGGAGATGTGCCAGGTGGCGTTGGCCCAGGGGAAGACGTACTGCATGAGCACGTAGACGATCCCGGCGGTGAGGATGAGTGCCTCGATGGCCTTGAGCCAGGCCGGCCCGGGCAGGTGGCGCCAGATGAAGCCGTACATCAGTTGACCCCTGGGTCGTTGAGCACCGACGCCGGGCGCCCCTCGGCACGGTCCATCCAGTACTCGAACTTCGCGTGGACGATCCAGCGCTGGTCGTTGCCGAACTCGCCGGTGGTCGACCCGTGGCAGGTGGTCAGCGTGATGTACCGCTCGGTTGGCTGGACGTCGGGCTGGTTGGGCACCGGGGCGATGACCTCCACCTGCTCGGGCTGGACGAGCTCGTGACCGGTCACCTTGAACACGTACCAGGTGTTGGCGGTGGAGACGACGATCTCATCGCCCTCCTGGAGAAGGTCGATGCGGCGGAAGGAGTTGCCGTAGGTGCGGCGGTGCCCGGCGATGGCGAAGTTGCCCAGCTCCCCGAGCTGCTGGGAGTCGGGGTAGTGGCCCGCCGCCGCCTGGTCCAGGACGTCGGAGCCGGTGCCCTCCATGATGGGCATGTTGTTGTTCGTGACGCCGTACCACTTGGGGACGACGAGCATCCCGATGGTCTCGCCGTAACCGACCTTCTCCATCACCGGGGGATCGTCGTAGTGCTTGGTGCCCTCGGTCTTCGGGGACTCGACCTGCTTGTCGTGGAACTGGGTGGCCACCGCCTGCGCACTGGCATTGGCGTCGATACCGGTCCACCACAGCTGCCAGACGAGGAACAGCGCCACGACGAGACCTGCGGTGATGAGCAGCTCGCCGATCCCGGTCAAGGTGCCGTTGAAGATTCGTACAGCACGGCTCTGGCCAGGTGCACGATGTCGCACAAGACCTCCTCTAGCCATCGCCCCTCCTCGAGACTGAGACATCATCGGGTTAGCGGCCAGTCTAAGGTGACACACCCCGCCCATGACCAGCCGGGAGTGGTGGACGTATCACAGAGCACACCGTGAGGAAGCTTCTTCGCATGTCCTAGGCTAGGCCCGGATGTATTGCGGTGGTCCGGCGCCACCACCCCCAACCAGTGAGGAGACCCAGGGTGACCTCGGAGAAGAAGTCCACCAAGGACGACGCCGACAAGGGCTCGGAGAAGGTCTCGAAGAAGAGCTCCGGCAAGAGCGGCGCGAAGAGCTCAGCGAAGGACTCCCAGAAGATCGCCACCGCCTCCGAGAAGAAGGACAAGGCGGACAAGGACACGAAGAAGAGCTCGTCGTCGAAGAAGAAGCACCCTGAGCGCTCGGGCAACCCGGCCAAGGCGGCCAAGGCCCTCGAGGAGGAGTCGCGCGCTGCGGCGAACCGGGTCTCACGTACCCCCACCAAGGTCAAGGACACCGCCTCACCGCGCTGGTACGCCCCCACGATGGTGACGCTCATGGTCATCGGACTGCTGTGGGTGGTCACCACCTACCTGTTCAACGGTCTGTACCCGCTGCCGTACTTCGCCAAGCACCACGCCACCGACTGGCTGTTCAACGGCAACCTCTACATCGGATTCCTCATCATGATGTCGGGATTCCTCGGCCTGCTGCGCTGGAAGTAGCACAACCTGGCGCGTCCGCCAGAGGCGCGCCGACCGACCCGCCCCCGAGGCCCCCGAGCACAGGCTCGGGGGCCTCGTCGTACCCGCAGCCGTGCCGCCCCGTCCCCCGGCCGGCCACAGCGGTCCACAGACATCCTGTGGATCAGTGGATAGACGCGTCCCCACAACTCACCCCGACTTTCCCCAAGTGTGGACACACCTGTGGATAACTACACCGATGTGTTTCCACACCTGTGTCCCCAGGTGTGGATGAACCACACGTATGTTCTTCCACCGATGTCATTGCCTCTCGTCCGGGCGGTGGCGGCAGGTCAGGCGATGAGGGCCCGAGCGACATTGAGTCCCACGAGCACCGCCAGGACCGCCGCGGTTCCGGCGATCCCCACGGCCTTCCGCTTCCCGCGGGGCGCCCACGCGTAGACCGCTGCGATGATCCCCCCGACGACGAGTCCGCCGAGATGCCCCTGCCAGGAGATGTTGGCCCCCAGGAAGGAGACGACGGCATTGACCGCCAGGAGCGCCACGATTCCCGAGGTGTCCCGCCCGAAGCGCCGCTGCACCACGAACATGGTGGAGAACAGACCGAAGACCGCTCCTGAGGCCCCCACCGTCATCGTGACCCAGGAGTTGGTGTCCGGCCAGGAGAGCCAGTAGATCGCCGTCGAACCGCCCAGGGCGCTGAGCAGGTAGACGGCGGTGAAGCGCCAGCGCCCGAGCACCGGCTCGAGGGCGCCGCCCAGCACCCACAGAGCCCACATGTTGAAGCCGAGGTGCATGTAGTTCGCGTGGAGGAAGGCGGTCGTCAGGAACCGCCAGGGCTCGTAGGCGGCCGCCACCGGCACGAAGGCCAGCCAGGAGTCCAGAGCGGGGGCGAAGACCTCAAGCGCGTAGGCGACGACGCACAGGCCGATGAGCACCTTGGTGATGACGGCGTCGGAGACCATGGCCCCGCCCAGGAGCGTGCGCGCCTGGCGCCGGCCGGCCTGCGACTGACGGGCGCAGTCCACGCAGTGCACGCCCACGGAGCTGGGAACCTGGCAGGCCGGGCAGGCCGGTCGGTCGCAGCGCTGGCAACGCACGTAGGCCACCGTCTCCGGGTGGCGGGGGCACACCGGCGGGGCCTGCTCAGTGGATGGATTCGTTGAGGTCATCGAGTACTCCTGTGGGGATGATCGGCGGACGATCAAGGCTCAGCATGTTGTGGTGTGGCGGGCCGGGTACGACGACGCCGCCGGGATACTGGTCCCGACGGCGTCACAGGGGCGAATCACACCCGGTACTGGTGACTGCTGGTGTCTCAGCGCCCTCCTCGCGGCTACTCGGTGATCTCCACCGAGGTGATGATGACATCCTGCACCGGGCGGTCGCGCGGATCGGTCTCAACAGCGGAGATCGCGTCGACGACGCCGCGAGAGGCCTCATCGGTGACGGCGCCGAAGATCGTGTGCTTGCCCTGGAGCCACTCGGTGGGGGCGGTGGTGATGAAGAACTGTGAGCCGTTGGTGCCCTTGCCCAGGCGGCGACCGGCGTTGGCCATGGCCAGGACATAAGGGGCGGCGAAGGTCAGGGAGGCGTCGATCTCGTCGTCGAAGACGTAGCCGGGGCCGCCGGTACCGGTGCCCAGCGGGTCGCCGCCCTGGATCATAAAGCCGGGGATGACGCGGTGGAAGATGACGTTGTCGTACAGGGGTGCGTGGGACTCCTCTCCGGTACGGGGATCCGTCCAGGCCTTCTGGCCGGTGGCCAGCCCCACGAAGTTGGAGACGGTCTCGGGCGCTTGCTCGGGGTAGAGCTCCAGGCGGATGTCGCCGAGGTTGGTGTGAAGAGTCGCTTCCATAGGGGCCATGGTGGCACGCCGCCGCGCCTGTCGGCATGAACCCTGAGCGGTGTGCGGCACTGTTCACCCCAGGCAAAACGCCTGGACATCTTGTGGGCGCGATCGCCCAACGGTGCGAACATTGGTGCACGTTACACAACGACCGTCTGTATCCGTATCCGACCTGGGAGGCGATCATGTCCTGCCTGACGAAAATATGCTGCGACAAGAAACTCGACACTACTCATCTGCGCAAGGAGGCAGCATCCTTCGCCGGGTCCGTCGTCGATCAGGCTGAGCGGGCCGCCCTGTGGGCGGCTCCGCACGTGAGCAAGGCCGCCGAGGAGGTAGGGCGCAGGGCCAAGGACGCACAGGAGCGTCTGGAGCCGGTGGTCCATGAGGCTCGCCAGCGGGTTGTCGAGGACTACATTCCACGTGCGCAGCGCGCCGCCGTGGCTGCCCAGGCCGCCGCGGGTAAGGACGGTACCCTGACAGAGCGCGCCCAGCGCGTGGCTGTTGCCGCAAAGTCCGCCGCATTGGAGGTTCCCGTGAAGAAGCAGAAGAAGCACCGCGTGCTCAAGACCCTGGGTTGGCTGGCCGTCGCCGGCGCGGCCGCTGCTGGCGCCTACGTCGTGTGGCGTCGTAGCCAGCCGGTCGAGGACCCGTGGGCCGAGGAGTACTGGGCCGACTCCACCGAGGATGAGGCCGGCTACGGCATCAGCCCCGAAGACGCTCAGGCCTGAGAGCATCACAGACCCGTCAACGACGACGCCGCGCCGGTTCCCACCCGCGCGGCGTCGTCGTCTCGTGAGGCCGTCGTACTGAAACGCAGTCCCTCCCCCGGCGACGTCGTCACACGCCGCGGGTAGCCTGGGAGGCATGTGCGCGCTGTCCGTTCCCACCATCGCCCTGACTCGCGGAACCAACGGGGAGGAGGTGCTCATCCCCCAGCTGGGACTCGGTACCTACAAGATCCCCGACGACGAGGCCGAGTGCGTGGTCCGCGATGCCCTGGCAGTGGGTTACCGGCACATCGACACCGCCCAGATGTATGGCAACGAGGCCGGGGTGGGGCGAGCGATCGCCGCCTGCGGTCTGCCGCGCCGGGACCTGTTCGTCACCTCCAAGCTCGACAATCCCAACCATCGGCGCGACGACGCGCTGCGCAGCCTCGACGCCACGATGGGAGCGCTGGGACTGGAGGTTCTCGACCTGTTCCTCGTCCACTGGCCACTGGCCACGTCGACCGGGATCGACCTGGTGGACACCTGGCGCACCATGATCGAGATCCTTCACAGCGGACGGGTGCGCGCTATCGGCGTCTCCAACTTCCAGCCCGACCACCTGCGCCGGATCGTGGAGGCCACAGGCGTGGTTCCGGCGGTCAACCAGATCGAGCTGCACCCCTGGCTGGCCCAGTCCGAGTTGCGTTCGACGCACGCGCAGATGGGCATCGCCACGGAGTCCTGGTCACCGCTGGGGCGGGGCAGATTGCTGACGGATCCCGTCGTCGTGAGGATCGCCGAGGCCGTTGGGGTGAGCCCGGCCCAGGTCATCATCCGCTGGCACCTGCAGAACGGGCTCGTGGTCATCCCCAAGTCGACTCACCGTGAGCGCATGATCGCCAACGCCGACGTCATCGGCTTCACTCTCGACGACGCTCACATGGCGGCGCTGGACGCCTTGGACCAGGGGGTGCGCACCGGGTCCCACCCCGACCAGGTCCAGGTCTGAGCGGCGCGCCCCTGCGTCACCCCGGCGGCTTGTCCATTTCGTCTCAGACCCGGTGGCGGTGGACCCGGAAGCCGGGTCCGATGTCACCGGCCGGCACCAGCTCAGCCAGGGCGGCCGGGTCGGAGAGCGAGCGCGCTGCGATGAAGCCGGTGACGGTGTCCACACCGTAGTCGAGGAGCACCGGGTTGAGCGGCGTCGACGGGCCGACGAGGACCGTGTGCGCATCACGGGAGAGCTCGATGAGCCTGGGCGCGGTCTTGTTGACGAAGCTCGATGAGGAGATGAAGACGACGTCGCACTCGGGCAGGACGTACTCGCAGGCGCTGTCCGGCCAGTCGCCGGGCTGAAGGTTGCGCTCGAGGCAGATGTACTCCCCGGCACCGGCCAGAGCGGCCTCGGCGAAGGGGAAGTGCCCGATCACTGCGACCTTCCTACCGGCAATCATCTTCTGGTAGGGATCGAAGACCTGACGCCAGGTCAATCCCTCCCCGGTGGGCTCGAACCCGTTGGCGGCGGCCGTCTCCTCACGCGAGTACCAGGAGTTGATAGCGGCCTGGCCGATACTGGCCTCGGCGAGGTTCCAGGACTTCACCAGGGCACCGACGTCGCGCAGCGGTCGGCCGTCGAGCGAACCATCAGCGAGGGCCGGGCGGCTGCGGACATCCATGGTCCAGGCCGTGCCGACACCGCCGGCGGAGTTGAGGACACGGGTCCAACGCGCCCCCTGACCCGACGCCCGCACAACGACGTCGCCGGGCAGTCCGTCAAGAAGCGTGTCGTAGATCTCCCAGGGCTGTGACATGACCTCATCCTCCTGCACCACGTAGTAACTGAGCCTCACCTATCCTAAGCAGTCCCGACCGACGACGCAGCCCTTTGAGTTCGGCCGTCTCACGGTCCCGCACAACATCGTGTCAGCAACGGCAAACCCTCACCGGGTTCTTCCTGTGGAACCACGTGCTCGCCCGCGCCGAAAGATCACCGAAGAATTACTTTCCAACCGATGACGTAGATAGTGACGACACTCAACCGTAATATTGATTGCTGTTAAGTTGCGAGGACTCTCACCAGATTCTCAGTTAATTACCTCGATGCTACCGTGGCAAGGCCCATGCTCCTGAACCGAGGTACCTCTCCATGCTTCGCCGCCTTTTCGTTCGATCACACCGGCCAGCGCTGACGTCAGCGCGTCGGTCATCATGTCGTTCGCGTCGACGTAGACGGGCTGGCGCCTCGATCTCCGCTCTGGCCCTGGCCAGTACCGTGCTGGGTACTGTCGCGCTTCCGGTCCCCCAGGCGGAGGCTGTTCACGGCAATCCATCCGGAGGAGGAAAATTCACTCGGGTGATCGACTGGATCGACTGGACAGGAATGACCAACACCCGGTGGGAGAACTCGAAAAGAATCCTTCCCGACGGAGCATCCGGCGTCACGTGGTCCACTCCTTCACAGATTTCTAGCGACCTATGGCGTACCAGTCGATGCACAATCTCCGACGTACGAACCACGGCTGCAGGGCGCAACGATCCCAAGTTAACGACACACGCCGGCATACAGGTCGAGTACAAGCCAGGATCCTGGTGGGGTGACGGTCTTGCCCGCCTCTACAACGATGGCAGGAACTACTCGGCCGGCGTTGCCAAGAATCCTAATGTCACCTCATCCAACCTGCCCCTCGGTATCGCCAATCTCCAGGACGCATCAACCCATCAATTCAAGATCGACTGCCAGGCATACGTCGTCACTTCCTCCACCCAGCCACGCAAGGCTGATCTGGAGAACTTTCCCAACAAGACCGAGGTTCCGATGGAGGGAATGGTGTTCGCGGACGCCGAAGCCTCCAACTGGAGTGCTCAGGGATCACAGGAATATATTTCTGTAGCCCCAGAACCCAGCAATCCGGGTCAGAATGTTTCCTACTACCTGATGGAGAGCGCCCGAACCGCTGGATGCACCACGAATTCTTGGGTGGGAGTACTTGATATTTCAACGGCATCCGGAACAAGGCGGGGTCTCAAGCTGCGCCCGGATGCCGGTGAGTGCAGCTATCAAATCAGTAGGGGTTACGGCCCTTCTTCTGTGATGTTCATCAGCAACAGCAAGAGTGGCTACGTTGAGATTCACGGCGGCGGTAACAGCGCGGTCGCCCTCGGCGTCGTGTCCTACATCGATCTGGGAGACGCACCGGCAACGTATGGCGCCGCTGGTAGCGTGTTCCAGCCCTTATGGAGCGGCGGACTACTATCCGGCCGCGGTCAGAGCAACATTCCGCCTCAAACAGGTCCGGACCAGGCTGAACCAGGAATTTGGTACAACCTCAGCCAGGCCGCGGACCAGAACCGTATGGCCACCGCCAAGTCCGCGCTCGTCCGTCTAGGAGCTCTGACGGACACCGACGAGGGCATCGCTCAGACGACCGACGCCTCGGGTGACGACGTCACCGACACCGATGACGAGGACGCTCTGCCCGACGACTGGGACCGAGTCATCTGGACCGACATCGGTCAGAAGTGGAGCCAGCAGATCAGCTGCTCGGGCACCGACACCAAGGTCGCCGGCTGGGTCGACTGGAATCGGGACGGCTCCTTCTCCTCCGATGAGCGCTCCGAGGTGACCTCCTGCTCCAGAGCCGGCAAGGCCAATCTGACCTGGACCGTCCCCCAGGGCGCCAAGCGAAGCACTCTCAACGGCGATGGCGCAGCCACGTTTATGCGTCTGCGCATCACCGGCCCACTGGCCAACGGTCAGGCGGCCGAGGACCCTCAGCCCACCGGCATTGCGCTCAACGGAGAGGTCGAGGACCACCAGGTTCAGGTCCAGCTCCCCAATCTCACCATGGTCAAGGAGGTCGACAACACGGCGGCCGGGTCTCTGGGCCTGTCCGCCAACGACTGGACACTCACCGCCTCCCCCAAGAGCGGCACTGCGGTCTCCGGAGCCGGTGGCTTCAGCGCGTCCTACCTGCCCCAGGGCAAGACGGTCCTGTCCGAGTCCTCCTCATCGGCCAAGTCCGCCGGGTACAAGGCCACCATCACCTGCGCACCGCACCCGAACTCGGATCTCAGGAATCCGGCGTCGACTCTCGACGCCGCCTCGAAGACCCTGGATCTCGCCACCGGCGAATGGATGACGTGCACGGTCCTCAACACCGCCCTGCCCGGCCAAGTCATCTGGAGCAAGGTCGACGACGCCGGCAATGCCCTGGCAGGGACGGTCTTCACCTTGGCCTCGAGCTCCGTGAACAACGGCCAGGTGGAGGTGGCCGACTGCGCCACTGGCAGCGGCGAGGCCGCTTGTCCCAACGGTTCCGTCGATCAGGATCCCCGAGCCGGGTACTTCAAGGTCGTTGGGCTGACCTGGGGCGAGTACTCCCTCACCGAGACCCAGGCACCAACCGGATACCAGATCTCCGGTGAGACACTGACCAAGACCCTGGACGGATCGGCGCCCGCCGCCGGCGATGACGACGCCACTCCCACCCTCGACCTTGGCCAGCTCACCAACAGCCGGATCAAGGGGTCGGCCACCTGGACCAAGACCGATGAGCGGGGCAACGCCATCAAGGGAGCCCAGTGGTCGCTGACACCCCTCGACCCCAGCGGCGAGCCCCTGCCGGATCTGGCCCGCACCATCACCGACTGCACAGACAGCTGCACCCAGGGCGGCCTGGACACCGATGCGAACCCCGGTGCCTTCAAGCTGACGGACCTGGGTTACGGCTCCTACCGGCTCATTGAGACCAGGGCGCCGGCCGGCTACATCCTCGACGCCACACCCCACACCATCACCATCTCCACTCAGGACCAGGTGGTGGCGCTGGGCAACATCTCCAACCGCAAGTCGGTGGTTCCCGCCATCCCCCTCACCGGAGGAAGCGCCGCCACCACCTACCTCATCGCCGGAGGGGTCCTGCTGGGAATCACGGCGCTGGCCGTACTCGTCCAGGCCCGGCACCGCCGTCGCGCCCGGGACTCGTGAGCTGAACGGACTGCCGGGACGTACCCGATGGGCCGCAGGCACCCAGTGTCTGCGGCCCATCTGCATGAATCCTTAAACCGGACTTCTCACAGGAGTGGCAGGAGGATGTCGGTAACCGCGTGGGCGGGCGGGGTGGTCGCCGGATCGGTGAGGTACTCCTCGACGATCGGATGGTCTCGCGGCTCCTCGCCCGAGCTCGGCAGCCACTGGCCGTAGAGCCACAGGTAGGCGGCATGCATCGAGGAGTAGGGGCCGACGTAATGCATGATCGCGTACCGTCCGGCCGGCACTGTCCTCTCGACGAGGTCGTGGGGGATCGTCGTGCCGGGATCGACGACGGTCCCAGCCGCTGAGCGCAGATCGGCTCGGGGAACGGCGTCAGGATCGTCCTCATAGATGGCGACCATCGGGCTCCCGGCTCCCATACGGTCTCTGACTCGGCTGAATGCCCGGCCGATATCCATATACGCCCCACGATGCTCGGATACGGCGAGTCGGTGGCCGAACCGCGCCTCCACGCGCACCGGCCACTCCGGAGTCTCTCTCGCCGACGACGTCGAGCCAGAACCGCTGCTCATCACCGGCGAGCCGGGCGATGCCGGGAACTCGCCGGTGCGGAATCGGCCTGGGGTCGTCCCGTAGGAGCGGAGGAAGGATCGGCTGAAGACCTCGGTGCCGGTGAATCCGGCTTCCCGGGCGATTCGTTCCACCGGCCACGAGGTCTCGGTGAGCATGGCTGCCGCCCGCTCCAGGCGGAGACGGCGCACGGTCTGAGCGGCCGTCTCCCCGCGCACCGCTCGGTAGATGCGGTGCCAGTGATACGCGGAGAAGCCCGAGACGTGCGCGAGGATCTCCAGGCTGAGGTCGTCGTCGAGATGGGCGTAGATGTAGTCGGTGACGGCGTCGAGGTGGCGCTGATACTGCTCGGCCCTCATGCGTCCGACAGGACACCGATGGACAGGTGGGTCGAGCCGTCCGGCCCGTAGTACTCGTAGTCGGCGCGGTAGTCACGGGCCAGATCGGCACGTTCCCAGACGCCCACCCACGCCTGGTAGACACTCTCGGGACGGGCGTCGGCCACCGTGACGATCTCGCGAGTAGAGGCCGGGACCGTCACAGTCACCTGGCCCGGAGGAACCGGACCCCCGACCTCAGTGCGCCTGCCGATGACGAGGGTGTAGACGCCGTCGACATCGTCGCCGGGAGTCTCGTAGTCGGTGTAGACAGCGTAGATACCAGAGCCGGCACCCTGTTCCCCGGATTCGAGGATTCCGGCGTCGGCGGCGGCCCGCCAGTGAGGAGGAATGGTTCGGGCCGCCTCACGGTTCGATGTCCGAAGAGGCAGTCCGACGACGTCGAAGGAGTTGATCGTTTCTCTCATGCGCACCATGATGCTCGCATGGCTCCCGGAGGTCACCGACGATTCTTGCGGACCTGGGGGCCGTCAGTCCTGAACGTGGGCCAGGATGATCTTGCCGGTGGTGGAGCCTGAGCGGACGGCGGCGACGGCCTGCGCAGCATCCTGGATCGGGACCTGGTCGGTGACGTGGACGCTGAGCTCTCCGGCCGCCACGAGCTCCACCGCACGCCTCAGGTGGCGTCCGACGAGCGCAGGGTCTACCCGGCTGAACGCCCCGAGGTTGAAGCCGATGACACCAATGCCTCGCAGCCACAGTGACGTGGTGCTCACCCGCTGATCCTCCTCCTGGGAGGCATCACCCAGGACCAGAAGCCGGCCACCTGTGCGCAACAGGTCGAGGCTGCGCAGCCTGGACGGACCGGCAACAGGATCAGCGATGACGTCGAACTGGGCGGGTTCGACGTCAGCGAGGTCCTCGGTGAGCCAGGCCTCGTCATAGCCCAGGTCCAGGATCTCCTGACGCTTGGCCTCGCTGCGGGTGACACCGACGACGCGACTCGCTCCGAGCAGCCGGGCCACCTGACCCATCTGCGAGCCAAGACCACCGGCGGCGGCATGGACCAGCACGCTCTCACCGCGGCGCAGGTGGGCGATCTCCTCCAGAGCGACGAGCGCCGTCGTCGAGTTGGCCGGAACGGCAGCGGCCAGGACCGGGTCGAGTCCGGCGGGCAGCGGCGTGACGAGCTCGGCCTGTGCCACGGCCACCTGACCGTAGCCTCCACCACCGGTGATGGTCAGGGCGACGACGGTGTCCCCGACCCGGTATCCACCCACTCCTTCACCGAGGGCGCGGACACGACCGGTCACCTCCAGTCCAGGAGTCCAGGGCAGGTCAAGAGGGACGAAGCCTTCGGCGAAGAGCGCCTCGACATAGCCGACGCCGGCATAGTCCACATCCACGGCGATCTGGCCCGGCCCGGGCTCGGGGGCGGGGGCATCCTGGTAGCGCAGCCCGGCGGGGCCGTCGAAGCTGACGATCTGCATGGCCTTCATGTGAGACACCTTTCTGTATCAGTAATTAACACCGTATCAGGTAACTGACACTTCGTGCGAGGCAACGTCCCTCACGATCCGTGGAAGCAGTCCTGACCTCGCGACCGCACCTTCGGGCTCGTGTTCGAGGGGTAGGAGGTGGGAACCCGCGCCGTCAGGCACGTCCGCACAAGCGCTTCACTGTCACCACAGGTCCTGGGACGGGGCCGACTACCACCCGGCCGCTACTCGGCGTTGAGACTGCCCCGCAGGAGAGCAGTGACCCTCTCAAGCATCTCGGTGAGCTGCTCGCGCTCCTTCGCGGAGAAGGCCTCCGCCATGCACTGCTCAATGCGACGCGCGGCCTCATCGGCACACAGAACCAGGACCTCGCCTTCGGGGGTCAGTGAGGCGATGAGGACCTTGGCGTGGTCGGAGGAGGGGTGCCGGGTGACGAGCCGCTTCTGCTCCAGCTTGGCGATAACGGTCGCCATCGTCTGCGGAGTGACCGCAGCAGCCCTGGCCAGCTGGGCCGACGACTGCTCGGGCACGTAGTACAGGGAGAGCATGGTGGCGTACTGGGCCACTGTGACACCGAAGCTCCGCAGGGCCTCGGTCTTGGCAGCCATCATGGCCTGCTCCGCTGCCTTGATATGCAGGCCCAGCCGCACCCCGGTGTCCTCGGCGAACTCACGACGCCCCCGCCTCGGGGGCGGAATGTCTACAATGCGGCTCACAGTGGCCATCCTAGGACGCGTCGTCGTCGGGGAAGAAGATCTCCTCGATGGTCAGGCCGAAGACGCGCGCGATGGTGAAAGCCAGAGGCAGGGAGGGGTCGTAGCGGCCGGCCTCCAGGGCGTTGACCGTCTGGCGGGAGACCCCCAGCTCCTCGGCGAGCCTGGCCTGGGTCCAGCTGCGCTGGGCGCGCAGCACCTTGAGATCGTTCCTCACCGGTACCGCCAGGCGGAGCGAATCATCCCGATCGTGTAGAACACGATCCAGACACCCGATATCCAGTGCCAGTTGAGCATGGGCGCCCCGACGTGCTGCAGGAATCCGTAAGCGATGGAGACGAAGATAGTTCCGGCAGATGCCAGGATGAGTCCCTCGAAGAGCTTGCGCACCTGCATCTCGTCCGCCTCTCGAGCAAACCTCATCAGCGCCCATACGCAGATACTCACCCCAACCATGGGGAGTAAGGAGACGGCAAAGCGCCACAGACTCTCCTGCAGAGAACGGCTCCAGAAGGCACTCACCACGATGGCGAGGGAGTACAGAGCCGCACCGATACCGAAACGAAGGAAGTAGGCTCTGTGGGCTTTGTAGTCTCTGTTCATGACACCCTCCACGCTCGCAGGAGCGGGAAAGAAGGGCGACTCACGGAGATATTGCAGGGTCCAGAAGGGCGTCCAGCGCACACGAACAACACCAAGGAAACGGCTCTACCGAGACCCTTCTTGGTATTGACAGAACGTGAGACCATGCTCTCATTATAAAGTGACCTTGACATCTAGTCAAGGTCACTTTCCGTATGCGGTAGCCCTCGACCGAGGCGGCCGCCATGAGAACACCCATGGCACCGATCCCCAGATTGACCTGCTCGCGAGAAAGACCGTTGCGCCGAACGTCCTCGGGCAGGAGGGGAATCCTATCCATCGCCGAATGCGTCCAGCCGGGCATCGTTGCCAGCTCCTCGAGGTCGTGGACCAGCCATGAGAGGAACAGGCCCCCGGTCGCCAGCGAGACGGAGTCCATATGATCACCTCAGATGTCGACGCCTTACACCGAAAATCCGCTGAAGCAATGTGATATGCCTCAGCGGATTTTATCGGTGGAGCCAACGGGACTCGAACCCGTAACCCCCTGCTTGCAAAGCAGGTGCGCTACCAATTGCGCCATGGCCCCTTCTCGGAAGAGATCGTCTCATCGCGTCGGTTCCTAATCGACGGGATCAGTGACCTCAGCCCATGCGGTTCGCTCCATGCGAGCCGCCTCGAACCTGAGCCACGCGGCATAGCCGGCTGCGGCCAGGAACGAAAAGACCGCGGCTGATACGACTGCACGGTTCCTCATGAAACCTCCTCATCGTCTCACCGCGGACGGTGGGCCTAGCTGGACTCGAACCAGCGACCTCATCCTTATCAGGGATGCGCTCTAACCAACTGAGCTATAGGCCCTTGCGACCGGAGAAGATTAACCTACCCGGCCACGGGAGACCAAATCCGATTACTCGTCCGCCAGCGTGAGATGGATCCCACCAACGAGGGTGGCGGTGATGTTGTAGAGAAAAGCGCCCAGGGTGGTCAGTGCCGTCACAAGCACCATGTCCACCACGGCGATGATTGTGGAGACGGCCAGGGCTCGCGGCAGCTCCAGGTAAGCGACGATCGCAGAGAAGGTGTTGGAGCGCTCGCCGGCCACCGTCTTGACGAGCTCCTCGATGGTGGAGAAGACGTGCATGGCGTCCAGCATGAACCACACGACCGCGGTGGCGACGATGAGCATGATGCCGCCGGCGAAGCTGAGCAGGAAGCTCGCCTTCATCACCGACCACGGGTCCACCCGGGTCAGCGCCAGGCGCACGCGGCGCGGTCCGGCGATGGTCTTCTTGCTCTTCTTGCTCTTGCCGCCCGACGCATCCGCACCGCCCACAATGGATGCGGCACCTGCGGACTGCCCGCCGTCAGGGGACATGGAAACCGGCTGGCTCATGCTTCGACCTCACTCTCGTTGTCTTCCAACGCTACCGTGTCAGCCGCTGAGTCCGCAGGAGAGTCGCCAGTCTCACCTTCCGGGGTCGTGGGGGCCTGCTCCTCGCCGGTGGAGTCCGCCGAGTCGGCACTCGGGGCGCTATCGGCGGCGTCGACCGCCTCCTCCATGTCCCGCTCGGTGCTACGAGCCACCGCGATGATGCGGTCCCCGGCGTCAGGCTTGGCGAAAGTCACGCCCTGCGTGGTTCGTCCCGTACGCGAGACCTCGACGACGGCGGAGCGAACCACCTTGCCCGAGGCCATGATGCACAGCACCTCGTCACCGGAGTCGGTCACCAAGGCACCCACGAGGTTGCCTCGCGCCTCCACAAGGTTGGCGACCTTGACGCCGAGGCCGCCGCGGCCCTTGACGGGGTAGTCGACGACGTTGGTGCGCTTGGCGTAGCCGCCCTCGGTGACGACGAACAGGTCGGCGTCCTGCCAGGAGGGGTCGACGACGTCCATCGCCAGCAGGTAGTCGTCCTCGCGGAACCTCATGCCGGTGACGCCGCTGGTGGCTCGGCCCGTGGGGCGCAGGGTGTCGTCGTCGGCGTGGAAACGCAGCGACTGACCGGCGTGGGAGACCAGGAGGAGGTCCTGGCCCGTGCTCAGGAGCCTGGCGGAGACGAGCTCGTCGTAGTTGCCGTCCTCGTCCTGGCGCAGGTTGATGGCGATGACGCCGCCGGAGCGGTTGGAGTTGTACTCGCTCAGGCGCGTCTTCTTCACCAGACCGCGGCGGGTGGCCAGGACCAGGAAGTCGGCCTGGTCATAGTCCTGAAGCTCCATGACCTGGGCGATCTCCTCACCCGGTTGGAAGGCCAGGAGGTTGGCCACGTGCTGACCCTTGGAGTCGCGGCCGCCCTCGGGGAGCTCATAGCCCTTGGCCCGGTAGACGCGGCCGTAGTTGGTGAAGAACAGCAGCCAGCGGTGCGTCGTCGTGACGAAGAAGTGGTCGACGACATCATCCTCGCGCAGCGTGGCCCCGCGGATGCCCTTGCCGCCGCGGTGCTGGGAGCGGTAGGAGTCGGTGCGGGTGCGCTTGGCGTAGCCGGAACGGGTGATGGTAACGACCACGTCCTCCTCGGGGATGAGGTCCTCCATGCTCATCTCGCCGTCGAAGGGCACGATCCGGGTGCGGCGCTCGTCCCCGTACTTCTCGACGATCTCGGCGAGCTCGTCGGAGACGATGCCCCGCTGACGCTCCGGGGAGGCGATGATCTCGCGCAGGTCCTTGACCCGGGCGCGCAGCTCCTCGGACTCCTGCTGGATCTTGAGGCGCTCCAGGGCGGCCAGGCGGCGCAGCTGGAGGGAGAGGATGGCCTCGGCCTGGGCCTCGTCGACGTCCAGCAGGCCCATGAGGCCGGTGCGGGCCTCCTCGGTGGTGGGCGAGCGCCGGATGAGGGCGATAACGGCGTCGAGGGCGTCGATCGCCTTGAGCAGGCCCTCGAGGATGTGGAGGCGCTCCTCGGCCTTGCGCAGGCGGAAGCGGGAACGGCGCACGATGACGTCGATCTGGTGGCTCACCCAGTGGCGCACGAACCCGTCCAGGCTCAGGGTGCGCGGTACCCCGTCGACCAGGGCGAGCATGTTGGCCGGGAAGTTGTCCTGAAGCTGAGTGCGCTTGTAGAGGTTGTTGAGAACCACCTTGGCGACGGCGTCGCGCTTGAGGACGATGACGAGTCGCTGGCCGGTGCGCCCGGAGGTCTCGTCGCGGATGTCGGCGATGCCGGTGACCTGGCCGTCGCGCACGAGCTGGGCGATCTTGTCGGCCAGGTTGTCGGGGTTGACCTGGTAGGGCAGCTCGGTGACCACGAGGCACTGGCGCCCCTGGATCTCCTCGACATTGACCACGGCCCGCTGGGTGATGGAGCCGCGCCCGGTGCGGTAGGCGTCCTCGATGCCCCGGCGGCCCAGGATGGTGGCGCCGGTGGGGAAATCGGGTCCGGGGATCCGCTCGATGAGGGCGTCGAGCAGCTCCTCACGCGAGGCGTCGGGGTGCTCGAGGTACCACTGGGCGCCACGGGCGATCTCGCGCAGGTTGTGCGGAGGGATGCGGGTGGCCATGCCGACGGCGATGCCCTCGGAGCCGTTGACCAGGAGGTTGGGGAACCGGGCCGGCAGGATGACCGGCTCCTGGTTCTTGCCGTCGTAGTTGTCCTGGAAGTCGACGCTGTCCTCGTCGATGTCCCGGAGCATCTCCATGGCCAAGGGCGCCATCTTGCACTCGGTGTACCGGGGGGCGGCAGGCCCCAGGTTGCCGGGCGTGCCGAAGTTCCCCTGACCGGCCACCAGCGGGTAGCGCATCGACCACCACTGGACCAGGCGGGCCAGAGCGTCGTAGATGGCGCTGTCGCCGTGGGGGTGGTAGTTACCCATCACCTCGCCGACGACGCGAGAGGACTTGGAGAAGGAGGCGGTGGGGCGGTAGCCGCCGTCGTACATGGCGTACAGGACGCGGCGGTGGACCGGCTTGAGCCCGTCGCGCACGTCGGGCAGGGCCCGGCCCACGATGACGCTCATCGCGTAGTCGAGGTAGGAGCGCTGCATCTCCATCTGGAGGTCGACCGGCTGGATGCGCTCGGGCGTGACGACGTCGGTCAGCCCCTCGTTGCCGATGATCTCTTCAACTTCGTCGCTCACAGGATTCCTTCGTGTTCAGAGGAGGTCGCCGGCAACGGGCCGGCGGTTCACGTGTCGCTCGGTGCCGCTCAGATGTCCAGGAAGCGGACGTCGGAGGCGTTGCGCTGGATGAAGGAGCGCCGCTGCTCGACGTCGTCGCCCATGAGGATCGCGAAGGTCTCGTCGGCGTCGGCGGCCTCGTCGAGCGTGACCTGCTTGAGGATGCGGGTCGTGGGGTCCATGGTGGTCTCCCACAGCTCGTGATCGTTCATCTCACCCAGGCCCTTGTAGCGCTGGATCCCGCCGTCCTTGGGCAGGCGGCGGCCCTTGTCCTGGCCGACGGCCAGCAGCTTGTCGCGCTCGGCGTCGGAGTAGGCGAACTCGTGCTCGGCGTTGGACCATTTGAGCCGGTACAGCGGCGGCATGGCGATGTAGGTGTGGCCGTGCTCGATGAGGGGGCGCATGTAGCGGAACAGGAGGGTCAGCAGCAGTGTGGCGATGTGCTGGCCGTCGACGTCGGCGTCGGCCATGATGACGATCTTGCCGTAGCGCAGCTTGGTGAGGTCGAAGTCCTCGCCGATGCCGGTGCCGAAGGCGGTGATGAGGCTGCGGATCGTGTCGGAGGACAGGGCCCGGTCCAGGCGCGCCTTCTCCACGTTGAGGATCTTGCCGCGGATCGGCATGATCGCTTGGTGCTCGGGGTCCCGGCCGCCGACGGCGGAGCCACCGGCGGAGTCACCCTCGACGATGAAGATCTCCGACTCCTCAGCGATCTTCGAGGAGCAGTCGCGCAGCTTGCCGGGCATGGAGGCGGACTCCAGGACGCCCTTGCGACGCGTGGCTTCGCGGGCCTTGCGGGCGGCTAGGCGCGCGGCGGCGGCCTGGGAGGCCTTGGTGATGATGGCGCGGGCGTCACTGGGATGGGAGTCCAGCCAGTCACCCAGCTGCCCGTAGACCGTCTGCTGGACGAAGGTGCGGGCCTCGGTGTTGCCGAGCTTGGTCTTGGTCTGGCCCTCGAACTGGGGCTCGGAGAGCTTGACGGAGATGACGGCCGTCAGTCCCTCGCGGATGTCGTCACCGGTGAGGTTGTCGTCGCGCTCCTTGAGCAGGCCCCTGTCCCGGGCGTACTTGTTGACCAGCGTCGTCAGCGCCGTGCGGAAGCCCTCCTCGTGGGTGCCGCCCTCAGTGGTGTTGATCGTGTTGGCGTAGGTGTGGACCGACTCGGAGTAGGAGCTGGTCCACTGCATCGCGATCTCGAGGCTGATGGAGTGGGTCTCACCCAGGGTCTGCTCGGCCTCGAAGTCGATGATCTCGGGGTGGACGAGCTCGGCCTTCTTGGACTTGTTGAGGAAGGCGACGTAGTCACGCAGGCCGTGCTCGTAGCAGTAGGAGTCGGTGCGGAAGCCGACCTCGGGGGCGTCGGGGGCTGAGTCGTCACCAGTGATCTCGTCCCCGGCATCCTGGACGCCGACGCGCTCGTCGGTCAGGGTGATGCGCAGGCCCTTGTTGAGGAAGGCCATCTGCTGGAACCGACGGCGCAGCGTCTCGTAGTCGAAGTCGACCGTCTCGAAGATGCTCGGGTCCGGGTAGAAGGTCTGGGTGGTGCCGGTGTCCTCGGTGGCCTCGCCCTTGACGAGCTCGGTGATGGGGCGCCCGCCGTCGGCGAAGGACATGCGCCACACGAATCCTTGACGGCGGACCTCAGTGTCCACCCGGGTGGACAGGGCGTTGACCACAGAGATGCCCACACCGTGCAGACCGCCGGAGACCGCGTAGCCGCCGCCTCCGAACTTGCCTCCGGCGTGCAGGATCGTCATGACGACCTCGACGGTGGGCCTGTGCTCGGTGGGATGCTCGTCGACCGGGATGCCGCGCCCGTTGTCGCTGACGCGCACGCCGCCGTCAGCCAGGATGGTGACCTCGATGTGGTCGCAGTAGCCGGCCAGGGCCTCGTCGACGGAGTTGTCGACGACCTCATAGACGAGATGGTGCAGGCCGCGCTCACCGGTGGAACCGATGTACATGCCGGGGCGCTTCCGGACTGCCTCGAGCCCTTCGAGGACGGTGATGTCCGAGGCTCCGTAATCATGATTCACAGTGGCGTCCTGGTCAGACACGTGTCAGTTGCTCCTCAATCTGTGCGCATCGGGACCTCAGTGGTCCGATGTCTCCGTCCGGGCCCTTCACACGACGATCCTGAGGAGGATCGTGCGCACACGTAGGTGGGTACATCAGGACGGTCCTGGGCGCACCTTGGGCGGTTTCACCGCATTCTAGCGTAGAAAGGGTCCTGAACCGTCGTGCTGAGGGCAGCTGGGAGCGTGCCCGTGGTCACCTCTGTTGCGCGTCGGTCACCGAGCCGTGCGATGTCTTGCGTCTGCCTCATGTCTCGCCGACGACGCCGACAGTCGCCAGGTCCTCACGATGGTACTTGCTAGCCGTACGTATCGCGCGGACCGCGAGCGCCGCGCAGGCCGACGCCGCGCCGTTTCCAGGAGGGGCCGGCCGGCCCCAGGATCCGCAGCTCCACACCGTCCCCGGTGCTGATGCCCCCGGCCTGGCGTCCGCCGGGACCCGAGCGCAGCGCCTCGACGATCCGGGCCTCGATGGTCGGTTGGAGGAGGCGGAGCTGCTGGGCCCAGCTCGATGACGAGGCGCGCAGGGTGATGCGTCCGGCCTCGAAGGACTCGATCGTGCAGTGCTCGGCGACCTGGTCACCCACAATGGTCTGCCACCGGGCGACGACGCCGGCCACCGCGAGCTTGCCGGCCCAGCCGTTGTCGGCCACCATGCGGCGCAGCTCCCGCTTCCCGGTGCGGGGGTCGAAGGGGGTGGGGCCGGGGCGGTCACGGCCGCGAGCCAGTCCGGGGCCGCGATCGGCCGGGTCGTCCGGGTTCTGACCCAGCGCCCGGGCCAGCTCGCGCCGCTGGTCCCACGGCGCCGTCCGCTCCGTACCGCCGCCCCCGCTGGAACCGTCGGCCGACTCACGCAGCCTGCGAGCGGGAACACGGCTGTCCCCCTTCTCCCAGGCCCGGGCCCGTTGGCGGGTCAGCGCCCGCTGGGCGAGGACATCGGGAAAGGGGCCGCCGCCGGTGCCGTTGCCACCCGGCCGCGCGCCGGTCGGCCCGAACTGCTCAGCCACGGGTGACCTCACCGTCGGTCACGCGGTACCGGGCGCCAGCGAGTTCGGCGGGGACGTCGTCGTCGACGGCGGCGGTCAGCAGGACCTGCTGGGCCCCGGCGACCATCCGGGCCAGGGCGCGGCGGCGCTGCTCGTCGAGGGAGGCGAAGACGTCGTCGAGGATGAGGACGGGCTCACCGTCCCCGCCGTAGGCGTCGACATCGGTGCGCAGCATGTCGTAGGAGGCCAGGCGCAGCGCCAGGGCCAGGGACCACTGCTCGCCGTGGGAGGCGAATCCTCTGGCGGGCAGGCCGGTGAGGAACAGGGACAGGTCGTCGCGGTGCGCGCCGACGAGATTCGCGCCGCGATCGATCTCGCGGGCGTGAAGCTCGCCCATGGCGCTCTCCAGGCGTGTGGTGACGGCGGCCTCGTCAAGGAGCGACTCCTCGCCGGCGAGCCAGGCCGCCTCGTCATGAGGGTCGGGATCCGGGGATCCCTCGTGGCCGAGCAGGCTCGACCGGTAGGCGAGCTGCGCGCGGGAGCGCTCCCCGGAGCTGCCTGAGACGGTCTCATAGGCGGAGGCCACCCAGGGACGCAGTCGCCGTACGACATCGACCCGGGCGGTGATGAGCCGGGCGGCCGCCGCGGCGAGCTGGGTGTCCCAGACCTCCAGGGTGGAGAGCATGGAGGCGGTCGATGAGCGGGCGGCGCGTGCGGACTTCAGGAGGCTGGCGCGCTGGGCGAGGATCTTGTCATGCTCGGCGCGCACACCGGCCAGACCCGGGCGCAGCGTGACCACGAGGTCGTCGAGGAACCCCCGGCGCACACCGGGCTCATTGCGTACGAGGGAGAGGTCCTCGGGGGCGAAGACGACCGTGCGCAGCACCCCGAGCAGATCGCGGGGTCGGCAGCTGCCCCGGTTGAGGCGGGCGCGATTCGCCTTGCCCGCGATGATCTCGATCTCCAGGACGCTGGGTCTCTCACCGTGGACGGCTCGGGCGCGGACGACGGCGCCCGCCGGCTGACTCTGACCGGGCACCGCTCGTCGCACGAGGGCGGTGTCGGCCCCGATCCGGTGGGAGGAGAGTGTCGCCAGGTAGACGATGGCCTCGACCAGGTTGGTCTTGCCCTGCCCGTTGGATCCCACGAAGGCGCTGGGGCCGGGCTCCAGGGACAGGACCAGGTTCCGGTAGGAGCGGAAGTCGTCCAGAGAGAGGTCGGAGACGTACATGCCCCGTGGAGTCTCAGGCTCCGAAGCGGATCGGCATGAGCAGGTAGCGGAAGGTGGAGTCCTCGGTGCCGCCGATGGAGTCCATGCCGGTGAGCACCGCCGGCTTGGAGGCGTGGGTGAAGTCGAGGCGGACGTAGGGCTGGTTGAGGGCGCCCAGGCCGTCAAGGAGGTACCCGGGGTTGAAGGCGGTCGAGATGTCGTCACCCTCGAGGTGGGCCACGAGCTGCTCGGTGGCCTGGGCGTCATCGCCCTGTCCGGCGTCGAGCTCCAGGTTTCCCTGGGTGAAGGACATGTGGATGGGGGTGGAGCGATCCGCGACGAGGCTGACGCGGCGCACCGCCGCCATGAGCTCGTCGGTGCCCACGGTGGCGTGGATCGAGGTGGACTCCGGGAAGAGACGACGCACCGGCGGGTAGTCGCCGTCGGTGAGCAGCGAGGTGGTGCGCCTGCCTCCGGCCTCGAAGCCGATGAGGCTGGAGGCGGCCGACTCGCTGCTGAGGGCCACGGTCACGTCACCCGAGGAGGTCAGGGACTTGGCGACGTCGGACAGGGTGCGGGCCTTGAGCAGGGCCGTCGTGGACAGATCCGTGTTGGCGGGCGACCAGGTCAGCTCCCGCATGGCCAGGCGGTAGCGGTCGGTGGCCATGAGCACGAGCGAGCTGCCCTCGACCTCTATCTGGACGCTGGTGAGCAGGGGCAGGGTGTCGTCGCGGGAGGCCGCGATGGAGACCTGGGCGACGGCGCGGGCCAGGTCGTGGGCGTCGATGGTTCCGGCGACTGCGGGCATGACCGGCAGTGCCGGGTAGTCGTCGGCGGCCATGGCCGCCAGGGAGAAGCGGGCCGAGCCGCAGGAGACGGCCACCTTGTTGCCCTCGACCTCCAGGTCGACGGGCTTGTTCGGCAGGGCCTTGGCGATATCGGCCAGGAGCCGACCGGAGACGAGAACGACGCCGTCCTCCTCGACGTCGGCGACCACTTCGCAGTGGGCCGAGACCTCGTAGTCGAAGGACGCCAGGACCAGGCTGGAGCCCTTGGCCTCCAGGCGCACCCCGGCCAGTACCGGCACCGGTGGGCGGGCGGGCACGGATCGTGCAGTCCAGGTGACGGCTTCGGCGAGGATGTCTCGGTCAACCCTGAGCTTCACGGTAGGTGCCTCCGTCAATCGTGGTAGGTCGGTCAGTGGAGCGGGGTGCCACCAATGAGCCGAGCAGGAAACATGCGTGCCGGCAGGTCGCCGACAGATCGTCATACGGGGACCGCGTTGCTCGCAGCGCAGTCCTGGGTCGAGAGTGTAGACGGTAGACCGTAGCAATCGCTCCCGTCACCAGCGATCACCCATCCTCATCCCATGAGCCTCCCTGAATGACAAGCGCCCGGGGTCCGGATCCGCCTCGTTGGCCGATCGTGCTTCGCGATTCCTGTCATTTAGGTTTGTAGGTGTAGTAGCACGTGTGGATGCTGGGGATAACAGGACCTTTCGTTGTGATAACACCGATCTCACTGGGGAACGACACGTGGGTGGTTCTGGTGGGCAAGCAAGGGTCTTGGTGGAGAGGGCGAATGACATCCGTGTCATTCCACAGTGGGGGTGCTCTACCTCCACAGCGACACGCTTGCTCCTCCACCTGCCGTCCTCAGCACCGTCCACAGCCGCGTTCCCTGTACCCGACCACTTATGTCGCAACGTATGTGACGCGGGACCGTCGTCGGGTCAGGCTGGTGACTGGGCGGCCTGCTTGATGCGGCTGGTCAGCTCGGTGACCTGGTTGAAGGTGGAGCGCCGCTCGGCCATGAGGGTACGGATCTTCTTGTCGGCGCTCATGACGGTGGTGTGGTCGCGTCCGCCGAACTCCCGGCCGATCTTGGGCAGGGAGAGGTCGGTGAGTTCGCGGCACAGGTACATGGCGATGTGGCGGGCCGAGACCATGGTGCGCGAGCGGTTGGCCGAGCACAGGTCGTCGATGGTGATGCCGAAGTAGTCGGCGGTCTGCGCCATGATGAGGGAGGTGGTGATCTCCTGGCCCTCGGGATCGGAGATGATGTCCTTGAGGACCATCTCCGCCAGGGTCTGGTCGACGGGCTGCTTGTTGAGGGAGGCGAAGGCCGTCACGCGGATGAGCGCGCCCTCGAGCTCGCGAATGTTGGTGGTGATGCGCGAGGCGATGTACTCCAGGACGTCGAAGGGCAGGTCGAGGCCCTCAGCAGTGCCCTTGCGGGAGAGGATCGCGATGCGGGTCTCCAGGTCCGGGGGCTGGACGTCGGCCAGCAGACCCCACTCGAACCGGGAGCGCAGGCGCTCATCGAGCCCGCCCAGGGCCTTGGGCGGCTGGTCGGAGGTGAGGACTACCTGCTTGCCCGAGGAGTGCAAGGAGTTGAAGGTATGGAAGAACTCCTCGAGGGTAGATTCCTTGCCCTGGAGGAACTGGATATCGTCGACCAGAAGAATGTCGACCTCACGGTAGCGGCGCTTGAATCCTTCCATGCGGCCGTCGTCCTGGTTGCCGTCGCGTACGCAGGCGATGAAGTCGGAGACGAAGACCTCGGAGTTGACGTACTTGACGCGGATTCCCGGGTTGAGCGTCTGGGCGTAGTGGCCGACGGCGTGCAGCAGGTGGGTCTTGCCCAGTCCGGAGCCGCCGTAGATGAACAGGGGGTTGTAGGCACGGGCCGGGGCCTCGGCCACCGCCAGGGCAGTGGCGTGGGCGAACCGGTTGGAGGAGCCGGTGACGTAGGTGTCGAAGGTGTAGCGCGGGTTGAGCTGGGAGACGTCGTTGGCCGCCGTCGGCGTGAGCAGCCCCGCGGAGTTCTGGGGGCCGGCGGTTCCGGGGCTGAAGGCGCCGGGGAATCCTGACATGGCAGGTGCGGGGCCCGACGTCGGTGAAGGAGCTGAGGCCGCCGAGGCCTGGGAACGGGGCATCGGTGAAGGGGCCGATACCTGGTAGCCCGGCGGGTCACCGATCTGCTCACCGTAGGCGGGCACGCCGGGGCTGCCGGCTGGATTGACGGTTGGGGCCATGGCTCCAGCGGCGTTGGGAACCGCGGGCGGAGCGGACACGGGCGACGGCCCTGACGGGGACGGAGGGGCCGGCGGAGACACTGATGCAGATGCGGTGGCCAGGTTGACAGGTTCGGCAGCCGTGGGCGGCATCGGCGCGCGCGAGACCTCCGACGAGGTGTCGACTGTGACCTCGATGGGCATGGGGCGTCCCCAGACCTGCGTGATCGCGGCACCGATGGGGGCGCGTGCCTGCTCAACGATGTCCTTGGCGAAGGCCGAGCCGACGACGAGGACAAGAGTTCCGTCGACATCGATGAGGTGGGTCATGCGGATCATGGACATCTTGCCCTGGCCCAGCTCTCCGGAGCTGGAGAGCACCTCAAGGGCTGAGAGCCATTTGGTGTTGGCAGCGTCGGGCACGACGGACTCCTGATCGGCATGGTTGGTGGTGAACCCGGTGGTAGCAGCCTGACCGGCGTCGGCCAGGGCACTGCGTCGATGATGACAGGGATGTGTGGAAGTGGCGAACCGGAAGGTCCTGACCGGGCATCCCATGATGCTGTTTCTCCACAGCCTTGTCCACATCTGGGGACACAGAGAGCAAAGACTCACAGGTTTTATTCAGAATAAACTCTGAGATCATCAGGGTTATTTGGTCCCGACCATGCCGCACGAGCCCGCAGAATGACAGATGTGTAGCCGTTTCCGCGGCTCCTGCGAAGATGCACGCAGATCAGTAAGTTATCCACATATCCGCAAGGTTGTGGACAGATGGCTTCCCACAGCGGTGGACGCGGACGGATCCTGGCTGTGGATGACATGTGGACGAGATGTGGATGACGCCATCGGTCACAGTGGTCACAGTCGGCCGCATCCGTTTGACCGGCAAGAGGGCCAAACGTAGGCTGTTGCAGACGTTCGCGCGGAGTCACGTCCCGATCCATGGGGCAGCCGCGTGAGCGACAGTGCCGCGATCCTCGCGATGCACTGTTCCGATCACCTCAAGCAGGAGTTACGCCCGTGAGCAAGCGGACCTACCAGCCGAACAACCGTCGTCGTGCCAAGGTGCACGGCTTCCGTAAGCGCATGTCCACCCGCGCAGGTCGCGCTGTCCTCGCTTCGCGACGCCGCAAGGGTCGCGCTCGCCTCGCCGCCTGAGGTGCTCGGCGCGGCGCACCGGTTGGCGCGGGGTGAGGACTTCACTACCGCGATCCGTCGGGGTACGCGTTGCGGGAACCGCAGGCTGGTTGTGCACTACCACGCCGGCGGGAGAGGGGATGAATCCCCGGCTCTCGTCGGCGTCGTCGTGCCCAAGAAGCAGATCCCGCTGGCGACCCACCGCAACCGTGTCAAGCGTCGCGTGAGAGCTCTCATGGCTCAGCGGGTTGGTGGGCTTGAACCAGGAGCCCGCGTCGTCGTGCGCGGACTGGCCGGAGCCGATGGCGCCGACAGTCGCACCCTAGGGAGAGATCTGGACAGGCTTCTCAACCGGTGCCGAGAGCGTGACGGTGAGCGCCGGGTCCACGGGCAGCAGCGGTAGGACGGATACGAGTGAGCAATGAGTAGATGGCTGACGCGAGCTCTTCTGGCTCCAGTGCGTCTCTATCAGCGCTTCATCTCACCGCTCCTGCCGGCGTCGTGCCGCTATTACCCCACCTGCTCGGCCTACGCGGTCACGGCGGTGGAGGTGCACGGTCCCATCAAGGGCGTGCTGCTGGCCACCTGGCGTCTGCTGCGCTGCAACCCGCTGACTCCCGGTGGAGTCGACCATGTTCCGGACAAGGGGCGCTGGCGCTACGACCATCCCCGTGATGTCCCGCGCTTCAGGGTTGAGGAAACCTGATCGATCCCGGCGAACCGATTGACATAGTGCCGACTCGCGCTCCGAGCTCGCGCTGATACTGCTCTCCCACGAGAATCCCCACACAAGGAGTACGGATGGACACGATGCTATGGCCCCTCAAGGTGGCCGTGGCCTGGGTCATGGTCACGATCCACAAGGGCCTGGTCCTCATCGGATTCCCCGACGGGCCGGGTATCGCCTGGGTGCTGTCCATCATCGGTCTGACGATCGTGGTGCGGCTGCTCATCATGCCGCTGTTCGTCAAGCAGATCCGTGCCTCGCGTGGGATGCAGCTCCTCCAGCCGGAGATGAAGGCGCTCCAGGCCAAGTACAAGGGCAAGAAGGATCCCGAGTCGCGCCAGCGCATGAACGAAGAGATGATGGCGCTCTACCGCAAGCACGGGACCAATCCCATGGCCTCCTGCCTGCCGATCCTGGTGCAGATGCCCATCTTCTTCGCCCTGTTCCGCGTGCTGGCCTCGCTGGGCGCTGTCGCGGGCGGCACCTACGGTCGTCCTTCGATCGGCCCACTCACGCAGCAGCTGGCCGAGCAGGTGCAGGCCTCCAGCGTCTTCGGCGCCAGCCTGTCCTCCTCCTTCATGAGCAGCGCTGACACGCAGGTCAAGATCGTCACGGTGGCCATGATCATCATCATGTCGGTGACGCAGTGGTACACCATGGCGCAGCTGACGATGAAGAACATGTCGGCGGAGTCCATGGACTCCGACAACCCCATGATCCGGTCCCAGCGGATGATGATGTACGTGATGCCGGTCATCTTCGCCATCTCCGGCGTCAACTTCCAGATCGGTGTACTTGTCTACTGGGTGATCTCCAACCTGTGGACCATGGGCCAGCAGTTCTTCACCATCCGCAACATGCCCGCACCCGGCAGCGAGGCCGAGAAGAAGTATCGCGCCCGGGTCAACGCCAAGCGGGCGCGCAAGGGCCTGCCCTCCCTTGAGGAGGAGGAGCGAGCCGAGGCGGCCGCCAAGGCCGAGGCCGAGGGTCGCACCGGCGGACAGCGGGTGCAGCCGGTGCGTAAGAACCGGCGGAAGAAGTCCGGTGGCCAGGGCGAGGCGCACGGTGAGACTCGCAATGAGGCTCAGACTGACGCCGTCGGAGAGTCCGACGACGATGAGGCGTCCGGCGAGGACATGAGTGGCTCCAAGGGGTCGGCATCCTCCAAGAGTGGTGGCCTCAGCGACGAGGAGATCGCTCGACGTCGTTACGAGCGCCGGGCCCGTCAGCGTCGCGAGGCGGCGGCCCGACGCAAGGCTCAGGCCAAGAAGAAGCGCAACCGCTGAGAGCTGCTCAGCGGCAGGACAACCCGGTTCCCATCACAGATACGGATGACATCATGAGTGAGCAGCACAGTAACGACTCCTCCCAGCAGTCCGCAGGCAGGCCTGTGAGCAGCACCGTCTCGCGCCTCGAGGAGGAGGGCGAGATCGGCGCCGACTACCTGGAGGAGCTTCTCGACATCGCCGACCTGGGAGGCGACATCGATATCGACATCGACCACGGACGCGCCTCGATCGCCGTGGTCGCCTCCGAGGAGGGTGACGAGCGCGAGCTCGCTGATCTTGTCGGACGCGATGGTGAGGTTCTGGAGGCCGTTCAGGAGCTGACCCGTCTCGCGGTCCAGGCTCGCACCGGCAACCGGTCCCGGCTCATGCTCGACATCAACGGTTACCGCGCCGATCGTCGCACCGAGCTCACCAAGGTCGCCCAGGAGGCCGTTACCAAGGTGCTCACCTCAGGTGAGACCGTCAGCCTGGAGCCGATGAATCCCTTCGAGCGCAAGGTGTGCCACGACGTCGTCGCCTCCGCCGGCCTGGTCTCAGAGTCCGAGGGCGCCGAGCCCCACCGCTACGTCGTGGTTCTGCCGGCCGACGAGGCTGATGACCAGGACGGTGATGACGCCGACGGCGTGGACGTCGTCGAGAAGGCCGGCGAGGAGTCGGAGTCGGTCGCGGAGCGCTCTGACGCATGAGTGAGGAGCAGCGGGCCCAGGTGGAGGAGCCGACGTCGGAGATGCGGGAGATCTTCGGGGTCTCCTTCTCCGCGGCGGAGCACTTCGCCCAGATGCTCGCTGAGGAGGGTGAGCTGCGCGGTCTCGTGGGGCCGCGTGAGCTTCCCCGCCTGTGGAGCCGGCACATCGTCAACTCGGCCGCCGTGGTCCCTTTCCTCCCGGCCCGGGGAAGCGTGGCCGACGTTGGTTCCGGGGCCGGTTTCCCCGGTGTGGTGGTCGCGCTGCTGCGACCCGACCTCGACGTCACTCTCATTGAGACGATGGAGCGGCGCACCCAGTGGCTCTCCGACGTCGTCGAGGAGCTGGACCTGGACAACGTGACCATTCGACGAGCACGCGCCGAGGAGATCAAGGACCGCTATGACGTGGTCACGGCTCGTGCGGTGGCGAACCTGTCCAAGCTGGTGAGGCTGACCGCACCGTTGCTCCGGCCGGGGGGTGCCTTGCTCGCCCTCAAGGGGATGCGAGCACAAGCCGAGGTCGACGACGCCAAGTACGTTATTAAAAATAAAAAGTTATCAGTTGCTGTAGTTCATGAGGTTGTTACTCCCGGCGATGAAACGACTGCCGTGGTTGAGATTCGCCGCCCGAAGAACCGGTGAGATACGGCGCGCGTTCGGTGTAACGCGTAAGGATCGACCTGCTCGCGTAGACTCGTAACTGCCCGACTGGCTCGGGCCGTTGGATCGTCGTCCGAGGAGAAGCAGGTTTGTCCGGATCGTCTATCTTCGATCAGCTCCAGGCCGAGCACCTCGCCCTAGACGAGGTAGCGGGTGGAGAGTTCCCACATCCCGAGCGAACCCGGGTCGTCGCGGTCGCGAACCAGAAAGGCGGCGTCGGAAAGACGTCGACCGCAGTCAATCTCGCCGCTGCGCTGGCCGAAGGAGGATTGCACGTCCTCCTCATCGATGCTGACTCGCAGGGCAATGCTTCGACCGCACTGGGGGTGGAGCATGGTGATGACAATGCGTCCATCTACGATGTTCTTGTCGACGGGGTATCCATTAAGGATGTCGTGGCCAAGACCCGCTTCTGTGAGACCTTGTGGTGTGTGCCGGCAACAATTGACGTCGCCGCCGTCGAGATCGAGCTCATCTCCACCGCTGAGAGGGAGTCACGTCTGCGGCGTGCGCTCGTGGACTACCTGGTTTCACGTGAAACCGATGGACAGGAACCGCTCGACTACGTCATCATCGACTGCCCTCCCAGCCTCGGTATCATGACGATCAACGCCTTCGTCGCAGCCGACGAAGTCCTTATTCCGATGCAGGCCGAGTACTACGCCCTTGAGGGACTGGCCCTCCTGACACGATCCATCGATCGGATCGCTCGCATTCACAATCCGGGCTTGGGTGTCTCGATGATTGTGCTCACCATGTTTGACGGACGCACCACCTTGGCGCGTGAGGTGGAGTCCGAGGTTCGTTCCTATTTCCCTGATGCGACGCTGGACACCAAGGTGCCGCGTTCCATCCGTGTTGCCGAAGCTCCCTCCTTCGGCGCTCCCGTGGTGTTCTGGGATCCCCGGTCCACCGGCGCGATTGCGTATAAGAAAATGGCTCGTGAAGTTGCTCTCCGGGGCGCTCCCCGAAATGAAGGCGAGGAAGCCTAATGGCTCAGAAACGGCGCGGACTCGGACGGGGTCTGCAGGCGCTGATTCCAGAGGCGCAGAAGGAGAAGGTCTCTGCGTCTCGTCCTTCTGACGTGTTCTTTCCTGATTCGAGGAAGGCGGAGGTCCAGGATGAGAAAGCACCTTCTGAGCCCGAGCATGCCGCCCCGGAGCCGGAGGCGGAAGCTCGGAGCACCCGCGATCTGACGGCGACTCTCCTGGCTCCTTCTCAACGGAAGCGGGGGTCGAAGAGTCGCTCAACGCGTTCGACGTCGTCTAAGACGACAGAGAAGAGTAAACAGACAACGTCTGTTTCACGTGAAACCACGCCGGATTCGGTTGCCGCGACGGATACCGCCGCTACTGCTGCGAAGAAGACCGGAAAGACCTCGTCAGCTACCTCGGCCAAGCGCACCCGATCGACGGTTCAGAGGAAGACAACGGCACAGAAGCGTCCGGCGAAGAAGGTTCCGGAGGCTGTGGAGCCGGCTGAGGAAGCAGTGGAGGAGCTGACAGCGCAGCCGGAGGTCGCTGAGACGTCATCTGCTGCGATTGCTCAGTCGGCGCAGGATATCTCGACCGAGGTTGAGGCTGTTGCTGAATCCTCTCCGGAGACAGTCGTCACCTCCGAAGAGCCTGTTGTTTCACGTGAAACGGAGGAGGGACACTCCTCGGTCATCGATGCCGAGCCCACTGAGTCCTTGCGCTCCGATGAACAGCCGTCTGCCGACATGTCGGAGAAGCCTGATACTCGCGCTGATTCACATGACGCGATCGATGGCGAAGATGATGCTGCGGACGCTGATGCGTCCGATCTGGTTCCAGTCCCCGGTGCCCGTTTCGCTGAGATTCCGGTGGAGCTGATTCACCCGAATCCTCGTCAGCCTCGGCAGGTATTCGATGAGGAGGACATCTCAGAGCTGGCTGCGTCTATCGCGGAAGTGGGACTGCTGCAACCAATCGTGGTGCGGCAGGTGCCGACCGCTTCGGGAGAGGATCCGCGTTACGAGCTCATCATGGGTGAGCGTCGTCTGCGTGCTTCTAAGGAAGCCGGCCTGGAGACGATTCCGGCTGTTGTCCGGGATACTGACGACGTCGATCTTCTGCGAGACGCACTGCTGGAGAACCTGCACCGCGTCCAGCTCAACCCCCTGGAAGAGGCTGCGGCCTACCAGCAGCTGCTGGAGGACTTCCAGTGCACTCACGCGGAGCTGTCCGAGCGGATCGCTCGTTCGCGCTCACAGATCTCCAATACGCTGCGCCTCATGAAGCTACCGCCGCTGGTTCAGCGTCGGCTCGCCGCCAATGTCATCTCGGCCGGCCACGCTCGCGCTCTTCTCGGACTTCCGAACGCTGCGGAAATGGAACGTCTCGCTCAGCGTGTGGTGGCCGAGGGACTCTCAGTTCGAGCAACAGAAGAGCTTGTTGCGCTCCACGAGGAGCCGGAACCGGGCTCGGATCAGCCAAAGGTACTGCGGGCGCGCAGCACCCCTCTCCCGGCGCTGTCAACGCGGCTCTCGGATGCTTTCGACACTCGCGTCAAGGTGACACGTGGAGCGAAGAAGGGTCGCATCACTATTGAGTTCGCCGGGGATGACGATCTCGCTCGTATCGTTGGTGCGCTGGCGCCGGGGACATCGCTCGACGAAGAGTAGCTGACGCCGAATGTGACAACAACGGCGGGGGCTGAGACAGAAACTGTCTCAGCCCCCATTTCTCGTTGTGATGAAGCAACGGAGGCGGATGACGCTTCGTCTTCCTCGGGTGAGGTGCTGGAGTTCAGAGGGACCTGCAGATCGTGTTTCACGTGAAACGGTGCAGCCTTGCTGTTAGTGCCCGGGATGAGATCTAAGAACCAACGGTGCATGGCACATCTCTCGGCCTACCGAGTGAGCGTCGTTTAACCGAGGTGTCAAGGCCGATGTGCTCCTTCTGGGTGGGGCTCGCCGTCTTGTCTCAATACCTTTCCCGAGAAGGCGACCTGCTTCGGGTGGATGCTGGCCGTCATCGTTGTCGGCAGCTAGCCTGATATGGCGTGGCTAGTGATGCCGCGGGAGAACCGACTCCTCCTGGTGAACTGGAACCGGCGATCGACTGAGGGTAGCGGGCTGACAGCATCCGTTGTCGGGGTAGATCCTTCCGACGTTGGTTTCACGTGAAACCGGTGAAGAGCTTCTAGCAGGCCACTGACCGGCAGACGTCGTCACATAGCTCGTCGTGGAGGAGGGCAGCGACGCAACGAGGTCTATTGCTGGCCCTCTCCCGAGAGATGTCCGGCTGGTCTTCTACGGCGCGGTAGAGAGGCCGTTTCACGTGAAACGTCGATCAGTTCCCTATGGGGTACGCGTGCGTGGCACATACGAATGTGTGAATCGCCGGAGGGGCGCCACAGCCACGTTTCACTCATGTTCTTAATCAGGGCGGTCATAGATCATCCGAACATCAGCTCGCGTAATGTCTATCGTTCGAATCGGTGGTTGATGCTAGTGGCGGGGTGCCAATGTGGGTGCAACGGTGGCGTAGTCGGCCCGGTTGGTCTGTAGAGGTGGCTTTACAGGCCCAACAGTAGTGAGAGGTACCGACAGGCTTGAGAGTAGCTTCAGTGTGAAGCACCTGGATCGCCTTGAGTGTCGGAACCCTGTCGGGTGGCCCGTTCTCTGACGGGCCGCCGATGGCGCAGACAACAGTCTGCTCCCGACTTCGGCGGCGGTACGGATCGGTTGTCATCGACGGAAGCCCGATTTGGTTTCACGTGAAACGGAGATAGGAGCACTGCTACAGCTTGAGACAGCTTCGTTCCCTTCCTGAAACGATAGCTACGTCGGTTCAGGCTGGTGATGCTGCTCATGCCGGGAAGGCGTGGGTAGGTGTGCTGCTCTTCCATACTTTGTATGTGGCACAGAAGAACGGATGTACTGACGGGACCGTCGTGACCCGAATCGTCTTCCTCGGTGGAGACGTTATCAATGGGTGCAGGAGGCTGGAATGCCGTCCTGGGTTGGCGAACTAAGGACTGAAACCAATTTGATGTTGCAGCAGAAGGGGGAACACTCGGTGATCAGGCCAACTCGATGCTGGTTTCACGTGAAACGTACGTGTGGGGCTGCGGAAAGACAATCGAGTTTTGACCCGTGTGGATTGCTCTCCTGCCGCTCCGGCTGGATGAGTGCGGGGTGCGAGGAGTAGATGGTTGTGTGTCGGCGTCTTCGCTACGGATGAGCATGGGCGGAATCGCCAACGGAGCACAGAGGCAACTTGCACTGGAAGACGAGTGTCATGCCTCGGCGTAGTGTCCTCGGCTCCACGCGGAAGAAGTGGGGTCTACTCTGTGCTGGTCGTGACCTACGTTCCAAGGATCGAACCTGCACTCGCCGCATACCGAGCGGACCGCCGGGGGTGCTGTCACGTGAAACCGATGGTTCTCGAGGCTCTCCAACATTGGTGCCCACGCCGATGTCGATGACAGCGCACTGAGCTGTTTCGCACGCGATGAATCCGTGATGCTTCCAGAGCACGCGCGGAGTTGTGCCGCTGGATACTTGTGACACGGAGTAGTGAGGCGAAGACCTGCCCGTTCTAATGGAACGTGCCGGGGGCTCGTTGACCAGGGTGGTGGACAGTAGCTCATCCCGGGATGTTCAAAGATTTTCGCTGACTTTCAGTGGGCATATGATGTCGAGTACAGGGAGCCCGTGCTGCAGACTCGCCGTTGCCTGATGGGGATGGTGCCTTTCGATGTACCTGAATGGCCGAAGTGCTCACAGAGGCGTGGTCGGCTTGGCCGCGGCGGAGAGGCGTTATTTCAACGGCATTGGTTTCACGTGAAACTCAGATACCTGCGTTCCGAGCACCTGGCGTCCCTCAGAGGTTGAGATTCATACTTCTGAGGGCGATTCGCCTCGCCCCTACCCCGAATGGGAGAGGAGGGTACCTAAGGACGTGAGAGACGAGTCAACACTCAAGGAGCATCATGCCTGACCCTCGATCGATATTGCCCATGAGACGCCCCGGGATGGGAAGTAGGTTTCACGTGAAACCGATCGAGTCGAGATGAGGTTGAGTGATGCACGTTGCTGAAGCCTATGCTCGATGTTGCCGATGTGGATGGTTGCCTGGTCGCGCATGGTGAGCCTGCTGTAGTGGATGGACAGAACCGGCTGCGGCTGTTGGCGGCACGGTCACAGAAACTGGCAGGCGGTTCGACTCCACCAACATCTTAGGAAGCATTGGCCGAGCAGGCCTCACTCCGCATGGCGAGGTCATGACAGAGTCCAGCGTCTACCCGAGGGAATCGAGGCCTCCGGTTCGATGAGGTGATGACTTTAGCTCCACCTGAGATGCTTCGGAGGACTCGCCATGTCCAGATACCGGGCCGTCACTCGCTCTCTCCTGAATCGCTTGAGTTGAGGAAGAAGACCTGTACGGAGTCGAGAGCGACGCACTCACACGGATACCTCTTCAACTAGAAGGCGACGCGTTTAGTTAGACGTTTCACGTGAAACGGGATGTCAACCAGATCGTGTTGCGAAAGTATGCGATCTCAAGGGAGCGGCTGGGCACTGATCCGTCGTAGACGACCTTAGCTGTCGACTGCGGACGTCGCGGGTGTATTCCCTAGACCCTCATGTGCATCCACGAGCTCCGGCAGCAACGTTATAGAACTGTCTCAACAGGCTGGTTCACGAGACTGGCTCGCAACCAGTTGGACAACACTGTCTATGAGGCGATGATGTGCCGCGAGCTGCTTCTTCTGGGGAGGACGGAGTTGTCTTGTAGTGCGCTCTTCAGTAACGACGTTTCACGTGAAACTGAGTCTCGCGTTGATGATGCCGATCGGGACCCGCCTCGCTGCGCATCGAGCCTGAACGGAGAGTTAACCTCCGGTCGTCGTTGCCATTCCCTCCCCTGAGGAGAGGCCTGTCGTGGTCATCCTGAGACGCTGGCATGTCGAAGCTGCATCGACATGTGTTTCACGTGAAACCAGAGGAGCTCCGTAACTCACTCTATCGCCGTGCGGCGCAGTCTCATCGTCATTGCATACAACAGTGGCTCCGCTCAAAAGAGCGGAGCCACTGTTTCACGTGAAACCGAACAGGAACTATGGGTGGACGAGTGGGTTCCTCACTAGCGCGTCGTACAGGCCCTCCAGACCGCCTTCTGCTTTTGCAGCGATCGGGAGCAGAGAGGTCTCTGTCATTCCTGGAATGACGTTGACGTCAATGAACCAGGGCGTCCCCTCCTCATCGAGAATGAGGTCGGTTCGAGAGAGATTCCCGAGTCCGAGGGTGGAGTGAACCGTGACAGCGGTGCTCTTGACCATCTCAATAACCGAGTCATTCAGACGCGCGGGAACGAAGTACTCCGAGCGGCCCGGGTTATAGCGTGCATCGAAGTCGTACTGCCCATCAGTCACTACCTCAACGGGCGGGAGCGCGCGTGGCCCCTCTCCCGTATCCACGACGGACACTGCGAGCTCCGTGCCGGGGACATAGCGCTCGATGAGGGCTCGCTCGTCATACGCAAAACATGCCACCATCGCGGATCGCAGCTCGTCCGCCGTCGATGCGTAGGAGACGCCGAGTCCAGAACCTCCCTGATGGGGCTTCACCACCACGGGAAGCCCGAGATGACCAGCGACAACAGTCAGAACCTCCTGCGCTCCAAGCTGACTGAAGTAGGAATGTGGAAGTGTTAACGAGTCAGGAGTAATCACTCCTCCGGTTCGGACACTCGCCTTAGCGGTCGGTTTAAAGGAGGCCCGTTGGCAACCGTCTGAGTGCGTGCCGACGTACGGCAGCCCCAGAGCGATGAGCATGTTCTGCAGACCTCCGTCCTCCCCGGGACCGCCGTGGACCAGTGGCCAGACGACGTCGGGCCCGAAGGTCTTGAGCGACCCAATGGTGCGCGCATCGATGTCCAGGACCAGGACGGTGTGCCCGAGGTGCTTGAGGACCTGGGCAACGCGATGCCCGGATCGCAGCGAGATGTCGCGCTCGTGGCTCAGTCCACCGGCGAGGACAGCGATACGGAGTGGAGACTGGTTCATCGTCAACCTCAGATCTGATCGGGTGCGGGCGCGTGAACGCCTTCGGATGGACGGGGACTGTGGGTGGGACCGAACAGGTCCAGCAGCTCGAGATCGCGGGTGACGACGCCGGAGAGTCTTCGTACGCCTTCGCGGATCTCGACGGGCTCGGGATAGCAGAAGGACAGTCTCAGATGGTCCTGCCCCTCCCTCCCACCGGCGTAGAAGGCCGTTCCGGAGACGTAGGCGACCAGGCTGGTGACTGCTCGCGGCAGCATGTCCTTGGCGTCGAGTCCTTCGGGGAGCCTCACCCACACGTAGAAACCACCGTCGGGGACGTTCCAGTGGCACATCGGCAGGAACTCCTCCAGCGCCGCCACCATGGCGTCGCGCCGCCCTCGGTACATGGCTCGGAAGTCCACGATCTGCTGCTTCCAGTCGAACTGGTCCAGGTACATGGAGATGGAGAACTGCCCCGCCGACGACGGGCACAGGATCGCCGCCTCTGAAGCCAGCTTCATCTTCTCCCGCACGGCCGGCGGCGCCACCGCCCAGCCCACGCGGTAACCGGGAGCGAAGATCTTGGAGAAGGAGCCGAGGTAGACGACGTCGTCGGGTGCGAGGGTTTTGAGAGCGGTGTAGGTCTGCCCCTCGAAGCCCAGAAGACCGTAGGGGTTGTCCTCCACGATGAGGATGTGATGGCGCCGGCAGATCTCGATGACCTGCGGACGGCGCTCCTCGGTGAGCGTCACCCCGGCGGGGTTGTGGAAGTTGGGCAGGCAGTAGAAGAACTTGATGCGACGCCCCTCGCGCTCAAGACGGACGATCATCTCCTCCAGAGCCTCGGGGATGACGCCGTCAGCGTCAATGGGTACCTGCTGCACGTCGGCCTGATAGGTTGCGAAGATCGACAGGGATCCGACGTACGTGGGCGCCTCGGTCAGGACGACATCGCCGGGATCGACGAAGAGTTCTGTGACGATGTCGACGGCCTGCTGGGACCCCGTGGTGACGATGACGTCCTCCGGGTCCGTCTCGATGCCTTCGAGGGCCATGACCTCGGTGATCTGCGCCCGCAGTCGCGGCAGTCCTTGGCCGTTTCCGTACTGCAGCGCCTTGCCGCCGTCCTTGCGGATCATCTGCGCCGTGGCCTCCGCCAGCCGCTCCAGTGGAAGGTCCTTGAGATTGGGCATTCCGCCCGCCAGCGACACCACTTCCGGTCGTGAGGCGACGGCGAACAGTGAGCGAGTCTCCGAGGCGCGCAGACCATGAGCTCGCGCGGCATAGCTGTCCAGCCACGGATCGAGTCGGTTGCCCTTCACCTGGTTACTGCTCTCACTCACCTTCGGTCCTTCCTTGGTGGCCACTGCTGCGTCCGTGGATCCAAGTCTGCCACGCCGCACTGGCGGGCAGGCCTCGGCGAGGACAGGAGTAATCCGCGGTGTTTCACGTGAAACACTGAAGCGTTCCCAAGACGGGTGAGACGACGCGGTGAACGAGAACGCTCCGCGCACCATGGACATGATGCGCGGAGCGTTGAGAGGCAGTGTCCCGGCGTGGGGCGACTCGCTCAGGAGCTCAAGGCATGCTCCTCGATGAGAGCGCGCAAAGGGGCCTGGTCATTGTCGATCGTCTCCACCTTTTGTGGCTGAGCGAGCAGATCGGCGATGACGTCGGGAGTCTCCGGCCCGGTCCCGAGCGCCTCGGCCACCGTCTGCGGGAACTTCGCGGCCTTTGCCGTCTCCATGACGAGCGTGGGGAAACCCGGTTCCATGGTGCGTAGAGCCACCGTGACGCCGTCGGCGGTGTGCGGGTCAATGAGACGGCCGGAGCGCTCCTTGACGCTGCGAATGGCCTCCAGCCGGTCGGTGTGCGACGACGCTCCGGCCACGAAGCCGAGTTCCTCTCCCAGGCGTGCACGCTCATCGCGCAGGTCGAGCGTGCCGGTGGTCTCCAGCTCCGCCCAACGCTGGACGAAGGCCTCCGGCCCCAGCAGGGCCCAGATGAAGCGCTCCAGGTTCGAGGCCTTGGAGATGTCCATGGACGGGCTGGAGGTGGCCAGCGTCTCCTCCGCTGAGCGGGGCCGGTAGACGCCCGTGGTGAAGAACTCCTCGAGGACGTTGTTCTCGTTGGTGGCCAGGATGAGGCGGCGGATCGGCACCCCCATGGACCGGGCCAGGAACCCGGCGTAGATGTTGCCGAAGTTGCCCGAGGGCACGCACACGTCGACGCGGTAACCGGGGCGGACCTCCTCCTCCACCGCGTCGGTGACTCGCAGCCAGGACCAGACGTAGTAGACGGCCTGTGCGGCGATCCGGCCGATATTGATGGAGTTGACGGCACCCAGATGATGGGCCGCCTTGAAGTCCGCGTCATTGCTCAGGGCCTTGACCAGCGCCTGGCAGTCGTCGAAGACCCCCCGTACTGCGATGTTGTGGATATTGGCGTCCTGGAGGGTGTACATCTGGGCCCGCTGCACCGGGCTCATCCGACCCGCCGGTGAGAGCATGAAGACGCTGACGCCCTCCTGCCCCCGGAAGGCGTGCTCGGCCGCTGAGCCGGTGTCTCCCGAGGTGGCCCCCAGGATGTTGAGGACCTTGCCCTGCTTGGCCAGCACGTAGGGAATCGCCTGCCCCAGAAACTGCATGGCCAGGTCCTTGAAGGCCATTGTCGGTCCCTCGGACAGGCCCACGAGCACCAGGCCGTCGGCGACGTCGCCCAGCCCGGTCACTGGGACGACCGGTTGTGGGAACCGTGCCTCGCTGTAGGCTGCTCGGGTCAGAGCGGCCAGATCCTCACGCGGGATGTCGGCGGCGAACAGACCGATGACCTCGGTGGCCAGCTCTGCGTAGCCCAGGGACCTCCAGGCCTCGAGCTGCGCCGGCGTGAGTGACGGCAGCCGGTCCGGTACCGCCAGACCGCCGTCGGGAGCCAGGCCCGCCAGAAGAACGTCCGTGAACCCGGCGGGCGTCATCTGGCCGCGGGTGGAGATGTACTGGGTGTGCTGCATGTGCTGCCTTCTTGCCGTATCGCATGCCGGGATGCCACTGCGATTCCGGTGCGATTCTACGGGGCCGCGGCCGAGGGTGACAGGCGCGGTCAACCAGGCACGGGAAGTCATCAGACAACTTGTGGGCCTACGGTACGCGCATGGACGACGGCTGCCGCGACGCCGGCCTCATTCATCACCCCGGTGAGGGATATCGAACGAGGCCGGCGTCGCGGCAGCTGGTCAGGACTGGTGGCAGCCAGGTATCAGGCGAGGACCTTCTCCACCTCGGTCTTGAAGGAGGCCTTGGGGCGGGAGCCGCTGAACTGGTGGAAGACCTCACCGTCGCGCACGACCGCGAAGGTCGGGATGGAGCGCACACCGTAGGAGCGGGCGGTGGCCGGGTTGGCGTCCACGTCGATCTTGACGAACTTGACCTTGTCGCCGAAGTCGGCGGCGACCTCGTCCACGATCGGCGCCATCTGGCGGCAAGGGCCGCACCACTCGGCCCAGAAGTCGATGACGACGGGGACCTCGGACTTGAGGACCTCCTCCTCGAAGGTGGCGTCGGTGACGGCGAGTGCCTCAGACATGGTTATTCTCCTCGAACGTTGTGGATGGGTGAGTCGGGATGGGCTCAGCGCAGGTCCTCCGACGACGTCGGAGCCGGCCCGCTCTGAGCAGGGCTGAGGTGCGCGGCCGGCTCAGGCCTGCAGCGTGGTGAGATAGTGCTCGGCATCCAGAGCGGCGCGGCAGCCGGATCCGGCCGCGGTGATCGCCTGCTGGTAGGTAGGGTCGGCGACGTCACCACAGGCGAAGACGCCGGGAATGCGAGTGCGCTGCGAGGGGACCTCGACCTTGATGTAGCCGGCCTCGTCGAGCTCGAGGGCCTCAGCGACGAGCTCGCTGCGTGGGACCTGGCCGATGGCGACGAACAGTCCCGTGGCCTCGATCCGGCGACGCTCCCCGGTGACGGTGTCTTCCAGGGTGATGCCGGTCAGCGAGTCCTCACCGTGGAGCTCGACGACGCGCGAGTTCCAGGCGAAGGAGATCTTCGGGTCCTCCTGGGCGCGCTTGGCCATGACGGCTGAGGCGCGCAGCTCGTCGCGGCGGTGCACCACTGTGACGGAGCGGGCGAAGCGGGTCAGGAAGGTGGCCTCCTCCATGGCCGAGTCCCCACCGCCGACGACGACGATGTCCTGGTCCTTGAAGAAGAACCCGTCGCAGGTGGCGCAGTAGGACACGCCATGACCGGAGAGACGCTCCTCCCCGTCGACCCCCAGGTGCCGGTACTCCGAGCCGGTGGAGATGATGACCGTGCGGGCCTCGTAGGCGCCGTCGGAGGTGGTGACGCGCTTGACGTCGCCCTCCAGCTCGAGGGCGGTGACGTCCTCGTAGCGGATCTCCGCACCGAAGCGCTCGGCCTGCTCCTGCATCTGGTTCATGAGCTCGGGGCCCATGATCCCCTCGATGAAGCCGGGGTAGTTCTCCACCTCGGTGGTGTTCATCAGCGCGCCGCCCGCAGTGACCGAACCGGCCAGGATGACCGGGTTGAGCTGGGCGCGGGCCGCGTAGATGGCGGCCGTGTAGCCGGCGGGGCCGGAGCCGACAATGACGACGTCGTGAATCATGACTCTCCTGATGAGCGGACGGTAGCCGCGGTGGGCGGTCGCCTAGTGCAACTGGTGATCAATGCAGCCTGTTCCCAGGGAGGGACTTATTTGAATGTGATCTCAGTCGCAGTTGCTCTGTAGGGGCGATCGGCTCCCGGGCTCATGGGAAGTTTAGTGATCCGCACGACGATGGTATCCACGTCTTGGGGCTTGTCGATGGGGAGGGTCGTCGTTCCTGAGGCGAAGGGCCCATGGGTGAGCAGCGGACCGTTGGCGTTGGAGGCGTGGACCTCGATCTGACCACCCTCGTGGGTGCCCTGGATCTCGATCTGCGAGACCTTGGCAGGGCTCTTGAGGTTGAGCGTGATATCGATTGGCGCGGTCTCGGGGCTCGCGGAGTAGTGAGAGGACCATTCCTTACTCGTGTCACCATCGGTGAGGGTTCCAGCCTGAGAGGAGGCAAAGCCACTGCTGGCTTCGTCAACGACGCTCACGTTGACGATCTCAGGCTTGGTGTCCTGGGTCGGTGTCTGAGCCGGTGTCGTAGAAGCCGGCTGCTGCGTCTGGCCGCCCCCGCCGCCGGCCTCCTGGGCGCTGGCCGAGGGAACGGTGTCAGCGGCCGCGCGGTCCTCGTCCGCGAAGGGGATGCCGATCGTCCGGTAAATGATGTAGCTGGCGGCCACCAGTAAGACGACGACGATGACGGCCAAAGTGGCCAGAACGCTGTTGGTGGTGCGCTGCTCCCGGCGAGTGACCTCGGGGTCGATCTCCTCCTCGTCATCCTCGAAGACCGCGAAGCTGCCGGTGAAGGGCTCTGCCGGGACCGGTGCGGGCCCGGGGACGGTCTCGGAGGCGGTCGCCAGGACGTTCGGGATGGGGTTCGTCGGCCCGGTGACCTGGATGTAGGTGTCGCTCGCCGGTTGCTCCGGCACGGCCTGGGACCCGACCTGCTGCGGGTCAGAGGTCGGGGCCACGGCCTCCTCGGCAACGGAGGAGGCCGGCATGACGGAGGTCTGCTCCGCCGGTACGTCGGTACCGGCCGGCGCGGCCGGAACCTGGCCGGGCTGAGCCGACGTGGGGGCCGACTGACCTGCCGACGGGGCGACCGTGGCGCCCTTGCCGACACCACTGCGCCGCAGACGGTCCAGGACCCCGCGAGCCGCACTGGCGACGCCGGCTCCGGCGGCACCGGCCGCGGCCGGTGCACCCGCGTTCGCGGAGCCCCCGCCGTTGACACCAGCGGACGACGCCGGACGCTGAGCCGGCGGAATCGGCGTCGAGCCGGACTCGTGGTAGCCGACCACCGTGTCCCAGGTGCCCAGTGAGCGGGCCACCTCCGCCGAGGAGGTGGGGGGCTGACTGCTCCAGGTGCGTTCGCACAGCTCATCCAGGATCGGGTCGATCCCCGGCACGAGCGTGGAGGGCTTGACCGGGGCACCGCCCAGACGCGGGGCCGAGGGGATGCCGGGGCGCTTGCCCGGCCACCGGCCGGTCAGACCGTAGTAGAGGATCTCCACCAGCGCGCGGGCGTCGGCGCGGTCGGCGGCCGACGGGTCGTGGCCGGCCACCCGGCTCTCCAGGTCCAGGGCGGCGGCCTCGATCCCCAGGCCGCTGACCTTGACCGTGCCGTCGGGAAGAACGCGGATGGACTCGGGAGACAGGTTGAGGTGGTGCAGGCCCTTGCGAGCGCCGGCGTCGAGCGCCTGAGCGGTCTCACCGATGATCGCGCGCGCCTGCGTCGGAGGCATGCCCCGGGAGACCAGGGAGGAGAAGGTGCGTCCGGTCAGCGGCTCGGTGACGATGACGGAGGGCTCTGCGCGCTCGACGTCATAGACCTGTTGGAGACGCTGGTCCTCGACCAGCACCGCCCTGCTGGCGGACTCCAGGACGTTGTCTCGGTGGAGCGTCGCGTCGGTGAGGACCAGGATCGTGACGTCCCGGTCCAGGATCGTGTCAACGCCACGGTGCCTGACGATGCGCGGCAGCGTGGTGGACAGCGTTCCCAGGAGTCCGTAGCGACCACTGCCGATGGGCGTCGCCTCCGACATGCGTCTCCTTCCTTGAGATGGTTGTCCATCTACACCAGTTGACCCCATCGTAACTGTCTGAGGGCTCCAAACCGGGGTGATGTGGCTCGTGTGGGCAGAGGTGTGGGGCGGGTAGGGGGCGGACTGCCCTGTGGCCACCGGGGAAGGCGGGATGCTCGGGGGAAGCGAGGGCGGGATACTCCCGGGAGTGTTGGCCGGGACGTGATCCGGAGCCTGGGCGCGGTGGGAGGCGTCGGCGGCGTAGTCGGCGCTCGTGGGCGGCGGTGGAGCTGTTGCCTGCGAGGGCGCCAGAGGCGGCGGGGCGAGCGGGTAGACCGGCTGTCCGTCCTGGGTGTAGCCCGCAGGGGCCTGGGAGGACCAGCCGCCGGCGGACCGCTGCTCCATTTGACCCGGCTGTCCCCAGGGGTGCGTCTGCACCTGCGAGGGCGGTGGTGGTGCGGGCGGGGCCGCCTGGGCGGTACCGGGGGTGTAGCCAACAGCACCATGTGCGGCCGGGTCCGTTGAAATACCTGACGGGTCGGAAGCGGGTTGAGCCGGCGGCGGTGGAGCCGGGGTCTGGACGGCCGGCATCTGAGTGGTTGTCTGCGTCGTCGGCTCCGGCGGTGACAGCCAGGCCGCGATCGCCAGGACCACTCTCCCGGGCGTACCGGGCAGGCGACGACCGACGGTGGACAGGATCCGTGAGAAGGGCCGGAAGGCGACGGTGATCTCCTCGATCCCCACGACGCGCCCCATGAGCAGGTAGACCAGCGACATGACGGCGGCGACGACGCAGATGTGCCCGAAGGCCGCGAGCATCTTGGCCAGGGAGGAGTCGGCGTCGACGTTGCCCATGACCAGGTTGAGGACGATCCCGACGACGACCGCGGGCGCCACCGCCATGACCAGACGCAGGTGGGTGGCGATGATCTTGCGGCCGTCGAGGCTGGGCAGGTGGGAGCGCATCATGGGGATGACCACCACGGTGCCCCCGATCTGGCTGATCGTGTTGGCCGCGCCGGCCCAGGTCATCCAGTGGTTGGCCGGTGCCACGAAGTAGGCCATGACGCACAGGACCACGGGGATGACGCCGACGACGACGTCGGCCAGGAGCAGCCGCTTGGTGTCGGAGTAGGCCAGCATGACCCGCTGGGCCCCGAACCAGATGCCCTGCGGGACGATGCCCAGTGCCAGGGCGATGAGCATGGGGGCACTGGCCTGGGCCTCGGGCAGTGTGATCGACGGCGTGAAGAGCTGAAGGGCCGGGACGGCCAGGACGCAGACGCCGGCAGTGGCCAGGACGGTGAAGACGCCCGCCGAGCGCAGCCCCAGGGAGAGGTCCTCGCGCACGCCGGCGCTGTCGCCGGCCGCGGCCTTCTCACTCATACGGGTGAACAGGGCGGTGATGATGGAGGTGACCACCAGCGACTGGGGCAGCATGTACACCAGGTAGGCGTTGAGCCACATGGTCGTCGAGGGCACGATGACGTCCGCGTACTCGGGCTGCTCGGAGGCCGTCACCGCGTAGGAGCCCAGGTTGGAGGTGATCCAGTTACTCAGGCTGGCCACGCCCACTCCGGCCAGTGCCCACAGGGCCACCTTGACGGTCTTGCCCAGTCCCAGGCCCCGCACCCCGAAGATGATGCGGGGCCTGAAGCCGGAGCGCACCAGCGGGATGTAGAGAATGAGGGCCTGAACCGCGATGCCCAGGGTCGTCGTCGCCCCGATGAGCGTGATCCGGCCCCAGTCCCAGAGCTCTGGTCCCTGACCGGAGGTGTAGCGACCGTAGACACGGAGGTAGAACAGGATCGATGCGATTGAGATGATGTTGTTGAGCACCGGGGACCACATGTAGGGCCCGAAGCTCGAGCGGGCGTTGAGCACCTGCCCCCACAGGGCGTACAGGCCGTAGAAGAAGACCTGTGGCATGAACCAGAACGCGAAGGCGAAGGACAGCGTGCGCCACTGCCCCTGGGCCAGGGAGTTGGCGTTGAGGGTGAAGATGAGGGGGGCGGCCGCGGTCGCGATGCAGGTGACCACCAGCATGAGTGTGGCTGCGGCGGTCAGGAGCCGATTGACGACCTCCTCGCCGTTGCGCCGTCGCAGCGCCTGGACGATCTGCGGCACCAGAATGGCGTTGAGGATGCCGCCGATCATCATGTTGTACAGGTAGGTGGGCAGGTTGTTGGCCGTGTTGAAGGCGTCGGCCGCGCCCGAGCCGGTGGCGCCGAGCGCCATGACGATGAGGGCGTTGCGCACCATGCCCAGGACGCGGGAGACCAGGGTTCCCGAGGCCATGATGGCCGAGGACCGCGCCAGGGACGCCTGACTGCGTCCCTGGGAGGAGGAGCGCGTGGCTCGTGAGTTCTTGATCATGCTCATGCCGTCTCCTGTGCAGCCGGGGCCACCGCGGTGCGGCGACCTCGTCGTACGGTCCTCACAGTACCGATCACCACGATGGAGACCAGCAGGCCGACGATGATGCCGGTGCCCCGGCTCTCCCAGTCGGCGCGGACTCTCATGTCGACGGTGGTGGGCCTGCCCACGGTGGTGCCGTCCGCGGCGAGCACCTGCACCGTCAGGCCGACGTCGCCCGAGCCGACGGCCCGGATCGGCACCGTGACCTTGGCCTGCTGGTTGGCCGGGACCTTCACGGTGGTGGTGCGCGGGACCTGGAGGCGCTTGTTGTCCGAGACCAGGTAGACCTGGACGGTGACGTCCTGGTCCAGTGAGGAGGTGATCCGTACCGGCAGCTGCGCCTCGGAGCTGATGAGGTTGATGGTCGACGACGGCACCGCTGCCAGCGAGGAGGTGACCCCGGTCCCGGCTGCCTCGGCGGCCGGGACCTGTGCGCTGCGAGTCGCGGGGTCGGCCCGCCAGGACGCCGAGGCGACGACGCTCTCCAGGCCCGTGTAGTCGCCCAGCAGCGCGGGCGGGTCGGAGAGGACCGAGGAGACCGACTGCAAGGTAGCGGCCGTCCCACTGGCGGCGGTGAGGAGATCTGCGGGCAGCTCGTCGTCGTCGATCACCTTCTCCGGCGGCTCGGAGCGCTCAACGTGGGACGTGCCCTCATCGGTGGCCTCGACCTCCGCCCGGGTGTGCTCCTGAAGATCGCCCAGGGACTGGGGCCGGATCCAGGAGGCCGAGCGCAGGGCGGCCACGCGCTCGTGCACGGCTGAAGGATCGGCGGTGGAGGCTGCCCGGCGGGGCATCGCCACGACGACGTCGCGCTCCAGCGCCGGGGCCTGACGGACCAGGATCGCGCTGTCGCCGCGCAGCAGCTGGCGGGTATCGAGCTCGGCGGCCTGATCGGTCTGAGCAGTCTGAGGGGACCGAGTGTCATGGGTGGCCTGAGTGGCTGCGCCGTTCTGGTCGGAGGCGCCGGTCTGGGAGGCCTCGCCGGTGAGCGTCTCCGACAGGGACTGCTCCGGAAGCAGGACCGCGCGGTCCCCGAGCGCGCCGAGCCCGGAAGGGGTGTAGGTGAGCTCGTCGGCGGCCGGTAGGGAGGTGGGCGAGGCGATGACGGTCGAGGTCGACTGCGGCAGCGTACCGACCGTCGTGGAGTCCAGGACGCTGGAGGCCAGCCAGGCCAGCGACGTCGGCGCCCCCGCCTTGACGATGGCCGACTCCTGGGTGCGCTGCGCGGCCGTCTCGATGAGGCTCGTCTGCTGCAGGTGCGCCAGCGCCGCGGTATCGGAGTCACCCCATGGCAGGGCGACCAGGCCGCCGGTGCCGATGGCCCGCATGAGGGCGGCGGAGAGCTGGGTGACGTCGTCGGGGGTCTTCGTCGATGGTGCCGATGAGGATGGACCGGCGCTCGCCGACGGCGTCGCGGATGCCGAGGATGAGGGCGGCGTCGATGATGCTGATGAGGACGGGCCGGCGCTCGCCGAGGGTTCCGACGTGGGTGCCGTGGACACTGCTGACGCGGACGAGTCGGCGCCTTGAGGCGCCTGAGTGGCCCCGTCCGGTGACGCGGGCTGGGAGCCGCTGTTGCGGGCGGCCTCCTCCAGACTGGTCGGTGTGACGCCCAGGGCCTCGACCAGCGCCGGATCGACCGCCATGACGACACCGTCGCCGGCCATGCCCAGCAGGCCGAGGACCCGGCTGCGGATGCCGGTCACGGCCTCCTCGCGCTCCTGGGTGCGTGGACCGGCCAGAACCGCCATCTCCTGCGCGGAGGCGGTGACCGGGATGAAGGCGGTCAGGTGTACCGGCGTGACGGAGGCGCCGCTGTCCCACACGAGGACGCTGCGGTCCTGGGCCAGGGAGCCGCCCTGGGACTCCAGCCTGACGGCGACGCCGCGCGGTCCCCACTGGTCGGCGCTGCTCAGCGGCAGCTCGTCGGCCGGAACGGTGATGGAGAACTGGGCGGCCTCGCCCGGTTGGAGATCGCGGCCCAGCGGCACCGTGACGGGGTCCGACAGGCCCGACTCGTCGATTCCGGTCAGCCACTTCTTCAGGCTCTGGCTCGTGACCTCCGTGGATCGCTGCACCCTGGTCACCAGATCCGCTCCGGTGATGACCTGGCCGGTGCCGTTGGTGATGGATCCGGTCAGGACCAGGTCCTGGTCGCTGTGCAGCACCTCGGGGGCCATGGCGTCGATACTCATCGTCACCTGGTTGGCGGCCGCCTCGGCTCGCGGTGCCTGTGAGCCCTCGGTGCCCTGACTCGACTTCCCCGCCGAGGCCGACGGTGAGGCCGATGACGACTCGGACGGCGTCGTCGGTGCCGACGGCTTCGTCGAGGCCACTGGTGAGATATCGGCCGAGATCCCATCGGCTCGCGCGGTGAGGGGCGTGCCGGGGGCCTGGTCCGCGCGGGCCGTCGGCAGGACGGTCAGCGGCAGAGCCACCAGGCTCGCCACGCCCAGCAGGGCGGCAATGGTCACCATCGCCCTGCTCCGCAGCCGGGAGCCCAGCGTGGTGACCACCGTCGTGCACAGGTCGGTGGCGCCGGTCATCCATCCCCCACCAGGATGTTCCAGGCCGCGGCCACGATACGGCGCTCGTTGGGGTAGGCCAGGCGGTGGGAGACGTCGTCGAGGGCGACCCACTCGACGTCCTCGGCCTCGTGGTCCGGGTCGTTCTCCGTGGTCAGGGTGCCGCTGACCGCCTCCAGCAGGAAGTGGTGCACCACCTTGTGGACGCGGTGCTCGTGACCGGCGAACCAGTAGTCGATCGTCGCCAGGTGCCGAAGAACCCGACCGGTGATCCCGGTCTCCTCCATGATCTCGCGGACCGCGGCCTGCTCCGGGGTCTCGGTGCCCTCCAGGTGGCCCTTGGGCAGGCACCACTCCAAGCGGCCGCCCCGGTTGCGTCGGGCGATGACCGCTGTGAAGGCCTGACCGTTCTGAACGTCGACGACCAGGCCGCCGGCGCTGGTCTCGTTGACGATCGGCAGTGCGCGTGCACTCGCCCGATGAGCCGGGTTTCCGGCGCGGGGCGTGCGAGTGCGTGGCGAGGGCATAGGGACACTCTAGGGCGTCCGGGCCGCTGCATGCCTCTGGCCGAGTACGTCGTCGCACACAACTGCGCCGCCTGCGGGCGGCCGTCCCGGGGGACGCGCGAGACGGTTCTCACGGCGGTGTCGAGGGTGTCCCCGACGACGGCGCGTCCACCGGGGTTCATGGCAGGCTTGGGCCGATGACTGCGCACCCCGCTCCCACCGATCCCGTCGAGTCCGCCGATCCCATCGACGACCTCGCGGACGCCTCTGCCGACAACCGCGGCCTGACCGCGCGGGCCCGCGCGGCCCTCGAGGGACTGCCGCCCGCCCTGGCGGCCCTGGGACACGCCTTCGTGCGCGCCGGCCATGAGATCGCGCTCGTCGGTGGGCCCGTGCGGGACGCCTTCCTCGGCGTCGCCCCCCACGACCTGGACCTGACCACCTCGGCGCGCCCCGAGCAGACCGAGGAGATCCTCAAGGCGTGGGGTGAGACCACTTGGGACGTGGGCCGAGCCTTCGGCACTATCGGCGCGCGCAAGGGCTCCACCATCGTGGAGGTGACCACCTACCGCACCGAGGACTACGAGGTGGGTTCGCGCAAGCCCCAGGTCACCTACGGCGACACCCTCACCGGGGACCTCACCCGCCGCGACTTCACTGTCAACGCCATGGCGCTGCGCCTGCCCGACCTCGAGCTCGTCGATCCCTGCGGTGGCCTGAGCGACCTGGCCTCCGGCGTCCTGCGCACCCCCGTGAGCGCCGAGCAGTCCTTCGACGACGACCCCCTGCGCATCATGCGGGCCGCCCGCTTCTCCGCCCAGCTCGGCTTCGACGTCGAGATGGACGTCATGGCCGCCATGGAGGAGATGGCCCCCCGCCTGGAGATCGTCTCCGCCGAGCGCGTGCGCGCCGAGCTCGAGCGGCTGCTCATCGGCCGCTGGCCCCGGCGCGGACTGGAGCTGCTGGTTCATACCGGCGTGGCCGACGTCGTCCTGCCCGAGCTGAGCGCCCTGCGTGAGACCGTGGACGAGCACAGGCGGCACAAGGACGTCTACGAGCACACCCTGACCGTCCTGGACCAGGCCGTCGACCTGGAGACCGGGCCCGACGGCCCCGTTCCCGGCCCCGACCTGGTCCTGCGCCTGGCCGCGATCCTCCACGACATCGGCAAGCCCGCCACCCGACGCTTCCTGCCCGACGGCACCGTCACCTTCCACGGGCACGACCACGTCGGTGCCCGGATGACGGCCAAGCGCCTGCGGGCGCTGCGCTTCGACAAGCAGACCATCAAGGACGTCTCCCGGCTGGTCGAGCTCCACCTGCGCTTTCACGGGTACGCCGACGCCGCCTGGTCCGACTCGGCCGTGCGTCGCTACGCCACCGACGCCGGTCCCCTTCTCGAACGCCTCCACCGGCTCACTCGGGCCGATGTCACCACCCGCAACCGTCGCAAGGCCGCCATGCTGGACCGCGCCTACGACGACCTCGAGGAGCGCATCGAGTCCCTGCGCGCCGCCGAGGAGCTGGCCGCCATCCGCCCGGACCTCGACGGCGGCCAGATCATGGCCGAGCTCGGCGTGCCCCCCGGGCCGATCGTCGGCGAGGCCTACCGTTTCCTCATGGACCTGCGCATGGAGAGGGGACCGATCGGCGAGGATTTGGCCCGCCAGGCACTGCACTCCTGGTGGGCGGCCCGTCAGAAGAGCTGAAGGCGGTGAGTCGATGACACCGATGCAGACGAGGGGCCCGACCCCGGGCCCGGGAGGCGGGCGAGAGGAGCCCGAGAAAGTGCTTGAATCATCAAGGGAGCTGCGGGTCGGCGTCGTCGGCATCGGGGCCCGCTGCTACCTGGCAGCGCTCGCGGACTCCTCGCCGGTCCCGGCCCGGCTCGTCGCCGCTGCCGACACCGCTCCCGACGCCGCTGAGCGCGCCGAGCGCCTCCTGCCCGAGGGCGTGGCGGTCGTGGGCGACCACCGCGGCCTGCTGGAGCTCGGGATCGACGCCGTCATCCTGACCACGCCCGACGACACGCACGAGGAGCTGGCCTGCTTCTTCCTGCAGGCCGGTATCCCGGTCTACCTGGAGAAGCCCCTGGCCATCACCATCGAGGGCGCCGACCGCATCCTGGCCACGGCCCGGCGCACCGGTACCCGCCTCTACGTGGGCCACAACATGCGCCACATGGAGGTCGTGCGGCTGCTGAGGTCGATCATCGACTCCGGGCGCATCGGCGAGCTCAAGGCGATCTGGTGCCGCCACTTCGTGGGCAACGGCGGGGACTACTACTTCCGGGACTGGCACGCCGAGCGCCGCCACGTCACCGGCCTGCTGCTGCAGAAGGCCGCCCACGACATCGACGTCATGAGCTGGCTGGCCGCCTCCGAGCCGGCCCGCGTCGTCGGCATGGGCGGGCTCATGGTCTACGGGGAGGCCGAGCGGCGCCCCGCCGGGACGAGCGCCGGCACCGTCATGCAGGACTGGTTCAACCTCGACCACTGGCCGGCCGACGAGGTCAGTGACCTCAACCCCGTCATCGACGTCGAGGACCACTCCATGCTCATGATGACCATGCGCAACGGAGTCATGACCTCCTATCAGCAGTGCCACTTCACCCCTGACTACTGGCGCAGCTACACGGTCATCGGCACCCGCGGCCGGGCCGAGAACCTCGGCGACGGCGCCGGAGACGTTGTCAAGGTGTGGACCGAGCGCACCGAGCACTACGCCGAGCGCGCCGCCGAGGAGTACATCATCGCCGAGGAGGGCACCGGGCACGACAGCGCCGACCAGCTCGCCATCGACGAGTTCCTGCGCTTCGTGCGCGACGGCGGCGCCACCGACGCCTCCCCGGTCTCCGCCCGTGAGGCGGTCGCGGCGGGCGTGCTGGCCACCCGGTCCCTGCGCTCGGGGTCCGTGCCCTACGACGTGCCCGAGCTCGACGCGGAACTAGCGGCCTACTTCCACCGCGGCCAGCGGGGCCAGCAGGACCCGGACTCACCGACATCTTCTTCATGAGCTGCACGGAGCGGCGTCACCTATGAAGAGGATGTCGATACGGCGGCGCCATCACGTACAGTGCGAGCCGGGCGGGGCCGGGGTCTCACGAGGACCTCGCCCGCAGGCCGGACAGGCAGGATCCGAGGAGAGCGCATGATTCACCACATCACCCTGACCGGGCGGAGTATCGCCCTGGCCTGCGACGGCACGGTGACCACCCAGCACGGGGCGGGCGGCGCCACCGGCGCGGTCTACATCGAGGCCTCCCACCTGACCCTTCTGCACGACATGCGCGACGGCGAATTCTACCGCACCGGGCAGAACTCCTGGTCGCCGTCGGGTTGGCGCCGCCTGAGCGAGGCGCCGATGCGCATCGCGAACCAGCAGCGCCGTCGGACCGCCGACGATGACCCCTGGGACGACCCGGCCCGCCACCACTCCGCCTGGATGGCGGTCCTGGAGGACGCCTCCGGAGCGCTGCTCGTGGGCTGCCTGGACGGGCGCACGCCGCGGGTGCGCGCCGACACCGCGGTCCTGGAGGCCTTCACCGAGTCCGGTGACTCGGCGCGCTGGGTGATCCTGCCCGGCCCGGCCACCGCCGTCATGGCCCGGTACGCGCGCGAGCTCTGCGAGAGCCTGGGCAGCCGCCCCATTGAGCCCCAGAGCGTGTGGTGCTCCTGGTACTCCTACTACGAGGGCATCTCGCAGGAGGCCCTCGAGCGTGAGATCCCGCAGGTCGCTGAGCTGGGCTTCTCCACGCTCCAGATCGACGACGGCTGGGAGGTCGCGGTCGGCGAGTGGGAGGCCGGTGAGAGCTTCGGCGACGGCATGGAGGCCGCCGCGACCCGGATCCGCGAGGCCGGGATGCAGCCGGGTCTGTGGGTGGCGCCCTTCATCGCCCTGCCGGGCTCGCGGGCGGTGCGCGACTACCCGGAGATGTTCGTCCACAACGCCGACGGCGGCCTGGCCGTGGCCGGCTCCAACTGGGGCGGCGACTACTACGCGCTGGACACGACCCACCCCACCGCCCAGACCTACGTGCGCAAGCTCATCGCCAAGATCGTCCACCGGTGGGGCTTCAGCTACCTCAAGCTCGATTTCATCAACGCCGCCGCCATCCCCGGATACCGTCACCGGCAGATCGATCGCGAGGAGGCCTACCGCACCGGGCTGCGCCTCGTGCGCGACACCGCCGGCGACGAGACCTTCCTCCTGGGCTCCGGGGCCCTCATCATGCCCTCCATCGGGTTGCTCGACGCGGTGCGGGTGGGACCGGACGTGGCCCCCATGTGGGAGAACTACGCCTCCGACGACTTATCCGACGCCAAGGCCTACAACGCCCTGCACGCCGGCATCAACCGGCTCTGGCTGGGGCGGGTCATCGGGGTCGACCCCGACGTCGTCTTCTTCCGCCACCGCCGCAACCTCCTGGACGACACCCAGATGCAGTGGCTGCGCGACGTCGCCGAGGCCAGCCGCTACCGGTGCCTGTCGGACCAGATGACCTGGCTCGACGACGAGGAGAAGGAGGCCGTGCGCGCCTACCTCTCCGCCGAGGACGAGCCCCTGGAGATCCTGGGCCGCTACCGCTTCAGCCTGGGCGAGCGCGAGATCGACCTCACCAGGGCCGTCGAGGGGACGTCGTCGGCCTACCCGCTGTGAGGTGGGGGTGAGTCCCTGCTCGATGGCGTCGGCCAGGCGATCGAGAACATGCCTTCTCTGCGAGGACTGCGTTCTCCCGTAGACGACTGAGGGCAGACCCCAGTCGTCTACGGGAGAAGTACGTTCCCGAGGCGAATCGCAGTCCCCGATGCGTGCACCGGGGACTGCGTCGTCGGAACGGTCGCCAGCAAGGCCGGCCCGCCCTACCTCGTGGGGGTGCGGCCCAGGGTGAGGTAGCCGGGGAGCGTCTGGTCCTGGCCGGCGCTGGAGAACCGCAGTGGCTGGCCCGATGGGAGCGGGTTGACCACGCGCACCAGGATCGTGTTCTCACCGGCCGGATCCTCCGGCAGCTGCCCGGAGAAGGTCTGGGTCTTGCCGATCTCGATCTTGCGCAGGTCGCCGCTGAGCGTCGTGCGCCCGACCTCCGTTCCGGTCGAGGCGTTGACGGCCACCGCCTCCACGCTCCAGTTGTAGTAGAAGGGCGCCACCCCGTTGTTGGCGATCTGCACCTCGACCTTGCCGTTGCGCATGCGCCAGCGCGCCACCGACAGGTCGTAGCCGGTCTCGGAGGAGGCCTGCACGGTGCGCTCGCGCTCGGTGCTGTTGAGCGTCGTCGTGAAGGCCCAGTTGTCCACCAGCCAGCTGGCGTGCGTGGCCTTGATGGAGGCGTCGATGTCCACCGTTGCGCCGTTGGAGCCCGAGGACATGCAGCTGCCCGGGTTGCGCACCGAGCACTCCTGGATCCCAGGGTAGACCTCGCCGCCGATCGGGTACTGCTGCCAGGCCTGATCCGCCTTCGCGTTCTTCAGCTGCGGCAGGAAGTGCCAGTTGGCGGTCCCCGTGGTCTCGTAGCCGAAGGAGTCGTCGTGGTAGCCGACGCCGCGCTTGACCGTCTCCGCCGACGGGTAGCGGGCCATCGTCGGCGTCACCTGGAAGGCGCTGTCCCAGGTGTCGATGAGGGTGTTCTGGTTCGCCGTCGATGGCATCCAGTTCTCGCCGGAGGGGTTCTCCCCGGAGACCTTGCCGTTCATCGGGTAGGTGTGCTCCTCGCCCCAGAAGCCCACGAGGCCGTGAGTGATGAAGGCCAGGCGCGCATCGCCGTCGTACCTCTGGCCCAGGGTGGAGACGAAGCCGGTGAGCATCGACATCATCTCGGGGTCGTTGTAGTCGGGTGCGAGCGACTGGCCCGGCGCGTTGCCGTTGACCGTGTACTCGTGGGTCGGGACCTCGTGGGAGCTCAGCATGTAGGCCGGCATGCCGCTGGGACGCCCGGGGTAGTCGACGTAGAAGCGCAGCACCGCCTGGTGCCCGCGTGAGGCGATGGCGTTGAGGTGCGCCTCGAGCCTGTCCCACGAGTAGGAGCCGGGCCCGGTGACGACGTCGCTGACCGGCAGCGTCAGCCACTCCATCGTGTAGGGCGGGGCCGACTCGGGCAGTCCCGGTGAGTAGGAGGCGTCCGACGGCGCGAAGGGCATCATGCCCTTGAGCGGGTTGGACTCGGGTGTGGTTCCCGCCGAGACCTCGGTCCAGGCCCGGCTGCAGTTGCAGGCCCGGAACCCGGTCGACAGGGACACGACGGCGACGAGCGCCATGATGATGGCGCCGAGGCGCGGTTTGCGGCCCTTGCGGAGCCGGTTGAGCATCTGACGGCTCAGTGCCTGAGAGCTCGGGGTGCGGGGACGATCTGTGCCTCCGCCGTTGGAGGGCGCTTCCTGCGCGGCTCCGAAGATGGGAGCTTCGGAGGCTGACGAGCGGTTGTCGTCGTTCTGTGATGTGATCATGAGAACTTTTAGGTAGGCGTGAGGGTGAAGGCAACCCTACCGGTCAGTCGGTCGACGTCTCTGTGCTATCGCTGACAACGTGCAGAGTTGACAGGCATGAAGCGCTGTGCTCCTTCGCATGGCGCTAGGTGTCATCAACCTGCGTGGGGTCGGTGGGATCCAGATTACTCCGCTTTTCAACGGTCGTACGTCACAGTCATATCGCTGAGCGTCACGACTGTGTGTCGGCCGTGGAGGACGCCCAGCGCTCGAGAGGGGACGGGCTGAGGGGGCGGGGCGCCGTCGTCGCCAGGTGGGACGAGATTGCCGCCGCGCGTATAAGCGGCAATGATGACTCCGTGCGCGTCTTCAATTTCTCCGCCGGTCCTGCCCAGCTCCCTCTGCCCGTCCTCGAGCAGGCCGCCTCCGAGCTCACCAGCTGGGGCGGATCGGGAATGTCTGTCCTGGAGGTCTCCCACCGCGGAGCCGACTTCGTGGCCTGCGCGGCCGACGCCGAGGCCACCCTGCGCCGTCTCCTGGCCGTCCCCGAGAGCTACCGCGTCCTCTTCCTCCAGGGCGGGGCCAGCGCCCAGTTCGCCGGCATCCCCCTCAACCTGACCGCCCCCGGGGACACGGTCGCCTACCTCAACACCGGCCAGTGGTCCGCCAAGGCCATCAAGCAGGCCGGCGCCTACGAGCTCGACGTCGTCGTGCCCGCCGACGAGGCCGCCTCCTCCTACACGACCACGCCCGAGCCCGGCTCCTTCACCGTCCCCGAGGCCGCCCGCTACCTGCACTACACGCCCAACGAGACCATTGGCGGCGTCGAGTTCGACTACGTGCCCGATACCGGTGACGTCCCGCTCGTGGCCGACTTCTCCTCCACGATCCTCTCGCGGCCCATCGACGTCTCCCGCTACGGCCTCATCTACGCCGGCGCTCAGAAGAACATGGGGCCCTCGGGCCTGGCCGTCGTCATCGTGCGCGAGGACCTGCTGGGGCGGGCCCGCCCGGTGACCCCCACCGTCCTGGACTACCAGAAGATGGCCGACGCCGACTCCATGCTCAACACGCCCCCCACCTTCGCCATCTACCTGCTGGGGCTCATCGGCCACTGGATCGAGGACGGCGGCGGCCTGGAGGCGATGGCCGAGCGCAACCGCGCCAAGGCCGAGCTCCTCTACGGCTTCATCGACTCCTCCGACTTCTACGCCAACCCGGTTCAGGAGCGCTCGCGGTCCTGGATGAACGTGCCCTTCACCCTGGCCGACCCCGCCCGCGACGCCGACTTCCTGGCCGGTGCCGAGGCCGCCGGGCTCGCCAACCTCAAGGGGCACCGCTCCGTGGGCGGCATGCGCGCCTCCATCTACAACGCCATGCCGATCGAGGGTGTGCGCGCCCTCATCGACTACATGACCGACTTCGCCGCCCGGGCCTGAGCACTCGGCGCCCCGCCCTGACTCTGAGCCCAGCTTCCTGCCAGAACCGCCTTCTCCATCCGGACCGCTCTGAAGAAAGTACCTCCGTGACCACCAGCAGCGCTGACCACAAGTTCCGCATCCGCACCCTCAACGCCATTTCCGGGGCCGGCCTGTCTCGCCTGCCCGATGACCTCTACGAGGTCGGTGGAAGCGTGGAGGAGCCCGACGCCCTCCTGGTGCGCTCGGCCAAGCTTCACGACACCCCCATTGACGACTCGGTCCTGGCGGTGGCCCGCGCCGGCGCCGGCACCAACAACATCCCGGTCGACGTGCTCACCGAGCGCGGTGTGCCCGTGTTCAACACCCCCGGCGCCAACGCCAACGCCGTCAAGGAGCTGGTCCTGGCGGGCCTGTTCATCGCCTCGCGCAACCTCATCCCGGCGGCCCGCTTCGCTCACACCCTTGAGGGCGACGACGCCGAGATCGCCAAGGCCGTCGAGGCCGGCAAGAAGCAGTTCGTCGGATTCGAGCTGCCCGGCCGCACGCTCGGCGTCATCGGGCTGGGGGCCATTGGCGTGCAGGTGGCCAACGCGGCCCTGGGGCTGGGGCTCAACGTCGTCGGCTTCGACCCGGGAATCTCCGTGGAGCATGCCTGGCACCTGAGCGCCGAGGTCGAGCGGGCCGACTCCATTGAGGAGGTCTTCCGCCGCGCCGACATCCTCACCGTCCACGTGCCGCTCATCCCCGCCACCCGCGGGCTGGTGAGCACCCAGCGCCTGGCCCTCATGAAGGAGACCGCGGTGCTGCTCAACTTCGCGCGCGCCGAGATCGTCGACACCGATGCCGTCGTGGCCGCCCTCGACGAGGGCACGCTGCGCGGCTACGTGTGCGACTTCCCCTCCACGCAGGTCCACAAGCACCCCAAGTGCATCTCCCTGCCCCACCTGGGCGCCTCCACCAAGGAGGCCGAGCGCAACTGCGCCATCATGGCCGCCGACTCCCTGCGCGGCTTCCTCGAGGACGGCCAGGTCCACAACTCGGTCAACTTCCCCGAGGCCGTCATGACGCGCCAGGAGGACACGCATCGGCTCGTCATCGTCAATCGCAACGTGCCCAACATGGTTGGTCAGGTCTCCACGATCGTGGCCCAGCACGGGCAGAACATCGCCAACCTGCTCAACAAGTCGCGCGGTGAGCTGGCGGTGACGCTGGTCGACGTCGAGGGCGAGATCGAGCCCAAGGTCCTTGAGGAGCTGCGCGCGATCGACGGCGTCCTGTCCGCTCGCGGCATCTGATCCCGGCGTTCCTGCCCGGCCGGGGACAAACGACGCGTGCGGGGACAGGATTCCTGTCCCCGCACGTGGTAGGCGTACCCGTGGGCACCGTGGAGCGTCAGAGATTGTTGATCCAGGCCCGGCGGTGTCCGAACAGCGAGAGCGTGGGCTTGTAGAGCAGCACGTACTGGCCCCCGGCCGACACATCGGCGTCGAAGCAGACGTCGCCGCTGACCGAGCCGCCCGCGATGAGCTTGGAGGCCGACAGGTGGTTGCTCGACCCCATGAAGCCGCTGTTGCTGATCGCCCCGGCCGGGTCCTGCAAGGTGAAGTCCAGGGCGTTGACGTCCAGGGTGTTCTTGGAGCCGTTGGTGATCGTGATGGTGGAGCAGGCGGTCGGGCCCAGCGTGGCGTCGCCCGCGGACACCGCCGTGGCGGTCACCTGGATGCCGTCGTCGTCGATCGTGTCGCCCGCGTTGCCGACGACGTCGCTCGACTGCTTCCCGTGGAAGCTCGGGCCGGAGCCGGTCTTGCCGGTATCTGCCTTCCCGGCATCCGCCTTGCTCGCGTCGTCGTTCTGAGTCTGCTGCTGCGGGTTGGGGGCCGCGGCGGAGTCCTGGCCGGCGGTCGCCTGCGAGGCGATGCTGGCAATGCTCTGGGCCGCGGGTGAGGTGGCGGCGGCGTTGGAGCTCCCCGCACCACCGCCACCGTTGAGCGCCGAGGCGACGATGCCGACGGCGACGAATGCGCCGATGCCGGTGAGGATCTTGTGGCGGGCGAACCAGGAGCGCTTCGGCTCGGGAGCGGGCCCGGAGGCGGGCGGCATGGGGTAGCCCGGGGCGGGAGTGCCGGCGGCCGAGGACGGGAACGGGCTGGCTGGGTTGGTTGGGCTGGTCATGATGGGTCCTTCGAGATGTGGGAGGAAGACGCTGAGCGGGATGCGGCAGCGCCGATCAGGGTGCGAGTAGTGACTGGAGCTGACGGGAGATCAGCTGACGGGAACAACGATCGCCCCGGCCACGCCTCGCGCACATCGACCGATGAGTCCGAGGCGGCTGTCCAAAAGGGCACTCGTCTCGGCTGTCCGAAAGGACGGCGGTGCCGGCGCTCATCGGCCGGAATCGTGTCCTATCGGGCGATCGTGCGTGTCAGTGCCCGGCTCTACAGTGAGCACATGTCAGTCCCCGGCTACCCGCCCGCCCCCGCGCCCGGCGCCCCGCCCATGCCGGACTGGAGCGGTGGCCCCGGTGTCGGTCGGGCGGCGCCCACCTCCGGGTCCTGGATCCCGCCGATTCCACAGGGTCGTCCCGCCCACCCGCCCTCTTCCACCTACGCGGGGTATCCGGGGTACCCGGCGTACTCCACGCCCTCTGCGCACCCCGCGAACCCGACATACCCCGCATACTCCGCGCATTCCCCATCTCCCACGCCTCCGGTCCCTGCCACGGGGGCGGGCCCCTACCGCCAGATGAGGCCGTCGGCTCCCTATGCCGCCTCCGTCCCGGCGAGAAGCGCTCCGTCGTTCAGGCAGTCCCTGTCCCCGTCACAACGCCGCGCTCTCGAGATTTTCCTCGCGATCCTGCGCTCCCTGGGCCTGTTCACCCTGTGCCTGCTCGCCTCCATGTGCGCACTGGGATACCACTTCGGTCATGAGCAGGCTCTTAAGACAAGCACCCCACTCCTTGATGTCGCAGGGTTTCTGGTAGGGCTAGCGCTCCTCGTGGCGGTCTTCCTGCGCCGGCGCTGGCCGGTGGCGATCACGGTCGCCTCAGCGCTCGCGGGCATCGCGGTCTACCTGGACACCACAGTGGGACTCATCGCCTTCACCACCGTGGTCCGCCGGGCCCGGTCTCTGCGCGATCCCGTGCCCTGGGCCACGGGCGCCCTGCTCGCCGTCGGCACTCTGGTGGCGCTCTTGCGCGACGCGAGCCAGGGCTCCACCGGGAACTCAACGATCGGCAGAATCACCTCTGCCGGGCCCGATCCCAGTGCCGTGACCCATGTGTCGGTGCTGCAGGTGCTGTTCCTTGCGGCGGTGGCCATGGTCCTGCCGATCGCCGTCGGGTTGTGGCTGCGCGCGCGTGACGGGGAGAAGGAGGCGCAACGCCGCGCCCAGGAGGCCGCTGCCGCCTCGGCCCGTGCCGAGCGCACCGCCCAGGAGCAGGCCCAGACCTCAACCCGACTGGCGGACACCGTCAGCCTGCAGGCCGAGCGTGAGCGGGTGGCCCGCGAGGTGCACGACGGACTCGGTCACCGTCTGTCGCTGCTCGCCCTTCACGCCGCGGCCCTGGAGCGAGGTGTGCTCGCGACGTCGGACTCGCGGGGCGCCCCGGATTCTGCGGACGCCGTGGACGAGGACGATCCCCGGGCCGCCGCTCAGCGCGTACGGGAGGAGGCTCAGGGGGCCATGCGGGACCTGCGCTCCCTGCTGGCCGTCCTGCGCGAGCCGGTGGGCGCGGCCGAGCCCGCCCCGCGTCTGGAGGACCTCAAGGAAGTCGTCGACGGGGTGCTCGCCGCCCAGCAGCCGCTGAGCTCCTCGATCTATCTCGACCGCGCAGCCGAGGCCGACGAGGTGCTCTCCCGCGCCGTCTATCGGATCGTCCAGGAGTCCCTGACCAACGCCCGCAAGCACTCGCCCGGCATGAGCGTCCGGCTGCGCGTCGAGGGCGGGCCGGACACCGGCATCGACATCACCTGTTCCAACCAGGTGCCTCGTCGGAGGCCGGCGGCCGAGAGGGGCGTCCAGGATGCCGAGGACTCCGCCGAAGCTCGAGATGACGGTGCAGCCCCAGGGGCGGGGGCGGGCTCCGGAACCGGTGCCGTGCCCGGTGACGCCCAGGGCGGCTCGGGCCTGGGAGGCATGGCCCGGCGGGCGGAGATCTGCGGGGGCACGTTCCACGCGGGTCCTGATGGCCACGGCAGGTTCGTGGTGAGCGCGCATCTGCCCTGGCGTTCCGCTGTGCCACCCCAGGAAGGTCGGTGATCACCGGCACCGGAGGATATCGGTAAGGGTGCTGGCACCCGGCCTGAAGAAACTTCGCGTCTGGGTCGTTGGGACAGTGATCGTGTCGATGGGCGCACCTAGGCTGGCCCCGTGCCCGATCCCTCCGCCGCCCCGACCCCCTCACCCTCCCAGCCCGGCTCCCCGGTACCGCTGGTGTCCCCTGTCCGCATCATCCTCGTCGACGACGATCCGCTCACCCGCGCCGCCATCAAGCCACTCCTGCGGCCGCGCGAGGACTACCGCGTGGTCGCCGAGGCCGGTGACGGCCGTCAGGCGATCGACGTCGTCGGCCGTGTTGAGGCGGACATCGTGCTTATGGACCTGGGCATGCCCGTCATGGACGGGATCGAGGCCACGCGCCAGATCTGCCAGGCGCCGCGCCACCCCCACGTCGTCGCTCTGACCACCTGGGACGTGGACGACGCCGTCGTGCGGGTCATCGAGGCCGGTGCCGTGGGGTACCTGCTCAAGTACTCCGCATCCGAGGAGCTCGATGCCGGGCTGCGCCGGGTCATGGCGGGAGAGTCCGTCCTGTCCCCGGGGGCGCTGGCCGAGCTGCTGCGCTACGTGCGCTCCCAGCCGGCACTCGCGGCACCGGCGCTGGCGGCCTACGACGCCCACGCCGAGGAGCGTCAGCGCGCCGTGGCACAGGCCCGACAGGCCGCGGCCGGGCTCAGCCGGCGAGAGCTGGACGTCATCACTGCGGCCGCCGAGGGGCTGACCACCGAGGAGATCGCCGGCAGGCTCTACATCTCGGCCTCCACCGTCAAGGCCCATCTGCGCAGCGCCCAGGAACGAGTCGGTGCCCGCAATCGGGTGCACCTGGCGGTCCTCGCCGAGCGCGCCGGCCTGTTGGGGTGACAGGTACGTGACTGGCCCCTGAGACCGTGACGTCTCAAGGACCAGCCGTCTGAACGAAGCGATCAGCCCGTGTCTGAGGAATGCGCTCTCAGACGATCAACCGCCGTTGTTCTTGTCTCCGCCGCCAGGGTTGGGTTGCTGGTTGTTGTTGCCTCCACCGTCCTTACCTTTGGAGACCGTGAGGCTGACGGTCGATCCGGCAGGAACCTGAGTACCAGCCTGCGGGTCAGTGCCGATGACTTTACCGGCTTCCACCTTGTCAGAAGACTTCTGGTCCTGGACGACGTTGAGGCCGAGCTTCTGCAGTTCAGCAGTCGCCTCCTCGGCCGTCTTCCCGTTGAGGTTGGGGGGCACCGTCACCGTGCCGTTCGTCGTCGGGGTGGGTGTCGCTCCGGCGCCGCTGGAGAAGTGCACGGTGACCGTGTCCCCCGCCGAGGCGCTGGAGCCCGCGGTCGGGTCGGAGGAGACGGCCTTGCCCTGCTCGACATCGGCGGATGTGACGTCGTCGCCGCGCTTGAACTTCAGGCCGGCGTCCTCGATGCTCTTCTTGGCCGTGGCCTCGTCCTGGCCGGTGACATCGGGCACGGAGGCCTTACCGGTGGAGATCACCAGGTCCACCGTGGTGCCGCGCTCGACGGACGTCCCCGCCAGCGGGTTGGTGTAGATGACCCGGTCCTTCGCCACGGTTGCGGAGTCCTCCTGGGTGGCGTTGCCGCCCTCGAGCCCGGCGTCCTTGAGGGCCTTGCGGGCGTCCTCCTGGGTCTTGCCCTCCAGGTCCGGCACCTTGACCATGGCCGAGCCTGTGGAGAAGTGGACGGTGACGGTGGCACCCGCCTCGACCTTCGTCCCCTTCTCGGGGTCGGAGGAGACGGCCAGGCCCTCACTGACGGTGTCGTTGGCGACCTCGTCCTTGGCGAACTTCAGGCCGGCGTCCTCAATGGTCTTCCTCGCCGAGTCCTCGTCCTGACCACTGATGTCGGGCACGTCCACCTTGCTGACGGTGGCACTCGGCGTCGGGGTCGGCCGGGAGTCGAAGGCGCCGGAGGCCCACCGGCCGGCGACGACGGCCAGGGCGACGAACAGGAGGAACACGAGGACCCAGACCCAGGCGTGGCTCTTGGACTTCTTCTCAGGCTCCTCGCCCTCCTTGGTCGCCTGTGTCGCAGAGGGCTCGGAGGGCACCTGGGCGAAGGCGGAGGTGGGCTGCTGAACCGGGTCGGCGGCCGGTGAGGCCATGACCGAGGTGGCCGGGGACCAGGAGTCGGCGGCCGGCGCGGCCACGGACATGCCCTGGGCGGCCGCCTGCAGGTCGGAGCGCATGTGGGCGGCGTCCTGGTAGCGGTCCTCGCGGCTCTTGGCCAGCGACTTGAGGATCACCCGGTCCAGGGACTCGGGGACGTCGGCCGCCAGCGAGGATGGCCGCTTGGGGATCTCCCGCACGTGCTGGTAGGCGATGGCCACCGCGGAGTCCCCCTGGAAGGGGGGCTGACCGGTGAGGAGCTCGTAGAGGAGGCAGCCGGTGGAGTACAGGTCCGAACGGGCGTCCACGGACTCACCGCGGGCCTGCTCCGGGGAGAGGTACTGGGCTGTACCCACCACCGTGTGGGTCTGGGTCACCGTGGAGGCGGAGTCCTCGATGGCCCGCGCGATGCCGAAGTCCATGACCTTCACCGCTCCGGTGGAGGTCAGCATGATGTTTCCGGGCTTGATGTCCCGGTGGACGATGCCCACCCGGTGGGAGTACTCCAGGGCGTCGAGGACACCGGAGACGATCTCTACCGCTTCCGGGATCGGGACGGCCTCGCCCTCGCTGAGGAGCTCGCGCACGGTGTGCCCCTCGACGTACTCCATGACGATGTAGGGCACGGTCCGGCTGGCGCCGCCGGGCTGAAGGAGCTCCTCCTCGCCGGAGTCGTAGACGGCGACGACGGCCGGATGGTTGAGCGCCGCCGCGGACTGGGCCTCGCGGCGGAAGCGGGCCTGGAAGGTGGGGTCGCCTGCGATGTCCGAACGCAGCAACTTGATGGCCACGACCCGCGACAGGCGAGTGTCGTAGCCGAGGTGCACCTCTGCCATACCACCACGTCCAATGAGGTCGCGGATCTCGTAACGGCCCGCGAGGACCTGGGGGAACTGACTGGTCACAGTACCTCCTTGACAGGGATGCTCAGCATCAAGGCTGGCATGACCTGATGCGCATGGGCAAGCGTACCCGTGCTGTGCAGGGTGATGACGGCGAGCGCCGGGATGAGGACCCTCAGGGTCAGCAGGTTGAGGCCGAGGAAGGAGCGTCCGGAGGCGTGCCGGGCGGTGCGCGACGGTGCCGGCTCCTCGGCCGCGTGACGGCCGGGACGCACCGCGGCCGGTTGCGGCAGCTCACGGGTCCGTGGGCCGCGGCGGCCGGTGGACTCCCAGCTGAGCGCCTCACGGGGGTCCCATGCGTCCGTGGGCAGGTTCACGACTGCCCGGTCCAGGGCCCGGGCCACCTCGCGCGCCGAGTGCGGGCGGTCGGCGGGCTTCTTGGCCAGCAGTTTGAGGACGATCGCCTGGACCTGCGGCGGGACGGCGTCGGGAAGGGCGGGCACCTCCTCGTTGACGTGGGCGAAGGCGATGTCCACCTGGGTGGCGCCGCTGAAGGGCCGCCGCCCCACCAGGGCCTCGTAGGCGATGATGCCCAGCCCGTAGAGGTCGCCGGCCGGGGTGGCCATGTTCCCCATGGCCTGCTCGGGGGCGAGGTACTGGGCGGTGCCCATGACCATGCCGGAGGCCGTCAGCGGGCGCTGGTTGATGCCGGTGGAGATGCCGAAGTCGGTGAGCTTGGCCAGGCCCTCGCGGTTGATGAGGATGTTGGAGGGCTTGACATCGCGGTGGACGACGCCGGAGTCGTGGACGACCTGGAGGGCGCGGGCCACCTGCGCCAGGATCGGCAGGATCTCCGCAGGGGACAGGGTGCCCTTCTCGGTGATGATGTCGGACAGGGCGCGGCCCTGGACGAGCTCCATGATGAGCCAGCCAGTGCCGTCCTTCTCCCCGGAGTCCAGGACGACGGCGAGGTTGGGGTGGCGCAGGCCCTGGGAGTTCTTGGCCTCCGCCCGCAGGCGGGACAGGAAGATCTCGTCCCCGGTCAGCTCGGGCCGCAGGATCTTGGCGGCCACGGCCCGGCCCGAGCGCAGGTCGGTGGCGCGCCACACCTGGCCCATGCCGCCCAGGGCGATCTGCTCCACGAGCTCGTAGCGGCCCTGAAGCTGGAGTCCAGCAACCGGCTTCACTGGTTCACCGCCGCTTCGATGACCTCGGCGGCGACCGGGCCGGCCACCTTGCCGCCGGTGGCGCCGTCCTCGGTCTTGTCGTTACCGTCGAGTACGACGGCGAGCGCGATGCTGGGCTTGCTGATGTCGGACCCGGCGAAACCCACGAACCAGGTGGTGGGGCCGCTGTCCGTGCCGGTCTCCGCGGTGCCCGTCTTACCGGCGACCTGGACCCCGGAGACCTGGGCGCTGGTGCCCGTGCCGTTGGCCACGGTCTCCTGCATGAGGGAGGTCAGGGTCTCGGCGGTATTGGAGTCGATGGGGTTGCGGGCCACCTTCTTGGAGGTGGTACTGACCTCGTTGAGATCGGGGTCGAGGGTGCGCGAGACCAGGTAGGGGGTCATCTGCTCGCCGTTGTTGGCGACGGTGGCGGCCACCATCGCCATCATGAGGGGAGTGGCGCGTACCGACTCCTGGCCGATACCGGCTTTAGCGGTCTGGGCCTGGGTCTCGTTGTCCGGATAGGTCGAAGGGGTCACTCTCAGTGGGATGGAGAGCTTGGAGTCGAAGCCCCAGTTCTTCGCCTCCTTGGCGAGTTCCTCGTCGCCCACGTCCATGGCCAGCTGGGCGAAGGGAGTGTTGCAGGACTCGGCGAAGGCGTGGGAGAAGCTGGTCCGATCGCCGCCGCAGGACTCCCCGCCGTAGTTCTCCAGAGCGTGGTTGGTGCCCGGCAGGGTGATGGTGTCGGGGGCGTCGACCTCCTGATCCTGCGTGACCTTGCCGGTGCGAAGGGCGGCCGCGGTGGTGATGATCTTGAAGGTCGACCCCGGCGGGTAGAGGTTCCCGGCGATGGCTCGATTGTCCAGGGGCCGGGAGGAGTCCTCACTGAGGTTCGTGTTGGCCTCGTTGGCGGCGTTCCCATCACGTGTGGCGAAGACAGAGGGATCGTAGGAGGGCGAGGAGACCATGGCGAGGATGGCTCCGGTGCTGGGGTCCAGGGCGACGACGGCGCCCTCTCGGTTGCCCAGGGCCTCGTAGGCGGCTTGCTGGATCTCGGGCTTGATGGTCAGCTCGACGGCGCCGCCTCTCTGAGAGTCGCCGGTGATGAGGGTCTTGATCCGCGAGGAGAACAGGGAGGGGTCGTCCCCGTTGAGGACGGAGTTGCCTTCCTTCTCCATGCCGGTCATGGAGGCGAAGGCGGGGGAGAAGTAGCCGGTGACCGGGGCGTAGAGCGGCCCGTTGGCGTAGACGCGCTGGTAGCTCCCCGAGTCCTGGCCGTCCTCGGACTTCTCAGTGCTGGCGATGGCCGTCTTATTCGTATCGGCCAGCAGGATCGGGCCTCGCTCGGTGTTGAACTCCCGCTTTACCGCTCGACGGTTGCGTGGATCGGAGTTCAGGGCGCCGTTGGCGGACCAGGGTTCCCAGATGGCGGGGCGGGCCAGGCCCTGGACACTGGTGACGGACAGCGCCAGCGCGGCGAACATGACCACCACCAGGAAGGCGACCTGACGGATCTGCCGGTTCATGGGTGCTGCCTCCTGTCGCTGTCATCAGTGAAACCCGGGGTGCGCGATGAGCGCAGTGTCTCCCCGTCCGGTGCGGTGCGCGGTGGAGGCGGGGCCTCAGGACTGACGGTAACGGTGGGGGAGGCGTCACTCAGCGGATTGCCAGCGGAGGGCGTCGCGGACGGGAGCGCGTAGCCTCCGGGATCAGCCTGCTCGGCTGCGTCATTGCTCCCGTAGCCGCCGGCCGGGGCGCCGTCGACGACCTCCTCGATCGGCTCCTCGGCTCCGGCGTCCTGGACCTGACGGCGCAGGGAGACCGGCAGCTCGGCGGTGTCGATGATCCGTGGCGCATGGGTGGCCGGACGCCGGGCGGCGTCGGACAGACGCAGGAGAAGGGCCAGGATGACCCAGTTGGCGATGAGCGAGGATCCACCGTAGGCCAGGAAGGGCAGCGTGAGCCCGGTCAGCGGGATGAGCCGGGTGACCCCGCCGATGACGACGAAGATCTGCAGGGCGATGGCGAAGGACAGGCCCACGGCCAGGAGCTTGCCGAAGCCGTCGCGCAGCGATATGGCGGTGCGGATGCCTCGCTCGATGAGGACGAGGTAGAGCATGAGGATGGCGAGCGTGCCGGTCAGGCCCAGTTCCTCGCCCAGCGAGGCGAAGATGAAGTCGGAGTTCGCGAACGTGACATAGGTCGGGGTCCCTTTACCCCAGCCGGCGCCCATGAGGCCGCCGGTGGACATGCCGAACATGCCCGTCAGCAGCTGCCAGGAACCGCCAACGGCTTCGTACACCTCGCTGTCTGTGGCGTTGAGCCAACCGTTGATGCGCTGCTGGACGTGGTGGAGGTGGGTGGCCGCGAACCAGGCCGCTGGGAGGAACATGCCCGCGCCGATGAGCAGCCAGGAGGGTCGGTCGGTGGCCACGTACAGGACGACGACGAACAGTCCGAACAGCAGCACCGAGGAGCCCAGGTCCTTCTGAAGGACCAGGACGCAGATACTCACTCCCCACACGATGAACAGGGGACCCAGATGGCGGGCGCGCGGCAGGCTCATCCATAGGACCTTGCGGCCAACCAGGGCCAGGTTGTCCCGGTTGGCCACCAGGTAGGAGGCGAAGAAGACCGCCAGGAGCACCTTGGACAGTTCGGCCGGCTGGAAGCTCATGGGACCGATCCGGATCCAGATCCGGGCCCCGTTGATGCTCTGGCCGATGAAGGGCAGGAAGGGCAGGACGAGGAAGGCCAGACCGGACCACATGGCCCAGCGGTCCCACCGTCGCAGGCGCCGGTAGTCGCGCAGCAGGAAGAGCACGGCGCAGAAGAGAATGACGCCCAGCAGCGTCCAGACCAGCTGCTTGGAGCCCACGTAGAACTGTTGCTGGCCCTCGTTCTCCTCGTAGTCGATGTCCAGGCGCTGGATCATGGCCAGGCCGATCCCGTTGAGCGCCACCGCCGCCGGCAGGAGGACCGGGTCGGCCCACGGAGCGGTGTAACGCACCCACAGGTGCATGATGACGGTCAGGCCGAGGAAGGCGCCCCCCAGCATGACGGTCTGCGCGGGGGAGGAGCCGGTGCGGTTGAGGGCGGTGAGTACGAAGCCGCCCAGGCCGAGGACCAGGGCGACGCCGAGCAGCACCGCCTCCGCCCACCGGCCCGAGTGCCTCGCGGAGCCGGCGGGCTGAATCGTCGCGACGCCCGCGGGGGCGCCCATGGGGCCTGGAGCAGCAGTCATCTCATCCCTCCTGCCCGGCCTGGTCGGGCTGAGCCGGTTCGGCGGGCGCCTCCGGTGCGGGAGCGGGTGCCGACGTCGGGGACGGGGTGGGGGAGGGCGTGGCCGTCGAGCCCGAGGAGCCTTGCCGGGAGCCGGTCGGCCTGAGGTAGGAGCGGACCGTCTTGTCGACGTAGGTCTGCGCGTCGCTCATCGACTTCTGGGTGACAGTGGCCTCCAGGCGCTCACGGATGTTGTTATCGAGCTTCTCCACCGGTAGGTCCGCGTAGGCCTTGACCGAGTGGCTCAGCTTGAGGGGGCCGATGGACTGGGGGATCCCCTGGTAGATGGCGACCTGGCCGTCGTAGGTGGAGACGTAGTAGCGGGTCTGGGTCCAGCGGTAGAACAGGGCGCTGGCGCCGACGAGCGTGGCCAGCAGGACGAGGCTCCCCACCAGGATCCGACGGCGGTGACGGCGTCGGGCCTTGTCCTGGGTGGCGGCCTCGGCGGCAATGACGTCGTCGACGTCGGAGGAGTCCTTCGTGGAGTCGGAGTCGGGCTGCTCCTCCAGCGTGGCCATGAGAGCCGCGGCCTTGGCGGCGGGGCTGGCGCCCTCGGTGTCCTTGGCGCCGGCGTCGTCGCCGGCCCTGCGGTGGGCGGCTGCGGCGCGCTCCTGGGCCAGGCGCTCGGTGGCGGCGCTGCCCACCACCTGGGGGACGGTCTGCGGCTCGGGATCGTCCTTGACGACGTCGAAGACGACGGCGGTGACGTTGTCCGGCCCGCCGGCGCGCAGCGCGAGGTCGATGAGCTGGTCGGCGGCCTGGCCGGGGTCGGCGACTCCGGCCAGGACCTCTCCGATGGTCTCAGCGGTCACCGGACCGCTCAGGCCGTCGGAGCACAGCAGCCAGCGGTCGCCGGGGACCGCCTCGCGGATCGACTCGTCGAGCTGGACCTCGCCCTCGGTGTCCCCCAGGACGCGCAGGAGGACCGAGCGCTGGGGGTGCTGGCGGGCCTGGTCTCGGGTGAGGCGCCCGGTCTCCACGAGGTACTCCACGAAGGTGTGGTCGGTGGTGACCTGGGTGAGGGTGCCGTCGCGCAGCATGTAGGCGCGCGAGTCGCCGACGTGGACCATGGCGAGCTTGTTGCCGCTGCGCATGACGCCGATGCAGGTGGTGCCCAGCCCGGCGAGGTCGGGGTCCTGGGAGGACAGGGTGACGAGCTCGGTGTGGGCGGCCTGGACGGCGTCGCGCATGAGGCCCAGCAGCTCACCGGCCTGGTGGGAGTCGGCGTCCAGTGGCATGAGGTGCTCGATGGCGACCGCCGAGGCGATGTCTCCGCCCGCGGGTCCGCCCATCCCGTCGCACAGCAGGCACAGGTGGGGGCCGGCGTAGCCCGAGTCCTGGTTGGACTGGCGGACCAGGCCGACGTCGGAGCGCGCGGCGAAGCGCAGGGAGATGGTCATGAGCGCAGCTCCAGCGTCGTTTGGCCGATTCTGACAGGAATGTTCATGGGGAGCTCAACGGCGCCGTGCACGGGGCGGCCGTCCATCATGGTTCCGTTGGTGGAGCCGAGGTCCTCCAGCCACCAGGCGCCGTCCTTGGGGAAGACTCGGGCGTGGCGCGACGAGGCGTAGGAGTCGTCGAGGACCAGGGTGCACGAGGGCGAGCGGCCGATGATGATCGACGACGGGCTCAGGGGCACGGTTGAGCCGGCCAGGGGGCCCTCGGTGATGACCAGGCGGGTGGCGCTACGACGTCGGCCCCTGGGGGGAGGGCCCGCCGGCTGCTCGGAGGCGTTCGCGGAGCGCCGACGCGACGGGGCCGCGACGGGGGAGTCGGCCATATCGCGTCGCATGACGCGCACGATGAGGTACAGGAAGAACCACAGCAGGACCAGGTAGCCCAGCCGTAGGATCGTGAAGGCGAGTGCGCTCACCCGTTGACTCCGCTGTTCTGGGTGCCGTCCCAGAACAGGATCTGGGTGCGGCCGATGGTGAGGGTGTTGCCGTCGACGAGTGTGACGGCGTCGACCCGCTGGCCCTCGACGAAGGTTCCGTTGGTGGAGCCCAGGTCGCTGGCGATGGCGTTGCCGTGTGTCAGGCGGATCTCCAGGTGACGGCGTGAGACGCCGGAGTCGTCCACGATGATGTCCGCCTCCGAGCCGCGTCCGACGACGGTGACCGGGCCGGTGAGCAGGTAGCGCTGGCCGTTGATGTCGACGATCGGGTGCGCCGGGGTGGCGGTGGCGGAGGCGGCCGGGGCGGCGGCGCCGCGCCGTGTGGAGGACTCGATCTCGATGGCCGGGGCGTTGGGGGTGTTGTTGACCAGGAAGGAGACCTCCACGGGGCCGACGAAGGAGTAGCCCTGGTCGGCGGCGTGCGAGGTGGCGACCTCCTCCATCTGACGCACCATCTCGTCCTGGCCCCAGGCCGTGATGCGCTCGATGCTCGGCGGAGTGAGGTGGATGCGGAAGATGTTGGGAACCACTGAACGGTCGCGCGCGAAGGACGCGGCGCGCTTGTCCATGGTCTCGCGGAGCTTCGAGGCGATCTCGATGGGCTCGATGTCGTCCGAGAAACGGGACATGGCGCGGTTCGTGACGTTCTCGACGCCCTTCTCGAACTTGTCCAGGAATCCCATGGACAGTACCTCCCCCAATGTGGTGTGGCGGCCCCCGGGATGGAGCCGGGAGGCGGGACTGCCCCGCCTCGCTATGGGCCTGCAACGGACCTGCACGCAGGCCGATACCGTTCCCATCGTAACGGTATCGAAGACATTGCAGGGAAGACGGCCCTGCCTGTGTGAGGTAATTGTGTCGTGAGCGGTCTCACGGCCCCATGTGGGCCTGAGGATTGGACGACGGCGGGGGTGGCGGGCTAGTCTCATGCTCGCTTCTCGCGCGAGTGGCGGAATTGGTAGACGCGCACGGTTCAGGTCCGTGTGATCTTACGATCATGGGGGTTCGAGTCCCCCCCCGCGCACAGAACGGAAAGGCCCGAGCCCTCGAGGTTCGGGCCTTTCGGCTGCCTGCGCCTTTCCCGCCGGTAGCTTTCCCTTTCGCTCTCCGCAGTGCGGTCAACCCTCAGCCAGGAGGAGCTGAGGTTCGTGGAGTAGACCCCCACAGCAGCGCCTGCTGACGCAGGCTCTCAGTGGCTCAGGTCGAGGCGGGCCGGGGGTGGAGACGGCGCAGCAGGTACCAGGCGGCCAGCGCTCCGGCCCAGGCGCCGACGGCGTTCTGGCCGACATTGGCCAGTGAGGGCCGCCTCTCCAGCATTGGCAGAAGGCTCTGGAGCACCTCGGCGCTCAGCCCGACGACGCAGCCCACCAGCGCCCACATCCACCAGGGGATGTCCCGCCAGCCCGCGACGGCGCAGAAGGTGGCCGGCGCCAGCATCACCAGGTTGAGGACGACGTCCTTGCCCTCCGAGCTGAGGAAGGTCGGCCCCAGGGAGTCCTTGAGCTCGGCGACCTCGCGCCCGGAGGGCCACACGACCGCCACGCAGATGATGACCAGGAGGACGACCGCCGCGACGCGGGCGATCCGTTCGTGGGAGGTGTGGCGGGGAAGAAGGCCCTCCACCGTGCTTGGGAGGGTGGCGGAGCGGCCGGCCGATGAGCCGGGCGACGCCGTAGATGAGGGGGCCGTGGATGGGACTGTGGAGGTCGTGCAGGAGGCTTCGGGTGAGTCGGCGGAGCTCAGGGGCACGGGGGTGCGTGACTGGGTGGGCACGTTCACGACGCTACCGCCCGCCCTCCGAGGACCCCGGAAGGCGGGCGGTAACGATCGGAGCACAAGGGTGTGCCCCAGGACTCAGCAGCAGCCGGTCGAGATCTCCGTCTCGGCCTGCCTGGCCCGGGCGCGCCAGAACTCGCGCTCGCTCATGGGGCCGTGCGCCGGCTCATGCCCCTGTTCATGCGCTGACTCGTGTCCCGACCCGTGGGCGCCGTCGGGGCGGTTCGGGCAGCCGGCGTGCTCGCGGGCGTAGCGCTCCAGGTAGCGGTCGTAAGCCGACTCCCCGGTCATGTCCCGCCACAGGGCACGGGCCCGGACCAGGGCCTCGCGCACCTGACGGCGGGTGCCCGGCTGCGTCGTCGCACTGGTCGGTGTCATGACTTCTCCGCGTGAGCCTTGTGGGGGATGAGGGCCGGGTCGCCGACCTGCTCGTACTCCCGGGAGACCTTCTTCATGAGCGAGGAGGCGATCATCGTCTCGGGCGCGTAGAAGTTGGACTCCTGGTGCGGGTCCTCCGACGTCGTCGTGTCCCGGTTGCGGATCGTCTGGATGATGCGGATGAGGCCGCAGATCATGACGAAGGCGACCATGACCAGGAAGATGATCGACAGCGTGCCCTGAATCATCGTGTTGCGCACGATCGCCCGGGTCTCCTCGATCTTGGCCGGGTCGGTGAGCGTGCCCAGCTTGGCGACGGCCTCGCGATGCTGCTGGAAGTAGCCCACGAGCGGGTCGGTGGAGAAGATCTTCTGCCATGAGGCCGTGAAGGTGACGGCCGTGTCGAACACCAGTGGGATCGCGGGGATCCACACCCACTTCGTGTAGCCCTTGCGCACCACCATGACGGTGACCACCAGCAGGGCCACGGCCGCGATGAGCTGGTTGGCGATACCGAACAGCGGGTAGAGCGTCTGGATGCCGCCGCGCGGGTCGGTCACGCCCATGAGGAGCAGGGCTCCCCAGGAGGCGACGACGACGGCCGTGGTCCCCCAGGCGCCCACGTGCCAGGACGGGTCCTTGAACTTGGGGAAGGCGTTGCCCAGCGCGTCGGAGAGCTGGAAGCGGGCCACGCGGGTGACGGCGTCGACGGCCGAGAGGATGAACAGAGCCTCGAACATGATGGCGAAGTGGTACCAGAAGCCCATCATGGCGCGCCCGCCGCCGATCTGGTGGAGGATGTGGGCAATACCCACCGACAGGGTGGGGGCGCCTCCGGTGCGTGAGACGACGTTGGGCTCGCCGACGTCGCTGGCCAGGCGCTCCAGGGCCTCAGCGCCCGTGTAGGTCTTGGGGTTGCCCTGATCGTCCCAGGAGTCCCACTCGGGGTTGAGCTTGCGGCCCTGGGCGTCGGTGACACCGAGCTTGGCCACGGCGGCCTCGGCGAGCCTCTCGCAGTGGTGCTCGGGGTCGTCGGTGGTCTTGCAGGGGGCGGAGGCGACCGTCTCGGGGCCAGCGATCTTGTTCATGGTCGCCGTCGAGGTGTTCATGGAGAAGTAGATGCCCGGGCTCAGGGAGACCGCGGCCGCCAGCGCCATGATCGCCACGAAGGACTCCATGAGCATGCCGCCGTAGCCGATCATGCGGACCTGGGTCTCCTTCTCCACCATCTTGGGGCTGGTGCCCGAGGAGACCATGGCGTGCATGCCGGACAGGGCTCCGCAGGCGATGGTGATGAACAGGAAGGGGAAGAGGGTGCCGGCGAAGACCGGGCCGTCGGTGTTGAAGGCGAACTCGGTGACGGCGGCCATCTCCACCAGGGGGCGCACGATGATGATGCCCAGGGCCAGGATCGTGATGGTGCCGACCTTCATGAAGGTCGACAGGTAGTCGCGCGGGGTGAGCAGGACCCACACCGGCAGGACCGCGGCCAGGAAGCCGTAGATGATCATCGCCCACACCAGGGCGGTGGGGGACAGGTGCAGGTAGTGGCCCAGGGAGGACTCGGCCACCCAGCGCCCGCCGATGATGACGGCGATGAGCAGGCCGAAGCCGACGAAGGAGACCTGGGTGATCTTGCCGGGCTGGACGAAGCGCAGCCACAGGCCCATCCCGATGGCGATCGGGATCGTCATGCCCACCGAGAAGACGCCCCAGGGGGAGGCGGCCAGGGCGTTGACGCAGACCATGGCCAGCACGGCCAGGACGATCATGAGCATGACGAAGACGACGACGGTGGCCACGATGCCGCCGACCTTGCCGATCTCGTCGGTGGCCATCTGGCCCAGTGAGCGGCCGCCGCGGCGCATGGAGAAGAACAGGACGAGCATGTCCTGGACGGCGCCGGCCACGAGCACGCCGATGATGATCCACAGGGTGCCGGGCAGGTAGCCCATCTGGGCCGCGAGGACCGGGCCGACCAGCGGGCCGGCGCCGGCGATGGCCGCGAAGTGGTGGCCGTAGAGGACGACGCGGTGGGTGGGGTCGAAGTCGCGCCCGTTGTTGATGCGCTCGGCCGGGGTGGCGTTGGTGTCGTCGGGGCGCATGATGCGCCGCTGGATGTAGAGGGCGTAGAAGCGGTACCCGATGGCGTAGGTGCACACGGCGGTGACCACGAACCAGATGGTGTTGACGTGCTCGCCGCGCACGATCGCGAGCATCCACCAGCCCAGGACGCCCAGGGCGGTGATGATCGCCCATGTGGCGATCCGTGCGGGTGTCCATCGATTGTCAGGACGTATGCCGACGGGGACGCCGTCGGCGTTGCGGATGATCCGTTTTTCCTCCTGCTCCGTGTAGGAGGGCAGGGAGGTTTCTTTCTGGGGCATCGGGATTCCGTTCTCGTCGTCGAGAAAGTGGTGTGCGTCATCGTCACCGATGACGGTCCCCAGGGTATTCCTCCTGGTAGCCGAAGGGAAGCAACCATGAGTCCGACGGCGACGTGCTCGTCCTCCGCCCCGGCATCCGTTCTATTTATCCCACCTATTGGATACTCCTTCCGGTGGCTACTGCCCGGCGTCACGTACGACGTCGTCCAGGTACCGCCGCGGACTGGGCCGTGCGGCGCGCTCGGGGTGGCCCACGCGGAAGGCGAGCAGGCTCTGGGGGGCCGGGACGCCGGTGATGGCGGCCCAGCGCTGCGAGAGCCGGTCCGGCCGATCATGCGCGGCATCGCGGGCGATCCGCTCGGTCACCTGGTTCATGTGGTGCAGCCCGAGTCCGACGGCGGTCGCGGCCAGGTGGACGTGCTGGAGCAGACGGCCGCCATCGAGGCGGTTGCGGGGGTTGTCAACGTCGTCGACCCGGACGATCCCGTAGGTACGGGCGGTGGCGGTATGGACCTCGCGAGTGCTTTTGACCCAGAAGTCGTCGGAGGCCTCGCGCGACTGGGCGGGCAGGATCTTGGCCGCCACCAGCATGGTGCTGCTCAGGCCCTGGCAGTCGAGAGTCAGGCCGTCGCGGTGGGCGTCGATCTGGGAGCGGTCGTTGCGGAACCAGGCGAAGGAGTCCGCCGACATCCGCGTGTCGTCGGCGATCGCCTGGGTGGCCTCGACGTACAGGTCACCCACCCTCGCGACGGCCGACGCCTCAGTGACCCAGACGAACTGAGCGCCGTCCGGGGCGGCCTCGGTGAGCGAGTCGAGGACGGCCTGCTCCGGGGCGCTGGCGGTGAAGGGGCCGCGATACGTGTGACGCCGCGGGATCGCTGTGGCCAGCTCCTGCTCCCGGGAGGTAGGCGGGGCGTCGTTGACGACCCGGATGCGGGCAATGTGATCGGAGCGCTCCGAGGCGCCGTCGGGCCAGGGCTCGATCTCGGCCCGCTTGCCCTGCGCGCGAGCGGCGACCTCGATGGCGTAGAGGGCGCAGCCGAAGCCGGCGGCGCGCTCGCGGCCGTCCGGATCGCACAGCGGTGTGACGCGATCGGGGTCGTCATGCGTGGTCTCCGTCGTCGGCGCTGGTGGGCAGATGCAGGGCGCGGCGACCGGCCTCGGTGAGGTGCGGCTCGATGATGGCGCGCCCGTAGCGCTGGGAGTCGATGCGGGTGTCGTCGACGATGCTGGCGAAGGGCTGGGCGGTCTCCGAGACGAGCCAGAGCAGGCTCACGAGGTCGCGGATGGTGGTGGGCGGGGCCGGTGGGTACAGGAGCCCGGCGTCGATGATGCGCTCGACGGCGCGGACGAACTCGTCGCGGCGGGTGGCGTAGCCCTGGCGGTAGGCCGCGGCCAGGGCCGGGTCGGTGTGGAGGAGAGGGAGGAGGTCGCGTAGGAAGAAGGCGTAGGCCGGATCCGGTTGCTGCGTCTGGGTGGCGCGGTTCCACAGTGCGCGCAGGGCGTCGACCGGCTCGGTCACCTGCTCGGCGGGGATGCGCATGCGCTCAGCCCAGTCGTCGAACAGGGCGCGGACGATCTCCGCCTTGGAGCGGAACCAGTAGTACAGGTTCCCCGGGCTGATACCGGCCTCGGCGGCGATCTGGTTGGTGGTGACAGGGTCGATGCCGTGCTGGGTGAACAGGTGACGGGCGGCGTCCAGGATCGCGGTGCGGCGTCGGGCCGTGCGCTTGGGGCTGCGCGGGGGTCTCGGGGTCTCGGGTGCGGAGGAGGGCGTGGTGGCGTCGTCGGGCATGGAAGCACTGTAGCCCTTTTTAGAGTAAAAACTCTAAAAAGGGTGACGGAGTGTTCTCTGGAGTTCCCCTATGGATCCTGAAGTGCCCCAATGCGAGAGAGCCACCCGGCTGCCACCGGATGGCTCCCGAAGGGGCATCGGCCTTTGAGCAGCTGAATCAAGCAGGTGCCAGGGGTGACCCGCCGCGGAAGGCATCCTTACTATGGCGCGCTCCGGTGACACGCATCCGTGTTCGACTGAGACCGGTGCCTGGATCAGTGGGCGGGGCGTTCTGGGCATACGGATACCCTGGCCTCGTGTCCGTGCTCCATCCCGTCCTCGACGTCCTCGCTCAGGCGCCGATCCTCACCGTCTTCCTCGTCATCGGCCTGGGGACCGCCGTCGGGCAGGTCCCGCTCGGGCCGATCCGCTTCGGCGCGGCCGGGGCCCTCTTCGTCGGCCTCGCGGTGGGAGCCCTCGACCCCCGGCTCGGCGCCAACCTCACCCTGCTGCGCAGCCTTGGCCTGGCCCTGTTCTGCTACACCGTGGGCCTGGCCGCCGGCAACACCTTCTTCCGCGATCTGCGCAGGCAGTTGCCGCTCATGGCCCTGTGCGTCGTCGCGCTCGTGATCGCCGGCGGGGCGGGCGGCCTCTACTCCCACCTGGCCGGCGTGAGCCCCGCCATGGACTCCGGCGCCTATGCGGGTACCCTCACCTCGCCGGTGCTCGACGCCGCCATCGAGGCGGCCGGCACCCAGGAGCCCGCCGTCGGCTACGCCCTGGCCTACCCCGTGGGCGTGGCCGTCGCCATCCTCATCGTGTCCGGGGTTGTGGGGCGCTCCTGGCCCGGGGGGCGCGATCCACGGCCCGCCAGCGCCGACGGCATCACCGCCACCAGCGTCTACCTCCTGCAGCGGGTGGCCCTCGGCGAGATGAAGGCCTTCAAGGAGGGGAGCATCCGTATCTCCTACCTGGAGCGCGACGGAGAGACCCGGGTCGTGGCCCCCGGTGAGGAGCTGCTGCCCGGGGACAAGGTCGTCATCGTCGGGGCGCCGGCCGCCGTCGAGTCCGCCATGCACGACCTGGGCACCGGGCTCAACAAGTGCCTGGCCAAGGACCGCAGCGTCGTCGACTTCCGGCGCCTGACCGTCTCCTCGACGCGGGTGGCCGGGCGCACTATCGCCGAGGTGGATATGCCCGGGCGCTTCCAGGGCGTCATCACCCGCGTCAAGCGCGGGGACCTGGACCTGCTGGCCCGTGAGGACCTCGTCCTGGAGCTCGGTGACCGGGTGCTGGCGGTCGTCCCCAGCGACGAGCTGGAGCGGGCCGCCGACTGGTTCGGCGACTCCGAGCGATCCATCGCCCAGATCGATGCCTTCTCCGTGGGGGCCGGCATGGCGCTCGGAGTGCTGCTGGGACTGGTGGCGATCCCGCTGCCCGGTGGCATCACCCTGCGGCTCGGGGTGGCGGCCGGGCCGCTCGTCGTCGGCATGATCCTGGGGTGGGTGGGGCGCACCGGTCCCTTCGTATGGGGGTTGCCGCACGCCGCCAACGCCACCATCCGCCAGCTGGGACTGCTGTTCTTCCTGGCCGCGATCGGGTTGGCCTCCGGGCCGGACTTCGCGGCGTCGGCCTTCTCGACAACGGGGCTCAAGGTGGGGGTGCTCGCCGCGCTCGTCGTGGCGGTCAGCGCGATCGTCCTGCTGGCCGGGGCGCGCTGGGCCGGGGTCTCCGCGCAGCGCGCCGCCGGCGGCCTGGCCGGGCTCGTCGGACAGCCCGCAATCCTCGCCTTCGCCCTGTCCAAACGCGACGACGAACGTATCGAGGCCGGTTACGCAACCCTGTTCGCCCTGGCCATCGTCGTCAAGATCGTCATGGTCCAGGTCCTCGTGGCGCTGTAGGTGCGGATCCTGGCGGCGATGCACGAGGGAGTGCCTCTCGAGCCGCCGGATCCGGGCCGAGTGAGCCCGGTGGTGTCCACATCGGTGACAAAGGAACCTGCGGCCCGATCAGGCCGTCAACGGAACCGCGGAATCATGCGGTTTCTTTGTGGCGGTGTGTACCCGGAGCCCGCCTTTGTCACCGATGTGGACACGCACGCCTCTTTCGCGACCTGCTGAGGCAGCGCGATATGGGCCGGTGCGGACGCTCAGTCGGCGGTGTCGCGCTCGGCGAAGACCTCGCGGGCCACAAAGGTGGCGTTGAGCGCTCGCGGGAAGCCGGCGTAGACCGAGGCGTGCAGGATCGCCTCGATGATCTCCTCGCGGGTCAGACCCACGTTGAGGGCGGCCCCGATGTGGATCCGCAGCTGCGGCTCGCAGCCGCCCAGGGCTGTGAGCACGCCGATCGTGACGAGCTGGCGGTCGCGCGGCTCCAGGTCGGGGCGGGCGTAGACGTCCCCGAAGCCGAAGGCCGCGATGTGGTGGCCGAGCGCCGGGCTGATGTCCGCCAGCGAGTCGATGACGGCCTGCGCGGCCTCGCCGTCGACCGAGCGGGCGACCTCCAGGCCGCGCTCGCGCCGCGCCAGGTTCTCGGGGCTGTTGACGTCGTGCTGGGGGTGAGTGGTCTCAGTGGTCATGAGGGGTTCTCCTTGTCAGTGTCGAAGGTGTCGATGTCGTCCGCGGTGGCCTGCTCCTCCAGCTCCCGCGTGTAGGCGGCGATCTTGTAGTCGGTGGCGGCCAGCGCCAGCTGGAGCTCGTCGATCCGGGCGCGCAGGTCGTCGCGGTGCTCGGTGAGCAGGGACAGGCGCTCGGGCACCGTGTCCCGACCGGCCTCGACCAGCTCGACGTAGCGCCGCAGGTCGCGGATCGGCATGCCCGAGGTCCGCATCCGGGTGAGGAATACCAGACGCCGCACGCCCGCGGTGTCGTAACGACGGCGTCCGGAGACGTCGCGGTCCACCCGCACGAGCCCGATCCGCTCGTAGTAGCGCAGGGTGTGGGCGCTGACTCCCAGGCGGTCGGCGGTGGTCGCGATGTCCCATCCGGCCGCACCGGGCCCGGCTGCCGGTCCGACGTCGTCGCTGCGTGGGACGGAGGCGAGCCGGAGCGCCTCGCGGAGCCGGGCGTCGTCAGGCTCGCTGCCTGGAGCGATCGTGCTGGTCATGCCTGAGACCGTAGATCTTCGAGTGCGCTCGAAGGCAAGAACGGTCGGAGCGGCGGCCCGAGCGGCGCAGCGGGGCTAGCCTGGCCGCATGCTTCTCGCCTTCTCCGTGTCCCCGACCACTACCGACACGCCCGACGGCTCGGTCTCCGAGGCGGTGGCCCGAGCCGTGCGCGTGGTGCGCGACTCGGGCCTGCCCTGTGAGACGACGTCGATGTTCACCACGATCGAGGGCGAGTGGGACGAGTGCATGGACGTGGTCAAGCGGGCCTGCGAGGCGGTTGCCGAGGTGAGTCCGCGCGTGGCGCTCGTCCTCAAGGCCGATATCCGCCCGGGCTGGACCGATCAGATGACCGCGAAGGTCGAGCGCGTCGAGGCCCGCCTGCGCGAGGCCGACTGAGCAGCGTCCTCGGTTGATTTCTCAGGCGGCTTGTCGGCCGTGGTTCAAGGCCGCAGCTCGTGCAACGGGAACGTGATCGTGCCGTCGGGCAGGGTCGCCCTGAAACCGGTTCCGGTGATGACCGCCTTGAATGCGGGAGGCGCCATGTCGATCTGGGCGATGGCAGAGGCCAGGCTCTGGGCTCCGCGCTGTACCTGTCCGCCACCGACCTTCACCTCAATGGCAGCCCAACTGCCGTTGGGCATGGTGATCACTGCGTCGATCTCGTGCCCGTTGGAGTCGCGATAGTGGTACAGGTGCCCTCCCAGGGCCTCGGTGTGGACCAGCAGATCGTGGATGGCAGCGGACTCGAACAGGAAACCGAGTGTCGCCAGGTCTGTGCTGAGGCGGCTGGTGTCAGCACGCAACGCGGCGGCAGCCAGTGCCGGGTCCGCCGAGTGGTACTTGGGTGAACGGCGCAGACGGGCCTTGGAGCGCAGGGAGACCGCCCAGGGCTGGATCGTCTCAAGGATGAAGACTCGCTCCAGCAGTTCGAGCAGCTTGGCAACGGTGGCCTCCGACGGCGCGGGCAGCGTCCGCGATATGTCCTTGCGCAGCGTTGACTGGGAAACCTCGCTCGCTGTGGAGCGGGCGAGTGAGGTGATGAGCTGCCAAGGCTCGCCGGCTGGCGAGACCGACATTTTCTTCACAAACGACGCGGCTCCGGGTCATCCATGAAGAACAGGTTCATCTATGAAGAAAACGTCGGTGAGTCCGGCTACGAGACCGCCAGGTCCTTCAGCCACTGCTCGATCGGGCGCGGCCGGAGTCCCAGGAGCTCCTGGGCGCTGCTGCCCTCGGCGATGGTGCTGCCGTCCTGTGCGTTGAGGGCCCGGTAGAGTTCGACGACCGGCGCCGCGGCCGGTCCGAAGAGCGGCGTGATGAGGTCGCCGAAGGCCTCCGGCGTGATGCCCTCGAAACGGACCTCGCGGCCCAGGTGGCTGGAGAGGGCCGCGGCCAGATCCGGTCCCATCAGTCCGGGCAGGTGACCGACGCCGACCGTGCCCGTGGTGGGTGAGGCATCCGTGAGCAGGCGGGCGACGACCTCGGCCACATCCAGGTGGGAGCTCCATGAGACCGGGAACGACGCCGGGAGCGGGTAGCGCAGTACTCCCTCCTGACGCGTGGGGGCCAGGACAACCGGCAGGAGGAGGTTCTCCAGGTAGAGGCGCGGTGCGACGACGGCCGTGGGGACGCCGCTGCCGGTCACGCCGTCGATGAGCGTCATGATGGGGCTGTCCGCGGGCGCTTGCAGTGGAGAGCCCGGCTGGTCGACGATCTGCCCGCTGGTGGAGATGACGACACGGCCGGGGCGGGCCCGGGTGACTGCCTCCACGACGGCCCGGGCCTGGGCGGTCGCCGCCTCGGGTGCGCCCATGGGCAGGTGGATGAAGACGCTGTCGGCGCCCTCGTAGACGGAGGTGAGGGAGTCCGCTGAGGCCAGGTCGACCTGCCGAGCGGCGATGCCGTCGGGGACGGTTTCAGGGTGGCGGACCGCTGCGATGGCGGTGTGCCCGGCGGCGGTGAGAGCGGACAGGACCGGAGAGCCTTGGGCGCCTGTGGCGCCATGAATGATGTCAGCCATGGAGCCATTAGTGCATATTGTGCACCAGTTACGTCAACTGCACTATTGGGGTAGGTTTCGACGTCATGAATGAGGTCGAACTTCCCGAGTGCGGGGTGGCGAGGTTCCTGCTGCTGTTCGACGGGCCGTGGGCGACGCTCATCGTGCGTGAGCTCATGCATGGCCCGCAGCGCTTCGGGGAGCTGCGCGCCGCCCTGCCGGGGATCAGTGCGCACACGCTGACCAGTCGGCTGCGGATGTTCGAGTCGCGCGGCATCGTCACCCGGAGCGCCTACCCCGAGGTGCCGCCCCGGGTGGTCTACGAGCTCACCGAGCTGGGCAGGAGCCTGCGGCCGGTGCTTGACGCGATGAACGAGTGGGGCGCCAGCTGCCCGACGTCGGCCTTCACGCCGCAGCGCGACTCGCGCCGGTGAGGCGCGGGTCGTCGTGGCTCAGCCGAGCAGAGCCAGGACGACCGCGGCGCTGCGGGCGGCGGCCTCCTCGGCGGCGATGTGGAAGTCCTGACCCGCCTCGGGGCCGCACAGGTCGGACACGCCACGCACCGAGACGAAGGGGACGCCGGCGCTCGCCGCCACCTGCGCCAGCGCCGTCGACTCCATGTCCGTGCTCAGCGCCGCGGGGAAGACCTCGCGGGTATCGGCCACATTCGCGGCCGTCACGAAGGAGTTGCCGGCCAGCATCTGACCGACGCGCAGCCGCGCCGCGCCCGACGACGCCGTGGCGCTGCGCAGGGCCTTCTGGCCCACCTCCCCCAGGCGCTCCAGCAGAGCAGGGTCCCCGGCGAAGGACTCCGGCTGGCCCGGGGTCTGGCCGCGGGCGTAACCGAAGGCGGTGGCGTCGGCGTCGGTGTAGGCCAGGGTCGCCGAGGCGCACATGTCGCCGACCTCGACCTGTCGGCCGAGCCCTCCGGTGGTTCCCGCCGAGACGACGGCGCTGGGGCGAACCTGAGCCAGCGTGGCCGCCAGCGCGCTCGCGGCCGCCACAAGTCCGATGCCGCTGCGCACCAGGATGAGCTCGCGCTCGCCGCCGGGCAGCTGGAGTGACCAGGCGCGTGCAGCGCCGAGCAGGGCCGGAGGCCGGGCCCCCGCGCGCTCGGGCAGGGCGTTCAGGAAGGGCTGGGCCTCCTCGGCCATGGCGCAGGAGACGATGACGGGCGCGGCACTGGTGCGACTCACGCGCCGAGCCTACAGAGGGCGCCCGAGCCCTGAAAGTGTCCAGACGGGACGACTTTAGCGGTTGATCGAATCCGGTATCTGTAAGTAACAGGGCGATGACCTGGGCCTTTGTAAACCGCGGTGCGGCTGCTGTGATTCAAAGTCGTCCCGTACGGACAGATTCGCCGCATGGTGGCTCCGTTGTGGCGCTGTAGAGAGTGTGCAGTGGGAGTCGACTGGTAGCTGTGGCCTTCTGTCGTCGGGGATGGTGTCGATGTGCACCTTGTGTGGGGGCGGGATCCGTCGCCTCGACGGGAGGCAGGCTCTGGTACGGAGCGACTCAGGCGTCGCCCGCGTCCGTCGGTGTGCTCAGTCCGATGATGACCGCCTCGATGAGGTCGCGCAGCCTGTCGGAGTCGATGTTCTCGGCGATCGAGTCCATGAAGAGCAGGCTGACGATGTCGGCCAGGCCCGCCGTGGGAACGGTGGGGCGGCGCCCCATGCGGGCGAGAACCTTCTCGACCGTCCCGGACAGTCTGGCGGTGAAGTCGGCGCGAGCCGTTCCGGGGATCGTGGGGCTGTCGGGGTTGCGCAGCTGGAAGAGGGAGTACTCCGTGGTCAGCAGGTAGATGGTGCGCGCCTCGGGGCGGATGGCCTCGAGCAGCTCCATGAGCGAGTCCATCGTGGGGGCGCCCTCGAAGGAGTCGATGGCCTGCGTGACTCGTGACAGCAAGGTGTTGGAGCGCGTGACGATGGCCTCGGTCAGGATGTCCTGGAGCGAGGAGTAGTTGGAATAGAAGGCGCCCCGGGTGAAGCCGGCCTGCTTGACGACGTCGTCAATGCGAGTGCTGGCGATGCCCTTGGAGGCGACGATGTCCGCGGCCGCCTCGATGAGGCGGGCGCGGGTGTTCTCCCGCTTGCGCAATGTGCGCTCGGAGGTGGATGAGTCGGTACTCGGTGTCATGAGACCGCCCACCTTACCGGCGCGGCGGGGGTGCGGGGAGTCACAGCGACTCGGGTTTCAATACATGAATATATCCAGTACGTTTTCGTATCGAATTTGATCGTCTCCGTGCCTCCTGAAAGGTCTCTCATGTCCGCCTTCCTCCTATCCGTGGGCCGGTGGTGCGCTCGCCACGCCACCCGGGTCCTCGCTGCCTGGGCACTGCTCATCGCCGCCCTCGGTGGTGTTGTCGCCACCACCGGTGCCCAGCTCGACGACACCTTCACCATCTCCGGTACCGAGTCGATGCGCGGCCTGGAGGTCCTCTCCGATCGGCTTCCCCAAGCGGCCGGCACGAGCGAGCAGGTCCTCATCACGAGCTCCGACGGCCAGATCGAGAACCACGCCGCGGCCATCAACGCCTTCGCTCTTCGGGCCTCGCAGATCGACGGCGTCGCCATGGTCTCCCCGCCTTTCGGGGATCAGGCCACGGGGGCGGCGTCAACCGTCTCCGCCGACGGCGCCCACGTCCTGGTCCAGGTGCAGGCCGACACCTCGGTCGGCTCGATCACCACCGGAACCACGCCGAAGGCCAAGACCGTTGCCAAGGACCTCGACACCCTGGCCGAACGCACCGAGGCCATGGACTCGTCCCTGACAGTTCGGCGCAGTGGCAACATTGACCAGGAGGTGGGGATCGGCATCTCCGCCGTCGAGCTCGTCGGCGTCGCCATCGCCGCGATCGTCCTGCTCATCACCTTCGGTTCCTTCATGGCTGCGGGTACCCCGCTCATCGCCGCCGCCGTCGGTGTGGGCGTCGGCATGCTCGGCATCCTCGCGACGGCGAGCATCACCGACATCAACTCCACCACCCCGGTCCTGGCCGTCATGATTGGGCTGGCAGTCGGTATCGACTACGCCCTGTTCATCGTCTCGCGGGCGCGCGAGTACCTCGCCGATGGCGTCGATCCGGCCGAGGCCGCCGGGCGGGCCATCGCCACCTCCGGAGGAGCTGTCGTCTTCGCCGGAACCACGGTCATCGTGGCCCTGTGCGGTCTGAGCGTGGCCCATATCAGATTCCTGACCACGATGGGACTGGCCTCGGCGGCAGTCGTGGCGGTAGCCGTACTCGTGGCGCTGACGGTCGTCCCCGCTTTGATCGGCATTTTCGGCGAGCGTCTGCTCCCGCGCCGCCGCAGGGCCGCCGATGGCGGCGCGGACGCGGACCGGAGGCCAGCGTCCCGCTGGGTGCGCGCAGTGACCCGCCGCCCCTGGACGACCATCGGCGCCGTCGTTGTCCTCCTGGGACTGTGCGCCATCCCCGCCAGCGGCCTGCGCCTGGCCCTGACCGACAACGGCTTCGCCGAGAAGGGATCGCAGCAGCGCGAGACCTACGACGCCGTCGCCGCGGCTTACGGCGAGGGCTACAACTCCCCCATCGTCGTGATCGCCGACGTCTCTCAGCCATCCGGTTCCGTCGCCGCGGTCCAGGGCCTGGCCCGTGACCTCTCCCAGCTCGACGGCGTCGAGGGAGTCTCCCTGGCCACTCCCAACCAGGACGGGACCCTCGCCTTCGTCCAGCTCCGTCCCGAGAAGTCGCAGGCCGACCCCGCCACGATGGAGCTCGTGCGCAACATCCGCTCCCACGCAGGCGACTACGAGAGCCGCTACGGGCTCACCGATGTCATGGTCACCGGCCAGACCGCCGTCGCGATCGATGTCGCCGAGGAGCTCAACGCCGCCCTCATCCCCTTCGGCATCGTGGTGGTGGGCCTCTCGTTCATCCTCCTCATGGTGGTCTTCCGCTCCATCGCCGTTCCCGTGACCGCGACCCTCGGGTACCTGCTGTCGCTGGGTGCGGGCATGGGCGCCGTTGGCGCCGTCTTCGGCTGGGGCTGGGCGGCCGACCTCCTGGCCGTCTCCAAGGTGGGCGCCGTCATCTCCTTCCTGCCGGTCATCGTCATGGGAGTTCTGTTCGGGCTGGCCATGGACTACCAGGTCTTCCTCGTCTCACGCATGCGCGAGGAGTGGACCCGACGACGTGGTGACGCGACGCACGCGGCTCGTCGTGAGGCGGCCGCGGCGGCGGTCGAGACCGGATTCCTGGGCAGCGCGAAAGTCGTTGTGGCGGCGGCCGTCATCATGACCGGCGTCTTCATGGCCTTCGTCCACACCGACAACGTCTACGTCAAGCCCATCGCCCTCGGTCTGACCGTCGGGATCGCCGCCGACGCCTTCCTCGTGCGTATGACCCTCATCCCCGCACTCATGGTGGCGCTGGGGGAGAAGGCCTGGTGGCTGCCGGCATGGCTGGACCGGCTGCTCCCCGTCGTCGACGTCGAGGGGGAGGGCCTGGAGCAGGCACTGGAGCAGGAGGAGGCCGATGCCGGCCAGTCGGTCCGATCGGAGACGGACTCCGTGGACGATCAGGCCGAGGACATGGAGGCTGCTGTCGTGTCCTGAGCCCGGCGCTCGCGGTGGTCGGCGGGGCAGGCGGCTTCCCGCCGGCCCCGCCCCGCCGGGTTCTGCGGCCTACGACGGACTACTGCCCTGAACCCTCATCGTCCCGGGAGCCCGTGGCCGCCGTGACGGCCGCGGCCGGGTTGATGGGCAGCGCCCGGGGCGACTGATCCCGGCGCAGCAGGAAGTTGCCCAGCCGGATCGGCCAGGCCACGTGGTTGATCCGCGGCCAGCGCAGCATGACGTAGTCGACGGCGTCGTCCACCTCCAGGCGCCGTGTCGAGTTGCCGACCCGCACCCACAGCGCCGCACCGTCGTGCCCCTTGGCCGGCTTGAGGTAGACCGGCAGCGGGGACGGGGGCGCGGTCACCCGGCACACCTCCGCCGTCCCGTCCGGCGTGGGCGCGAAGTCCACCTGCGGCAGTGCGGCCGCGTTCGTCCCCATGCGCGTGCGCCACATGCCGCGCAGCCACAGCTCGAAGCGGTCGGCGTCGGGCTGCTTGAGGGTCGTGTAGTCGGGGCCGAGCCCGATGAGGTTGCCGCTGTCATCCACCCCGAGCAGGAGCGTGCCGCCCGCGGAGTTCATGAAGGCGGCCACCGTCTTGGCCACGACCTCCTCCATCGCGTCATCGCGCTTGTCCGTGCGCAGGTTCCAGCGCGCCGAGGACTTGAACTCCAGGCGGTCGGACTCGCCCATCTGGGCGACCTCCGCGATCGGCAGGAGCGTGCGATGGTGCTGGAGGCGTGCCAGCACCGCGGAGGTCGCGACCAGTACGACGGCCGCCACGCCGCAGGAGGTCGCCAGCATCTTGACCGAGAACAGGTCGCCCTCCTCGAAGAGCCAGCCCGCCAGCAGCAGCCCCAGCCACAGGCCGACGAGCGCGATGAGCGTGGCCGACGCGTCCGAGACGGTGACCCGCCCGCGCAGCAGGAAGCGCGTCGCCCGCCCCACCAGGTAGGACAGCAGGAGCAGCAGCGGCTGGGCGATGACCCACCAGATGAGGACGGGGTTGGCGGGATTGGCGATGACGGTGCTCTCCATGGTTGTCAACGGTTCTCGTCGCTCTTAGAAATCGGCGGACCGGCCCGCTCAGGCCGTGACCCGTGTCCACTCCTCGCGGGCGGCGAGGAAGCCGCGCACCGCCTCCTGGGCCGCGGCCAGCGAGTGGTTCGCCCCCCAGCCGCACTGAACCTCGTTGGCCGCCGGCACCTCCTCGGCGTCGAGGATGTCGCGGAAGGCGGCCTCCAGCAGCGGCAGGAACTCCTCGGTCCCCACCCCCAGCATCAGGGCGTAGAAGCCGGTCTGGCAGCCCATGGGGGAGAAGTCGATGAGGCGGTCGGTGTGGTTGCGCATGAGCTCGGCGCTCAGGTGCTCGATGGAGTGCACGGCCTCCATCTCCAGGTGGGCGCGGTTGGGTTGGCAGAAACGCACGTCGTACTTGACCAGGACGTCTCCTCCCGGCAGCTCCTTGCGGTCGGCCACGCGCACATAGGGCGCGGCCACCTTGGTGTGGTCCAGGTTGAAGGACTCGACGTTCATCCTCGGCGTGCTCTGCTCGCTCGTGTCGCTCATGGGGTCAGCCTACGGGGCGGGGACGAGGCAGGATGGGGGCATGAGATCACTGGCGCGCATCGTCGCGGGGCCCGACGGCGCCCCCACCCTGGTCCTTCTTCACGGCATCACCGGTTCCGCGGTCTCCTTGGCCGAGGCGATCGACCACTGGGTGGGGCGCAGTTACCGGGTCGTCGCAGTCGATGCCCGCGGGCACGGCCTGTCCCCGCGGTGGGAGCCGACCCAGCTCGAGCGGGCCGGGGAGGTGCTGGTGGAGGACCTCATCGCCGTCCTGGAGGACCTTGCCGCCGCCTCGCGCGGCCGGGCCGCCCTGGGCCTGCCGACGCCGCCGGCCCCGGTCGTCATCGGGCACTCGATGGGCG
>NZ_GL882518.1 GCF_000195595.1 Actinomyces sp. oral taxon 170 str. F0386
ACCGGAACGCCCGAGCAGACCAGCACAGGCTGAGCGCACCAGTCGACCCGGGCCGAGCAGGGCATCGCCGACGCCAACGCCTCGGCGACCGCCTCCCGAGAAGCCGCCCTGACACCCGAGCTGCGGGCCCAGCGCGACGCCGCCCTGGCCGAACCCGCACCCGCCAAACCTGCGCACATGGACGAGGAGTCCGCACGAGGTGCCACCGGCAGCGTCTACTACTTCCTCGACCTCTACCGCTACGCCTTCATGACCGGCAACACCACCGAGCCCGCCGCTATGAGTGATGACCAGTGCAAGTTCTGCCAGTCCACCATTAACGACACTAACGATATTCACAGCAAAGGGGGGTGGGCTGACAAATGGGATCAGGAAATCGTTAGCGCAACCTATTACGAAAAACTGGAGGGCTACGACTACAACAGAATTAAAGTAGTCATCAACTATGGAGCAACAACTTCATACCCCAAGGCCGGAGCGCAGCCACAGTCGCCAGAACCTATTAACGGTCAGATCCTTAATTTTGGAGTGCATCACCTACCTCGCCGACAGCTCCGAAGAAGCCCAATGCCACTGAAATCCGCAGGCCCCCGGGCAGGGCCTTGGGATCTCAGAAAGACGCGCAGGAGTGAGCAGTCACATCCCGAAGCACCGTCGACGTCAGACCGCACATCAGATCTCGTCGCGCTGGAGCAACCCAGTGAGGCGCGCACAGGCTCCGTCGTCGAGCAGGACGAGGTCCTCGGGGGCAACGACTCGGCCGGAGACAACATCCTCCACCGCCCGATGAACCTGCTCGGAGGTCTCGACACAGACGGCGCCAATAGCCTCGTGGCGGGCCCGGTAGTGGTCGGTGTCAGGCCGGCCGTGGGGATCCCACACGATGCCGACGCAGCCGGCGAGCATACCCTCGTCGAGGACGGAGGACCGGTCGGAGACGACGGCCCAGGAACGAGCCAACGTCTCGGGCAGCTCGCGGCCGGTGACGGCGGGTATACCCAAGGCCTTGAACCACTCGGGCGAATTGAGAGCGAACTTGGGGTGGGCGAAGAGAACAGCACGGCGGTCTGCCTGGATCAGGCTAGCGGCCAGCTCGAGCCATGGTTGGTAGAGCGCATTGAGGAGCCCGACAGCGTCGGGTTCTTTCTCCAGGGTGCGCGAGATCTCGGGATCCCAGGTGGGAGCCAGGACAATCCGGTCCCGCTCCTGCCCCAGGAGGCTGTAGAGGTGGTCGTGGCGGGGAAATCCGGTGCGCCAGACCTCCCGGTCGGTGAGTGTGTAAGAGGTGTGGTCCGCCGTCATTCCCACCTGCTCAGGCACCGTGGCGCACACGACGACGTCCAAGCGGACGCTGTTGAACCAGCGCCACATGTCGCGCATGGTGACGCCGTGTTGGAGGAAGACGACACGCTGGTCGGGGCCAGTGCCCTCATCGGTGAGTCGATCCTTGATGAGTGGGTCGTCGATGTCGGACAGAAGGATGGTCTCAGCACCGCTCCAGGCGGCATCGAAGCCCGGACCGGTCGGATCCAGGAGGACGAATCCGTCCTGTGCAAGCCGGTCCCAGTCCGGGCAGGTGCGTTCGATGACGAAAATGTGCCGGACGTTAGGGGCATGGGTGCGGGCGTAACGGTACAGCGGTTCCGCATTGTCGCCGGCACTGTTATGGCGGTCCATGTAGAGCCAGGTGCGGGGCCAGTCGGTCGGGGACGAGGCCGTGTACGGCGACGGCGCGGACGACGGCACCAGGGAGGACTCAGAGGAGGACACTGTTGAGACCGACGATGTACTGGCGCGCTGCAGCTGGTCCTCAGTACTGCTGCGACCGAGGATCCCGGCCAGACGCCGGCGCAGCCCGGACGACAATGATCCATGGCGATGATGATCTGGGATCGTCTCAGGCGGCTCGGGAGCGCCCCGTTCCGACACCGCCGGGAGCTCCTGACCATTGATGACGACAGCGATCTCGCCCTTGGGCAGCCAGACGATGCGCTCGTGGAGCACGACCTCGTCGAAGCAGCGGTGATCGACCGTCTTGGCGCTGGTTGGCTGGGCGAAGTCGCCATCTACCTTCCACTGCTCCACCGGCTCGGCCCCGGTATAGAAGTAGAAGGCCTTCTGGTCGTTGCGGAATCTGCGCCCCGAGGACAGAATCGGCGCCGGCATCGGACCCGCGGCCATGGATACCAGGGCCGCGCGACGTCCCAAGGCCAATGGTGTGGAGCAGTACGCCTCAATCTGTGCTGCGGGAACACGCTGGGTAACGGCACGCAGAAGCCTGGCTACCTCGACACGCTCCGCAGAGGCGAGCCCGGCCGAGGGATAACGCAGCCCCCGGTCAGCCTCGGTGACCTGGATGAGGCGGTGGATGATGAGCTGGTAGACCCAGGCGGGAGGAGGATCGTCAGCCTGCAGCCATGCCGGGAGGAGCGAGCCCAGCAGGTGGCGGTAGTGGCCGACTCTCCCCCAGGAGTCGAGGGACGACGTGTCATGTCGGACGACGGCAGGGCCGGTGTGGAGGCCGAGACGATTTCCTGTGGCCACGATGTGAGCGATAAGCCCACTCAAACCGCAATTCTCGTCATTGCCGCCGGAACCATCGGATTCCTCGATGCCGCCCAGCGCCCCCTGCCCGCCCCAGTCCTGCAGACCTCGGCGGGGCACGGTAACTACGGTGCCACTGATGGTGTCGGGAAAGATGTAGGGCTCTACGGCCAGGTCCGCGATGCGGCTGCCGTGGTTGAAACGCCACTGCAACCGGTCGTCTCGGCTGCCGTCAGAACCGACGACGACGGACGGCGTCAGAAGGACCCCGACGGCGTCGCCTGAGTCGCGCTGGGCCAGAGAGGCGAGATAGCCGGGCTCGACCCGGTCTCCTGCCCTCAGAAACAGAACCCGGGTACCGGCGCTTAGCGGTCTGAGGACCTGGGTCACCGCCGTCGGATCAGGGCAACCGATAGGGATGATCCCGCCTCCCGGCAGATCCTGCTGAAGCGAGTCGAGCGTGTCCTGACCACCTGCGGAACCGATGATGACGACGTGCAAGGTCTCGGTGCTGCGGGCGTTCATGAGGCGGGCATCTCCGTTTCGTGGGGCGGTCCCCAATGATCAATGGTGGACGTCGCCAGCACCTCTGTGTTGGAGATATCCCAGGTGTGTCCGAAAGTCGTTCCACGCCGCTGGACGAGCCCCCGCTGGGAGACCGAATAAATACGGACGCCAGTACGCAGACAGTCATTGAGAAAACCGACCTCCTCACTACGGCGCTTTCCAGAACAACCGACACCACGCACCAGGTCCTTGCGAGCCGCCAACACAGGCCTGAAGACGAAGGTCGCATAGCAGTGCTCCCACCCAGCGAAGCACGACAGCGCCAGCGAGACGTCGAGCAGCCTCTCGCGCAGGCCCCTGGCCCTGGCCGGGTGGCCACCCTCACGCGCTTTAGCAGCGGCGCAACGCACGAGCCTCGTGGCGACTGACAACTCCCGCAGACCAAAGAAAGCACGGCTGATCCTTCTGGGGGCAGCATCCCTCATCGCAGGCGCATGTCGTTCTTGATCTGGGCCGTCGAGACCTCAGGAGTACGGGGAAGGTAAACGATCTCACACAGCCCCTCGAGCTGGCAGTCGAACTCTCCTCTCCAGTCATCACCCATGACGAAGACATCAATGCCGTACTTGTCAACATCGTCGACCTTCTGCCCCCAGGTTAGCTCGGGCACCACAAGGTCAACATATCGAATGGCCTCAAGCATCGCTTTGCGCTCCTCGTAGGAGAAGTACGCTCGCTTCCCCTTTCCGGCATTGAACTCGTCGCTGGAGAGCGCTACCACCAGGAAGTCCCCCAGTGCTCGTGCACGCTTCAGCATCGCAATATGACCATAGTGAAGCAGATCATAAGTGCCGTAAGTGATCACACGCTTCATCGATCTACTTCCTGACTGGGAGACCAAGGGCCACCCACATGGCGACGTACAGGACAAACCGCCATGAGTATTGCCTAGTCGCGAGCCGATCTCGAAGGCGTCACAGAACCGATGCGATACTGATATATGGTTGATACATATTAACTTCTCCCATAGCCAGCCCCGGCGGAGTGATACCCGTCAGTCCAGGAAGCGCGCGATCCGACCTGGCTTCGAGGCCGGGACGTCAAAGATCGGCGCGGGATCCACCTCGGGCGGCACCCCGCTGTGAAGTCAGTTCACCGTGGCGGGGAGCAACTCAACGGCATTGGGGTGCTCGTTGAGGTAGGCGCCTACTCGGTCCTCGGCAAAGGCCTTGAGCAGGGGCGCGTCCGCATCGGCGTCGAGCAGGACGATGGATTGACCGTCCGCGGAGAGTGCCGTACCGGTGGTCGGCGCGGTCATGAACGTGATGTCATGACCGCGCAGGTGGCGTATCCCGAGGGCCAGGGACTGCATCCGGTCGATGATGAAGGACTCGTCCACAGCGACTGTCCGAGTGGCTGTCTTGAGGAAGGAGTAGAGCGCCGTGGGGCTCGACAGGGTGCCGCCGGAGACGACCTTTCTCACGATGGAGCGCTTCCAGAATCTGGAAGGGGAGTCCTCATCATGGAGCAATGGCATCACATCTTCTGAGAGCGCCTTGCCCGGAACTCCTATTTCCTAGGAATTCCGGGCAAAACCTTGCGAAACGAGATTCAACCGAGACTGAGGCTGCCTTCCTGCCATCGCCACCTCATATTCGCTGTATCGTTCTGCACGATCAGACGAATATCTTCCAGCGATGTCACACTCGAGGCGGTACGAGCTGGTACATCCACCCGTAGGGATCCTCGGCGTGGCCGGCCTGGATGGACGTGAGCCGGTCGTGGATCTGCCGAGTGACCTCACTGCCCTCGATCCGGGCGTCGAACCCCTCTCCCTTGAGGTGGCCAAGGGGCACGACAACGGCGGCGGTGCCGCAAGCGAAGACCTCACTGACCCGACCCGACTCGATGTCTGCGAGCAGCCCCTGAAGGCTGATGGTGTCCTCAACAACACTCCGACCGGAGTCGCGCAGCAGACGGATGATCGCGCTGCGGGTAGAGCCTTCCAGGATCGTCCCTGTCAGGCGCGGGGTGCGCACGGTCCCGTCGGCATCAACCACCATGATGTTCATGCCGCCGAGCTCTTCGAGGTTCCTCTGTGAAACGTCATCCAGGAAGCAGACCTGGTCGCACCCCTGAGCGTAGGCCTCCTGCTGGGGAAGCAGGGAGGAAGCATAGTTGCCGCCGGTCTTGGCCGCCCCTGTCCCTCCGCGCCCGGCGCGGTGGTACTCGGTCGTCACCCAGATGGAGATGGGCTCAAGGCCGTTGGTGAAGTAGGAACCCGAGGGAGAGGCGATGACGTAGTAGTCGACCACCTTGGAGGGGCGCACGCCGAGGAAGGCTTCGGAGGCGAAGGCGAAGGGGCGCAGGTAGAGGGACTCCCCCTCCCCTGAAGGCACCCACGCAGCGTCGGCGCGTACCAGGTCCACCAAGGAGGCGACGAAGTCATCCTCGGGCAGCTCGGGCAGTGCCAGGCGACGAGCGGAGGCGTTGAGTCGAGCCGCATTGTAGCGGGGCCGGAAGGTCCACACCGAGCCATCATCGTGCCGGTAGGCCTTGATGCCCTCGAAGATCTCCTGGCCGTAGTGGAGCACGGCGGTGGCCGGGGACAGACTGAGCTCGCCGTAGGGGACGACGCCATAGTCGCCCCACCCCTCGCCCTGCGTCCAGCGAGCGTGAGCCATATGGTCGGTGAAGTAGTCGCCGAAGTGAAGGTTGGCCAGCACCCCCGCGCGCTCATCCTCGGCGACGGGCGAAGGGTTGGCGGTCAGGGGGAAGCGACCCGCAATCGCGTCGGCCTTGGGAACGGGGACCTCGGCCGCACGAGCCAAGGAGGTGGATGCGAAGTCGGTCGAGGTGGCGTCTGTCTCGGGCATAGGACCACCCTACCGCCGAGGCCACCACCCGGACACGACCTTCCCATATCCTGGCGGATAGATTCCGCGAGCTGGCTTTCCATCTCAGGCGCCTCGCGTACCCTCACCGGGCCTTTCGGTCACGCTTCGGCGACGAGGACGGCCGGGGCGCCTCGATGCGGCGATGCACTCACCCTTGGACCACGGCGTTGGCGATGGCGTCACCGATCTGGCTGGTTGTGCGCTCGGCGCCATCACCACGCGCGGCCATGTCGGCCCTGACGCCCGTCTCGACCCGAGCAGCGGCTTCAGGCAGTCCCAGGTGGTCGAGCATGAGGGCGACGGCACTGATCGTGGCGGTCGGATCAGCCTTGCCCTGCCCGGCGATATCCGGGGCCGAGCCGTGCACGGGCTCGAACATGGAGGGGAACGTTCTCTCCGGATTGATGTTGCCCGAAGCGGACAGGCCGATGCCGCCGGTGACGGCACCGGCCTCATCGGTGAGAATGTCACCGAAGAGGTTGTCTGTGACGATGACGTCGAAACGTCCCGGATCGGTCACCATGTAGATGGTGGCAGCGTCCACGTGGCAGTAGTCGACGCTGACCTCGGGATACTCGGCACCAACAGCCTCGACGGTGCGGCGCCACAGGTCACCGGCGTGGACGAGCACGTTGTGCTTGTGGACGAGCGTGAGGTGCTTGGCCGCCCTGGCCTGCGCCTTGGCGAAGGCGTAGCGGACCAGACGCTCCACCCCGTAGGCCGTGTTGATACTGATCTCAGTGGCGATCTCGTGCGCCGTGCCCTGCCGCACCACTCCCCCGTTCCCGCAGTAAAGGCCTTCCGTACCCTCACGTACCACGACGAAGTCGATGTTGCCGGGATCAGCCAGCGGCGTGGGCACTCCCGGATAGTAGACCGAGGGCCGCAGGTTGACGTAGTGGTCCAGGGCGAAGCGCAGGCGCAGAAGCAGCCCGCGCTCGAGCACACCAGAAGGGACGGAGGGATCGCCGACGGCGCCCAGCAGGATCGCATCATGCTCCTTGATGGCCTCAAGATCGTCATCGGTGAGGGCCTGCCCGGTGCGGTGCCAGCGCTCGGCCCCCAGATCGAAGGCGGTCGACTGGATCTCGATTCCGGTTCCCTCCAGGACCCGATCGAGAACCTTGAGCCCCTCGGGAACGACCTCCTTGCCGATGCCGTCACCCGGGATTACTGCCAGCTTGATGGTCTGCATCATGAGGCCACCTTAGAGCATGATCACAATACGAGACAAATAATCCGCATAATGGAATGCTTGTACTCGTTTTTCGACCGATGGTCGGTTAGTCTTGCTCCAACCAAATACGTCTAGGAGGAGTCATGCCGCGCGCCCACCGTCCCACTGCGCAACGTCGAGAGGAGATTCTCGACGCGGCACACGCCCTGTTCACCACCAAGGGTTTCCAGCCCACCACCATGGAGGACATCCTGAGGGTCGTGGGCATCGCCAAGGGGACGCTCTACTACCACTTCCCCAGCAAGGAGGAGATCCTCAATGCCCTCGTCCTACGCATCGTCGGCCAGGTCGAGCAGCGCGCCCGTGAAATCGCGGCCTCATCCTCTCCGGCGGTGGACAAGCTCATGGCGATCATGGCGACGATGCGGGTGAAGGAGACCGAGACCGAGCTCGTCGAACAGTTCCACGCACCGGGGAACGCGGAGTTCCACCTGCTGTCTATCACAGCGATGATCGAGCATCTGACCCCGGTCCTCACCGATGTCGTCGCCCAGGGAGTGAGGGAAGGATTTTTCACCACGAGCAGGCCCTACGATGCCATCGAGCTGCTTCTGAGTGCCTCGGGCATTCTCCTGGACCACGACATCCTGGACACCGGCCCGGATAAGCTCTCCCGCCGCAGAAACAGCCTCATCTGGGCGACCGAGACACTTCTGGGCGCCCGGCCCGGCAGCCTGTCCATCCTCATGGAGGCCGACTCGTGAAACGTGTGAGTCTGCTCGTTCTAGGATCTTTCATCAACTCGCTGGGAACGGGGCTGAGCGCCTTCGGACTGGCCGTCGTCATGCTACGCACCCATGGAACGGCCTCCTCGGTATCAGCCGTCCAGATGAGTGCCTTCGCCCCCATCGTCCTCCTAGCCCCCTTGGCCGGAGCTCTTGCCGACCGCTACGACCGCCGCCTCATGATGATCATTGGAGATGCCGGTTCAGTGCTCGGCCTGGGCATCATCCTGACGGCTCTGTCCTCGCCCCGCCCCTCCCTGGCCTGGGTCTGTACGGGAGCCATCCTTTCCTCCTGCCTGGCCGCGCTCACCGAGCCCGCGCTGCGGGCCAGCGTCACCGACCTGGTCACCGAGGAGGACTACGTACGCGCCTCCGGCCTCCTCCAGCTCGCGTCTGCGGCCAAGTACCTCCTGGCCCCGGCAGCAGCAGGATTTCTCATGCCGCTTGTCGGCGTTCGGGGGCTCGTCCTGCTTGACACCAGTACCTGTCTGGTCACCGTGGTGTGCACAATGACAGTGCGCCGCGCCCTGGCTGCAGATGCACCGCAGCGCGCAGCGACCCAGTCCGGCGATGACCACGGCTTCCTGGCAGGGTGGAGGACCATCGCCGCCTCCCCCGGCTTGCGCACCCTCGTGACGCTTATGACCCTGGCGACCCTCGCTGTCGGCGTCATTCAGGTCCTCATCAAACCGATCCTCCTACCCACCGTGAGCACGTCTGAGATGGGCGTCATCGAGACCGTCGCAGCCACCGGTATGCTTGTGGGGGCGGCACTGGTCACCGCCTGGAAGAGCGCGCAGCCGACGACGCTGCTCGCAGCGGGCCTGGCCGGCTCCGGCGCCGCCATGGTGCTGGTTCCTCTGGGGCCGGGAGCCTGGTGGATGGCCGCCTGTGGGTTCCTCACCTTCGCCAGCCTTCCCCTGTCCCAGGCCGGTGCGGAGGTCCTGGTGCGCACCCGGGTCGACAACGCTCGGCAGGCACGGACCTGGGGCACCATCAGCCTGGTGACTCAGATGGGCTACCTGGTGGCATACCTGTGCTCCGGAGTAGTGGTCGACCGCGTGCTTCAGCCCCTCCTGGAACCAGGGCAGGCACTGTCGACCAGCATCGGAGCCGTCATCGGCACCGGTCCGGGGCGCGGAGCCGCACTGCTCGTCGGCCTCATGGGCCTGGTCATGGCCCTGGTGGCCCTCGGCGTCCACCTCCGACGCCGCCGACTCACCTGAGCCCAGGGGCAGCTGAGGCAAATGGGGGTGCCCCGACGAACTGAGTCGTCGGGGCACCGCCGTACGTCAACCTCAGCAGGCCTCAGCGGGCCACAGAGCCCTCGGTGTAGTCCTTGTCGACGTCGGCGCGCCAGGCGAACATGGAACGCACCTCACGGCCGGTGGCCTCGATCGGGTGGCCCTCACCCTCGGCGCGGAGCTTCTTGAACTCCGGGGCACCGGCCGCCTGGTCGTCCATGAAGCGCTTGGCGAAGGTCCCGTCCTGGATGTCGGCGAGGACCTCCTTCATGTGCTCCTTGACGTCGGGGGTGATGACGCGTGAACCGGAGACGTAGTCGCCGTACTCGGCGGTGTCGGAGCAGGACCAGCGCTGCTTGGAGATGCCTCCCTCGTTGATGAGGTCGACGATGAGCTTCATCTCGTGGCAGACCTCGAAGTAGGCCATCTCGGGCTGGTAACCGGCCTCAACGAGCGTCTCGAACCCGTACTGAATGAGTTTGGAGACACCACCGCACAGGACGGTCTGCTCACCGAAGAGGTCAGTCTCGGTCTCCTCACGGAAGGTGGTCTTGATGGCTCCGGCACGGGTGCCGCCAATAGCCTTGGCATAGGACAGGACAAGGTCCCAGGCGGTGCCGGTGGCGTCCTGCTCGACGCAGACGAGAACCGGAACACCACGTCCCGCCTCGAACTCGCGGCGCACGGTGTGGCCGGGGCCCTTGGGGGCCACCATGACGACATCGATGTCCGCAGCCGGCTTGATGTAGTCGAAGTGGATGTTGAAGCCGTGGGAGAACAGCAGGGCGGAGCCCGTCTTGATGTTCGGCTCGATCTCCTCACGGTAGAGGGCGGCCTGCACCTGGTCGGGGGCCAGGACCGTGATGACGTCGGCCCAGGCGACCGCCTCGGCGATCGGCTTGACGGGCAGACCGGCCTCCTCAGCCTTGGCCGCGGAGGACGATCCCTCGCGCAGGCCGACAACGACCTCCACGCCGGAGTCGCGCAGGTTCAGAGCGTGAGCGTGCCCCTGGGAACCGTAACCGATGACGGCGACCTTCTTGGACTGGATGACGGACAGGTCGGAATCGTCGTCGTAGAACTTCTCAGCTGCCATGATTGCTTCTCACTTCTCCTTGAGTTGATCGGTGATGGATCGTGGGCCGCGCGTGATCGCCACGGCACCGGACTGGACAATCTCTTTGACGCCGTACGGCTGGAGAGCCGTCAGCAGAGCCTTGACCTTGGATTCTGAGCCGATGGTCTCGATGACCACCGACGTGGGGGCGACATCCACGACGTGGGCACGGAACAGGTCGACGACCTGGAGCACAGCGGTGCGGTTGGCGTCGTCCGCATGCACCTTGATGAGGTAGAGCTCGCGCTCCACTGAGGTGTCAGGGTCCAGCTCAACGATTTTAAGGACGTTGACCAGCTTGTTGAGCTGCTTGGTGACCTGTTCCATGGCCAGCCCCTCGGCGTCGGCGATCACCGTGATGCGAGAGATGTCCTCGTGCTCGGTGGGCCCCACGGCCAGGGAGTGGATATTGAAGCCCCGACGCGTGAACAGCGCCGAGACCCGGGTCAGAACACCGGGCTTGTTCTCCACCAGGACGGACAGCGTGTGCTTCTCACTCACGGCGCTCACTCCTCTTCCCACACCGGGCTCATGCCGCGGGCGTGCTGGATCTCATCATTGGATACCCCGGCGGCAACCATGGGCCACACCTGGGCATCCGCAGAGACGATGAAGTCGACGACGACGGGACGATCATTGATGGCGTTGGCCTGGGCAATGACATCATCCAGGTCCTCCAGGCGCTCACAGCGCAGCCCCACGGCCCCGTAGGCCTCGGCCATCTTGACGAAGTCGGGGACCCGCGCCGTTCCGGCCCCGGTATGCAGATCAGTGTTGGAGTAGCGCTGCCCGTAGAACAGCGTCTGCCACTGCCGCACCATCCCCAGTGAGGAGTTGTTGATAACTGCGACCTTGATCGGGATGTTGTTGAGAGTGCAGGTCGCCAGCTCCTGGTTGGTCATCTGGAAGCACCCGTCCCCGTCGATGAGCCACACAGGGCGGTCAGGGCAGGCCTCCTTGGCACCCATGGCGGCAGGCAGGCCGTACCCCATGGTGCCGGCGCCAGCCGAGTTGAGCCAGGTATGGGGGCGACGGAAGGTGAGGTAGTGTGCCGCCCACATCTGGTGCTGCCCCACGCCTGTGACCCAGATAGTGTCCTCGGAGGCGGCCCGATCGAGGTGGGTGATGACCTCCTGAGGCTGAAGCAGCCCATCGTCGGTGTCAGTCCAGCCCGCGGGATAGGTGGCCTGGATGCGCTCGACCTCACGGCGCCACGGGGCGATGTCCACCCGTCCCTCGGCGGTGACGTGGTCATGGAACTCTGCGGCCAGGGCGGGGACAACGTCGGCCAGGTCGCCGACGATCGGGACGTCTGCCGTGCGGATCTTGGAGATCTCAGCCGGGTCGACGTCGACGTGGATGACCGACGCCTTCGTGGCGAAGGTGTCGGGCCTGCCGGTGACCCGGTCATCGAAGCGGGCTCCCAGGCAGACGATGACATCGGCGCGCTGGAGGGCTCCGACGGCGGCCACGGTGCCGTGCATGCCGGGCATCCGCAGGTTGAGCGGATGCTCGCTGGGCATGACGTCCAGCGCGGTCAGCGTGGTGACGAAAGGGGCTCCGATGAGGTCGATGAGCTCGGTGAGATCCTCAGAGGCCACCTGAGCACGGTTCAGGCCACCGCCGAGATAGAGAACGGGGCGGTCGGCTGCGGCAATCACCTCAGCGGCCTGGGCCAGGCGCCGCTGGTTGGGTTTGCTGGGAAGACGGTAACCGGGCAGATCCCGGGCCGGAGGCCACACGAACTCGGTGAGCCCCTCCTGGGCATCCTTGGAGATGTCGACGAGGACGGGACCGGGGCGCCCGGTCGAGGCGATGTGGAAGGCCTCAGCCACACGCGGGACGATGTCCTCCGGGCGGGTGATGAGGAAGGAGTGCTTGACAAAGGGCATCGTGGCGCCGACGATGTCGGCTTCCTGAAAGGCGTCCGTCCCGATTCCACGGCTTCCAACCTGCCCGGTGATGGCCAGCATCGGCACCGAGTCCATGTGCGCGTCACCGATCGCGGTGATGAGGTTGGTGGCACCGGGGCCCGACGTCGCGACGCAGACCCCGGGACGTCCAGTGACCATGGCATACCCCTCAGCGGCATGACCAGCTCCCTGCTCGTGGCGCACCAGGACGTGGCGGATCTTCGTCGAGGCCAGCAGAGGATCATAGAAGGGCAGGATGGCGCCACCCGGCATCCCGAAGATGTCTGAGACACCAAGCTCCTCCAGTGCGCGCACCAGGGCCTGGGCGCCTGTCATGACCCGTTGATCCTGACGTGCGGGAGCGTCATCGCGTGCCATCGCTCGCTCTCCTTGTCCGTGCTTAGCGTCCGGCGACCTGCCGGGTAATGAACGTTAGATCAGTGTTCGCAGAGAGTCATATCGAGACACCCATGATCTCACATTGTGGAATCACGGAGGTGTCGGAGTCACGGTTGGCCAGGTCCTCACGACGTCATCTCCGGGTGGGAGCCCCCGGACCTTGGTACGCCACAAGTTCCTTCAGAGATGACACAATGCTCTTGTTACTCATGACAAACATCCGCTGCGTCACTTTCAGCGGCAAGACGGAAGGGCGGCACAACGACGTGGTCACCACTGTCCTGGACTATCTGTTAGACAACCCGGTTGTCATTGTGCTCCTCATGGTCGGTGCCGGGTTGCTGCTCTGGCGCGCCAAGCGCAGGAGCATACGCATTCCGGCAATGGCCCTTCTCGCCTGCAGCACCGCCCTCCTGGCTTGGAAGGTGGCGCACGCCAATGTCCTGCACCACCTGTCCGGGAACGTGGTTCTCACCCTGTTCCTTCTGGTCGGAGCCGGGATGCTGCTCGGACACGTCAAGGTCAAGGGAGTGAGTCTCGGGGCGGCGGCGGTCCTGTTCTGCGGCATCGCGTTAGCGGCCTGGGGAGCAGCCGCCTCCACCCCCATTGAGGTTCCCAAGGAGCTGGGAACCCTGGGGCTGGCAATCTTCACTTTCGCCATCGGCATCCAGTCGGGGCCGAACTTCTTTCACGTGATCCGAACCGCCGGTGGACCGCTGGCGATCCTCCTGAGCGTTCTGGGCGTCGCGGCTCTGACCGCCGTGGGCGTGGGACGCCTCCTCGGTCTCAAGGCGGCGATGATCGCAGGGGCCTTCGCCGGTGCCGTCACAAACACGCCGGCCCTGGCGGCGGCCGGAAACGCCGCATCATTGGCCGGCGACAAGGGCGGGCCGGGTGATGCCACCGTGGCCTATGCCGTCACCTACCTCTACGGCGTCATCGGGATGCTGTTCTTCTGCCTGCTGGCGCTGCGCTACCGTCGAAGCGACAAGGACACTCCTTCCCCACTCATCAACCGCACCATCCGGGTGGAGCGTGAGGACGGCCCTCTTCTGGGCAATATCGTCGAGACCATCTCAGGGCAGCTGCGGTTCTCCCGCCTGCGTCGCGGTGAGAGGGGGCCGATCACCCGACCGACGAATAAGGATCGTCTGCACAAGGACGATCTCATCACCGTCGTCGGCACGCAGGAAGCCGTCAACCAAGCGATCAAAGCCGTGGGGCACGGCTCGTCCCACTCCCTCATCGAGGACCGCAAATACCTCGACTTCCGCCGCATCACGGTCTCAGACCCGAAGCTGGCCGGTCGAACGATCGGTGAGCTCGACATTGACAACCGTTTCGGGGCAACAATCTCACGTGTGCGCCGCGGCGACGTCGATATGGTGGGGACACCGGAATTGGTGCTTCAGCAGGGTGACAGGGTTCGCGTCGTCGGCCCGACCGGCCGCATGAAGGAGATCTCGACGTATTTCGGCGACTCCTCGCGCGGCTTGTCCTCCATCAACCCCGTGGCCCTGGGCCTGGGCATGGCCCTGGGCATCTTCATCGGTGAATGGAAGTTCCTCACACCCACTGGTGCTACCTTCTCCATCGGGTCGGCCGCAGGCACGCTCCTGGTTGGACTCATTTTCGGCCGTATCGGCCGCATCGGAAGGTTCGTGACCGCCATGCCCTTCACCGCGACGGCGGTGCTCTCGGAGTTCGGGCTCCTGGTCTTCCTGGCGCAGGCCGGCACCAAGGCGGGCGGAGAGATCGCGCACGCATTCACCGGTGGTGACTGGTGGAGGATCTTCGTCACCGGCTTCCTTGTCACTACCATCGTGGGCCTGGGGATCTACGTCTCCATGCGATGGGTAGTCAAGATGGGTGGAACCCGTCTGTCCGGCCTCATCGGCGGTGTTCAAACCCAGCCGGCGATCCTGGCCTTCGCCAACGAGCGCACCGGCGCAGACCCCCGGGTGGCGTTGGGGTATGCAATGGTCTATCCCGTGGCGATGATCGTCAAGATCTTCATTGCACAGGTCCTCGGCGGCCTCTGAGACTCGTACGTCTCCGGAGATCAATGGTCGCATGTTGTCCGCCCCGGGCCACCCCCATGTCTACTGAGACGCGAGACGCCTGGCGTCAGTCGTCCTGAGCCCGCACCGCCATCTCAACCTGAGCGCGAGGCAACGTGATGTGCCCGGAAGTGGCGACGTCGTGACGCCAGTTGTGATCGGTGATGATACGTGCCAGGGCAAGCCCCACGCCAATCGCCGTGATGACGAAGAAGACCTCAGCCAGGTTCGTGGCCGCGTCGCCGACGTCAACACCCTTGTCCACAGAAAGCGTGTTGAGCGCCGAAATAGCCCGATAGAAGGGAACGCCTGGGATCATGATGACGACCGCAGGCACCGAGAGCGCCACCCGGGACAGGGAGGCGCGGGACACGAAGAGCTGGGCCAGCAGGCCGATCGTGACCGCGGCTAGCCCTACGGCGAGCTGCCACGGCACATGGAAGACGTCGATGAGAAGGAGTCTCCCGGTATTGGCCAGGGCACCGACAACAGCGGCAAGGGCACTGGCCTTGGCACCTGCGTTGAACAGCACGGCGAATCCGTAGGCGGCGATGAAGGAGCAGAAGCAGCGCAGAACGTACAGGAGCGGACCATCAAGTGTGGCCCCACTGGCCGCCGCTACATCCCAACGAAAGATGAAGGTCACCGTCCACACGGCAACACCTGCGGCCGCCATGACCATGAGCACGTACGCACTGCGCGACAGCGCCGAGGAGAAGTCCTGACGGAACAGGTCGAGCATGGCGGTAACCATCGGAAAACCTGGAATGAGGAACAAGATGGCTGAGATGATGCCGCCCTGGTGATTGCCTGTCACCACGCCTGCAGCGTCGAGCGCGGTCACAATGCCCATATAGGTGCCGGAGGCTACGACTCCGCAGACGAGCCACGTGAAGAAGTGCTGGTAGTGGCGCTCAAGCATCTGCCGGCGAATGAACTGCCCAAGGAAGGCCGCCACGAGCACGGTTAAGCATTCGACCAAGCCCCCTTTATTGAGGAAGCAGAATCCCGCACAGGCCACACCAGAGGCTGCGGCATTGGTGAAGGCGCTGTACCGGGCATGCATCTTCTCGACCTGCGCGAGCTTAGCCTCAAGGTCTTCAACAGTTTCATGCGCTCGCAGGTCATGGACGATCCTCCGCAGAGCTTCCAGCCGGTCTACATTGACCCCGACACGACGCACCTCATTAGCCTCAGTACGGAACCGGTTGCCGACGTAGGAGGACGTGACGATCTCTGTCATCGTCACAGTCGCCTCGTGGCGGTCAAGGCCGACGGCGGAGGCTGCCCTGGCCATGGAGGACTTGATGCGGTATGAGCCGGCACCAGCAGCGAGCATGAGGCGCCCGAGATGCAGCACAACGTCGGACTGTTGCATGAGCCGGTCAGTGTCAAGGCTCCGCTCATCGCTGCCTGGACGGGTCGGAGGGATGTCGGTGGCATTCACGGAGACAATGGTGCACCGTTTGAAGGCCCTGTGTCAGATCATCGGCGGACACAACACTGCGTCGACAACAACTGACGCGGTGAGAGGACAGACGGCGGAGGGCCTATGAGATCCTTCCTGGATCTCATAGGCCCTCCGGGTGGTGTGTGCTCGGTGGTGTCCTACTCT
>NZ_GL882519.1 GCF_000195595.1 Actinomyces sp. oral taxon 170 str. F0386
CTGGCCCGCGGTGCCGCCCGAGAGCGGGCCCGCGCCGCCGAGGTCGCCGATCTGCCGGCCGCCGTCGGCCGCGCCCTGGAGACCATGCCCGATGCCGAGGCCCTCCCGGGCGTATGGGCCTCCCAGCGTACCGACCCGGGCCTGCTGCTCTCCGGCGTCGTCACCCCCGAGATCCCCTGGGACGAGGCGATGGCCGCGCTCGACGTCCCCGCCCTGCTGCTCACCGGTGACCGGCCCGGCAGCGCCCGCGTGGGCCGCGAGGGCCTGGCCACCGCCGCCCGCAACCCCCGCATCACCCCGGTCCTCATCCCCGGAGCCGGCCACCAGGTGCGCCGCAGTGACCCGGAGACCTTCTACCGCGCCGTCGACCCCTGGCTGGCCGAGGTGCTGCCGGTGGGCTGAGCCCGCGGAACGCCGGCGCCCGAGCCTCGGGAGAGACGGAGAACTCCCGCGGCGCGCAGGGCCGCGTCGTTGGTCAGCTGCGCGCCCGTGGGAGGATGCGGGCATGGCAGCTGTGTCCGAGAAAGCCCGGAAGGCCTCCGTCCCCGTCCCTGGGGAGCGCACGCAGGGGGAGACCATCGCCTACCTCTTAGCGATGCTGACCATCGGCGCGGTGGGGCTCTACCTCATCAAGGACCTCTTCGCCCCGGCCTTTTTCGCCCTCACCCTCGTGGTGACGGTCCGGCCGCTGGTGTCCTGGATGACGCGCCACCACGTGCCCCGGGTGCTGGCGGCGACGACGGCGATCCTGCTCATCTTCACCTTCGTCGTCCTGCTGTTTGCGGCCCTGGCCGTCGCGGTGGCCCAGCTCGTCGACACTCTTCCGCAGTACGCCCCCAAGTTCCAGGCGATCTGGCGTCAGGCCGAGACCCAGCTCAACGGCATGGGGGTCGACCAGTCCACGGTGCTCAAGCAGGTCACCAACGTCCTGGACACCTCCAGGCTCGTCACGGTGGCGCAGACGATTCTGGCGCAGGTGACCTCGGCCAGCGCGATGCTCAGTGTTATGGCGATGGTGGTCGTCTTCCTCATGTTCGACACCGCCAAGATCGAGATCCGCACCGCGGCCCTCAACGTCCTCAAGCCGGGCATGGCCTCCGCCCTCGTCTCCTTCTGTGAGGCGGTGCGCTCCTACTGGATGGTCTCGACGGTGTTCGGCCTCATTGTGGCCGTCATCAACGTGCTGACTCTGTGGTACCTGGATGTGCCGATGGCCATCACCTGGGGCGTGGTCTCCTTCATCACCAACTACATCCCGAACATCGGGTTCGTCCTGGGCGTGGTCCCACCGGCGATCCTGGGGCTGGTGGACTCCGGGCCCTGGACGGCGCTGTGGGTCGTTCTGTCCTACGTGGTGGCGAACTTCGTCATCCAGTCCCTCGTCCAGCCCAAGTTCACCGGGGACGCGGTGGGGCTCAACACGACGACGACGTTCCTGTGCCTGCTGTTCTGGTCCACTGTCATCGGGGCGCTGGGGACGATCCTGGCGGTACCGCTGACCCTGTTCGTCAAGGCCCTCCTCATCGACTCCGACCCGCGCTCGCGCTGGGTGGGGATCTTCCTGTCCGCCGGCGACTCGCCTGTGCGCGACCCCGACGAGCTGGACGAGGACGTGCTCGATGAGCTGGACCTCGACGGTGACGGCGTCGGGGAGGCGGACCCCGACCACGGCCGTTCCGTCGTCGAGCAGGTTACCGAGAAGGCTGAGGCGGCACAGAAGCCTGAGAAGGCCGGGAAGGTTGAGAAGGCGGCCAGGGGCGCCGACGACGTCGATGGATCCATGCCGTCCGGCAGCCATCAACGCTTCCAGGCGGACTGATCGTCTGAGGGTTCGCCGGTCACCTCGGGGAATCGGCGACTGCGCCTTGCCACGAGAACGCAGTCCTGGCGGTAAAAGTAGTCCTCGACCAGGATCAGTGCATCAGGTCGCGGGTCAGGTCTCGTTCCAGGTACGGAGAGCCTCGACGACCGGTGGCAGATTGACTAAGACTGTCTGTCGGACGATGGCGTCGTCGATGAAACCGTAGTCGTGAGCGATGCGGTTACGCATTCCCCGCATCTTCGGCCACTGGCTGCCAAGAAGGTGTGCGCGGATGTCGGGGTCCAATGCTCCGAGTGCTTCCACCCCGGCCGAGAGTCTCATCGCGATCGCATCGATGACGATCTGGTCGGAGAGATCCCTCTCCGAGTGACTGATGGCGATATCAAAATGCTCGAGGGTTTTCCGAGATGATCTCGGTGGCCGTTCTACTGACGGGGCTCATAGCGGGACCGCCTCGGAGATGATTCGCTCGCGCATCGTCGGACGGATATTGGTGTCGGGCACCAGATCGACGTCGGTGTCGAGCACCGATCCCAGCTCCATCTCCAGCCCGGCCAGGTCCATGAGCCCGAGTGGTTGGTCCATGTGGAAGAGCAGGTCGATGTCGGAGCCCTCGTGCTCTCGGCCGGTGGCCACGGAGCCGAAGACACGGACATTCGAGCCGCCGGCAGCCTTGACCGTCTCGATGACCTCGTGGCGCGCGGACCGCAGGCGCCGGGCCAGTGGCGTGGTGCCGTGAAAGCGCAGAAGGCGGGAGACCTCCGGCTGGCTTCGACCGATCTGTCGGGCGATCTCCTTCTGGGACATGCCGTCTCTGGAGGCCTTGCGCACGGCCGTAACCAGCCGCTCCCGCGCCTGGCGGACCGCCTTATCCGTCTCCTGGGCGACGGCTGCCAGGTTCTCGGCCGGATCAGCGACAGACATGATCTCATCATAGCAAGTGCTATATCCGTGTCATCGAGGGTGTCGGAGCCCTCGGGCTCAGCCCTCGGCGCGGCCCTGGCGCCAGTAGCCCATGAAGGCCACGGAGCGCCGGTCGATGCCGCGCTCGCTGACCAGGTGACGGCGCATCGTCCGCACGGCGGCCGCCTCCCCGGCGAGCCACGCGTACAGGGTCGTGCGCTTGAGCGCGTCCCCGCCCTTGGCGTGGCGCGGCACGTCCCACAGCAGCTCACGGTCGACGTCGATCTCCTCGACCTCCTGCGGCACCCCCACCGGGCACAGCTCCTTGGCGGCCCGGCGCACACCCTCGACGAGCAGCTCACCGTGTGCGCGCCCGTTGCGCCCAACCACCCGCACCTCGATCCTGGGATGCACGGGCAGGTAAGGAGCATCCTCGTCACCGGGCATCTCGACGACGGCGACTCCCCGGGCGCTCGACGGCAGGTCCTCCAGGATCCGGGCGATCGCTGGTGCCGCCGTCTCGTCCCCGCCCAGCAGGTAGCGCTCGGTCACCCGCGGTGGCACGAAGTCCACGCCCCCGGCGTCGCCGTCCCACTGCCGGTTCGGTCCCAGCAGGACCGCCTCGGTACCGACCTCGGCCTCAAGGATCCACCGCGCGGCCGGGCCGAGCGGGTCGTGCACCACCATGTCGACATCCACCTCCGCACGCGTTCCGCCCGGACCCTCCGCCTCGTGGCGAACCGTGCGCGTCGTATAGGTGCGGATCGAGCACCGGTGCTCCTCGGGCAGCTTCATCAACCGGCCGTACCAGTCCTCGCCGTCGGGCAGCTGCTCATAACCCGACGCCGGCGCCGGCAGCACCAGCTTGATCCGCTGGTCCCAGCCCGGGTCGGCGTAGTGGACCAGATCGTCCCCGATGAAGGTGAAGCGTCGCATGGACGGCGTCACGTCGCGGATTGCCGCCACCGTGACATGGAAGAAGCGGAACGGGGACGTCGGTGAGGCGGACGGTCTGGCTGGGCTCATCTCGGGACTCCTTCGTGCGTCTGGCGGTGTGGTGTTGGGAAGCGCCTACGAGACCGCTCTGAGGACTGCTTGAGGCGGCTATCAGACGGCACCGGTGGTTGGCGATCGGATGGGGCTGCTCCCGTTCCTCCTCCGGTGCCGTGCGCGTCATGGCGGCCCTTGGGGAGGATGGTGGGCGTGGCGAAGACCGGACCGGAGATGGCCCCGGGGGACAGAGCGAGTATGGCGATGCTAACCGAGGGGAGGCATACCTAACAATGGGTGGGTTGGTGCAGTGCGGCACGCTGACGCCGCGTCATCGTCCGCGGTTCTCGCGGAAGACCGAACGGCCGCTGGTCTCCAAGGCGGGACCGAGGGTGGTGCCGGTTGCTCAGGGCTGGCGGGCCAGGTCCGCGGCGCCCACGAGTCCGGCCTCCTGGCCGCCCTCGGCCAGCACCACCGGGATGGTGGGACGATGGCCGCCCGCGGTGAGGTTGGCGGCGAAGGCCTTGCGCGTGGGGGCCAGCAGGATGTCGCCGGCCTCGGCCAGGCCCCCGGCGATGACGATGACCTCGGGGTCCAGCAGCGCGCACATGTCCGCCAGCCCCACCCCCAGCCAGTGGGTGAGCTGCTCGTAGCACTCCAGGGCGGCCGGGTCCCCCTCGCGGGCGGCCGCGGTGACGGCCTTGCCGGAGATGTGCTCCGGGTCGCCGCCGGAGAGCTCGATGATGCGGGCGGCGTAGGCCGGGCGGAACTGCGCCAGCTCCCAGCCGTTGACCCCCAGGGCCGTGCCGGCGCTGTAACGCTCCAGGCAGCCGCGCAGTCCGCAGCCGCAGGGGCGCCCGCCGGGGACGACGGTGATGTGCCCGATCTCCCCGCCGAAGCCGGCCGCCCCGCGCAGGAGGCGCCCGTCGACGATGATCGCCCCGCCCACGCCGGTGCCGATGGCCACGATCAGGGCGTTGCGCTTGCCGCGGGCCGCTCCGAAGCGGGCCTCGGCCCACCCGAAGGCGTTGGCGTCGTTCTCGACGACGACCGGCAGGCCCACACCCTCGGAGACGACGTCGCCGACGCGCATCCCCGTCCAGTCCAGGTTGGTGCCGTGCGCCATCGTGTTGCGGTCGGAGGACACGAAGCCCGCTGCCCCGATACCCACGGTGGCCGCGTCCGGGAAGTCCTCGCGCAGGCGCCGCACCACCGTGGTGATCGTGTCGATGATCGCCTGGCGGTCGGCGGCGGGCGAGTCACGCCGAATGGTCTGCAGAACCTGTCCGTCGTCGTCGACGACGCCGGCCGCGATCTTCGTCCCGCCGACATCCACGCCAATGCTCAGTGCCATGCCCCTGCTCCTTGTGAAAACGACCGTTGTTGACGTTGCCATCCGCGCCGCCGCTTGCTCAACGACCGATGAGATGAGTAGGGGAAGAATAACGTCCCCGGGCCCGCCGTGGTGACGAGTTCGGGGGACGGGAGGACGAGGTCGTCAGCGCGACGCCGTCGGCGCCGCGGAGGTCGTCGAGGTCGTGGCAGCCTTGGCCTTGGCGGCCTGGCTGTTGATGACGGCCTTCATGTAGTCGGCGTCCTGGAAGCCGCTGATGAAGGTCTCGCCCACGATCATGAACGGGGTGCCCGTGATGCCGATCGAGTGGGCGTGGTTCTTGGCCTCGGTGACGGCACTGACGGTCTCGGCGGCGTTCATGTCGCTGCGGAACTTCTCGATGTCCGCCACCCCGGCCCGCTTGGCGAAGGCGACCAGCGAGTCCTCGGTGTACTCCGGGTGGCCCTGGGGGTCGGCGGCGGCGTAGACGGCGTCGTGGAGCTCCCAGAACCTGCCCTGCTTGGCGGCGGCCCGGCCGGCCTGGGCGGCCAGGGGCGAGGTGGGGCTGATCTGGGCCAGATCGCGCCACTCGATGCGCAAGGTGCCCTGGTCCACCAGGTCGGCGAGCTCGGGCTCGACCTTCTGGGCGAACTGGGTGCAGTAGGGGCAGGCGAAGTCGGAGTAGATGACCATGACGACCGGGGCGTCGACCTTGCCCTTGGCCTGGGCGTCGGCGGGGTCGCGGTGGGTCTCGGCGTGAATGAGCTCCAGGGTCTGCGCGTCGGCCACCGGCGGTGCCGGCGTCGGCTCGGGGACCGCTGTGGCCGAGGCGGAGGTGGCCGCCCGGCCGGCGGCGGCGCCGTTATGGTGCCGGGAGGCGACGTTCTGCAGCAGCAGCGCGGCGAGGACCGCCAGGATGACGGCGATGACCACGAGGACGATCACCGTGGTGCGGTTGCCCCTCGACTGAGCAGGTGTCGGCGTCGGAGAAGGCGGCTGAACACTCATGGCAGGGAGTCTGTCAGAGGAGCGCCTCCCGGCGACACGCCTGATAGGGCTGGTGGGAGCACACTTCGTCACAGCCGTCTCAGAGGTGTCTCAGCGGCGGTCCCAACCTCACGGGCCGCTCACGAGCGGCTCACAGGGCGCTCACGAATGTCACTGGATGTCATCGGCGTCGGGCTGACGTCGTCGCTCACCTCAGGGCGGCACCCGCGAGCAGCCCGAGCCCGACGGTGCCCAGAGTCCCCGCCGTCATGAGGGCGGTGTGCCCGAGGGCCGGTCCCCACCGGCCCGCCAGGAGCAACCGCGCCCCCTCGACGCAGGCCGTGGAGAAGGTCGAGTACCCGCCCAGGAACCCGGTCCCCAGGACGGTCAGCGCCGTGGCGGCCCAGGACCCGGAGTCCGGGGACTCGCCCGCCCAGCCCACGAGCAGGCCCATGAGAAGGCAAGCCGACACGTTGACGACGACGGTGCCCCAGGGCATCCGCGGCGCCTGGGATACGCCGGAACGACGCCGTGTCGAAGCAGCCGCTGAGGCGGCCGCTCTCAGCCGGTTCACGTGGGTGTCGACACTCCAGCGGCAGGCCGCTCCCGCTCCGCCGGCCAGCGCCAGGGGGAGCCAGTCGGCGAGCCACCCCATCAGCCCGGTGGCCCCGGCCCCGCTCATGACGCCTCCCTGAGGGAGGGGCCGCCTTGACGGCCCCGGCGTCCCACCCGGCCGGCCAGCCACAGCCCGAGGCCGGCCGCCACCAGTCCGATCGCCGTCGACCCCAGGAGGTAGGCGGCACCGAGGGCCGGGTGCCCGCCGGCCTCCCCGGAGGCCAGGATCCGGTGGCTCTCCAGGATGAAGGTCGAGTGCGTCGTCAGGGCGCCGAGCACCCCTGTGCCCAGGGCCAGTCGCAGACGGGGGCGCTGCTCGCCGAGCGACCCGAGCAACAGCCCCAGGGCCAGGGCGCCGACGACGTTGATGGCCAGCGTCGTCGTCGGCAGGTGCCCGGGTGCAGCGGGCCAGGATCGCTCGAGGGCCGCGCGCACCAGGGTGCCCGCGCAGCCTCCCACGGCGACCAGGGTGAGCGATCCGGCCACCGACGGGGCCCGTCCGGCTGCTGAAGGGGAGGGCGGGGGTGCTGGCTCAGCTGCTGGAGTGGCAGACGGTGCGGGTACTTCCGTCTCGGGCTCGGAACCGGACACGGACCTGGTTCCGGTCGCGGACTCGGGCTCCGCCTCAGCCATTGCGCTTGGCGATCTGGAAGCCGTTCTTGTTGTAGATGACGCTGTAGCTCGCCCCCTGCTTGGAGTGCTGCTCGCCCCAGGCCGCGGCGTCGGAGACGTTCCACTGGTTGCCACCGCCGTTGCGGTTCATGACGACGTACTCCTTGTCCGGCCCGCTCGTCCCCATCCAGGAGACCTCGGCCCGGGGCACCAGGTAGGCCAGCATCGACAGGTCGGTCACCACTGTGGACCCCTCCGGGATGGTGGCGATGACCTCGCGAGCGGCGGCCACCCGCCGCGCCTCGGGGTCCTCCTTCTTGGTCTGGGCGTTGGGTGTGTTGAAGTTCTGGTTGGTGGCCTCCCACAGGGGCAGGTAGGGACCGGTCAGAACACCGGTGGCCACGACGGTCAGGATGCTCGTCGCGGTGACAGCGCGGTGCCGCAGCGGCACCGTGAGCCAGGTCGGGAAGGCGAGCGGCCGCCGGTACGGGCCCTCGGCGTCGGACTCACCGACGGCGGTACCGGCGCTGCCGGCATCCTCGGCCGGCGACTCGACGACGGCCCGGCCGTCGAGCCCCACCACCCTGACTGGGCGGCCGGCCAGGTAAGCGCCGTGCGCGCGGCGCCGGGCCACGACGTCGAGCAGCGCCCCGATCGCGATGGGCATGAGGGTGACGTTGTAGTGCCAGTTGTCCCACGCCCAGTAGAAGTCCACCGAGCCCAGAAACCGCCATGCCAACGTCGGCAGCACCACGAGCAGCCAGGGCGAGGTCAGCCCGACGACGCCGCTGGTGAGGATCAGCATGACGACGACCTTGACCTTCTGGATCAGGGCGTCGGGGGCGGCGGGCTTGTTCTCCGAGCTCAGTCCGTAGTCCCACACACCGTTGATGTTGAAGGCCGGCAGGAACACCAGGACGGAGAAGAGGAAGGCCGCGACCCCGCCGACGATCATGCCCACGCCCAGGCGCACGCCCCGACGCCGGTTGCGGGCGGCGGCATCGTCGGCCTCGCCGTCGGCTCCGTCGGCACGGGGCCCGCCGACCGTGCAGGTCCGGTAGCAGGTCGGCACCAGCGAGGTGAGGATGACGGCCACCCCGATCATGAGAACCGTCAGCCCCATGTCCTCCTTGACCAGGACCAGGGGCGCCGACCATGCAGTCACCGCCACCCAGCGCCGCTCCACGAAGGCCGCCGAGGCGAAGGCCAGCATCGGCATCGCGAAGGCGATCTCGTGGAACTGCGCAGCCACCGCCCCCTGCATCCCCCAGGACAAAACGTAGACGAGCCCCAGCGCGCCGCCCACCCACTGGTTCGTCAGCCGGCCGGCCAGGCGGGTCAGCGGCCAGGCCGAGACCGCCAGCAGCAGGTCCTGGGTGATGAGCAGGCTCAGGGGGGTGGGGAAGAGCCGCCAGATCGGCCCCAGCGTGATGAGGATCGGGTGGAAGTGGTCGCCCAAAAGGTTGAACCCGTCGCCCTTGACCGGCACGATCGGCGCCTGGAAGTGGGCGTAGGCCTTGGCCAGCTCGGAGAAGATCGCCAGGTCCCAGCTGGGGACCTGTTTCATCGTCTCCCACTGGACGATCGAGTAGTAGATCATCACCCAGGCGCCGATGACGACGACGATCGTGGCCGGGATCGAGTGGCGGATCTGGTCCCTGAGGTTCGCGGCGAGGTTCACGGCGCTGAGCCTACCCGTGTGAATCCGGGATGAACCTGGTGCCGCTAGGCTCGTGGCGTCACCCACGATCAGGAGACGAGATGTCCCAGACGCCGCAGTCCGCCGAATCCAGCCCGGCGGCCGACTCCTCAGCGCCGCATCCGCGGCCTGACCTCGACCAGCTGGTGGAGCACGACGCCGAGCCCCAGCTCCAGCGCCACCTCACCAACCGCCACGTCCAGCTCATCGCCATCGGCGGGGCGATCGGAACCGGACTGTTCATGGGCTCGGGAAAGACGATCTCCCTGGCCGGCCCGGGCGTGTTCGTCGTCTACGCGGTCATCGGCGCCGTCCTCTTCCTGGTCATGCGGGCCCTGGGCGAGGTGCTCCTGTCCAATCTGTCCTACAAGTCCTTCGCCGACGTCGCCCACGACCTCATTGGGCCGTGGGCCGGTTTCTTCGTGGGCTGGACCTACTACGTGTGCTGGCTGGTGACGGCGGTGGCCGAGGTCATCGTCATCACCGGGTACGTGAGGTTCTGGTGGCCGCACCTGCCGCTGTGGATCACGCCGGTGCTCACCGTGGTCCTGCTGTTCAGCCTCAACCTGGCCACCGTCAAGGCCTTCGGGGAGATCGAGTTCTGGTTCTCCATCATCAAGATCGTGGCCATCATGGCGCTCGTCGTCGTCGGGATCCTCATGGTGCTGCGCGGCTTCACGGCGCCCAACGGGGCCCCGGCCCAGCTGTCCAACATCTGGGAGGGCGGCCTGTTCCCCAATGGCCTGAGCGGATTCTTCGGAGCCTTCCAGATCGCCATCTTCGCCTTCGTGGGCACCGAGCTCGTGGGGACCGCCGCCGCTGAGGCCAAAGACCCCGAGGTCACCCTGCCCCGGGCCATCAACGCCATCCCGGTGCGCATCGTCCTGTTCTACCTGGGGGCGCTCGCGGCCATCATGGCCGTCACGCCGTGGCGGGAGATCGACCCCAAGGAGAGCCCCTTCGTGGCCATGTTCGCTCTGGCGGGGCTCGGCGTGGCCGCCAGTGTCGTCAACTTCGTGGTGCTCACGGCCGCGGCGTCGTCGGCCAACTCGGGGGTGTACTCCACCTCCCGGATGCTGTTCGGCCTGTCCTGGGCGGACAACGCGCCCCACCTCTTCCGCAGGCTGACGGCCCGCTCGGTGCCGGGCGTGTCCCTCATCGTCACCTGCGTCAGCCTGCTGACCTCGATCCCGCTGCTCTACACCTCCAAGTCCATCATCGACGCCTTCACGACGGTGACGACCGTGGCCAGCGTCCTGTTCATCCTCGTGTGGTGCGTCATCGTCGTGTGCTACCTGAGGTTCCTGAGCCTGCGGCCCGAGCTGCACGAGGCCAGCACCTTCCGCCTGCCCGGTGAGCGTGCGGCGGCCTGGCTGTGCCTGGCCTTCTTCGTGTTCGTCATCTGGACCCTCACCCAGGCCCACGACACCCGCGTCGCGGTCTTCGCCTCGCCCCTGTGGCTGGTCGCCCTCGGAGTGGCGTGGGTGGTTCACAGCCGTCGGCTCGCCAGGCAGCAGGAGCCTCGGCCGTGAGTGCGTCCGGTGGTGGGCGCAAGGCGGCTTCGACGTCGTCGGCGGACCTGGTGGACCTGCTCGCCCGTGCGGTGGGCGCGGTCCGTGAGGCGGCCGCCTTCGCCCTGGACCCGGGCGAGGAGCTGCGCGTCGAGGCCAAGGCGCACCGCAACGACCTGGTCACCCAGGTCGACCGTGGTGCCGAAGAGCGCATCGTCCGCCGCCTGGAGGCCACCGGCATTCCCATCCACGGCGAGGAGGCGCACCGCGTCGAGGACTTCGAGACCTATCGCGGGCGGGTCTGGGTGCTCGACCCCATCGACGGGACCCTCAACTACGTGTCCACCCACCGGGACTGGGCCATCTCGCTGGCCCTCGTCGACGACGGCGTGCCCGTGGTGGCGGTCGTCGCCGACCCCGTGGCCGGCCGGCTCTACACGGCCGTCCGCGGTCGGGGCGCCCGGGTCGAGCCGCTGACGGAGGGCGCAGCGGGCGCCGTCGGTGCCGCGCCGCGGGTCCTGGAGACGGTGGAGGACCTGCCCCTGAGCGAGGGCATGGTCATCGCCCACTACCAGCTCACGCAGGACGCGGGCATCGGTCGGGCCATCGAGGCCTCGCGGGGCATGCGCTGCTACGGGGCGGCCGCCCTGGAGATGACGGAGGTGGCTGCCGGCGGTGCGGTCGTCTACGCCCAGCCGCGGCTCCAGCCCTGGGACGTCGCGGCCGCCGCGCTTCTGTGCACCGAGACCGGGGTGGTCCTCACCCGGATGGACGGGGCGCCCTTCGACGTGCGCCGCGCCGGGTCGTTGCTCGTGGGCACGCCCGCCGCCCACGCCGAGGTACTGGAGTATCTCAGCCCTGATCGGTGCTAACCTTTGTAGCGGTCGTTTAGGTGTGGGGTCGCTTGCCGCCACCCGAGAACCCTCGCGAAAGGTGCGCCGCGTGAGGCAGGCACTCATCTTGCTACTGATATGCACCGCCAACTTCATGAACGTCCTGGACGTCACGGTCGTCTCCGTCGCGCTTCCCGACATGGGCGCCACCCTGGGCGCGTCGCTGAGCGAGCTCCAGTGGGTCGTCAACGCCTACACCCTGCCGCTCGGGACGCTTCTGATGTCGGCGGCGACGCTGAGCGGATCGGTGGGGCGGCTGCGCCTCTTCCGGTGGGGAATCGCCCTGTTCACGGCCGGTTCCCTGACCTGCGCGCTGGCACCGTCGGTGGACGTCCTGGACTGGAGCCGCTTCATCCAGGGCGCGGGTGGAGCGATCTTCCTGGGCGTCGGCGTCCCCATGATCTCCGACCGCTACCCGACCGGCCCCGCCCGAGCCCGGGCGATCGGGGTCTACGGGGCGGTCTCCGGCGCGGCCATCGCCCTGGGACCGCTCATCGGGGGCGGCCTCGTGCTACTGGCGGGCTGGCGCTCGATCTTCTGGGCCAACGTCCCAGTGGGCCTGGCGGTCTGGCTGGGCTCGCGCTGGGTTCCCGAGGCCGGAGCGGACCTGGGTGCCGCGGCGGCAGGCGCAGCAGCCAGGAAGGTCGACTGGCCGGGCACGGCCCTGTGCGTCGCTATGACAGGAGCGCTCACCCTCGCGCTCCTGCAGGGCAACACGTGGGGGTGGACCTCGCCCGCGATCGTCTCCCTGCTGGTTGGCTCCGTGGCACTGTTCGGTGCGTTCTACCTCGTCGAGAGACGGGCTGCCAGCCCCATGGTCGACGTCGGTATCCTCACCGAACCCACCTATGCCGGCAGCGTCATGGTCGGGTTCATCATCCAGGCGGCCCTCATCGGCCCGATGGCCTTCCTGTCCCTGTACGCGCAGAATATCTACCGGCTCACCCCGGCCCAGACCGGCCTGTGCTTTCTGCCCTTCAGCGCCTCCGCCCTCGTTGTCGCCGCCACCTGCGGGGGAGCGGTCCGACGGCGCGGGGCCAGGGCGAGCCTGCTGGGGATTGTGCTGGGCGGTGTCGTCGGCTCCTGCCTGCTCATGCTTCTGCGCGGATCGAGCACCTGGCTGGTCCTCATCCCCGGGCTGGTCCTGGCGGGTGCCGCCACGGGGGCCACGGGCACGATCGTCAACCAGCTGGCGGTCTCCTCAGCCGACGAGGACACTGCCGGAATGACCTCAGGGTTCTCCGCCTCTGCTCGTCAGCTCGGCATTGTCATGGGGGTCGCGGTCGTGGGCGTGAGCTACGAGCGTGTCATCCGGCGGGTGATGACTGCCTCCCTGGAGATCAGCGCCCTGGGTCGCGCGTCGGACCGGGAACATCTCGTCTCCCTGGTGGCCTCCGGTCAGGGGCTGCGCGCCCTGGACGGCTGGCCCACCGCGATGCCGGCCGGCGTGCGCTCGCAGCTGACGTCACTGGTCCGCGCCGCTACGGATGCGGGCCTCACCGTCAGCCTGGCGGTCGGGGTTGCCGCGATGCTCGCCGTGGCGATCTACCTGGCGCTCACCGTGCCCGGTCGGCGCGCGATGGCCGAGGACCCGCACATGTTCGCCTCGTGACCATGCACCTGTGCGGTCGTACCTTATGTCGCGCGTTCGAGGGGTAGAGGGTACGAGCAGGCGACCTACCCGACGAACGCGTGGGCGGTCGGGCCGTGCCGCTCGCCTGCCGCGGGTGGTCAGCCGGCGGCGGGGGAGGTCTGCGTGGTGAACTCCTCCTTGCCCTGGTTGTCGGTGACGACGGCGGTGATGACGGCCTGTTGGTCAGCGGGGACCATGACGGTGGCCCGGGCGCCGGTGAGGACCTCCTCGGTGCCGTCGGCGTGCTGGATGTACCAGTCGATGTTCGCGACCGCGCCGTCGGCGTCAGTGGAGGCCGAGGCGTCCAGGGAGAGCCGGTCATCGTCGCGGGTGAGGGTGAAGGCGCCGGTGGGGCGCATGTTGTCCGCCTGTGCCTGTGCGGCGGCGGGCTGATCCTGCGCGGCCTCCTGGCCCTGGGCGTTCAGGGCGTCCATGACGGAGGCTGCCATGGCCTTGTGGCCGTCGGCGTTGGGGTGGAATCTCCCGTCGTCGATGAGACCCTGGAACCAGGAGGACTGTTGGCCGCACAGCTCGTGTCCGGCGAAGGAGCCGGAGGGGTCGGTGAACTGGTAGCCGTAGCGCTGGGCGGCGGCCCTTGCGGCGGAGTTGAGGTCGTTGATCTTGGCGTTGATCCAGCGCTGGTCCACCTTGGTGACGCCTTCACAGCGTCCCGGGACCGGGAGGATCTGGCCGGCTCCATGTGGGGTGAACATGCGCGGGTAGCCGACAGCGACAACGGTTGCGTTGGGGGAACGTGCGGCGATGTCGCTCATGATGGTGTCGTAGCTGTAGATACCATCCTGTGTGGTCTTGCCGGCCAGGGCATCGATGGCGCCGTCGACCCGCTCGGAGACCTCCTTGTTGCCGGAGCAGTTGGAGAAGGGCGCGGCGGTGACGCACTTGGCGAAGATGCTGGAGAATCCGGCGTCATTGCCTCCGATGGAGAAGGTGACTAGGCCGATGGAGGAGCCCAGGTGGTCGAGCTGTGCGGGCTCCTTGCCGGGGGTCTTGGCCTCGTAGAAGTGCTTCGTGAAGGCGTTGGAGCAGGCCCCGAAGTCGAGCGTCTTGTCGGTTCGATTGGCGATGGAGTGCGCGTAAGCGGCCTCGGCTCGTTTGCAACCCTCATCGTCGTAGGGAGGTGCTCCGAAGCCGGAGGCATAGGAGTCTCCCAGAGCCACGTAGCCGCCTGCTGGCAAGGACAGTGCCTGGGGAGCGGAGTACACCGGGAGGCCGACGGCGGTGAAGGAGGCCAGTACCGTGGCGAGTAGGCCCAGGCGGATGGAACGGGCGGGGCGACGTCGTCGTGTTGGGGTGAGCAGTTGACTGGACGTGGTCGGGAGGGGGGATCGGTGGGAACGGTTGTGCACAGTGAGCTCCTCGACATTATGGAACTGCTGCTCAGGAAGAATACTATTGGTCGGTGAAATTGTGTGGGTGGCGGGGCCATGTGTCACAGAAGGAGGAGAAGCGAGTGGATCACCAGAAATCCATCAGTGCGCGATGCTCCCGACTGCCGGCTCATCCGATCGGATGAGCAGCCGCACTTCGGGCTGGGCGGCCCTCGTTCCGGAGTGCTGTCGCGGCGTGTCGAGTGGCAGGTGAGGTCGCTCCGAGTGGTGCGGTTGATGCAGGAAGCCTTTGTAGGATGCCGGGCATGAGAAAAACAGCGAGGCGGCGCTCGGCCGATCCAGGAAGTGCCGTCTCAATGCGAGCGTCCGTGCAGTCCGCGGTGACAGGGAGCTCGCCACGCCGTCGAACGAGCGTCAGCGCCTTAACGCTCCTCATCGGAGGGTGCCTGAGTGCCTGCGGGACAGGACTCACCCCCGCAGTAAGTGGCTCGGCCACCGTCGCGGGCCCGATCCCCTCCGGTCTGGAGTCCTTCTACCGCCAGACCGTCGACTGGTACCCCTGCGGAGCCACCGGCGGTATGGAGAAGACCGTCCAATCGAGTACCGCCACGACGTCGGAAGTAACGGTCGCTCCGAGCTTCGACAGCGCGAGCGGGACAGACGGCACCTCCGAGGGAACCGATGACGCCACCTTCAGCTGCGCCGTCGTCACCGTCCCCCTCGACTACACCAACCCTCAGGGCGAGTCCATCTCGATCGCCATGAAGAAGCGCGCGGCCGCCGGCGGCCACTCGCAAGGCACTCTGTTCATCAACCCCGGCGGCCCCGGCGACTCCGGGGTCGCCTTCGCCGAGCAGGCGGGCACCTCCTTCGCTCCCGAGCTGCTCAGCGCCTACGACATCATCGGCTTCGACCCGCGCGGGGTCGGTTCCTCCACGGCCATCACCTGCACCACCGACGACGAGTCGGCCGGCACTGCTGAGCCCTCCACAGCGGCGACCGCTGAGACAGCTTCGGGCACCGACTCCTTCGAGGAGTGGTCGGAGGCTACCCGGCAGTCCTTCCAGGACCTGGTCGCCCAGTGCGCCGCCGGCACCACGCCCGCCGCCCTGCTCGACCACGTCGACACCGTCTCCGCCGCCCGCGACCTCGACATCCTGCGGGCGCTGGCCGGTCAGGAGAAGCTGACTTACCTGGGCTTCTCCTACGGCACCTACCTGGGGGCCGTCTACGCCGAGAACTTCCCCGGCAACACGGGGCGCATGGTGCTCGATGGCGCGATCGACCCCGCCCTGTCCCTCGCCGACCAGGGACTGGGGCAGGCCACGGGCTTCGAGCAGGCACTGCGCACCTACGTCGACTACTGCCAGTCCTCCACCGGCTGCCCGCTGAGCGGTGGCACCGACGCCGGAGTCCAGCAGATCCGCAACCTCATCACCTCAGCAAACAGCACGCCCCTGCCGACCAGCGACCCGAACCGCACCGTGACCGGCTCGGACATCGTCACGGCCCTGAGCGAGTACCTCTACTCCTCCGAACAGGCCTGGGTACCTCTGACCAGCGCCCTGGACCAGGCCATCAACCATCGCGACGGTTCACTGCTCGCCGTCCAGGAGGACCAGGCCGCGGTCTCGAAGGACGACAGCGGCGGTGCCTTCCAGGCCATCACCTGCCTGGACTACCCGGTGGAGGACGACACGGCCACCTGGTCCGCGCAGTACGAGGAGGCCAAGCGCGTGGCCCCGATCTTCGGGAACACCTCGGTCGGCATGGACCTGGTGTGCAGCGTCTGGGGACACAACGGGACCCGCAAGCCCACACAGATCCACGCCCACGGCGCCGCGCCGATCCTCGTCGTGGGAACCACCGGGGACCCGGCCACCCCGTACGCCTGGTCGAAGTCCCTCGCCGAGCAGCTCGACTCCGGCCAGTTGCTGACCTGGGAGGGCAACGGGCACACCGCCTATGGCGGCGACGCCCCCTGCGTCAACGACGCCATCGACGCCTACCTGCTCTCCGGCACCATGCCCAAGGAGGGCCTGACCTGTCACGGCAGCGAGTAGGCTGCCGAGGTGAGTGGGCGGGCCGTGCCGCTCGCCTGCCGCGGGTGGTCAGCCGGCGGCGGACACCTGCGTGGTGAAGTCCTCCTTGCCCTGGTTGTCGGTGACGACGGCGGTGACGGAGACCTGCTCATCGGCGGGGACCGTGGTGGTGGCCCGGGCGCCGGTGAGGACCTCCTCGGTTCCATCGGCATGCTGGACGTACCAGTCGATGCCCGCGATCGCGCCGTCGGCGTCGGTGGAGGCTGAGGCGTCCAGGGAGAGTTGGTCGCCGTCGCGGGCGAGGGTGAAGGAGCCGGCGGGGCGCGTGTTGTCCACCTGTGCCTGTGCGGCGGCGGGCTGCTCCTGCGCGGCCTGCCGATTGTTCAGGGTGTTCATGATCGAGGAGGCCATGGCTTTGTGGCCGGCGGCGTTGGGGTGGAAGCGTCCGTCGTCGAGCAGTCCGTCGAACCAGGAGGTCTGCTTGCCGCACAGCTCGTGGCCGGCGAAGGAGCCGGAGGGGTCGGTGAACTGGTATCCGTGGCGTTGGGCAGTGGCCCTGAGAGCGGTGTTGAGCTCGTTGGTGCGGGCGTTGATCCAGCGCTGGTCCACCTTGGCGAGCCCCTGGCAACGGCCGGGAACCGGACCGCCTTTGCCACCCTGCCGAGTGAACATGCGCGGGTAGCCGACGGCGACGACGGTCGCATTGGGGGCGCGGGTGGCGATGTCGGTCATGATCGTGTCGTAGCTGTAGACGCCGGCCTGCTTGCCCTTGCCGGCCAGGGCATCGATGGTTGAGTCGACCGGCTCGGTGACCTCCTTGTCGCTGCTGCAGTTGGAGAAAGGAGGCTGGGTGGCGCACTCGGAGAGAATCTTGGCGAAGCCGGCGTCGTTACCGCCGATGGAAAAGGTGACCAAGCCGGTGGAGGCGTCCAGGTGATCGAGCTGGGCGGGTTCCTTCCAGGGAGTCCGGGCCTCGTAGAAGTGCTTGGTCCAGGCTCCCGCGCAGGCGCCGAAATCGAGTGTCTTGCCGGTCTTGTCGGCGACCTGATGCGCGTAGGCAGCTGTGGCCCGCTTGCACTTGTTGCCGTTCTCCACCTGCACGTCAGTGCCTTTGGCGTAGGGAGGAGCCCCGACGCCGGAGGCGTAGGAGTCGCCCAGGGCCACATAGCCACCTGTCGGTAGGGACGGCGCCAGGGACACGGAGTGGACTGAGGGGCCGACGGCGGTCAAGGCGGCCAGTACCGTGACCAATAGGCCGAAGTGGAGTGTGAGGCGCCGTGTACGGCCGACAGTGGTGGTCAGTGGTGTAGATAAACGCATCAGTCGGTTCGAGAGTGATAAATGACGTGTTGACATCAACGATATCGGGCCTTCTTGCTCAGTCCTATGAGGGCTTGTATCTGCTGTGAGGATATGTGTTTGTCCAGGTCAGAGACTGATGTCCCATTACCAAAAATATGGCCAGTTAAGATCTTTGCTGAAAGGGGCAAGAGCGAGTGAGAGAGCGAAGGCGAAGTGAAACATCATCGTTCCTTTCCGGATATCGGTGCTGGTGACGCACTAAGTATCTCCTGCTGGATAGTGGTGTGAATCACCCATCCGGATAGGTCGATCGGGTGATTCCGTTCAAACCAGATTGTGCTGTAGGGCGTATACCACTGCTCCCACCCGGTCCTGGACTCCGAGCTTGGCGATGATCGCGGAGACGTGAGTCTTGACCGTGGCCTCGCTGAGCCTCAACCGGGTCGCAATCTGCTTGTTGGTCTTGGCGTCGACGACAAGCGTCAGCACCTCCCGTTCTCGTTCTGACAGGGGGATCCCATGGGGGAGCGGGGAAGCGCTCTGCTGTGTCTGAGTCTGCTTCGAGGTGGACTCTGAGGGCTGGGCAGAGCCGTTTGCCCATAGTCTGGCCTGGTCGCTGATGATGGCCGATGATGTTGGAGACAGGACGAGATTGCCTGCGACCGCCTGCCGGATGGCGCCGGCCAAGGAGGATGCGCCATCCTCCTTGGCAACGAATCCGCGTACCCCCAAGGCCATGGCGTCGTCGACGATGGAGTCGGCTGTGAACGTGGTCAGGATAAGGATCGCAGTATCCGGGTTCTCCTCGAGAAGTGCTTTAGCCAGTGCAAGGCCATCCATCTTGGGCATCTGGATGTCCACGAGAACGGCCTGGACCTTACCGTCGACCTCCGAGGAGTGGAAGAGGTCGAGTGCCTCCTGGCCGTCCTTGGCTGTCCAGGCAACGACAATGTCGTCATTCTTGGACAGGAGATCTGTCAGCGTCTGACGGACCAGAGCGTCGTCGTCCGCGATACCAATGCTGATCATGACTCATCCTCGATAACGAGTGCGGGTGACTGTGAGAGAGGGATGAAGGCGGATGTCAACCAGGTGCCATTGTCCATCAGTGTGTCCAGTGAGCCGCCAATGGTTGAAAGTCTTTCCTGCATACCAAGTATGCCCATCCCGGAGGAGGGGAGCGTATGATGCGAAGCGGAGACCCCATTGGTCACCACCAGGCGAGCCTTATCCACGTCCTGACTCAGGGTGATGGTGACTGGCCGATCGCAGTCCGCGTGCCTAAGAACGTTAGAGCTCATCTCCCGAAGTACCCGGGAGAGAATAGCGGCTTGAAGACGGTTGTAGTGCCCATCTCCTCTGCACTGATAGGTCACGGAGTAGCCGGATGCGGACAGGTCATCGGCGACGGCGCGTACAGACTCCTCAAGATCCAGCACGACGGTTCCCAGCCCGGTGATACTTGCACGATCGGTGTTCTTGTCGTTGTTTCGTAGGGCTCGAAGCACGAGGCGTAGCTCGTGAAGCGAGTCGGCCGCGGTGGACTCGATCGCGGCGAACTCTTGCCGTGCGGCGGCGGGGTAGGAGGAGTCCGCGGCTGCGCGTTGCGCCCGCAAGGCGGTCTGGGACATCGAGTAGGCGACGAGGTCATGCATCTCACGTGCGATTTCCTCGCGGATAGAAGACAGCTGCTCAGTGGCGACGGAGATCTTTTGACGTAACGCCGCCTCCGTGCGACGGATCATTGATCCGGGAAGAAGGGTGCAGGCTGCGAGGAACAGCTGTGATGCCGCCACAGAGATAGGGCCTGTAGGGGTGATGACCGCCAGCGGGACAATGAGAGCAAGAGTTAGCGCAATCCGCAGAGGGAGGAACAGTCCCAGGTAGAAGAAGAAGACGGCGTTGGTTATCACCACATCGCCAGCGGGAACGTGCGGCACCTGAAGGAGCACGATCCAGAGGGCCAGATAGCCGAGAGATCCCGATATGGGGTATGCAGGAATGAGGGACAGAGTGATAACTGTTAAGAGAAGAAAGATGAGGCGTTCTGTGCTGGGTGAGTTGAAGAGGGTGAGCATCAGCACCAGGTTGATGACACCAACTATGGATCCGATAGCGGCATATCGCTGCCGGGATCGGGATGCACTCCATAGATGCACGCCCGACCACCAGTGGTGGCGGGCGGTGATCTCCTCTGAGAAGTTGCTCACAAAACTTTAATACCGGATAAATTATTGGTGTGTCAAGCGTTTTGTGAGAGTGAGGGCGGGGTCGACACCAAGCACCGCCCCGTCCTGGAGGCCATCCTGGCCCTTCGGCGGGCGCGCGATGCCGTTCCGGAGGACTCGGTGGTGGATTCAGTGGTGGACCAGCGGAGCGTCACCGTCGATTGACGGCGCCGAGGATGACGCTGATGTGGTGTGGCAGAACTGGATCAGGGGTGGAGCGTTGAGCGGCCAGAAAGAGGCTGGCTTCCTTGAGGTCGTTGACGAGGTCCTCGGGCGTGACGAGGTAGCGCTCGGAGACGTACTCCTTGTCACGGCAGCGCAGGATGGTGCGCCGCCTACGACCCGCATGGTCGATCTCCTCGGTGAGGTATGCATCTGGTCGGAGCCGGATTGTGCTGGTTGCGGCTGCGGCAGGGAGTACTCGATCAATGGAGGCGATGAGGGCGCCGCCGATCGCCAAATGGGCGGCCACGCATCGTATGGTGGCTCGTCGCTGTTCAGGGTTCAGGAGGGTGATGGTTGCCATGGGGAGGCAGACGGCCTTGAAGGACTCCTTGATGTCGAAGGAGACCATGTCCGCCTGCTGGATCTCCACCCGGCCTGCGATTCCCGATTGGATGGCCTGCCGTTCAGTCAGTCGTTCGGCGAGAAGACTGAGCACATCGATGCTGAGGTCGGTGGCGAGCACTCGGTGCCCAGCGGCTGCCATGGGCACAGTGACGCGCCCCGAGCCGCAGGCAAGTTCGAGGACCCGCAACCCGGCCAGTGTCTGGTCGGGCAGGATCTCGAGAAAATCGAGGATTGAGGCAATCTCAGTGTCGTCCCGGTGCGTGAGCTCGTGGTCATGGCGAGCACCGGTGCCGAAGGAAAGGCTGTCATGGCCCGCTGCTCGTACCTCAACCATAGGGGATCACCTCCTGAGGCTCCGTGGGGTGGTTGGCCGACTTGACCTCCAGACGCAGGCCTGAGCAGCAGGGGGCTTCGGTCGGATCGAACCGGCGGTAATCGTGCTGCGCAGGGCGCCGAGGGAGCAGGTATGGGCTGCGGCGGTTGCGGCAGGCCGGAGTCTGGCCCGCACCTGGAGTGAGTAACAAAATTGGCGGCAATGGCGTTTGGACATCAGCGTGTCCTTCCTGTCGGAGGAGCAGGATGCTCCCGATGTCACAGTTCAATGACGGTAAGAGGCTGATTCATGGAGTGAGGAACCTCAGTGTCCGAAGAGCCCTCGACTTGATGCTATTAATCCCCGTCACCTTGTCCGAGGAACCTCAGTGTCCGAAGAGCCCTCAGCAGCAGTCCACCAGTCAGTGCTGCTTCCTTCTTAGCGCTCGCCTGCTGAGGAGAACGGTGGCGGTGATGAGGATGGTGTTCCAGATGAGGAACCAGGCGATGCTCGCGGGTGTGGGCATGGCCAGTGTGCGGGCCTGCATGCCAATGCTGACCTGGGAGTATGGGTAGAGAGCACTTATCGGCGGAGCGACGAGGAGGATGGCCAGGCTGAGGAAGGAGGCTCCCATGCCGGTCAGGACGGTGGTGGCGAAACTGGGGACGTAGATGCCGACGAGCAGCTGGGCGGTCGCGATGGTGACGGCTCCGAAAGCCCCCAGGAAGGCCCAGGTGGTCACGGTAGCGATGTCGGCCGGAGTGAAGTGGAAACCCAGGGCTGCGCTGGCAGCCATGACGAGCAGGAGGAAGGCCATCTGGCAGTAGAAGGCGAACAGGGTGGTCAGGATGAGTTTGCCGGTGTAAGTGGTGATGGTTGCGCCGTAAGTGGCCATGCGGCGCCAGTTGTCGTGCTCGTGCTCCATGCGGGTCAGGCCGGCGGCGCGGAAGGTAATCAGCATGGGCAGGAAGAAGGTGCCCCACATCAGCCCGCCTTGGCCCCACACTACCTGCCAGGTGACGCCCTGATCGCGGAAGATCTCGGTGTTGTCCAGGTATTTGAACACGCCGCTGGCGGTGTTGAGGGCGGCCAGGGCCAGAGCGAAGGTGGCCAGGATCCAGGACCGTCTGGACTTGACGCGCTCGATGGCCAGGGGCACTAGGATCCGCTCGTGCAGCCGACTCGTCCTGGTGGTGGTTGGGCCCGTCTGGGGGAACTCGGGCATACCGGCGGGTGCAGCGGTACTGATTGCTGCGGTCATGGTGGTCTCCTCTTCGTTCTGGTTGGATGTCGTTTCCTAGCGAGCTGGGGGTGTCTAGCGCGTGATCTGTCGGCTAAAGACAGCCTGGGCCAGGGCTGTGGCGGCCAGGCCCATGACGATGACAAGGAGGGTGTAGGCACCCAGGTGCTCCAATGGGGCTATGCCGGTGGTGGTGCCCTCGCCGAACACCAAACGCACGGGGGAAAGCAGAGCGGGGTACTGCCAGGGCAGAACGATGGCTACTGAGCTGGGCATAAAGATATCGGTGAGGGTGCCGAGTAGGCCGCCCAGGGCACCGACGGTCAGCGTCAGGGCCTGGCGCTGGACGAGCATGGCCAGGACCAGGTGGATGGCGGTCATCGCGATGTTGGCTACGAGCAATCCACCCAGCCAGGTTGCGGTCATGCCCAGGTCGGTGGGCACACCGTTGGCAGTTGCCACCAGAGTGGTTATGGATACCAGGGCGATGACGGGGACCGAGCAGATGGCCAGGGCCGTGGTGAGCTTGGCCAGGAACAGGGAGGTGCGCGACTGGCCGTCAGCGAGGAGCTGGGACAACATGGTGCTGTCGTGCTCAGTGGCAGCCAGGCGCGAGGCCACCACTGCGGAGACGATCGGCGCGATCAGGGAGTGCACACCCGTGGCGTTACCGATGATGTAGCCTGTAGTTGCCGCGACACCGCTGGATATCCTGGCCAGGCTGATGACTGTGAGCGCTGTGGCCCAGACCAACTCCAAGCCGGTGGCCAGGCCGAGGGTCAGCCATAGACGCGACCTCTTGAGCTTGGAGATCTCCAGTCCTAGGGCTTTCATGCTCCCACCCTCCTCATCCCCTGGTAGGCGGTCTGCTGGGCTGGGTCTTGGTAAGCAGCCTGGGTGTAAGTGGGTACCGGTCGGGCTGGGGCCCGGCGGGGTCCTTGGGCGCCCGGGTAGCCGGGTGCCGGCGCCTGTGACGGAGTGCTCTGCCGCTGGACTGGCGCCTGACGGACGTGAGCGGGCTGGTGCGGCGCTCCGCGCGGTGGCTGCTGCTGGGTACTGGGCTGGCCCTGCGGGGGTGCCTGCTCGGTGATGTCCAGGAAGATCTGCTCCAGGGAGCGGCGTCTCAGCTCGACTCGGTAGATGCTGGTGCCTGCGGTGACCAGGGTGGTGACCAGCCGGGCGACGTGATCGTCGTCGTATGCGGGCATGATGATCTCGCCGTCCTGGACTGAACTGACCCGCCAGCCCTGAGCAGCCAGGGTCTGGGCAGTGGGGACCGCCTGCTCGGGGCGGGTGCGCACCACGATGTGGCCGGCCTCGGCCAGGGCAGACAGAGGACCTTGGTAGAGCAGATGGCCGTGGCTGATGATGCCGATGGTGTCGGCCATCTGCTCGATCTCGCTGAGCAGGTGACTGGAGACCATCACAGTGATCCCCCGGGAGGCTGGCAGGCTGGTGATCAGCTCGCGGATCTCGTGGATACCGGAGGGGTCCAACCCGTTGGTGGGCTCGTCCAGGATGAGGAGCTCGGGCTCTCCCAGCAGGGCCATGGCCAGACCTAACCGCTGCTTCATTCCCAGGGAGTAGTTCCGTGCCTGTTTGTTGGCTGCGTGGGACAGACCCACGGTATCCAGGGCCTGGTCGATGCTGGCTGCGCCCAGATGCTTGACCCGGCGCACGATGTCAAGGTTCTCCCGTCCGGTCAGGTGACCGTAGAAGGAGGGCTGCTCGATCAGGGAACCCACGCGGGCCAGTGTGCGTCCGGGTGAGAAGGGCTCCCCAAAGACCTCCACGCTCCCGTTGGTGGGGCGGGTCAGCCCGAGCAGCATCTTCATCGTGGTGGACTTACCCGCTCCGTTGGGGCCGAGGAAGCCGTAGACCTGCCTGGCGGGAACCTCCAGGCCGACACCACTGACTACTTCGGCATTTCCGTACCGCTTGGTCAGTCCTGTACTGCGCACCACCAGGTGCTGCCTGGTATTCAGCATTGCTGCGCTCCTTTCCGATTTCGTCGCCGCTAAGCGCGGGGACATCGACTGCATGATTTGAAAGGCGTATCCACTCTAACACCGTTAAGAAAATCCATGTGAATGATTCTGGTCCTACGAACGGGCTAGTCGATCGTCGTATTGACGTTCTGGAGTTGGGGTGCTCAAAGACGGTAGGTATCGGTCGATGGTAGCGAGATGCCGTCCACCTGTTGTGTCGACATCAGGAATCAGTGGCGATATCGCGCGCAGCAAATGCTGGCAGCCTGTTCAGAAAAAGAGGTCGTCCATGTGGGTCACCATATTCGCTCCCTTGATGGTGCGCGGGGGCGCGCCTAGCGTCGGTACCGAGGTTCAACTCCTGAGTCGCCAGTCTTGGAGAGTCTGGCGTCCGTTGAGCCGCCACAGGATTCGTCGATGATTCATCGATGAGCCGACAACATGAACAGCACCGTTAAAGGGCGGTGCGAACTCGAAAGGAGAACATCATGAGCAACATCAACATGCAGGCGGCAGCCGCCCTCGATGAGCTGAGTGACGCGGAGCTTGACCAGGTTCTGGGGGCTGGCAACGGCGTGTACTACACGCTTAGTCATGAGTGCCACATGAACAGTTGGCAGTTCATTTTCACGTGCTGCTCGTGAGTGCGCCCCGTCCTCGGTAGGCCTCGAGAGTGGTTGTGGGTAGGCCGGGCCGTCTGCCCGGTCTACCCACAATGCGCATCGCACATCGACAACATGAACGGTACCGCTAAAAAGTGGTGTGAACCCGAGGGGAGAATGTCATGCGGTTTATTTGCGGGCATGAAACATGTGCTCCCTGGTCTGGGTAAACGTAAACGATTGATGCAGCTGTCAATAATCCTCTGGGAGTAAGATTATGGGTCATTCACCTGAGATTCCGTTTTATACCTATGTATCCCTGTGGGGTGAGGATGTGGGTTCTTTAGCTAGGCGGTTCCTGCCTCCTCAGTATCTTCAGGGAGAAATTCTGGCTATAGTCGGTCCGGTTCTGGTGTATCTCATCAACGAGTACCGACTGCAGGATCAACTTGACGGGGACTCCCCGCAGAAACGTTACCGGGACTTCGAGGCCTTAGCCCGTCAGAAGGTGATCCCTGATGTCGCCTCCAGGTTCCCGGACGTTCTTGAGCGCCTTCATTCACGGCTCGACTCTCTTGAGTCCCTGTGCGCCACGGTGCGTCAGCGCTTCAAGGACGACTATGAGTCACTGGTAGCCGAGTCAATCCTTCCGCCCGAGGCTTCCGATCTTCTCCAGATCAAACCGATGGGAGACCTTCACGATGGAGCCGCCACGTGCAGGCTCTCCCTGAGTGGGGACGCGACTCTGTACTACAAGCCCCGGGAGTCCTCCGGTGAGCTCCTGGTGCAGGCGGTCTCCGACACGGTCGCGGCGGCGGCCGGAATCAGTGCGCTCCGAGTAACGCCACGGCTCAGTGCTCGTTCCGGGTACTCCTGGGTGCAGGAGATAAAATCCGAGCCGTGCTCAAATAAAGACGCGGTGAACGCCTACTACGAGAGGGTGGGGCACCTGCTCCTCGTGGCCTACCTGGTCGGGCTGACGGACCTTCACCACGAGAACATCCTGCCCGGAGCCGGCACCCCCTGCGTCGTCGACGCCGAGACCATGTTCAGCACCCCGTTGCGGCAGCCTGTCTCCATCACGCAGGCGATGCGCGATGTCAACGGCTCCATCATGTCCTCCGTCAGCGGCTCAGGCATGCTTCCCGTCGGTACCGGTAACGAGATGTACGGGGGTGACGTCAGTGGACTGTCCCAGGGCAGGTGGCAAAGAGAGTCGCGGGCGCTTGTCAACCTCGGCCGCGACGACGTCAAGTTCACCAAGCAGGTTCTGGAGCACACTGACACGTCCCATCTGCCGCACGTCGTCGAGGACGGTGAGTCCGCCGCTCTGCAGCCGATGAACCACGTCGATGCCATAGTCCGGGGCTTCACGAGGTCTTACAGGGCGGCGGTAGAAGCCCGACGGGATATTGCTCTGCTGGTGGCCGACCGCGCCCCCAACGTCCAGTGCCGGCTTCTCGCCCGCAGGACCGCTGAGTACAGCATGTTCATGAGCTACCTATGGTCCGTGACCAGGATTGGTCGGCAGGAGGAGATCTATGAGTACCTTCGCCGCCGGTCCGAGGGCCTTTCCGAGCAGGTCGTCTCCTCTGAGATTGCCCAGATGAACGAGGGCAGCATTCCGATCTTCTGGTGCTCGGGAGACTCCACGGACGTCTATGACCCGAGCGGGGCGTTGGTGGCCAGTCTGGAAGCACCTCCTACCCACGGCGTGTACTCGGTCCTTGACGCGCTTGGCGACGACGACCTTGCCCTCCAGCAGAGGCTCATCCGCTTCGCCTTTGACAGCGAAACGACGCTGTCTCTCCAGAGTCCCCGGCGTATGAGGTACGAGCGCGGGCCCCAGACACCCGCGCACTCTGCGTACGAGGGGGCGAAGGACCTTTACAGGACAATATGCAAGTCTGCGGTCAGTTCCGAGTCGGACGGCTCTGTCAACTGGCTGAGTCTGGCAGTCGACGACCACGACGCGCTGGAGCTGCGCCCGCTCGCGGGGTCGCTCTACTCGGGAACACCGGGGCTCGCGGTGGGGCTCCTGAGCTACCGTGAGCTCACTGGCGACCGCAGCATGGATCCTGTGCTGCGCAGCATCGGCCGGGAGGCTCTCGAGTCCTACAGGCGAGGTCTAGCCGCGAAGCAGGCGCTCTTCTCCTACTACAACGGGACCCTGGGGTACCTTCCTGTTCTTCGAGCTCTTGGCGCCCAGGGCCTGACAGACGCTGACGCGGACCAGCTGACCCACGACTTCGTGGACACGTGCGCCTCGGTCCCTCTTGACGACCTCGATGCGGACGTCATCGGTGGGGCCGCCGGGACGATCATGGCGCTGGCAATCCTCCCGGACCGTCAGCAGGCCGAGCCGCTCATCGCTCGACTGGCCGACTACCTGGTCGGCCTACGTGACAGCGGCTGGGCCGTTCCCAGACCCCGGGCCATCGACAACGCCAGCTTCGCCCACGGTGCCAGTGGGGTCGCCACCGCACTGCTTCATGCTGCCGCGGTCACCGGTCGTGATGAGTACCGCGACTCCTGGAGGGCGGCCTGGAAGCACGACGAACGCTTCCGACGTCGGAACACCTGGGTGGACATGCGTCGAGACGACGGGCTTCCCAGCGCTAACTGGTGCCACGGACTCACCGGGCTCATGCTGGCCAGGTGCCGGTGGCTTGACCTTGACGACGAGCATGACCTGCTCTCACCCGACGAGCGTGCAGCCGTCAGTGACGAGCTGCTGCTTACTGCAGACGGGGTGGAGAAGTACGGGCTTGGGCTTGACACCTTTGCCGTCTGCCACGGCGTGGCAGGAAATCTTCTCGCCCTTGAGAACGTCGCCCACCGGCTTCCAGGCAGGTCCTGGGAGGATGAGTGGACGAGCATGAGTAGCTTCGGGATCACCAAGGACTGGCTGTGCGGCCTGAGTGGCCACTTCCAGTCGTACTCCGCGATGAGCGGGCTGCCCGGCATTCTGCACGCACTCGCCGAGCACGCCATGCCGGGCAGCCGCATGTCGCCGCTGCTCCTTCCAAGCCTTGACTGGGGTGGTAGCCATGCGCGTTAAGTTCCGGATGCAGACCGGAGAGCAGGACTGCCTTCTGGCCTGCTACTCCATGGCAGTCTCGTCCCTGGGGATCGACCTCCTCCCTCACGAGCTCTACGACGGTGATGCCCTGCCTGCGGATGGACTGAAAGCCAGCTACCTGAGGCAGATCGATCAGTCCATCGGCACCCGCACCCGCGCCTACCGGGATCCCGGGGCAGAATGGACACGTGAGGTGTTCACCTCCTTCAATGGCCCGGCGATCGCGCACTGGAACTCGAACCACTTCGTGGTGGTCGCCTCGATGTCACGTACCCACGTCCGCGTGTTCGACCCTGCTCTTGGCAGACTCCGCCTACCGCTGGAGGACTTCTACCGCTCCTTTGCCGGAGTGTGGATCCTCGTCGAGCAGGAGCGTCCTCCGGCTCTGGCGCCCCGTTCTCGGCCGCCTTCCGCTGTCCGAGTCTTCTTCTCCCGGTACCTGTGGCTGCTGTTCCTCGGTCTGACGATCGGTCAGGCAGCCTCCATGGCAGTTGCCGCCGGGGTGCGTACTGTCCTCGGTGCAGAGTATCTCTGGCCGATCACTATCGGCCTGGGAGTGGTGCTTGTCCTTTTGTACCTGGCGTCCGGTCTGATGCTAACTGCTGCTCAGCGTGGTCTGACGGGCAGGTTTGAGCGGCGCTACTCGGAATCACTCTTCCGCTCGGTGCTGAGGCGGCCCTACCTGTTCTTCAAGAGCCAGACCGTCGGGTCCCTGATCGAGGTCATCAGCCTGCGGGGAACGATCAGGGACGTCATCCTCTCCTCAGCGATCCCGGCTGCCATCAACTTCCTCTCCGTCATGGTCCTGGTGGTCTACCTGGCGTGGATATCCATGCCCCTGACCCTCCTGACGTGCGGGGTATCGCTGCTGTTCAGCATCCTGGCTGGACTTGCCGTCCAGAGGGAGCGTGACGCCAGTCAGAACTATGTCCAGCGCCAGATCGCCTTCACCTCAGCCATTCAGCAGGATATTCACTCTGTGGATGAGACCAAGGTGACCCGGACGGAGGACCAGGTGGCGGCACGCTGGTCAGCGGAGAACAATCGTCTGGCCGAGGCGTTCAAGACGACCCTGGGCGCCCAGAACCTCAGCGCGGGAGTCCAACGCGTCTACTATGGCGTCTCCCTGGTCGTCGTCGCGGCCTTCAGCGTCAGCCTCTACCGTTCGGGGCACGTCGGCATGCCTGATGTGGTGCTGTTCCAGTCGGGGGTGGGCATGCTGGCCGGAGCGACATCGGAGCTTCAGACCTTCTTCGTCTCCTGGGCAAAGGCTGCGGTCTTTGAGCAGAAGCAGGCTCCTCTTCGGGAGGAGCCCGAGGAGCAGCGCCGCGACGTCGTACTCGCTGACTCGCCGGCGTTCATCACGGCACGCGACCTGTCCTGCACCTACCCAGGTGGTGAACCGGTCTTCGCTCCTATCTCATTGACCATCGGTCAAGGAGAGCATGTGGCCATCATCGGGGAGTCAGGGTCAGGAAAATCCACCCTGCTGCACGCGCTCATGGGCCTGCTGCCGCACGACGGAACGGTCCAGTACGGGGACGGGTGGGACCGGTCGGGGCTGGGGGTGGTGCTGCCCGGCATGTCGCTCTACACCGGCACTGTGCGCGACAACCTGGTGGCTGACGGCGTGGACTGCACCGACGCCGACATCTGGGAGGCGCTTGCCGCAGTGAACCTCGCGGATACCGTCTCCCGCCTGCCTCGGGGGCTTGACTCCGCTGTCTTCGAGTCCGGCCGGAACTTCTCCTCCGGTCAGGCGCAGCGGATGCTCGTGGCCAGGTCCCTCATACGAGGCCGCCACTGCATCTTCTGGGACGAGGCGCTCAGTGGAGTGGACGCGAGCACGCGCGAGAGCATCTACCGGAACGTCTTCCAGTCCGACACGTACCGTGGCGTCACGATCATCGCTGTCAGCCACCAGATGGATATTCTGAGCCGGGTTGACCGAGTCGTTTATGTCAAGGGCAACCACAGCGCGCCGGTTATCGGCGTGCCGACCGCCCTGGAGCACACGAGCAGGCGGTACAAGAGGTTCGTTGCCAGCGCTAATCTGCTCGCCGCATAGACGTGCAGCCGAGCGCCCTCTTCTTCGTCGGCGCGGAAGGCGTCCTCAGCCCCCTCGGGTGTCGGATCGCTCAAGCGCCACGGAGGTGGCCAGCACGACGACGGCGCTCAGGGCCGCGCTGATACCGACCGTGACGGCAGCGCTCGTCCAGGTGAGGTCCTGGGCGGCGAAGACAAGGGCAGCACCATCGCTGGTGGCGCCGATCTGCGTCGTGCGGGTGACCAGGGCGTGCGGCAGGAGCCAGGCCGCCGGAATGTGCACCAGCAGCGCCGTCGTCCCCGCTCCCGTCAGCGCCAGACCGATCGCCACCGGCGCGGCGAAGGACCGGGTGAAGGCCGACAGACCCGACTGGAGGGCGCACACGGGTGCGCAGGCCACCGTGATCAGCAGCCCCACGATCAGGTACCGCGACGGCAGGATGCCCGGCAGCCCGAGGACGAGTGCCCCGACGGCGGCCGCCGCCATCACCAGGACGAGCTGCATGACGGCCGCGAGCAGCCAGGCAGCAGCGGCCTTGGCCGCCACCGTCCTCCACGTGGGGACGGGTGCGCTCATGAGTGCCAGCCCGTTAGACCCCTGGTGCTCAACCCTCCAGACGAGGGATGCCAGGACGCCGAGGGATACGGGGAGCAGCACCATCCCGTAGAAGCCGATGGACCGCACCCACAGGAGCTGCCAGTCCGTAGGACGCACGAGCATGCACGCGCAGAGGACCGAGACCGTCGGCAGCACGAGTACCACGCCCCAGCTCGCCGAGCGGCGCAGCTTGAGGAACTCGATGATGACGGAGGACATCTCACACCCCCTGATGATCGAAACGGATAGTGACCAGCGCAAACAGTGCGACCCCGACGCCGGTCAGAACCGTGAGGCCGACCAGGTGCGTATCGAGGTCCACCAGATCCGTCCCGACGAAGTCCGCAGGGACGATGAGCCCGTAGGCGGTCCACGGGCTCAGGTACCGCGCCCACAGCGGCATGACCGGGGCGAAGACGCTGAGGAGAATGCCGATCAGCCCCAGTGCCAGCGGCCCGAGCTGGTTCTCCACCCGCGCCGAGGCGAGCAGCTGCGCGCCCAGCACGGCGAGGTTGATGGCCGTCAGGCCCGCTACCAGTGCGAGCAGCCGGGGAACCGGCACCGGAGCCGTCAGTCCGACGGCGCGGCCGACGATGACCACGAGCGCTCCCCAGGCCGCCGGGATGGGGAGGATGAGCAGCCCCAGGGCAAGGAGCTTCACCCGGCACAGCCGGCCCGGGGTGGTGCCCGCGGTCGCCGAGGACATCCAGCCCTGCCCCGAGTGCTCCACCTCCACCTGACGGCTCGCCATGACGGCCAGGAGAAGCGGTGAGGTGAGTCCGACGGCGCCATGAAGGCTGACCATGAGGAGCCGCCACCCGTCGCCGTCGGCGTCGAACCGGTGGTTGACCAGCCCCGAGTTCAAGGCCGACAGAACAGTGATCGAGCAAACCCCCAGCAGGAGGAGCGCAGTGATGAGCCCGATCCGCAGGTGGCGCATCTTGGCGTACTCATTGCGCACCATCCTCGTCGCCGACCCGGTCCTCATAACCCTCCCCCTTGAGTGAGAGCCATGAAGACGTCCTCCAGGGTCTGCTCCTCCTGGCGGACCTCGTGCACCCCGATGCCCTCGCGGACCAGGAGTGTGACGACGTCGGCCCTGGCCTGCCGGCTCAGGCCCGGGACCCGCAGCAGCCCGTGCTCACGGGCGGACGCCGTTCCTCGTGCGAACAGGAGACGGGCGGCGGCCGGCGGGTCCGAGCAGCCCAGAAGCGTGTCCGGCGCGGAGGCGCTCATGAGCTCGGTGCGCGTTCCCTGGAAGAGGAGCCCGCCGTGCGAGACGATCCCCAGCACGGTGGCGACGCGGTCGATCTCGCCCAGCAGGTGAGAGGAGACGATGACTGTGACGCCGTCGGCCGCCAACGACCTCAGGAGTCGGCGGATCTCCTCGATTCCGGCGGGGTCGAGGCCGTTCGTCGGCTCATCGAGGACGAGCAGCGAGGGCCTGCGCGCCAGCGCCATGGCGATGCCCAGGCGCTGCTTCATGCCCAGGGAGTACTCGCGGACCCGCTTGTCCATCTGCCCGCCCAGGCGCACGGTGTCCACCGCGTCCTTGACGTAGCGGTCGGGGACGTCGAGCAGGCGCTGGACGATCCTCATGTTCTCGGCGCCGGTGAGGTGCCCGTAGCCGGGCGGGGACTCGATGAGCGAGCCGATGTGGGCCAGGTGCCGGCGTCGAGTGCTCCGGTTCATCGGCTCCCCGCCGATGAGCACCTGGCCGGCGCTCGGCTGCACCAGGGAGAGCAGCATCTTCATGGTCGTGGACTTGCCCGAGCCGTTGGGGCCGAGGAATCCGTAGACGGCGCCCCGAGGTACGCGCAGGTTGAGGCGGTCGACGACGGTGCGCCGTCCGTAGCGCTTGGAGAGATCAATGGTGCGTACGAGGTCGTTCATGCCCCCGAGCCTCCCCGCCGGGGCGGCCTCCTACCTCCGCCGCGAGGAGCAGCCTCGACTATGCAATGTGCATAGAGGGGGTTGAGGGTGATGGTGCCGCTCTGAACCTGCTCCGCCCATCAACCGGCGGGCTCCCGTTGACACCGGCGAGGCCTGCGGCGGTATCGACAACCTACTTTCTGGTCGAGAACTGCGCTTTCTCGCAGGCAGCTGGGCCCAGGTCGCTGCGATTCGCAGACATCTCGTACGTCGTTCTGGAGGCGTTCACACGGCGTTCTCCAGTGTCAGCAGCGCATGCTTCACGTCCAATCCCCCGATGTAGCCGCCCAGACTGCCATCAGTGCGCAGCACGCGGTGACAGGGCACCACCACCGGCAGCGGATTCGTCGCGCAAGCGGTTCCGACCGCGCGGACAGCCTTCGGGTTGCCGACGCACTCGGCGACCTCCTTGTAGGACTGCGTGTGTCCGTAACCGATGTGCGGGAGGTATCGCTGGACGACCTGGCGGAATCCTGACGACAACGTGTAGTCCAGCGGAACGTCGAACACACGCCGTTTACCTGCGAAGTACTCGTCCATCTCGGCGGCAACTACATCAAGTCTGCGGGGTGCTTCCAGTACTCGCGGGCTGATCCTGGTTGCCAACGTCTCCAGCGCGGTGTCGAATCCTTCACGTTCGAACGCCACTCGTACTAGGCCGTTGTAAGTCGCCGCGAGCAGCAGCGGGCCGACGGAGGTGTCGATAGTGCGGTAAGCGACATCCAGTAGACCATCGCGATCAGCCGCGGCTGTGAGTCGGGCGTGCAATCTGTCCAAATCGACACGATCGACCGGGAATGGGGAGGCCATGTCCGCCGTCTGCTCGGTGTCGGCAGGACGAATACCTTCTCCTTTGGTCATATCGGTCATCGAAGTGCTTCTTTCGTCTGTTCTTCCGCGTAGATCTTTCTCAAGTTCCTGATGCCGTCGGCCGTCGCACGACGTACCGCCTCGGTGCTGCCGCCGATCAGCGCTGCTGTCTCCGCATGTGGGAGCCCTCCGAAGTAGTGGTAGGCGACGGCGAGGCGTTGGCGCTCCGGGAGAGCTGCAACAGCCGACCAGACTCCATGCTCGTCTTCATCGGGATTTCCAAGCGGTGACCGCTGCTCGGGAAGATCCTCGGCGGGAGTCGCGTGACGTGCCCTGGCTCGGAGGATGTCGATCGTCTTGCGCTGGGCGACACGGACCAGCCAGGCTTCGATGTTCGTGTCGTTGCTCAGGTCCGGCCAGGCGCGCAACGCGGCCAGGAAGGTTTCCGACCAAGCATCTTCCGCGTCTGGGCTTGGACCGAGCACGGCACGACACACTCGGAACACGGTCTCTCCATGTTCCTTCACGGCTTGTTCGAACGGATCTTTCATCTTCATCCCAAGGTATACGTAGGCGCCGGGGGAAATGCGAGCCCGGCAGTCTCAGGTCGCTCATGGCGACAAGATTCCGCTGCCGACCTTGATGGGATGGCCGACGAGCGAGTGAAGAACGGTTGTCCAGGTCGGGAGGCGGCCTGGACAACCGTCGCTACTCACCAGGGGACGATGCCGTCGCTGTCGATGAAGGTACCTGAGCGTGCGTCGTCGGGCAGGGTGGCGGCAGACACGACGACCTTGGCGGCTTGCGTCACCGTCAATGGCGCTTGCTCCCGGTTGATGGGAGTCAGGTCGGTCTGTACGAATCCGGGGCAGACCGAACTGACCTTGATCGAGGTGTCGGCCAGTGCCTTGGCGAGCATGATCGTGATGCTGTTGAGGGCTGCCTTCGAGCTCTGGTAGGCGGGCACGATCATGTCGTAGTAGGGGGAGCGTGGATCAGTTTGATCGGTGAGCGATCCCATTGTCGACGACACATTCACGATCCGCCCCTGTGGGGACCTTCGTAGTTGAGGGAGGAACGCCTCCAGCACGGCGACCGGTCCGAAGACGTTCGTAGCGTACGTCTGCTGGAACAGGCCCAGATCGACAACTTCAGCGGCCTGGCTGGTTGCTTCCGGGAGCACACCGGCGTTGTTGATCAGAATGTCTAGTCCACCGTGATGCTCGTCGATCCAGGCGGCTGACCGACGGATGGATGGTGGGTCAGTCACATCGAGTTGAACCGAGGTCGCCCCGCCGCCGATTCGACGTGCGACCTCAGCCCCATCGCCCGCTTGACGAGCGCCGACGATGACGGTCATACCTTGACCGGCCAGTTCCTCGGCGACGGCGCGACCCAGGCCGCGATTACCTCCCGTTATCAGGACTGTGGTCATAATTCCTCCTCCTGGAGTGCTAGTGAGCGCGGGTTGCGCGCATTCACCGGGTAGTCGCGTCAGAGACTCGAAACGTGAGATGCGTGTGAGCAGATGCTCGAACGCATCGTCAGTGTCAGAGGAGCAACGGTGACCGTTCCTTGTGCTTACGGCTCCACGTGCCCGTCCCGTTGCAAGTCCCGATCCGCCCGGCCTGCGTCTTTGCGCGGGGTGACCAGGCCCGACTCGTAGGCCAGGACGACCGCCTGCGCCCGGTCCCGTAGCCCCAGCTTGCCCAGGATCCGGCTGACATGGACCCGCACCGTCCCCTCGGCGACACACAGGTCGTGAGCGATGGCCTCATTGGACAGCCCGCGGGCGACGCGCGCCAGGACCTCGCGCTCGCGGGCGGTCAGGTCCGCCAGGGCCCGAAACCTGTCATCGCCGTCGTCGACCACCGGGGGCGGGAGGGCGAAGTGCTCGATGAGCCTGCGGGTGGTGGAGGGGGCCATGACCGCGTCGCCGCCGTGCACATGGTGGATCGCGGCCATGAGCTCCTCCAGGGAGGCGTCCTTGAGGAGGAAGCCGCTGGCGCCCGCCCGGATCGCCTCGTAGGCGTACTCGTCGAGGTCGAAGGTGGTCAGGACAATGACTCGGGGGCCGCCGGCGCCGCCCCGGGTGATGGTGCGCGTCGCCTCGATCCCGTTCATTCGCGGCATGCGCACGTCCATGAGGACGATATCCGCCTCGACCCGCTCGATCAGGTCGACGGCGGCGCGTCCGTCCTCCGCCTCCCCGACGACCTCGACTCCCTCCTGGGTCTCCAGCAGCATGCGGAAACCGAGTCGGTACATCTCCTGGTCGTCGACGAGGATGAGTCGAAGAGTCATGCACCCTCCTCGGTGGTTTCCGGTTTCGGAGACTTCGGGGGCTCTGTGGATTCCTGCTCCGACCGCTCCTCCCACGGCAGCACCGCTCGGAGGCGGAAGCCACCTTCGTCTCGAGGTCCCGCCTCCAGCGTGCCCCTGTGAGAGGCGACCCGCTCGCGCATACCTGTCAGACCGTGCCCGGGAACCGTGGGCACGGTCTCCGCGGGCAGGCCTCCGCCGTCGTCGAGGACCTCGACGACGATGCCCGCGGGCTCCCGGCGTACACGGACCTCGACGCTGCTGACGGTGCCGGCGTGCCGACGCGCGTTGGCCAGTCCCTCCTGGACGATCCGGTAGACGGTCAGGCCGATCCCTGCCGGCAGGTGCAGGGTGTCCGGCATCTCGAGTCGGGCCGGCAGACCTGTGCCCCGGGCCTCGGCGACCAGTTCCGCCAGATCCCGCTCGCCGGGCTGAGGGGCATGCGGAACCTCGTCCTCGCCGCGCAGGATGGCCAGCATCCGGCGCATGTCGCCCAGGGCCTCGCGCCCGGTGTCTCGGACGCGGCGCATGGCCACCGCCGCCCGGTCCGGATCCGAAGCGGCCGTCGCTGCCGCGCCGTCGGCGACGACCACCATGACCCCCAGGCCGTGGGAGACGATGTCGTGGATCTCGCGGGCGATTCGTGAGCGCTCCTGGCGCTCGGCCTGCTCGTGGCGCAGTTCGGCCTCGCGCAGCCGATACTCGGTGCTGCGCGCCAGGGCGGCCAGGTGGGCGCGGCGCGTGCGCTTCAGAACGCCTGCGGTCCAGGCCCACAGGACGGCGACGACGCAGAGCGCGGGCAGACTCAGGCGGCTGTACCCCATTCGGAGCACAGGGATGAAGGCCGCAATGACCCAGGTGCTGACGAGCGCCGCGCAGGGCAGGGAGATCGCCGACCGCCTGGCGGCGGCCAGGTGGTGGACCAGCAGCGCCAGCAGGAGGTCCACGGGAAGGACACTGGATCCCGGGCCCACCGGGAGCTGGGCCCAGGCGAGGAGAATCGCCACCGCGAAGGCGATTGTGGGGGAGTGGTGTCGCAGCAGCCAGCACAGTCCGAGTCCAGCACTGACTGCCTCCAGCAGCCACAGCTGCGTTGTCGACGCCGCGGTGAGGGGGAGGGCGAGCTGGTTGTAGCCCAGGATGAGGGCGAGCACTGTGAGGTCGACGGCGCGGCGGTGACGCTCCAGCCATCGCTGGGGCCAGGGCGCAGAAACCTTCCCCGGGCTCGACGACGGCTCGGGCCTGTGCTCCATGTCCCCAGATTACGGGCCGATCGTCGGCGGTGGCGGTGCCTACAGGTCCCCGACCTTCTGGAGGCGCTGGAGACTGAGCCAGCCCACCGGGATCGGGATCCAGAAGGTGACCAGGCGGTAGACGATCGCCGTGGACAGCGCCACCCCGTAGGGGACGCCGGCGGCCACGAGCCCCGCCGTCAGGGCTAGCTCGACCGGTCCGATACCACCGGGGGAGGGCACGATGGAGCCCACCGTGTTGGAGGCCAGGTAGGTGATGGCCAGGACCGCGAAGGGCACCGTGTAGCCGAAGGCCCACAGGCTCGCGCTGAAGGACAGGATGTAGGACAGGCTCAGCATGAGCGCGCCGCCCACCCCCAGGGCCAGGCGCACCGGGTTGGACATGACCCACACGAGCCGCGGCCACACCTGGCGATAGGTCGGCTCGATCTTGGCCCACGTCCAGCCGCGCGCCCGGGGAACGACCAGCACGACCGCCGCCACCACGACGATGGCGCCTGCCGCCACCAGCATCCACCCCGACGGCAGGGTCAGTCCCGTGGACTGGCCGGTCATGGCCGCCAGCACCACGAGCAGCACCACCGTGACGACGAACTGGACCACCTGGACCAGGGCCACCGTGGCCACGCCGACTGCCGTCGGCACGCCCTTGCGGTTGAGGAATCGCAGGTTGATGGCCGCCCCGCCCACACCGGCCGGTGCCACGAGGGAGATGACGGCACTGGCCAGGTGCACCTCGGTGGAGCGCCACAACGAGAGCCGTTCGGGACTGAAGGCCACCAGCGTCAGCCCGGCGCCCACGTAGGTCGCCACGGAGAAGGCCAGGGCCGCCAGCATCCACCAGATGTTGGCCTGTGAGACGGCAGCGCTGACCTGCTGGAAGTCCATCCCCGCCATCAGCGTCCACACCGCGACCAGCCCGACCACCACCATGAGAACAACACGCGTGGAGAATCGGTTGAGGCGTGCCGGCTCGGCGTCGGCCGTCGGAGTGAGGGTCACGAGGGCGTCGCGCAGGTCCTGGAGCACCTGCCGGCTGGCCCCGCGCCGCCCCATGACCTCACGGGTCTGGCGTGGCAGCACCACCCGCTGGAGCATGGGGGCTATCGAGGCCAGCTGCGCCATGGTCAGCGAGCGGGAGGCGGCGTCGATGGCACGCTCAGCGCCCACGCTCAGGGCGGTCAGCGCCAGAGCCTGGGCCAGGTCCACGCGGCGGGAGAGCTCGGAGGAGATCGTCTCGCCCGAGGCCCAGTCCAGGAGCCACAGCTGCCCGGTCTCGTCGACGACGACGCTCGAGGCATCGATGCTGCCGTGGGCCAGTCCTGCGGCGTGGGCGCGCTGGAGCTGGCCCCACAGCTGGTCCAGGACGTTGTCGTCGACCTCGGTCCCCAGGTCCTGGATGGAACGGGCGCCGACGACGTGGTCGGTCACCATGAGCACCGACTCGGCGGCCTCGGCCATGCCCAGCAGGCCGGGGGTGCGCACACGGGCGCGGCGCGCCTCCATCGTCATGAGGGCGGCGTGCTCGGCGGCCGGCCGCAGGGACAGGTCGCGGGTGGGGGACAGGCCCTTGATGCGGATCTGGTCCCAGATGTTGGACAGGAAGCCGGCCACCTGCCGGTCGGCATCGAGGAGGGTGACGTTGCGGCGCTCGCCGGCCGAGTCCCACACGGCGTACATCCGGTGGACCGAGGCCCGCTCCTGGGAGAGGGCCTCGCTGGAGGCCTCGGCGAGGACCGCGGCCAGGTCGACGTCGGTGGCCGGCCTGATCGTGTTGGCGCCGACTGGGTCCGCTGCGGCCGGCTCGGTGGCCGACTCGGTGCCCGGCGCGGAGGCGGGGCTGGTGGAGGGCTCGGCGGCGGGACTGCCGGCCGGGTCGGCGACCCCACCGACGGGGTGAGCGGGAGGTGGCGTCTCAACCGCTGTCCGCGGGTCGGCCGGCACGCCGTCGACGACGTCCGTCGAGGTGGCCGACGCCAACGGGGCCTCGCGGACCTGCTCACGGACCTGCTCGGTGTAGCCCAGGGGCGCGTCAGTGGTGACGACCCAGGCGCGCGCCTCGGGGGCGCGGTCCATGCGGACCACGCGCACGGCGTCGATCCCGGCCCGCCGCAGTGCGCGCACGAGCGTCACCCCGTGGGCGCGGCGGTCCTCCACGCCGAAGACGTAACGGACCAGCAGACCGACGGCGCGGCCCAGCAGCAGGGACAGCACCGCGCCGGGCAGGGTCAGGGCACCGCGCAGGACCGCCAGGCCGAGGACCACCAACATGGCCGCCCAGCCCGAGCGCATCGTCGTCGAGCTGTTGCGGTCACCGGCGCCCGTGAGCAGGCCCGCCATAGAGGCGAAGACCGTGGAGACGCCCAGCTGGGCGGTACCTGAGGCGGTGACCGTCAGCCCCATGACCAGGGCGGTCGGCCCCCACATGACCAATCCGGTCATGGCGGCGAGGGCAACCACGTACCCGGCGAGCCCCGACAGGACGGCCTGGCCGCAGGAGCGCCAGGAGCGGCGCAGGAGGCGGTCGAGCAGCACGGCCAGCGGCACGATGAATGTGGTCAGACCCTCAACGGCCTGCAGGGGGAAGAGGAGGATGCGGCGCAGCACCACCGCCAGCGCGTTCTGAACGTCCTGGGTGACGCCGGTCGTTGTCTGGCGGGCATAGATCGCCAGGATGAGGACGGCGCCGACACCCAGGAGGGTCAGAGTCAGGTCGAGCAGGTCCTCGGTGCGGCGCAGGCGGTGCGCGGTGGTGTCCACCAGAAGCGTCGTCGAGCACGGGGCGGTGGGGTCGTGGGGGGTTGGCCCGGGTGCCGGGGCGACGCCGATGACCGGGATGCCGACCGGCGAGGTGGAGGCCGATCCGGCCGACGGCGTGGAGGCGGGTGACGACGGAATGGTTCTCGGGGGAGCGGTGGTGAGTGACTCGGTGGGCGCCGGGGCGTCGGTGAGGTCTCCTGCCGACGAGGGTGAGCCTGGTGCCGCATCTGTCATGGAGTTGATTCTAGGAGGCGAGTCTGTGCAAGCCCTCCTACGCCGGGAGGACCCGCGTGCGGAGGTATTGGCGACAAAGTAGTTTGCATTGCAAACCTGATGACGTTATCCTGGAGATGGTTTGAAACGCAAACCACTTTGAGCAAGGGAGTTCATGATGAGCGCCGTGTCCCAACAGCAAGAAGTTCCGGTGGGGCCCGATGAGGCTCTCGCCGTCGTCAACGCTCAGCAGCAGACCTATCTCAAGCGGCACGAGATCAAGCCGGCCCCGCTCCTGACCGCCTGGGGTCTGGCCTGGCTGATCGGCTACGTCGCCCTCGCCCTCTACCGCGAGCCGGACTACGGCCTGCCAAGGGCTCCGTACCTTTTCTTCTGCGGCTGCCTGACGGTCGCTCTCCTGTTCACTGTCGCCTACATCGTCCCCAAGGCGCGCGGCATCCGCGGCCGAAGCAGTCGTGAGGGCACCTACTACGGCCTTGCCTGGGCTCTCGGGATGCCGTGGGCCTGGTGGATCATGTCCGTGGCCGGTGGAGGCGGCATGCTGGTGGCCGCCGCCGTCAGTGCCGCGGCGGGTGCGAAGCGAGGTGCGTGACATGTCCGGGAAGGCGCGGGTCGAGCGGACCGGAGGGCCGGCGGGCTCTGAGACCTGGGCGGCGAGGCCGACGGAGCTGGCCGGTGCGGCCGCCTCCGACGTCGACATCGATCCGGTCATCCACGCCCAGGCCCGTTTGCGGATCATGGCGACCCTGGCCGCCGTGCCGGTCGGCGATGAGCTGCACTTCCCGCGGCTGCGTGAGCTGCTGGACATGACGGCCGGCAACCTGTCCGCCCATCTGTCCAAGCTCGAGGGGGCGGGCTACGTCCAGCAGAACAAGACTTACGCCGGGCGCAGTCCCGCCACCTATCTGGCGCTGACCCCTGAGGGGCGGGTGGCCTTCGAGCGGTACGTGCGCAACCTGCGTGCTCTGCTCGACGCCTGACGGTCGAGGTGCCCGATCGTGGTCAGGGGTGTTATTAACCGCACGGTCGGAGTATGGTGTGAAACAAGTCTCATAGGTGGATGCCGATGGCGGTACTCCTGTGAGACGTCGTCGTAAGGGCCGGTCGGTACCCGCCGGCCGGCCGGGCTCCGTGGTGGGCGCCTCGTCCGCCCCGTCATTCCCGTCGCCATCTCCGTCAGTGCCTCCGTCACTGTGGACAACCCCAAGGACATGCCATGCCTCTCAGCTCACAGACCCATCTCCAGCCCGGCCGGCAGGCCGCTCATCGGATCAACCGGCGCACCCTGCTCAAGGGGGTGGGCGGGATCGCCGCCGCCTCCTTCGTCGGGGGCGGCACCGTCATCGCCGGATCTGCCCCGGCACAGGCCGCCCTCAACGTGGCCCAGCACGAGGACCAGGGCCGCATGCAGTACTACAAGCTGGCCACGCCGTCGATCGGTTGGCTGCCCCGCGTCAACGTGCTGCTGCCCGACGGCTACGACGCCACCCGCCGCTACCCGGTGCTCTACCTGCTGCACGGCGGCGGCGAGGACTACTCGACCTTCGACACGAAGTACGACATCCGCAACCACACCGCGGGGCGCGACCTCATCGTCGTCATGCCCGACGGCGGGGCGGCCGGCTGGTACTCCGACCCCGAGTCCTCCAACGTGGGGCCGCGCAACTGGGAGACCTTCCACGTGGGCGAGCTCATCCCCTGGGTCGACGCCACCTTCAGCACCATTGCCCAGCCCTCCGGGCGCGCCGTCTCCGGCTTCTCCATGGGTGGCTTTGGGGCCCTGAAGTACGCCGCGAAGCACCCCGAGCTCTTCGGGTCTGTCTCGAGCCACTCGGGGCCGGCGGACCTGCGCATCCAGGACGGCGCGGTGGTCCACTGGGCGAACTTCACCGCCGGAGCCACCGACCTCAAGGGCGGCACGATCTACGGGATCCCGTGGGACCAGACGCGCGTGAGCGCCGACAACCCGGTCGAGCACGTGGAGAGCTACCGGGGTAAGCGCGTCTTCCTCGTGTGCGGCACCGAGAGTGATCGGTACGAGAGCGTCGTCCTGCCCAGCCAGCAGAGCTTCGAGAAGGCGCTCGCCGGCGCCGGTATCGACTACGAGCGCTATGAGGACACCGGCGCCCATATTGTGCGCTGGGGTCGCATCCAGCAGGACATCGACTCCATGCTCAACTTCCTCACCAAGGCCGGGTGAGTGCGGGACCCGCTGTAGGCCGTTTCGGAGAAACGTTCGTCGTCGGCGACTGCGTTCTTCGTCGGGGGACGTACTTTTCCCGCAGACGACTGAGATCTGCCCTCAGCCATCTGCGGGAAAACGCAGTTCTCGCAGGAGATGTACGTACCCGACGGTGCCGAGCGGGTGCACTGGGCCGATTTGCTAGCGCACGCCGCCAGTGCGACGGGCGACGAGGGCCAGCAGGCCCCACATGACAGCGCCGATGCAGACAATGGCGAACACGAGAGGAAGCATGCTCGCCGCGTCCAGTTTCCCTGCCGTCGACACAGCCGACGATCCCAGGGTCAGGGTCTCGCTGAGGATGCCCTGCGGGACGAGGTAGATCAGGGGGTTCTGACTCGCCAGAAGGCCGAAACCCACGACGCAGCCGAGGAAGGCGACCGCCACGGGTGCGGCGAAGGATCGCATGAGCATGCTCAGCAGCGACTGCACCGCGACCAGTGGCAGCGCGCCCAGGGTGGCCAGCAGGCCGGAGGCGACGAAGGCTGTTGGTATTGCCGGCCCCAAGCCCGCGACGGCGATGCCCGCCAACCAGGCCAGCGTCAGCAGAACGCCCTGCATGGCCAGGACCGGGACGAGGATGACCAGGGTTTTGGCCAGTGCCACAGCCGTCGGAGAGTGCGAGGTGGTGCGCATCGCGTTCCAGCTCGTGCCCCGGTGCTCCACGCGCCATACGGTCGAGGCCAGCAGGGCAATCCCCAGGGAACAGAACATCATCGAGTAGAAGAGGGTGATCTGCGAGCTGAGCGAGATCCACCCTTCGAATGACTCGCGATTCATGATGAAGTTGACCGTACCTGTGATGACGGCCAGAAGCGGCAGTAGAACGGCGACGACCCATGCCGAGGAGCGCCTGAGCTTGATGGCCTCGGCGGCCAGCAGGGAGGTGAAGCCGCTTCGGCTACTACTGCCGCTGCTGTCCGGTGCCGTGGGCTCGGCCGGGGCGGGACGGGCGCTGGAGCTGGCCGGGGCGGGTCGTGTGAAGCCGGCGCCGCGGGGCATGGTGGAAGCGTTGACGGGTGTGCTCATGGGGATCACCTCTCGATCCGGTCGAGCCGGTGGGTAGCGAAAGCGAAGGCAAGTGTGGTCAGGATCAAGAATCCCGTGATCCAGGCCGATGGCGGACTGATGTACTCGTAACCGGTCTTGTCTCCGGACGTGATGAATCTGGTGGGGATGATAACGGTGTAGTAGCCCCAGGGGAGGAGGCGGGCCACTGAGACCGGGGCCAACAGCATGAAGGCACCGGTGAAACCGCCCAGCAGTCCCGCGCTCACGACGACCAGCTGGTTCTCCACCACGGCGGCGAGCCACAGGTGGAAGGCGCACATGGTCAGGTCCACGGTGATGAGCAGGATCGTATAGGTGACCCAAGGGCCGACGTCGAGCGGGACACTGATGCCCATAATGCGGGCGAAGACGATGAGGACTGCGTTCTGGAGGACGACGGCCGGGACGATGACAACCGTCAGCGCCGCGAGCTTGACCCGGCACAGGGCCCCGGGTGTCAGGCCCGAGGTGGCGGCCAGGTTCCACCCGGCCCCGCTGTGCTCGATATCGGTCTGCCGGCTGGCGAGGACCGCGGCGAAGACCGCGCCGGTCATTGCGTTGAAGAAGGCGGTGTTCAGCAACAGCATCGCCCACGGCTTGGCGGCTGGGTCGGCGAAGGACTTGATCGTCGACTGGCTGAACAGATTGGTGCTGCTCAGTGCTACCGAGGCGATGACGAGCAGCGCGGTCACCAGCAGCACCCGCAGGCGGCGCATCTTGAGGATCTCGACGCGCACGGACGTGAAAAGACCGGGCGCGGTCCGGGTACTGCGGGAGCCGCGTGCTGACGGCGCAGGTCTCGTTGAGCCGGCGATTCCGGCTGCGGCGGGGGGCTGGGAGGGGACGGGGGCTGACGAGAGCGCGGCGCTGGTCATCACAGGACACCTCCTCCCCGGCCGGTGAGGTCCATAAAGACGTCCTCTAGGCTCTGGGCCTCGCGGCGCACCTCGTGCAGCTCGACGCCCGCGGCGGCCAGCCGACTGATGAGCTCGGCGACGGCGCCCTTCGACATCCCCGGAATGCGCACGCCCTGCGGCACCAGTGCCGGACCGCTCGGCTGACCGGATGCGCCGGAAGCTTGAGCCGGCACGAGCCCAGCCAGGGTCTGCGGGTCCAGGACGGCCTGCGGCGTCGGGGTGTCGATGAGGATGTCCGGCACCGAGCGCTCCATGAGCTCGGCGCGCGTGCCCTGGAAGACGAGGCGCCCGGCCGACAGGATGCCGAGCGTGGAGGCCATGCGGTCGATCTCGTCGAGCAGGTGGCTGGAGACCATGACGGTGACGCCCTCGCCGGCGAGCTCGACCAGGAGGCGGCGCACCTCCTCGATACCGGCCGGGTCCAGGCCGTTGGTGGGCTCGTCGAGGATGAGCAGCTCGGGCTCTCGGGCCAGCGCCAGCGCGATGCCGAGGCGCTGTTTCATACCCATGGAGTAGGTGCGCACCAGGCGGTCCTTGTGCTCGGTCAGGCGCACGAGGGCGAGGGCGCGGCTGACCTGCTGCTCGCTCAGTCCCTGCATCTTGGCAGCGATCCCCATGTTCTCCGCGCCCGTGAGGTGGCCGTAGCCGGGCGGGTTCTCGATCATGGAGCCGGTGCGCGACATGATCTCAGCGCGCGTGGCCGGGGTGAAGGGCCGCCCGAGCACGCTGATCCGCCCTCGCGTGGGCGCCAGGAGCCCGAGCAGCATCTTCATGGTCGTCGACTTGCCCGAGCCGTTGGGACCGAGGAAGCCGTAGACGCTTCCGCGCGGCACCACGAGGTTGAGGCCCTCGACGACGGTGCGCTTGCCGAAGGTCTTGGTGAGGTCCTGGGTGAGGACGACGGCGTCGTCGGCACTGGATGAGTGCGCCAGGCCGGCCTGCGGGAGGGGCGTCGGCCGGGCGGGCGCTGCGTTGGGAGGCACGATGCCGGGCGCTGTGGCGTTCACGGGCCCGCCAGGAAGCGGGGCACCGACGTCGGGGCTGACCCGGGTGAAGGGCTGCTGGAAGGCCTGGGCGGGGGCGCCCGAGCGGGGCGCCTGCGCCAGGGCCGTCTGCCCGGGCGCGGGCTGGGGTCGGAGGCCGGCGGAGCGCGTCGGCAGCGGTGCGGATGGACTGGGTGGGAAGCGGTGTGAAGTCGTCATGGCGTCAAGCCTGCTCGCACCCGGACGGGCGATCATCAGCCCGTGGTCTGCTTCCTGAATCGGCGTGCTGGCCAGGCTCATACCCGAGTATGAAATCCCGGCCGGGGCCTCCGAGGCGCCGGGGGCGACGGTACGGTTCAGGCATGAGAAAAGGGCGACGGGCCGGTGCGGCGCAGGCGGGATCGGTGACGTCCGGGCCGACGTCGCCCCGCCCCGTGCCGCTAGCCGGCACCATTCCGGCCGCCTGGCGCTACCCGAGCTCGGGCCCGTGGACGACGGTGAGCGACGTCGTCATCGCCATGGCCTTCGTCTTCCTGTGCCTCATCGGCCGGCCGGATCCGGAACCGGGGCTCGGATTCATCCAAAGGGCAGCGCCGGTGCTCTACCTCCTTCTGCTGGGCGCCTGCGCCCTGGCCATGGTGGTGAGGCGGCACTCTCCGCTGCTCTTCATCGTCGTGGCCGGCGTCTGCCTGACGGCGCACCTGGTGCTGTTCACCGAGTTCTCCATCTTCTTCATCATCACGGGGCTCGTCGCGGTGGAGACGACCCAGTCCCGGCTGGAGGCGCCGTGGCGATGGGTGGGGCTCGTCCTCGAGCTGGTGGGGGCGGCCATGGCGACGACGCGGGCGCACGAGCTCATCGGCGACCAGGTCCACGCGGGCGTCGGACGGTTGATTCTCCTCACCAACGCCTGGCTGGTCGTGGCGGTGGCCGCTTTCGTCGGTGCCGCGCGGCGTCGCAGCCGGGACCGCTACAACCAGGCCTTCGAGCGGGCCGCGGTGCTCGAGGCGCAGCAGGCCGCCGAGCGGCGGCTCGCGGTCATCGAGACCCAGCAGCGCATCGCCCGCGACGTCCACGACCTGCTCGGCCACAGCCTCACCGTCATCGCCATGCAGGCCGAGGGCGCCCGCGCCATCCTGGCCACCGACCCGGCCGCCGCCGACGAGGCCCTGGCCGTCATCGGGGAGACCTCCCGCCGCTCGGTGGACGAGGTGCACGCCCTGGTCGACATGCTGCGCTCCGACGCCCAGGAGGCCGGGCCGCCCGACAGCGCCGCGGCCGCCGGAAGCGAGGCGATCGCCGCGCCTGGTTCCGGCTCCGCTGCTGGTCGCGCCTCTGATGCCGGCGTTGTCGATGCGGGAGGTCTCGGTGCTGCCGGCCGTTCTACCGGTGGTGGCGGCACTGCTGACGCCGTTGCCCCCGGAGCCGAGGGCGGTGCCGAAACCGCAGAGGCGGCGTCGGGCCAGGAGCGGGGTGCGGACCTCCTGTGGGAACCGGTGCGCCAGGCGCAGCGGGCAGGACTGCCGGTCACCCTGGCGACCGACCCGGCCGGCCGGCTCCCGGAGCCTGCGGCGCAGGTCCTCCACCGGGTGGTCCAGGAGTCGCTGACCAATGTGCTGCGCCACGCCCCCGGCGCGGCCACGAGTGTCTCGCTGCGCACCGGGGCCGGCCGGGGCGTCCTCGTCGTCGAGAACGCCCCGGCGCCGGAGCCCCCGACAGGAGACGCGGACCCTACGCCGAGGACCGACAACCGTTCGTATCGCGAGGACGTGGGGGAACAGGCGGACGCAACGCCAGCAGACACATCGCACGAGTCGGCCACGGTGCCCCGCCTCGCGGTGAGCGCATCCGCAGATCCGAAGCATCGGGGCTTCGGCCTCATCGGCATGCGTGACCGAGTCACCGACCTCGGTGGCGCCTTCGCCGCCGGGCCCACGCCCGAGGGCGGCTGGCGGGTGACGGCGCAGTTCCCCACCTCTCCGGAATGAGAACCAATCGCGGTTATATGGCGAACCTCGCAGGGCGTCGTCGGCACTTCGTCGGTACAAAGCCGCACAGGCTGAACCTGGAGAGCGGATACTTCCGGTGAGTCGACGTCAAGGAGGGGAGGCACCTGTGATCCGCCTGGGTCTGGCCGATGACGAGCCGCTGTTCACCATGGGGCTGGCTATGCTGCTGGGGGCGCAGCCGGATATGGAGGTCGTCTGGCGGGCCGTCGACGGCAACGATGCCCTCACGCACAACGCCGCCGACCCGGTCGACGTCCTCCTCCTCGATGTGCAGATGCCGGGCCTCGACGGCCTGGCCGCCACCCGCGAGCTCATGGCCCGCGGCACCACCGGGAAGGTCGTCATCCTGACCACCTTCGACACCGACGGCTACGTCATGGGCGCCATCGAGGCCGGCGCGGCCGGCTTCCTGCTCAAGAACACCCCGCCCCAGGACCTCATCACCGCGATCCGCACCGTCCACGACGGCGACTCCGTCATCTCCCCGGGGCCCACGCGCCGTCTTCTCGCCGCCGTGCGCACCGGTCAGGTCAGCGGGACGCGAGCCGGGGACGGTGCCGGACGCCACGCCTCCGAGGACTCGGTCGAGGCGGTCCGGGCGGCGGAGGCCTCCCGGCAGGTCGCGGCCCTCACCCAGCGCGAGCGCGAGATCCTGGCGCTTATCGCCCTGGGTCTCACCAACCAGGAGATCTGCGACCGCGAGTGGCTGTCCATGCCCACGGTCAAGACCCACGTGAGCCACCTGCTGTCCAAGACCGGCTGCCGGGATCGGGTTCAACTGGTGCTGCTGGCCCTGCGCGGCGGCGTCGTCGACCTCGCCGACGTCCTGGGGCGGGCCTGAGGACGAGCGCTCAGGCCGTCTGCCGCTGTATCAGGACGGCCACGGTGCGTGCCGGAACCGAGATCGTGCCGCTGGCGCGGTCGAAGCCGGTGCGGCGCACCACCTCGTCGGCGCCCTCAGCCTGGATGGGGGAGAGGCGGAGGTCCCGGCCAGCCAGCTCGGGCAGCGACTGGGTGAGCACCTGCCCCGAGGCGTTGAAGACCACCAGGACGGCGTCGAGCTCGGGGTCCACGTCCCGTCCGCCCCGGGTGTCGTCGATGAGCATGACGATCACCCCCGCCGGCGCGCCGAAGCCCGCCCCCGGGAAGCTCAGCTTGTCCTGAATGAGGCGGGCGGAGCCCAGGCTGAACAGCGGCGTCGAGGCGCGCAGCCGCAGCAGGTCCAGGGCCTGGGAACGGGCCGCCGCGATCTCCTCGGGCGAGGGCCGCAGCCAGTCGTCCTGCAGCAGCGGCCCCTGGATCGCCCAGGAGCCCTCGTTGCGGCTGGCCGGTGGCAGGCCCCGCCCGAAGCCGTTGAACTGCCCCGTGAAGTCAATGGCGTTGAACCAGTCCCCGGAGTTGTAGGAGTCCCGGTCCAGGGACTTGCTGCGCAGCAGCTCGGTGCCCGCGCTCCAGAAGGCCGGCGACTGCGCCAGCGTCACCGTGGCCAGGCACACCGTGTTCATCCGCACCCGCTCGGCCACCGGCATGCCCTGAGGAAGCTTGTAGGCCAGCAGGTCATAGAGCGTCTCGTTGTCGTGGGCGTCGACGTAGTTGACGTTCTCCTGGGGGTGGGAGGCGAAGGCCGCCGGCGCCCCGTTGTGGATGAGGTCGATCCCGCGGCGTACCGTCCCGTCCGAGATCGTCATGACGTAGTCCTTGAGGTTGCCCGCCAGGCCCAGGCGCACCAGGTCGGTGCGGTGGGCCAGGTCCGCCGACTGCTCGTTCCAGGTGCGGTGGTCCAGGCCGCTGGGCTGGGTGAGCAGGCCGGTGCCGAAACCCTGGAAGATGCGATGGTCGGGGTCGAAGGCGCCCCCGCCGTGGACGGCGTCGCGCAGGCGGTCGTTGAAGGCGCCGATCCCGGTGCCGTCGAGCTGGCCCTGGGTTGCCTGCACGAACAGGGCGTTGCCCGCGACCTCACCGAAGTTCCAGCCCTCCCCGTAGAGGTAGACCGAGCGGCCGTCGACGCCGTCGGCCTCCATGGTCAGCTCGTCCAGGGCCGCCCGTACGTGCTCCATGACGGTGCGCGGGTGGTGGCCCATGAGATCGAAGCGGAAGCCGTCGACCCGGTACCAGCGCACCCAGCGCACCACCGAGTCGACCATGAGGCGCTCGCACAGGGCGTGCTCCGTGGCCGTGTTGGCGCAGCAGGTCGAGGACGTCACCCGCCCGACGGCGTCGAGCCGGTGGTAGTAGCCGGGAACCACCTGGTCCAGGACGCTGCGTGGGTCCTGCCCGCAGGCGGCCGTGTGGTTGTAGACCTGGTCGAGGACCACCTGGAGGCCCAGGTCGTGCAGAGCCCCCACCATCTCGCGGAACTCGACGACGCGCGCCCCGCCGTCCTGGTGGCCCTCGGTCGCGTAGGAGCCCTCGGGTGCGCCCCAGTGGAGGGGGTCGTAGCCCCAGTTGTAGGCGTCGTCGTCGGCCACCTCCGCGACGGCCGCCTGCTGATCGGCTGAGGCCGGGTGCGCCCCGGCGGGGATGCGCGGGGAACGCTGGGAGCCGCGGTGCTCGGGGATGGTGGCGATGTCGAAGGTGGGCAGCAGGTGGATCGTGTTCATGCCGGCCTGCGCCAGCTCGGCCAGATGGCGCACGCCCGCGGAGCCGGCCACGGTGAAGGCCCGGTAGGTGCCGCGCAGCTCGGGTGGGACGGTCTCGTCGGCGGCGGAGAAGTCCCGCAGGTGGAGCTCGTAGATGCTGCGGGCCGAGTCGTTGCGGACCGCGGGCGCAGGGGTCTCAGCCCACTGCTCGGGGGACAGATGCGGGTCGGCCAGATCGACGGCGACCGAGCGGGTTGAGTCGGTCGTCAGCGCCACCGAGTAGGGGTCGGTGACGATATTGGTCTCCACCTGCAAGGTGGAGGGCACGTAGACCCGCACCTCCCACAGGTACTGGCAGCCGGCCGTTATGGGGGAGCCGGGCTGGTTCTGATCGGGAGCGCCGCCGGCCTCGCTCGCACCGGTGGCGGCCGGCGGATCGGGACGGCTGTCGATGACCCAGCGGCCGTCGTCGTGGCGGACCGCCGGGGTGCGTCTCGGTGGTCCGGGGACATCCGGTACCGAGCCCAGAGGGTCGCCGGTCTCCCATGTCAGGAGGGTCACGGCTTGCGCGGTGGGCGCCCACAGGGCGAAGGAGGGACGGCCACCTGAGAAGGTGACGCCCAGCTCGGCGCGGGTGGCGGCCTCGGCGTAGAGGCGGTCCAGGAGGATGGCGGTCTGCACCCCGGTGAAGGCGTCGAGGCGGGCGCCGCCGACGTCGGCGGCCTCGGTGGGGTCCGGGACCCCGACGTACTGGGCGATCGCGATCTGGCCGGTCAGGGCGGAGGCGACGGCGTCGTCGCCGAGCAGGGGGGTGCCGGCGACGTCGGTCGTGCTCAGGGCGATGTAGCCCTCCAGGTGGGGGTGCGTGGTCAGGATGTCGCCGGGCAGGTTCCCGACGATGCGCAGGGGCGTGATTGTCGGGGCGGGCGTGTCGTCCGCGCCCAGGATCCGGCCGTGGACGGCCGCCGCGCCGCCGTCGGGCGCTGTGATGAGACGCAGGGCGAGGCCGGAGCCGGGGACGGGCTCGCCGGCGTCGGTGACGACGACTCCGCGGTCCATACCCCGGGGCAGCAGGGACAGTGGCCACGCCAGAAGAGTGGGGGTGACCCAGTAGGCGCGCTGCTCCTCGCTGCCCGCCACAGGTGGGAAGGCCGCGGCGGCGTCGAGTGTGCAGGTGATCGAGTAGGTGAAGGTCATGGTGGTGTCCTCCTGAACGGAGACGCCCAGGGGCGCCGCCGGTCCTGCCGGTCGTGTCGCGTGCGGCCTCGTGGGGCGGGGGCCGCGAGTGGTCCCGTTCACCTCGTAGTCTCCCCTGGGCCATGGGCCGCTGTCATCCCGATGGTGGGAGCTGTCCTGACCGGCCTGCGGCTCCGGGCGGGGACGTTCGACGCCGTTGGGGGCAGGAATCCCGTCCCCGCACGCGTGGGATGTCTCCGTCCGTGCAAAAAGTCCCTGACCTCGTGGAATGTTCCTGTAGCTGACCGAGTGGTTCGCACTCCCCATTGTCCGCCCTGCCTCGAGAAAATGAGACTGGCGCTATGAGCGATGAGGAGACGTCACAGTTCGATGGCCCTGATGAGCAATCAGATTCGTCTGTCGTGGACTCCCGACGGCGGTTACGGCGTCAATGGATGGTCTTCAGCCTTCTCATTGGGGCCAGCCTGGCGGCGGGGATTGCGGCCCTCGTTCTGACGCTCAGGGGGTTCGTTGGTGCCTTGCGCTCGCCGTTGCCCGTGAGTGATGAGTCGTGGTGCATCTGGGCGGTACTGATTGCGGTGGTCGTCTTGTGTGCCGGCTGGGTGATACGTCCATCTCGCCGGATGACTGCTGGTAGCTTCTGGGGTGCGGCCATTATTCTCGCTCTCACTTCCTTCTTTGCCTATCCCCTCCTCAGGTCAGGCGTTTCCAACATCAATGAGTCAGGTGCGGCTATGCCTGACTATATTGGCCGATTGATTACCGCATGGGTCTGTTTTGCTATTGCCGTCCTCGCCAATATTGCAGGGCGTGTATGTGGTCGTGCATCCTTGTCGGCCCCAGAGAGCCGGGGCAGTTCTTCCTCCTCTGAAGCCAACGACGACGCGGACCAGGACATCGCCATGAGTGATGACCTGGCCAGGCTGCTGTCCAGGCTCCCGTTTCCCAGGGAATCTCGGCGCGAGGAGACTGCAGAGGGTGCTGGCTGGAGGCGTATGAACGAGTATGCGCTGCGTCTCGGGCTGGGGGTCGTTGGTGCTGCGACCGCTACGGCGCTCGCTGTCACGGCTCCGACAGTTATCAGCAAACGCATTGATCCGTTTACCCGAATCACAACCAGCGCCCTATCCAGTCATGATGGTTATCCGACTGTGGAGGAGATGGCGACGGCGGCCGGCCGGGAGCAGTCGACGGCTGCTGCCCCGCTCTGGGAGGTCCCGTTCGGTTTCGGTGAAGCGGATGTGGACCAGATTCTTGCTGGAGTGCGTGGTGCGGCTGTCATCACCAGCCGTGGTGTCTACGGCTTGGATTCCTCGACAGGTGAGGTTACATGGTCCTTTGCCGCTGCTGATCTGGAGGGGTCTTCCGATAAGAACGTCATCGGATTGCTGAGAGGTGTGGATGTCTATGCTGGGGAGTCTGCCTTCACGTCGCCCAATGGGGCATGGCTTGCCTATGCTTTCGACGTCACGCCAGAAGACAGTGCTGGTGGTATCTCGCCTCTGGAAGACCTCACGCGTATCGTGGTCCTCAATACGGACACCGGCCGCATCGCCCTTGACACTCAAGTCGCCGGATCGGCGCCGACCGTGCAGCTGACCGATTCCACGGCTGTCATCAACCGTCGGGTCTACGATATTTCCAGCGGTCGTGAGCTCTCGCCGTTGGATGATGAGAAGACTGTGATCCCGGGGCCCGGAGGTCATTCCGCGGTTCTTACTCGGGACAAGTATCAGAATCTGGAGACATCCTCCTCGGTAATTACGGAACCTCTGTCTGATCGATATTTTCGTGAAACTGGGTCCGAGCAATGGAGGTATGACGGTCAGCATGACAGCATTACGGCCAGGGTGGTTGATGGGCAAGTTATCAATGTTGGCGGTTGGGTTGTCAATGATGACTATGCAAAGGCGATTCAAAATATCGACACCGGCAGAACCGTGTCCCTCAACAACAAAGGAGAGTCGAGTAGCTGGCGCATCGTGGGTATTGAGGCCAGCGCTCAGGCTGTGTCCACCTGGAGCGTTCAGGACTATGTTGATGGTGATGCTGGGAGCTATGGTCACCCGTTAGAGTTAAATGTCTTCGATACTCGTTCGGGAAAGGTGGCGGCCATCGATCCGGCTGGAACATACCGTACCGTCTTCAGTGGTGGTCGTGCGCCAGGGGTCTCATACTCAGGGGCGGTGGATACTGCTTTATTCTCGGCGCGCGTGGATGATGGCCTTCGCGCTGGAATCTATGACGATCTCGTCGTTGAACAGAATGATGCGGCTCGTCAGCATGATGCGGTTGCTGGTCGCAGTGGCAGCCGTCCCGAACCTCCGTGGGTCAGTATCTCGCTGCCGCAGTTCAGCTCCGAGGGCAATCCTGTAGCACTGTGCCCGGGCGGCGTCATCGTCTCCATCGAATCCACAGCTGTGGGCAAGGCGATCACTGCCAGAAAGGCTCCTCGATAGCGACGTCTCAAGGCGGAGTGTAGGGTGGCGTCTGTTCATCGTCAGCCAGTGCTGCGACCCCGAGATCGGACGCCGATTGCGCCACTACTGGATCGAGCAGCCCATCTCCTTCCTGACTGAGGTCTTCGACGGGCTCATTCGCGTCGGCGAGTTGCGGAGATGACGCTGAAAGCGTGCGCGCAGGTTTCTGACGCAGCACGTGCATCAGTTCCGATTGACGCATGGTTGCCGGAAGGAGAGTGAGGTGGCGGGGCCGTGAACTGGAGATCAAGGACGTGGCGGCACGCGCGTCAGCCTGAGGCGAGCAGCTGCCGTCGGGGTGGGCCGATTTCTGGCAGTGGGAGTCGGTGACGGTGCCATGAGTCGGTACTGCGCGGTGGTGCGGGTGGTTTTCGCCGTCGCCTTTCTGGGTGGGGCGCTGATCCACATCTACTTCGGGCTCTTCTCGCCGCACAGCTACGCGCCCTTCGCCGACACGGCCCTGTGGCCCTGGCTCGCGGAGCTGTGGTGGGGCTTCGTCATGGCGAACATCGGCTGGTTGAGCCCGGCGGCGGCCGCCTTCGAGGTCGCGGTCGGTCTCGGGCTGCTCGCCCGCGGGTGCGCACGAAGGATGGCAGTCCTGGCGGCGCTGGGGTTCTTCGCCTTCATCCTGGTCCTGGGCTACTCCTGGCCGGCGGATGGCTGGTGGGAGGACTTCCTCAAGAACCGCGCCGGCACCCTGGTCATGGCGGCCGCGCTGGCGCCCCTTCTGCGGGCGCCGGACCGGTCGCGCCGCGCGTAGGCGCAGGGCCGGCCCACCCAGAACGTGGGGCAGGCCGGGCCGGACCGTCGAGTCTCAGCTGCAGCGGGCCACGTTGCCTACTCGCTGTTCCCAGCAGGGCCGAGGTCATCGGTCGGCTCGGTGGTGCGGCTCTTGCTGCCGCCCTCCCCGCCGTCCTTGCGCGGCCGGCCCCGTCCGCGCATGGGGGCGGCCTTGACGCCGCGCCCGGCGTCGTCGAGCGCGCGGCGCAGCAGGACCTCGATCTGGGCGTTGACCGAGCGCAGGTCGTCCGCCGCCCACTTGGCGATGGCCGAGTGGACGGCGGGGTCCAGCCGGAGCAGGACCTGCTTGCGCTCTTTACCGGCCACGGCTCAAGCGTAGAGGGAGCCGGTGTTGACGACGGGCTGGGTGCGCTGGTCGGAGCAGAGCACCACCAGGAGGTTGGAGACCATCTGGGCGCGGCGCTCCTCGTCCATGGTGACGATGTCGTCCGCCTCGAGACGCTTGAGGGCCTGGTCGACCATGGTGACGGCGCCCTCGACGATCTGCTCGCGGGCCGCGATGACGGCGCCGGCCTGCTGGCGCTGGAGCATCGCCTGGGCGATCTCGGGGGCGTAGGCCAGCGAGGAGATGCGCACCTCGACGATCTCCAGGCCTGCCAGCGCCACCCGGGCCGCGACCTCGGCCGCCAGCTCGGCGGAGACGAGGTCCGTGCCTCCGCGCAGCGAGGTCTCGCCCGGGCCCGGCCCGTCGTAGGGGTGGGTGGTGGCCACGTGGCGCAGCGCGGACTCGGCCTGGGCCTTGATGAACTCCTCGTAGGCCTCGACGGCGAAGACGGCGCGGGCGGTGTCGGCCACCTGCCACACGACGATGGCGGCGATGTTGACGGGGTTGCCGTCCAGGTCGTTGACCTTGAGCTCGTTGGTCTCGAAGTTGTGGACCTTGATGGAGACCTTCCGGCCGGCGGTCAGTGGCGGGACGAGCGCGAGGCCCGTGTGACGCACGGTGCCGATGTAGCGGCCGAGGAACTGACGGACGCTGGTCTCTCCGGGCACCACGACGGTGAAGCTGCTGAACAGCGGAAGGGCGATGAGGAGCCCGACGCTCCCGGCGACGATGCGTAGTACGGCTCCCGGCTCGCCCGCGTCGGCGGCGACGCCGCCGACGATGAGGAGGGTGATCGATCCGGCGGTGAGCGCCAGGATGAGGAGCAGGGCGAGGAAGGCGGGGCCGGAGCCCGCGGCTCGGGCCGGCTTCTCCGTGATGTCGACGCGGCTGGAGGCGTGCTCGGGGGCGTTGATGGGTTGGTCCGAGGCGTCGGTGGAAACGGGGGACGTGGGCATGAGAACCTCCTTGAGTCAGCAAAATGATATCTATTTTTTGGAGAGGTGCAAGCGACGCCGGTGGATCGAGTGGGGTGGTGCGGGTCGGAGGAGTCGGACAGGCGGGCGGCCGGTATTGATGTCACCGCCAGGTCCTACGCTCGGGGCATGGCTCGTTACGCGCCCGAACCGGACTCGCCCTCACTGTTCGACGCCGCCGGCCCCGACGGCTCCGGCCCCGTCGACGACCCGTCCCGCCCGCTGGCCGACCGGCTGCGCCCACGAGCGCTCGACGATGTCGTCGGCCAGGACCAGCTGCTCGCCCCCGGCGCCCCGCTGGGCCGCATGGTCGCCTCCGGCCGCCTGTCCTCCATCGTCCTGTGGGGCCCGCCGGGTTGCGGCAAGACGACGGTCGCCCGACTCCTGGCCGACCGCACCGGCCTGGTCTTCGAGCAGGTCTCGGCGACCTTCTCCGGGGTGGCCGACCTGCGCAAGGTCTTCGCCGCTGCTGCTCGCCGCCGCGAGATCGGGCAGGGCACGCTCCTGTTCGTCGACGAGATCCACCGCTTCAACCGCGCCCAGCAGGACTCCTTCCTGCCCTATGTCGAGGACGGGACGGTCGTCCTGGTCGGCGCGACCACCGAGAACCCGAGCTTCGAGCTGAACGGCGCCCTCCTGTCGCGCTGCCAGGTCATGGTCCTGCGCCGCCTGGACGAGGTCGCCCTGACCGAGCTGCTGGCGCGCGCCGAGTCCCTGACGGGCCGCAGCCTGGCCCTGACCGAGGAGGCCCGCACCGCCCTGCTGTCCATGGCCGACGGCGACGGTCGCTACCTGCTGGGCATGGTTGAGCAGGTCCTCGCCGCCCAGGGTGCGGGCGGCCCGGAGTCGCTCGACATCGAGGGGCTGCACGCCGTCGTCGCCTCCCGGGCGCCCCTGTACGACAAGTCCCGCGAGGAGCACTACAACCTCATCTCCGCCCTGCACAAGTCGATGCGCGGCTCCGATCCGGATGCCGCCCTGTACTGGTTGGCGCGCATGCTGGGCGGGGGCGAGGACCCGCTCTACGTGGCGCGCAGGCTGGTGCGATTCGCCAGCGAGGACGTCGGCATGGCCGACCCGGCCGCTCTCCAGACGACGCTGGTGGCCTGGGACGCCTACGAGCGCCTGGGCTCACCCGAGGGAGAGCTCGCCATCGCGCAGGCGGTCGTCTACCTGGCCACAGCACCCAAGTCGATCGCCGTCTACCGCGGCTACGGCCGGGCGGCGCGCCTGGCGCGCGAGACCGGTTCGCTCATGCCGCCGGCCCACATCCTCAACGCCCCCACCCGTCTCATGAAGGAGCTCGGTTACGGCGAGGGCTACGAGTACGACCCGGACACGGCCGACGGCTTCTCCGGCGCGGACTACCTGCCCGACGGCGTCGAGCGGCAGCCCCTCTACGAGCCCACGGCCAACGGCCACGAGCGCCGCATCCGTGAGCGGCTGGAGCACTGGCAGGGCCTGCGGGCGCGTAAGCGCTGACCTCTCGACGCCGAGCCCTGGCATCGAGCCGGGCATTCTTCGCGTAGCCCTACAGAAATTCTGCCCGGCTACGTGAAGAATGCCCGGCTCGGCGGGGTGGGATGGAGCGGAGCGACTACTCCCCGTCGCGTCGGACGGCTTCCAGCATGAGCGTGGCGACGTCGGTGACCCGCACATCCGCGCCCTCGGAGGCAACACCGTCGGAGAGCATCGTGGTGCAGAAGGGGCAGGCGGTGGCGATGACCTGCGCGCCGGTGCCGATGGCCTCGCGCGAGCGCTCCACGGCGATCCGCGTCCCGATCGTCTCCTCCATGAAGGCGCGCGCCCCGCCGCCCCCGCAGCAGAAGCCCCGGTCGTGGCTGCGCGGCATCTCCACCGTGGTTGCGCCAGTCGCCTCCAGCAGCTCGCGCGGCGGGGAGTAGACCTGGTTGTGGCGGCCCAGGTAGCAGGCGTCGTGGTAGGTGACAGTCGGGACACTCGGCGCGCTCGCCGCCTTGTCGGCTGTCTCCTGGCTCGATGACTCCGCCGGGGTCTCGGCCTTCGGCGGCAGGGGGCGCAGCCGGCCCTCGCGTACGAAGCGGTTCAGCAGCTGTGTGTAGTGAAGGACCTCGTAGCGGCCCCCGATCTGCGGGTACTCCCGTGAGATCGTGTTGAAGCAGTGCGCACAGGTCACCACGATCCTCTGGGCCCCGGCCTCGTTCAAGGTTTCCACGTTCTGCGCGGCGAGCATCTGGTAGAGGATCTCGTTGCCGGCGCGCCGGGCCGGGTCGCCGGTGCAGGTCTCGGCGTCGCCCAGGACCGCGAAGCTCACCCCCGCGGTGTGCAACAGCTCGGCCACTGCTCGCGTCGTCTTCTTGGCCCGGTCCTCGTAGGCGCCGGCGCAGCCCACCCAGAACAGGTAGTCGACGTCCGCGGCGCTCTCGACGTCGTCGCCGATGACCGGCACCTCGAAGTCCAGATTCTTGGCCCAGTCCATGCGCTTACGCGCAGGCAGGCCCCACGGGTTCCCCTTGGACTCCATCTTGCGGAACATGCCGCCGAGCTCCTTGGGGAAGGCGGACTCCATGAGCACCTGCTGGCGGCGCACGTCGACGACGTGGTCCACGTGCTCGATGTCCACCGGGCACTGGTCCACACAGGCCCCGCAGGTGGTGCAGGCCCACAGGACGTCGGCGGGAATGACCTCCCCGGCCAGGGGTGCCGGCCGCGTGGCCACGCCCGTCTCGGTGGGGGCCGCCTTGGCCTCCAGCAGCGCGCCGAGCACGTCGCCGGTGTGGGCGGTCCCCGGCTCCAGGCCCAGGTTGGTCTCGCGCGCCAGGCCGTCGTGCATGCCCAGCGCCTTGCCGACTATCCCGCCGGAGGTGGGGCGAGAGGCCGCCATCTCCTCGGAGACGTCGTCGGGTTTGACGCCCAGCGCACCGGCGGCCCGCAGGTAAGGAGCGGCCGCCGCGTGGTGGTCGCGCAGCGCCATGACGAACAGCTTGGGGGACAGGGGCTTGCCGGTGTTCCACGCCGGGCACAGGTCCTGGCAGCGGCCGCACTCGGTGCAGGTGGAGAAGTCCAGCAGACCCTTCCAGGTGAAGTCCTCGACGCGGCCCACACCCAGGCGCACCTCGGGTCCCTCGCCGGAGTCGGCGGCCTCCATGGCCTCCTCCAGCGTGTCCATGGTGGCCTCGGTCAGTGGCTCGTCGCCGATCATGAGCGGCTGGAGCGGACCCAGCGCCTTGGAGCCGTCCACCTCGCGGCGCGCGTAGACGTTGAGGATCGCCAGGAACCGGTGCCAGGCCACACCCATCGAGGGCTGCAGGCCCACGACGACGAACCAGCTCATCGACAGCACCACCTTGATGGTGGCGACGACGAGAATCGCGTTCCCCAGGGCGCCGGCGCTCAGGGGGCTGAGGAGCGGGCCGGTCCAGGCCGTCAGGGGGAAGTGCGTCCAGGAGGACAGGGCCTGCTGCGCCGGGTCGGGAGAGGCGGCCAGGTGGGCGTGCTCCAGCATCCGCAGGGCCAGCACGCAGGCGACCACGCCGATGATGGTGGCCTCGACGAACTTCGCCTGGGCCGACGTCGACCCGGCGAAGCGCGAGGTGCGCGGGCGTCTGCCGGCGTCGGAGTCGGGGGCGTAGGGCGGGGCGGCCCGACCGCCCCGGGTCAGGCGCCAGCGCAGGATCGTCAAACCCACGATCCCGAAGGTGGACAGCCATGCGATGAGCTCGACGACCCAGGCCCACCAGGCGGCGTGGCCGATGAGCGGCAGCGCGAAGTCGGGACCGCCCAGCACCTGCCCGTAGCCGGCCACGAGCGTGAGGAACAGCAGGGGGAAGGAGACCATGACCAGCCAGTGGGCGGCCTTGACGAAGGGGCGGCCCTTGAAGGCGGTGTGGCCCACGAGCGCGCCCAGCGTGAGCGCCAGGCGCTTGCCGACCGGGCGAAGACGCTCCGGCGCGGCCGCGCGGCCCACGGCCATGCGGGCGGCAATAGTGCAACATGCGCGTGCGAAAACTGCGATACCGATCGTCGTGGCGATGACGACGATGACGACACAGACAATCTGCACGGCACTCATCGGGGCGGGTTTCCTCAGGTTTCCGAAGGTCAGGGCGGAAGCGCTGGGGATGGGCCGACGGCGCCCCGGAGGGTCGCCTGCGCGGCACACCGTTGGCGCTCCCGTCAGCCTACCCGTGGGTCGGTGAGGAGCTGTGGTCGAAGGGCGGGTCGGGACGCCGTAGCCGGCGACGAGCCAGCCGAAAATAGGGGTGTGCCGACCCCGGAATGGGGTCGGCACACCCTCAAGGCGTGGTGGTCAGCTGCCGATGGCGCGCAGCGCGTAAGGGGAGTCAGGGCGGCGGGCGCTGTACCACTTGGCGGCCTGGCGCAGCCCGAGCTCGCGCACCAGGGTGATGGTGGCCCCGGAGATGACGGCGAAGGTGACGACCTCGGCCAGCTTGTAGTTGAGGAGCTGGTCCTCCTCGCGCGGGGCGCGCTTACCGGTGATCGCCCGCCAGCCGAGAGCCACGACCTTCTCGGCCACGAATCCGGAGGCGAGCGTGGCCACGGCCGCTGTCGCCTTCCACATGAAGTCGGTGGTCTGGTCGATCTGGGCGGGGTCCTGTGCGCTCATGAGTCCTCCTTGCGCCCCGGTCGGGCGGTGTGCGTAGGTGCCTGCGTGCTCGTGGTGGACCGACGGCGTCGGCCCGTTCCGTCCTGATCATGCCGCACCTGCGCCGACGGCGCAGCCAGTGCCCGCCCGCGTGGCGCCGACGGCCCGCCTGGACGAGGCGACGGGCTCACGTCCGGGCGGGGCGGATGGCGGCGTTGATCTCGGCGGCCAGGCCGGCGGGATTGTCGACCGTGAGGTAGAGGTGCGTGAAGCGCTCGTCCTCCAGGGTGATGACCAGCGTGTTCTCGTAGCCGGAGATGTTCCAGAACTGCGCTGTTCCGTTGGCGTGGAAGGTTCCGGCGAGCTTGCCGCCCTGCCGCAGGCCGGGGCCGCGCCAACCCTTGGGCTCGTGGCGCAGGCCGGGGTCGTGGGTGGCGCCGCGCACGTGCGCGAGCGGGAACTCCAGCCGGGAGGTGAAGGACCAGATCTTGTCCAGCCCGTGCGGCTCGACGCTCAGGGAGGTATCGGTGATGGTGACGGTGTTGCGGCTCATGACGTCTGTTCCTTTCGTGGGCAGGTCGGTGGGGAGGTAATGCTTCTGGCTGGTGCTGGCGGGGTCGGTGCAGGCTATGCCGGCGGCGAGACTGGTGCCGTTGAGTCCGACGCCGTAGCGCCGGCTCGCTCCAGCAGGCGTCGGCCGAGCGCCTCGGCGGTGACGCCCGCCTGGTGCAGGGTGGTGACGAGGGCGTCGCGCACGGCCGGGTCCCAGGGGGCGAGCTCCATGAGCGCCACAAGGACCAGGTCGAGCTCGTCACGGCCCGCCCCTGCGGCGTCGGCGGATTCGCTCCGGGTGGCCCCGGGGATCAGAGCGGTCAGCGTGTTGGTGAGGCAGCGCTGGAAGAGTCCGTCCTTGGAGCCGAAGACCCCGTAGAGGCTGGCGCGGTTGACGCCGGTGGCCCGCACCAGGTCGTCCACGGAGGTGCCGGCGAAGCCATGCTCGGCGAAGACCGCCGTGGCAGAGTCGATGGCCTCGTTCTCGATGAAGGTTCGTCGTCGTCCCATGAATTCAGAATAGACGTTCTGGAACGATCAGTCAAGAACATTTGTTCTGAAATGTGTGGCCGAAGGATGCTACGGGATGCGGCTCCACTCAGCCGATGAGCCCCGTCTGGGCGCCGAGGGCCAGCAGCGCGTACAGCACGGCGAAGACACCGGCGACGGCGGCGCAGACCAGGGCGGGGCGGCGCCGGTAGGTCAGGACGGCGATGTACTCGCGCAGCCAGGCATTGACGATGTAGAACCAGGCCGTGCGCGATGGTGCCACCGCCCACGGCACCCCCATGTCGGAGGCCAGGATCGCGGTGCGCACCGCGTGGAAGGAGCTCGTCACCAGTAGCACCTGCGGGTCGACCATGCCGTGCTCGGCCAGGAGGTCACGGGTGCAGGTGATATTCGTACGGGTCGTCGTCGAGCGGTCCTCCAGGAGGATCTGCCCGGACGGGATGCCGCGGGCGATCGCGTAGTCGGCCATGGCGCGCGCCTCGCTGACCGGCTCGTCGGGGCCCTGTCCGCCGCTCATGACCAGCAGTGGTACGCCTGGGCGCAGGGCGTCCTCGTCGTGCCAGGCCTTGATGCCGCCCGTGATCCGCGAGCCCAGCAGCGGTCCGACCCGCCCGTTGATGAGCCCGGCGCCGTGGACCACGACGACGTCGGGGTGCGGCACGGTCCGGCGTCCGCCCCAGATCCGCTGCACCACCGTCTGTGCCAGGAGGATGAGGAGGAAGACGCCCAGGTAGGCGCAGGCGCAGAACATGAGGGCGGCGAGCAAGAGGGCCCACGGGTTGACGGTGGCCACCAGGACGACGGCGGCCACCGGCGTGGCGATGAGAGCCAGACCGGCCGCCAGGCACAGCAGGTTGCTCAGGCGCCGGCCCTCGCGGCGGATGAGGACGACGCCGTTGAACATGAGCAGGAACGGCATGAGGGCGATGAGCAGGAAGAAGGCGACGCTGCCCAGTCCCACCGGGACCTTGAGGGCGGGGATGAGAGAGGTCAGGTGGAGCAGTGCTCTCAAGGCGGAGCAGACCAGGAGCAGGAACAGGATTCCGTTGCGCAGCCGGCGGTTGTCGCGGCGTCGCGAGATCGCCAGGAGCACCCACCACAGCGCGAGGGCGGCGATATCGATCAGCGGAGCGGGGAGGAACCAGGGGGTGCTCATAGGGGCTCCTCTCGTGGTGCACGGTGGTTGGGATTTTCTTGGCCGCCGAGAAGGAGAGTTCTTCCCGGCAGGGGGCGAGGTGGTGGGGCCGACGAGCCGGCGCTCATCATAGATCCGGAGCCGGCGGGTGCCGCCCTGCGCTCATGTGATGAAGTTAGGAGGCGGTGGTGGGTGAGTGTGAGCGCCGTCGGGACGATTTCGTGGCGTCGTGCTCTCCATCCTTCGGATGACGGGTTGCGCCCTGGCTCCTCCCTGGGGTGAGGTGGCCGGAGCGGCCGGCTGAAGAGGATGCGTCGGTAGGTTCAGCACCCTTCCGTGGGGACGCTTCCCCCGGGGACGTTTTCCTGCACCCGCACGCGTCGAGCGTCCCCGGCCGTGCAGGACCCCGGCGGGCGAGGCGACGAACCGCCTACTGACGCGGTCTCTCACGCACGGGCCTGCCCGGGTGGGTGCGGTCGTAGTCGGCCTGGGCCTGGGCGATGTCCTCCCGGTGAGCCAAGGACCAGTCGGCCAGAGATCCCAGCAGATGCGTCAGGCTCGTCCCCATCTCGGTGAGCCGGTAGTCGACCTGGGCGGGAACCGTGGGGTAGACCGTGCGGTGCACCAGCCCGTCGCGCTCCAGACGCCGCACCGTCAGGGTGAGCATGCGCTGGGAGATGCCGCCGACGGCGCGCTGCAGTTGACGGAAACGCAGCGGACCACGCGTCAGCTCCACGATGACCAGCAGGGACCACTTGTCTCCCAGTCGGTCGTGGACCGCCCGGATGCCGGGATCCTCACGGTGCGCCCGGGTGCAGTGCTCCAGAGGCGCCGGATCGGAATCGCCGGTGGTCACATCGCTGTGCGTCGGTGACAAGAAACTGCCTCCTTGTAGGTGCGTGCACGATGCCTCAGGCTCATGCGCAGAAGGTTCGGTGGCCGCGGGAGCTGGTTTCCGGAGCGCGGTTGAGTCTGAAGGAGCCTACTCATGATCATGGTGACCGGTGCGAGCGGACGGTTCTCCTCAGCCGTCCTGGCGGAGCTTCACGCTCGCGGCATTCCGGCGGTGGGCGGCAGCCGCACGCCGTCGGCGGGGCAACGGCATGTTGACTTCAGCGTCCCGGACAGCCTGGACTTCAACGGCGTCGACACCCTGCTGCTGGTGCCCGCCGGGGCGCAGGAGGACGACCGGCAGGTCGCCTTCAACCGCGCCGCCGTTGAGATCGCGGCGCGCGATGGCGTCTCCCATCTCGTCTACACGAGCCTCACCGGCGCGGGCGACCACCTGTCAATGGCGCTGCCGCACCGGGTCACCGAGCGAATCATCATGGCCGGCGGCATGACATGGACCATTCTGCGCAACGGCGTCTACGCCGAGATTCTCGGCGCCCCGCTCTCGTGGGAGAGACAGCAAGAGGAGCCGGCGAGGATCGTGTCGCCTCTGGGTGACGGGGCCGTCGCCGCGGTGGCACGGCAAGACCTGGCCCGCGCGGCCGCCTCGGTCCTCAGCGACCCGGGCGGGCACAAGGAGAGGGTCTATGAGCTGGTGGGAAGTCGTGCGGTGTCCGCTGCCGACGTCGCAGGCCGCCTGGGCTGCGAGGTGAGGGACATCGGCCTGGGCGAGTACCGGCAGCTGCTCGCCGGGGGTGGGATGCCGGTCTTCCGCCAGTCCCTGATGCTCTCGATCGCCAGCGTCATCAGGCACGGGTTCCTGGCCGGAACAGGTGACGACCTCCCGAGTCTGCTCGGCGGGGCACCCACGGACCCGCTCGCCGTCGCGGCCGAGGTCATGGTCGCCCGACCCCAGCGTCATAAGACATAAGGTCGGTGGGCTTCAGTGGATGGGATGGCTCCGGAAGTTTGCCGGCTGTCAGGCCCGCGCGGTCGTACCTTATGTCGCGTGTTCGAGGGGTAGAGGGTACGAACCGACGACCTACCCTACGAACGCGCGGAAGGCCGAGGCGCCGTGGCCGCACTGCCGGCGCCGCGTGAGGTGCGAAGTCGGAGCAGGAGTGCGGAAGTTGGTGTCGGCGGGCGGTGTCGAACTACAGTTGACCTGCAACGACAGGGGAGCGCCCCGTCGTCGACCCGGCCGCGACTGGCCGGTGGGCCGACGCCGACGGCGCTGAGAGTGCGGACACCCGCAGACCCTCGAACCTGCTCCGGTTAGCACCGGCGAAGGAAGTCGAGACCATCTCCCCGGTGCGCCGCAGGTAGCCGCCGGGCCCTCCGGAGAACCATCCAGGAGGCACGCATGAGCATCCAGTCCACCCGCCACCCAGCCCCACCGGCCTCGCCCGCCCGAGCGCCGCAGCCCGACCGGCCCCGACCGGCCCTCAGCCGCCGCGCCCTGCTCGCCGGAACCGCCGCCGGCGCCGTCGGCCTGAGCCTGGCCGCCTGCGGCAAGAGCAAGAAGACGGACTCCAAGACCGTCACCGTCGTCACCCACGACTCCTTCCACGTCTCGGAGGACCTCATGAAGGCCTTCACCTCCGAGACCGGCTACACCCTCAAGGTCGCCACCTCCGGTGACGCCGGCGCGCTGGTCAACAAGCTCGTCCTGACCAAGGACGCGCCTCTGGGCGACGCCGTCTTCGGCATCGACAACACCTACGCCTCCCGCGCCCTCGACCAGGGCGTCATCGACACCTCCGCCACCGTCACCCTGCCCCAGGACGCCGAGGGCTACGTCGTCGCCGACACCCCGGCCCTCGCACCCATCGACGTCGGCGACGTCTGCCTCAACATCGACACCGGCTACTTCACCGGCAAGGGTCTCACGCCCCCGGCCACCTTCGAGGACCTCACCAAGCCCGAGTACAAAGGGCTGCTCGTGGCCATCAACCCCACGAACTCCTCGCCCGGCATGGCCTGGCTGCTGGCCACCATCGGCCACTTCGGCGCCGGCTCCTTCGCCGACTACTGGAAGCAGCTCGTCTCCAACGACCTCCGGATCGCCGAGGACTGGACATCCGCCTACGAGACCGACTTCTCCGGCGGCGGCAAGGGCACCTACCCCATCGTCGTCTCCTACGCCTCCTCGCCGTCCTTCACGGTCTCCGACGACGGCGCCTCCAGCTCAACCTCCGCCCTGCTAGACACCGCCTTCCGCCAGGTCGAGTACGCCGGGGTCCTCAAGGGCGCAGCCAACCCCGAGGGCGGCAAGGCCTTCGTGGAGTGGATGCTCTCCAAGGCCGTCCAGGAGGACATCCCCGGCCAGATGTATATGTACCCGGTCCTGCCCGACGCCGCCCTGCCCGAGGCCCTCACGAAGTTCGGGCCGCTGTCGAGCGCGCCGGTGAGCGTGGAGCCCAAGGAGATCACCGCCCACCGCGAGGAGTGGCTCAACACCTGGACCGGAGCCGTCGGCAAGTGACCGCGCCGCCCGAGGAGACCCCCGGGGCCGACGTCGTCGCGCCAGCCGGCGCCGGAGCCCCCCGGTCCGCGGAGCCGGCCGGGGCGGCT
>NZ_GL882520.1 GCF_000195595.1 Actinomyces sp. oral taxon 170 str. F0386
ACCACCCGGGACCACCAACAAGGTAACGGGCGCCCCGTCAATCTGACGGGGCGCCCCCACAACGTCGTTGGAAACGCTGTTCAGCCGCGCAGCGTGGCGAGCTCCTCGACGAGCTGGGGCACGACCTCGGTGACGTCGCCGACGACGCCGAAGTCGGCCATCTCGAAGATCGGGGCCTCGGAGTCGTCGCAGATGGCGACGACGGTGCCGGCTCCCTGAATACCGCTGGTGTGGTGGACGGCGCCGGAGACGCCGAGCCCGATGTACAGGCGCGGGGAGACGGTCTCACCGGTCTGGCCGATCTGGGCGCTGCGCTCGATCCAGCCCTCGTCACAGGCCACGCGGGTGGCGCCGACGGCGGCGTTGAGCGGCTCGGCCAGGGATCGGACCAGGTCGAAGTCGCCGTCCACGCCGCGGCCGCCCACGACGACGGTGCGAGCCTCACTCAGGACCGGGCCGGAGGCGACGGAGGTGGCCTCGCGCGAGACGAGGCGTACTGCGGCGGCCTCGGCGCTGACGGGCACCTCGAGGGGCTCGGCGGTCAGCGGCGCACCGTCGGCAGCGGTGACCTCGACGATCCCGGGGCGCACGGCGATGATCGGGGCGCTGCCGGCCGAGCCCACGGAGGCGGTGGTGGACCAGGAACCCGACAGGGCCAGCTTAGAGGCGCGCAGCACGGAGTCGTCTCCCGCACCGGCCGCCTCCAGGGCGGTGGCGTCGCAGACGCAGGCCGAGCCGAGCAGGACAGCGGCCCGCCCGGCCAGCTCCTTACCGCGGTAGTCGGACACGACGAGGACCGCGGCGGGTGCCACGGCGCTCACGGCCGCCACGACGGCGTCGGCCGCGGTGGCGGGCAGGTGGGCGGACTCGCCCAGGTCGGCGGTCAGCAGGCGGGTGGCTCCCGCGCCGGACAGGATCGCAGAGGCCGGCTCGCCCAGAGGCTGGAGACTCAGGGCGACAACGTCACCGCTGGTCAGGGCTCGGGCGGCGGTGAGCAGCTCCAGGCTGGGGCCGGTGGGGGCGGAACCAGCCTCGGAGGTCTCAAGGTCGACGAGAACGAGGATGGGGGCGTCGAGCATGGTATTCAGCTTCTTTCGCAGGTGGTGTAGGACGATGGGGCAACGAGGTGTGCGCCGGCACCCCTGCTGAGGGGCACGGGCGGGCGCTGCGCCTCACCGTCAGACGAGCTTGTTCTCCACGAGCCAGGCGGCGAGCTCGCGGCCCGCCTCCCCGGCGTCGGTACGGATGATGCCGGCCTCGCGGGTGGGCCGGGCCTCGTCGTCGACGACCTTCACGGCCGGGTCGTCGACCTGAAGGCCGAGCTCGGAGGCATCCCAGAAGTCGATGGGCTTCTTCTTCGCGGCGCGCATGGCGGCGAAGTTGGGGTAGCGGGGCTCGTTGGCCTGGTCGGTGACGCTGACCAGGGCGGGCAGCGGGGCACTGACGACCTCGCGGACGGTACCCACGGTGCGGGTGATGGTTACGACGCCGCCGTCGACCTCGAGCCGGTTGGCCAGGGTCAGGGCGGGCAGGCGCAGGGCGGCCGCCAGCGCGCCGGGCAGCATCGAGGTCAGGGAGTCCAGGGAGGCCATGCCGGTGACGACCAGGTCCACCTCACCGATGTGCTCGATGGCGGCGGCCAGGGCCCGGGCGGTTGTGACGACGTCAGCTCCGGCCAGGGCGTCGTCGGCGACGACGACTCCGGAATCGGCCCCCATCTGGAGGGCTCGGCGCACCCCGTCCTCGGCGTCCTCAGGTCCCATGGTCAGAGCGATGACCTCACCGTCGGCATCCTCGGCCAGACAGACGGCGGCCTCAACGGCGTTCTCATCGAGCTCGTTGAGGACATCCTCCTCGCCTCGCACGAGCCGGCCGTCCTCGATACGGCGCTCGGACTGCACGTCGGGAACGTGCTTGATGCAGACCACGATTCTCATGGGCTCAAGGTTGCCATAACAGCAGCATCTCGCCACTGAGCGCTGAGTCACCCTGACACGGTGTCAGCGAACCGGTTACGGCGACAACATGATGGCGGGTGTTGACGATGCCATCGCGCTGTGGCGCCTAAACGCGACGCGGCACACTCGCACGAGTGAGACCTCACTGCCCCTCAAGTGGTGGCCATCAGCGGGTGCCAGGACAATGGGCCCATGCCTTCGACGCCTGAGCCCTCTCCAGCACCGCGCGCCGAGCTGCCATCAGCTCCTGACCACGGGCTGGGCGTCACTCTCAGCGGTGACGGCGCGGACTTCGCGGTCCACGCCCCCCACGCCACAGCCATGGACCTGTGCCTGCTGACCATGGGAGACGACGGCACCGTGGCGGAGGAGACCCGGATCGGGATGCACGGGCCCTTGCGGGGCGCCTGGAGCGCCCACGTCCCCGGCGTCGGCGCCGGACAGCGTTACGGCTACCGCGCCTACGGGCCGTGGAACCCGCACGAGGGGCTGCTCTACAACCCCCGCAAGCTGCTGCTGGACCCCTACGCCCGCGCTCTGGACGGACAGGTGGACCTGGGCCCGTCCGTCTACGCCCACGAGGTCACCGACAACCTGGTCCCAGCGGCAGAGCCGTGGCGACCCTCCCACCTGGACTCGGCCGGTCACACGGTCGTCGGCGTGGTCACCGGTGACACCTTCCCGGTGGTGTCGGGCCCGCGCGTGCCCCGCGAACGCACCATCATCTACGAGGCCCACGTCAAGGGCCTGACCTACCAGCTGCCGGGCGTGCCCGAGGAGCTGCGCGGCACCTACGCGGGCCTGGCGCACTCGGTGACGGTCGAGCACCTCAAGGGCCTGGGGGTCACCACGATCGAGCTGCTGCCGATCCACGCCTCGGTGACCGAGCCTTTCCTGACCAAGCGGGACCTGACCAACTACTGGGGCTACTCCACGCTGAGCTACTTCGCGCCCGAACCCTCCTACGCCACGGCCGCGGCGCGCGCCGCCGGCCCGCAGGCCGTCCTGGACGAGGTGCGCGGCATGGTCTCCATGCTCCATGAGGCGGGCCTGGAGGTCGTGCTCGACGTCGTCTACAACCACACCTGCGAGGGCGGCGTCGATGGCCCGTCGTTGAGCCTGCGAGGTCTGGACAACCTGGACTACTACCTGCACGCCCCCTACCTGCCGGCGCAGTACATGGATGTCACCGGCACGGGCAACACGGTGGACTTCCGGGCCACGGGTGCAATCCGGATGACCTTGGACTCGTTGCGCTACTGGGTCACCGAGGTCGGCGTGGACGGCTTCCGCTTCGACCTGGCGACCACGCTGGGGCGTCACGCCGCGGAGTTCTCCTCGCGCCACCCACTGCTGACGGCGATCGCCACCGACCCTGTGCTCAGTACCGTCAAGCTCATCAGCGAGCCGTGGGACGTGGGCCCCGGCGGCTGGCGCACCGGTCAGTTCCCCGAGCCCTTCCAGGACTGGAACGACCACTTCCGCGACACCACCCGCTCCTTCTGGCTGCACGACGCCTCGGAGATCTCCAAGGGCCGCCTGGGCTCGGACCTGCGAGACCTGGCCACGCGCCTGTCGGGCAGCGCGGACCTGTTCAGCCACGGAGAGTTCCCCGGGGGGCGCGGTCCTCTGGGCTCGGTGAACTTCGTCGCCGCGCACGACGGCTTCACCCTGCGCGACCTGGTGGTCTACGACCACAAGCACAACCTGGCCAACAAGGAGGACAACCGCGACGGCACCTCCAACAACCGTTCCTGGAACCACGGTTTCGAGGGGGATGTCGTCGAGGGCATCAACGGTGGGCCGATCGAGGTGCTGCGCCGCCGGTCCATGCGCAACCTGCTGGCCACGGTGCTGCTGAGCGCCGGCACGCCCATGCTGCTGGGCGGCGACGAGATGGGCCGTACCCAGCAGGGCAACAACAACTGCTACTGCCAGGACTCGGTGCTGTCCTGGGTGGACTGGAACCTGGAGGTCTGGCAGCGCGACCTGGTCGCCACGACTCGCTTCCTCATCCACCTGCGCCAGACCCACCCGGTGGTGCGTCCTTCGCGCTTCGCCACCGGGCAGGTCCTTGAGAGCGACACGATCCCGGACCTGGCCTGGTACCGGGGTGACGCCGCACCGATGGACGGGGAGTCCTGGCACGATCCACACACGCGCGTAGTTCAGATGCTGCGCTCGGGCCAGCCCTGGAACGACGACGACATGCTCGTGGTCATCAATGGCGCCCTGGATCAGGTCGACGTCGTCCTCCCCGAGGGGCGCGGCACCGACTGGCACCTGGCCTGGGACTCGACCTGGGCGGTCCCTCAGCCCCACACAGCCCCCTTCTCCCAGGCGCGTCGCGTCAGCCGCAGCCCTCAGGACACGGAGGCGGACGTCATTGTTGAGACTGACGGCGCGGGCGAGGTGAAGGATGTCAAGACCGTTCCCGGCGGTCCTGCCGGGCACACCCCCGAGAGTCTCACGAACTGCCACCAGGACCGTCCCGGAGACACCACGATGCTGGAGCCGCTGTCACTGCGGGTCTACTTCTCCGGTGAGCCCTTGGAGAGCCTGGCGACGGGCACCCAGGAGGACTGATTCGGTACCTTTCCGCAGGTGGAGACGGCGCTACCTAACGCGATCAGGCTGCGGCGACATCCACTCCGGACCACCCCGGCTCACGCTAAATCCCACGGATGACAGTCAGATTCTGCGGCCGTGTATCTCGGTGAGTGCAACTCTGCGCTCATGCGTTTCCAAGAACGCTCTCGCCGATCTCAGTGGCGACATACACCAGCATCCTGCCATCGGGTTCATCCATTGAAACCAGCCTTTCTTGCATGATCATGTGAACACCCTCAGGATCATGAGGTAGAGGAACTGGGTCACGAGAATTAGGATCACCCAACCATATCTCGATCATTCCACCATTGAATTGTCTCGCGAGAATCTCAACTGTTCTAGCGACGGCAAAGTCCTCACTCAGACCCTCCAGTTTTTTACAGCGTTGAAGGCTTCAGGTCCACTGGTCTCCGCCTCCGACCCCATGAACAGTATTTCAGCTTCCGTTGAATCCATCACACAAGATATATCCTTTTCACCAGAAATCGACCACCACGAGAGAGTACAACAAACAATTATTCGACCCACCATCTCGACGACGTTAAAGACGTCTCTCGTTTCTATTGGATCAGACCAACCTCTCCCCCGTCTTATCCAGCCCCCTGCCCTGAGATAGTCTTGTAACTGCGATTGACACCCATCTCAGTCTCGACTATAACTTCGCCTTCGGAGGTAATGTCGCACACCAGTATACGACCATCACAGCAGACGCCATAGTTGTGGAAATAAAAAATCAAGTTACCCTTATCAACACACTAGCTCGCGACAGCAGAATCCACTCCGAAGTTGCGACTAACGCACCGAAATCACGACCTCCTTAAGTTAGCTTGAATCTCATTCAAGACACAAGGTTTGTGTTGGTAACGTCGTTGCCGATGTATCCGTCTTCTTCACCGTTGCTGACGGGAGTGGTGAAGATAGCCCCGTCGTCTTATGCTGGCTTCCAGCCGAATTGGTCTCGGAGGGTGAAT
>NZ_GL882521.1 GCF_000195595.1 Actinomyces sp. oral taxon 170 str. F0386
GCTTGAGCCTCTTGTTGCCGCCGTGGGAGACGTGCTCGCCCCTTATGGAGGAGCCTGATCTCCTGGTTACCGGTGCCAGGCCGGCGTAGGAGGCCAGCTGGGCGCCGGTGTCGAAGGTCTTGCCCAGGGTCTCGGCCAGGAAGACGGCGGAGGTCCTGACCCCGATCCCGGGCATGGAGGTCAGGACCTGGTAAAGAGGGTGGGCCTGCACCAGGGTCTCGACCTGGGCGGCGACATCGGCCCGCTGAGCGTGCAGCGCGATGAGCTGCCTGGCCAGGTGGGGCAGCACCACTGCGGCGGCGTCGGTGCCAGCGACCACCACGCTCTGGTGCTCCAGGGCCGAGACGATCTGGGCGGCCCAGGTGGCGTGCCGCCTGCACCCGTGCTTCTTGAGCCTGGCGTCAATCCTTGCCTTGCCCGCTCGCTTCAGATCGGCTGGAGTGGGCCAGGCGGCGATGACCTCCAGGACGGCGTCGTGCTCCAGCCAGGGCCCTACCACGGCCTCGAGGGCTGGGTGGATCTGGGTGTATAGGCCCCGGATCCGGTTGGCGGTCTGGTTGACCTGGCGGGCCAGGTCCAGGTCGAA
>NZ_GL882522.1 GCF_000195595.1 Actinomyces sp. oral taxon 170 str. F0386
CCAGGGCGGCGACGTCGCGCTCACTGACGCCTTATGAGGTCGGGAGGGTCTGGGACGACTCAGTCGATGAGCATGGTCTCGCGCACGCGTCGCACCCAGGCCAGCTTGTCCTCCAGGGAGGCACTGGCCGGGGTATTGATCTTGAGACCCTCATAGGTCTGAGAACCCGAGGCCGCACACATCGTGGCGGCCACCCGCTCGGGCGTGAGCCAGCTGGTCGGCTCATGCTCGGCCAGCGGCAGATGCGCATCGGCCCACGCCCAGGCCCACTGGGTCCTCTCGGGACCGGCGCCCGAGATCATGACACCGCCCAGCCGCCCGGCCTCCACCAGCTCGCGCACATGGTGCTCCGGGGTCACCGGGTCGTGGCTCTCAATGACCGAGCGCCCCCAGTTGACGGTGATGAGCGCCGGGGTATCCCGGCAGGCGGCGATCTCCTGGGACAGTGGCAGGAAGGCCTTCTCCGAGGGGCCCACGCCACCCTCGGCGTCGCAGTGCTCCACGATCATGCCCAGGTCCCGGGAGGCGAAGTCCTCGACCAGCTCGCTCAAGGAGGCGTGGAAGGCCTCGGCGCCGGCTTGATGATGGGGCGCCGAGTGCAGCTCCACCCGGGTGATGACTTGCTGCCCCGCGGCCTCATGGAGGCGGTCGACCGCCTCGAGCAGGGTGCGGGTGTAGGCCAGGGCCTGAGCGCGTCCGTCGTCGTCGGGGGAGGCCAGGCCGAAGGCGGGGTCGGCTCCGGCGCGTCCCATGGTTCCCGGGATCGCCGTGATGACGCACTGCGTGAAGCGCCCCGCCAGCTGCTCGGCCAGCCACGGCTCGGGCGCGTCAAGCGCCTCCCGGAAGGGCAGCTCGATGCCGTCGACCCAGCCGAGGTCGGCCAGCGCGGCGTACAGGGCAGCGGCGCCCTGACGGTCCTCATCGTCAGGGGGAAGCATGGGGTAGGCGCCGACGACGAACGGTACGGTGCGGTGAGCAGCGGGCTTCTCAGCCTGGTTCTCGGCTCGGTTCTCAGTCCGATTCTCTGAGGTGGCGGACATCTGGTCTCCTTGAGGTTCTGGAATCGTGCTACAATGCGCGATACATCAGACATCATATGACTGGATGGCGTTGCGGCGCACCGTCGCGCACAGGTTTCGTCTCACCGCATCGATCCGCCAGAAAGTCGATACCCTCCTGGGAGACCCGGCTCATGCTCTTTGAACTCATCGCATCCGGTGCCTCCTCGCCCCTGAGCGTCAGTGAGCGCGACGTCGCCGCCCTGGCCGCATGCGAGCGCGGCACGATCCTCCTTGATGTCTCCGTCAGGGCCGACGTCACCCTCATGGAGCTCACCGGCTCCAATGGCCGGATCACGCTGTCTCTGCGCGGAGGCCGCCTCTACGGCGAGCAGGTGCTCGGATCCGACGGCTCGCCGGAGATCGGGACGGAGGAGCAGGACGGCGTCGAACGGCGCCTCCTCGATGCCGAGGACGCCCTGGGGCTGGACGACGGTCGCCCCCACACGATCGCCTTGACCGTCAACGAGACCGGCACCCACCTCTATGCCGACGGCTACGAGTGCTTCTCCACGACCCTGACCGCCTTCCTCGTCCAGATCGGTCTGACCGGCGTGCGCATCGACCCCGACGGGATCGCGGCGGTCACGCGCCTGGCCGCCTGGGCCGAGCCCCTCAGCGACCGCGCCGTCATGGCCCAGTCCCTGGCTGTCACCCCGATGGTGCAGTTCGCGGCCAGTGAGCTCTCCGCCCGCGACGCCCGCCGCGTCGGGGCCCTGGCCACCGGCGCCATCCGCGCTCTGTTCCGCACTCGCGGCCGTGGTCAGGCCGGCAGGGTCATCGCCGCCAGCGGCCAGGGCGGCACCCTGCACCTCGACATCGACGCGGGAGGCCTGACCTACCGGGTCCTGCCCGGAGCGGACTCGCCTGAGACCGAGCCCCTCGTCGAGGTGCGGGCCCCGGGCCACTGGGACGACGGCGCCTGGCACGACGTCGTCGTCACCTCGGCGCGCGGCGCGGTGGAGATCCACGTCGACGGCTACCAGGTCGCCCACGCCCCCGGCAGCGCCTTCCTGGCCGACATCGCGCCGGTGGCCCGCGTGGTCGTGGGCGCGGACCTGAACGGCAAGCGCCTCTTCGGTGAGGTCCAGACCGCCATGATCTACGACGCCGCCCTCACCGACGCCCAGATCAAGCGCCTGGCGGGTGCTGTCCCGCTGCCCACGCGCGCGCTGTTCGACACCGGCTACCACGGTGCCCTGTCCTACCGGATCCCCTCCCTGCTCACCCTGGACAGCGGCGTCATCCTGGCAGGTGCCGACCAGCGCGTCTCCATCCCCAATGACGCCCCCAACGACATCAACCTCGTCATGCGTCGCAGTCTCGACGGCGGGCAGACCTGGGAGGAGATGCGCACCCTGCTCTCGCTGCCGGGAACCGGCGCGCTGGGGGCCTCCCTCATCGACTCGGTCCTGGTCCAGGACCATTCCACCGGCCGTGTCATCTGCCTGGTCGACCAGTTCCCCGGCGGCATCGGCCAGCCCAACGCCGTCGTGGGGACCGGCTTCGACGCCCAGGGGCGCCGTGTGCTGCACAACCGTGCCCGCGAGCTGTTCGCCGTCGAACCCGACGGCACGGTGGTCACCGCCGCGGGCGAGCCCACCGACTACCGAGTCGTCCTGAGCAACGACGCCGCCACCGGCGCCCGCGCCGGCGACGTCCTCCTGGGAGGCGAAGCGGCCGGCAGCATCTACCTCGCCTACGAGCAGGCTCCCGAGGAGTGCCTCTTCCAGCACCGCAGCTCCCACCTGCTCATGATCACCTCTGACGACGACGGCGCCACCTGGTCCGAGCCGACCGACATCACCGCCCAGCTCAAGGCCGACTGGATGTGCTTCCTGGGCACCGGACCCGGCAACGCCATCCAGCTGACCGGGCCGGAGCACGCCGGGCGCATCCTGGTCCCCGTCTACTACAGCCACGAGGCCGGCGGCACCGGCTTCCTGTCCTGCGCCGCCATCTACTCCGACGACGGCGGGGCCAGCTGGACCCTGGGGTCCTCACCCAACGACGGGCGCGAAATTCTAGGCGACATCGTCTCCTCGCGCGACCTGGCCGACGAGCGGGCCAGCCTGTACGAGTCCGTCCTGGTCGAGGGCGCCGACGGCGCCGTGCACGTCTGGGCCCGCAACCAGCACCCCGCGGGGCGGGTCGCCCACGCCGTCTCCCACGACGGCGGCGTCACCTGGGGCGAGGTCGACTACCACGACCAGCTCACCGAGATCTTCTCCCAGCCCAACGCCATCGCCGTCACCGGTGCCAGTGACATCGCCGGAGCCGCTGAGCCCAGCAGCAGGAGCATCGTCTTCGCCAACGCCTCCCAGATGCTGCCCTTCCGCGGCTGCGGCGTCATGCGCCTCAGCCACGACGACGGCGTCACCTGGCCCCACAACCGGGTCATCAACCCGCGCCACTACGTCTACCAGTGCATGGCCCAGCTGCCCAGCGGTGACATCGCCCTGCTGTGGGAGCGTGAGTGGCAGGGGCTCTTCCTCACCACGGTGCCGCTGACCTGGCTGGTGAGCTCGCGCTCAACGATCAGCTGAATCCGCGTATGGCCACCCGATCCTGGCGCCCGCGGTGTGGGCCGTGGGGGAGAATCACCCCATGACGAGCCCCGCGCCCTCAGCCTCCGCCGCCTCCACGCCCCAGCCCGAGCACACGCCTGTCTTCGACACTGCTGCGCGTCGCTCAGCGCCCCACGAGCTGCTGGGACTGACCAGCCCCGCCTACGGCGGCGACTACAACCCCGAGCAGTGGGACGAGGCCACCCTCGCCGAGGACCTCGAGCTCATGGCTGAGGCCGGCGTCAACCTGGTCTCCCTGGGCATCTTCTCCTGGGCGCGCCTTGAGCCCCGTGAGGGCACCTACGAGCTCGACTGGCTCGTGGAGCTCGTCGGCCGCCTCCACGACGCCGGGATCGCCGTCGACCTGGCCACCGCCACCGCCTCCCCGCCCGCCTGGATGGCCACCGACCACCCCGAGTCCTTGCCGATGACCGCCGACGGCGTGCGTCTGGGTCTCGGCTCGCGCCAGCAGTACTGCCCGAGCTCCACCGTCTACCGAGAGCGCTCCACCGCCCTGACCAGGGTGCTGGCCGAGCGTCTGGGCGAGCACCCCGGCGTCGTCATGTGGCACATCGGCAACGAGTACGGCTGCCACACCGCCGAGTGCTTCTGCCCGGCCTGCGCCCAGGCCTTCAGGGCCTGGCTGGCAGGCCGCTACGGCGACGTCGAGCGCCTCAACGCCGCCTGGGGCACCGACTTCTGGTCCCAGCGCTACACAAGTCTGGAGCAGGTCACCCCGCCGGCGGCCATGCCCACCTTCCACAATCCCGCCCAGCTCCTGGACTGGAGGCGTTTCTGCGACCACCAGCTGCGCAGCCTCATGGAGGCCGAGGCCCGCATCCTGCGCGAGCACTCGAACCTGCCGGTGACCACCAACTTCATGGGCGACTTCCCGGCCACCGACTACTGGCGCTGGGCCGACTCTCTGGACATCGTCTCCGACGACTCCTACCCCGACCCCGCCGACCCGGCCGCCGCCCATGAGGTCGCCTGGGCCGGTGATCTCATGCGGGGCCTGGCGGGTGGACGCCCCTGGATCCTCATGGAGCAGGCGCCCAGCGCCGTCCAGTGGCGCGGACGCAACTCGCCCAAGCGACCCGGCCAGCTCCTCCTGTGGTCCCTGGCACGCGTGGCCCACGGCGCCGACGGCATCCTGCAGTTCCAGTGGCGCCAGTCCCGCCAGGGCGCCGAGACCTTCCACTCCGGCATGGTTCCACACGCCGGGCGCGCCAGCCGCACCTGGGACGAGGTGGTGGCCACTGGCCGGGCCCTCAAGCGGCTCGGCCCGGTGCTGGGGGAGCCGGTGCGCGCTGAGGCGGCCGTCGTCCTGGACTGGGAGAGCCAGTGGGCCATGAGCTCGGCCATCGGACCGGTTGAGCTCGGCGAGCGCTTCGAGGCGGCTCGTGCCTGGCACCGCAGCCTGTGGGAGACGGGGATCGCCACGGACGTCGTCCCCGTCGGGGCGGAGCTGACCGGCTACCGGCTCATCATCGTGCCCGCGGTCTTCATCGACCGCCCAGAGCTCGCCCGCCACCTGGAGCAGGCCGCTGCCGTGGACGCCCAGGTCGTCGTGGCCGGTCCCACCGGGGTCGTCGACGCCGGCGCCGAGGCGGTCCTGGGCGGCTACCTCGGGTCGTTGCGGCCCCTGCTCGGGGTGCGGGTCACCGACCACGCCGCCCTGAGCGGCCCAGTGGGACCAGAGGGCTTTAACAACGACTCCCGCGGGGTGCTCGTCAACCGTCTCAGTCGCGCCGTCGGAACGCCCGCCGCCGAGACCTGGACGGGCCTGGAGCCGATCGGTGAGCCGCTGCGCCGCGTCCTGGACCGGATGGGCTCACCCGCCCCTGAGCTGCGCGCCGGCGGGTGGGCTGAGGAGATCCGTGTCGACGAAGCGCCCGGCGATGCCGAAGCCGCTCAGAGCCGGGAATCGGCTGAGGCAGTGGCGGTCTTCGACGATCGCGGCGGGGGAGCGGATCTGGCCGGGCGGCCCGCCATCACTCGGCGCGCAGTGGGGAGTGCAGGAGCGGCCTGGTACGTGGCCGCCGACCTCGACGCCGTCAGCCGGGCCGCTCTGCTGACACTGGTGTGCGCGCACGCCCGGGTGCGGCCGGTCGTCGCCGACCTGCCCGACGGCGTCGAGGCCCAGCGGCGCGGTGAGATCCTCTTCCTGCTCAACCACGGCGACCGGGCCGCCGAGGTGACCGGGATCGTGGGCACCGACCTGCTGACCGGCCAGGTCTGCACGGGCCACGTCGTCCTGGCCCCGCGCTCGGCGCTCGTGGTGCGCGAGAACACTCGGTGAGTTCTCGTCCGAGAGGCTGAGGTGCCTCGTGCCGGCGGCGTCGGTGGCGTAGCCTCGTGGTCGTAGAGATCCAATCGATACCCCTGGCAAGGAGCCTCATCGTGTCCCGTCCTCTCTCCCGTGGGCCGCAGTTCGACGACGACGCAGAGGTGGATGCGACCGTCGATCACGTCGACCGCGGACGGCCGACCGAGCGGATCGATCTCTCCGAGGCCGAGGCCCGGGCGGGTGCCACCGAGGCGATCGCCATGCCGCCGGGTGGTGAGGGCTGGGGCTATCTGCCGCCGTCGACGTCGACCCCGCAGCTGGCAGCCTCACCGGACCAGCGCAGCCAGTACACCCAGGTCCTCCAACCCATGCAGGCGGCCCCGCAGACGATGGCCATGCCGGCCCATGCCACCTACCTGGCCGAGCCGGTCCAGCCCGTCTACGTCAATCCCGAGCCCACCCGCCCCACGGCCTTGCAGGTGCCGGCCCAGCAGGCCTGGAGCGAGCCTGAGCCCGAGCAGCCGGTGGAGCTGCCTCGCCCGCCCAAGCGCCGTCGCACAGCTGCGCTGCCACTGGGGACGATCATGGTGCTGGTGGCCTCCGGGCTCCTGGGATGGGGGACGTACACGCTGCTGACCACGCTCCACATCTTCGAGATCATCTCGAGCCAGACCTGGACGCCGAACTGGACTGCGATCGGCGCAGCCGGCGGCGGCGCGGTGCTGGCCTTCATCGCCTTCTTCGTGGCGTGCGCAGCGCTGGCACGCGCCAAGCCGAAGGCTCCGGCAGCGTTACTGGTCCTGGCCTCGTTATTCCTGCCCCTGGCCGCAACGGCCGCAGGCGTCTACTACGGGGCGGGCGTGCTCAAGGAGCAGACCGTCGCCGAGGCGCAGAACTTCGCCGGTCAGATCAAGGTCGGCAACATCGACCAGGTCCTCAGCTCCCTGCAGTCCGGCGTCTCCTTCCCCGGCCGTGAGGACATCATCAGTGTCCTCAACACGGTCAAGGACAAGGCCGCCGAGCAGGGAATCGACCCGCAGGGCGGCGCCGACCAGTCCGGTGATCAGCAGGGGGACTCCCAGGACGGTGCCGGTCAGGATGACGGTGGCGGCCAGCAGGACGGCGCGCAGGACCAGGGTGGATCGGAGCAGTAGCCGTCTCCTTCGACCCGGATGCGGTCCTGCCCCGGATGCAGTTCGGCCTGCTGAGGCCCGGGCCTCTCATGCGGTTACCTTCAGGGTGGATCCGCCTGAGGCGACGCGCCGCACTGCGATGTGCTCGGCGATCTGGTCGCGCAGCTCGGCCACGTGGGAGACGATGCCGACTGTGCGTCCGCCGGCACGCAAATGGTCGATCTCGGCCATGACCGTCTGGAGGGTGTCGGCGTCCAGGGTTCCGAAGCCCTCGTCGATGAAGAGGGTCTCTAGGCTCACGCCCCCGGACTCGGCCGAGACGACGTCGGCCAGGGCCAGGGCCAGCGACAGGGAGACGTAGAAGGTCTCCCCGCCCGAGAGGGTCCTGGGGTCGCGTGTGCGCTCGTCCCCGAGATGGTCGACGACGGCCAGGCCCAGCCCTTTGCGGCGCCTGCGCTGGCTGGTCTCCTCGGTGACCCGGATGAGCTCATAGCGTCCGGAGGACATCTGGGACAGGCGCTCGTTGGCGAAGACGAGGACCTCCTCGAAGCGGGCCTGAAGCACCCAGGTAGCCAGGGGTATGCCGGTCTCGTTCTCCCCGCGGGCGAGCGAGGCCACCCGGATGAGGTCGGCGCTGGAGCCGGCCGCCTCCTCATAGGCGGTTGTCGCCTGCTCGACGCCGTCGACGGCCCGGCGCAGGTGCTCGTGGGACTCGGCGGTGCGCGCCTGGAGGGAGGCGGCCTGCCTCGCGGCGGCGTCCGCCCGGGCGAGCTCTGCGGAGGTGTCCTCGAGGCGGTCCTCCTCCTGGCCGCTCAAGGCGGCGATCTCAGGGTCCTCCAGACCCAGCCGGACCCGCTCGCGGGCGGTGGCGGCGGTGCTCACGGTGGCGGTGAGGTCCTCGATAGCACCGCGGTCCAGGGAGGCGGCCCGCGCCTGGGCGGCGCTGGTGAAGTCCTCCTCGTTCAAGGCCTCAGTCAGGTCTGTCAGGGTGCTGCGGGCCTGAGCCAGTGCGGTGCGCGCCGCCTCGACGTCCTCGGAGGCGTCCTCGGCCTCACCTGCCCGCACGAGCAGCGCGGCGGCGCGGGCAGTGACGCTCGGCCAGGACCCGCGCGCCTCCAGGCAGCGCCTCTGGTCCTGGGCCAGGGCCTCGCGGTCGGCCTCCAGGCGACTGCGGGCCGACTCCTGGGCCGAGCGGGTGGCATCGAGTGCGGTGCGCTCCTGCTCGGTGTCGGCATCGAAGGCCTCGAGCCGTTCGGCCAGCTCGTCGACGCCGTCGGCTGCGGCCTGAGCCGCGGTCAGGGCGGTGGTGGCCTCGTCCAGCGCGGCCTTGGCAGCAGTGGCGTCCAGACCGTCACTGCTGCGCTGGGCCTCCTCACGCTGCGCGGCACAGGCGTCTCGCTCCCGGACGGCTCCGCTGAGCGCCTCGTCGGCCTGCCGTTGGCGCTCCTCGGCGGCCTCGACCTGCTGGCGGGTGGCACCCTCGGCGTCTGCGGAGGCGGGGGAGGGGTGCGTGGGCGAGCCGCACACGGGGCAGGGCTCGCCCTCGGTGAGTTCGCCGGCCAGCGTCCCGGCGGTCCCGGAGATCCAGGCCAGGCGCGTGGCGCGAACCCGTTCGGTCGCCTCCTGAGCGAGCGCGGCCGCCTGAGTGCAGGCAGCGTCCTGCTGGGTCAATTGGGTGCTGAGCTGCTCGACGGCGAGGGCGGCGCGATGGCGCTCCTCGGCTTGGGCGCGGCGGTCCTGAAGGCCGTCCAGGCGCTCGCGGGCCGCCCTCGCCGCCTCCAGCTTCTCCACCAGGGCGGTGCGCTGCGCGGGGCGCTCGGCGAGCTTCTCCGCGCGCTGCTCCAGCTGGGTTGCGGCGCGCTGCAGCTCCGCCTCCCGCTGCTGCAAGGCGCTTTCGCGTGAAGGGAGGCCTGCCTCGAGGTCCACGAGGGCCTCGAGCTGCCCGTGCTCGCGACGGCAGCGGTGCGCCAGATCGTCAAGGCTGCGGGGGCTCAGGGCCTCGGCGCGGGCCGTCTCCGATTCATCGGCCGCCACAGGGGTCTCTGCCGTGTCGGAGTCCTGCGGGGCCGCGCTCGCTTCGGTATCGCCGGCCCTTGCCTCGCTGGGGTCAGCCTCGAGGGCGGTGAACTGGTGCTGCGCTTCACGGACCAGGGGCTCGACGAGGGCGGCGGGTGTCAGAGCGGCGCCATGACTGTGAGCGTCGCTACCGGTGGCCTCCTCTGTGCTGCCGGGACTGGTGTCTCCGGCCTGCTCGGCGAGGTGAGCCAGGCCGCTCTGGTCGGCGCGAGCGGCCAGAGCGGCGACGGCCTGCTGGGCGCGGCCGCGGGCTGCCTGCTCGGCGGTCAGGTACGGCCGCACCCGGGCTGCACGCTCGGCTGCCTGGAGACGCGCGGCATTATCGGCGTCCTGCTCGGCGCGCTCGGCCAACCGCTGATCCTCCTCCACCAGGGCCCGACGCCGCCCCAGGAGGTCGTGGAGCCTTTGGGCCTCCTCACGGGCGGCCTGCGCCCTGGCGAGCACCTTCCCAGCGGCCTCGGCACGAGCATCGGCCTGCTGGGCACGGTTACGTGAGACGTCCAACACCTCGGCCCCGACGCGGCGAAGAGCCACCAGGTCCGGGGTAGTGCCCACCATTGCCGCCTCCAAGGCCTGGGCCGGTGTCGGAGTAGGACCGGCGTCGGCCTCCTCCGGCTCGTCGTGGTCGGCGTCTTCCATGAGCAGCGGCAGTGCCTCCCGGGTCCCTCCGGGCGGGGCCTCCTGCGACGAGTCGTCCTGGAGAGTCGCATGGTCAGCGTCGTCGGCCTCTTCGCCGGTATCTGTGGTCTCGGCGGGGGAGGGCGCCTCGGTGAGGAGGGGGTGCCGTCTCAGGGAGGCGACTTGTCCGCGCAGGTCGGCGGCGGCCTGCTCGACCTGCCGGGCCCCGTCCCGGGAGGCCTGGATGAGGGCGTCCTGGATGGCGTCGTAGATACCGGTGCCGAAGACGTCCTTGAGCAGCTGCTGGCGCTCGGAGGAGTCGGCGCGCAGGAACCGGGCGAACTTGCCCTGCGGCAGGACGACCGTCTGCGTGAACTGCTCCCGGCTGAGCCCGACGGCGCGTGCGATCTCCGCGTCGGCGTCGCCCACGCGGGTGACGGGTTCGTCGAACGGTTCCCCGCCGACCTCGGCCAGGTGCCAGAGCTTGACGGTGGCGTTCTGGGCGGTGGTGCCCTGGCCGCTCCGCTTGGCCCGTTCGTAGGTGGGGGTGCGGCGCACCCGGTAGACGCCGGCGCCGGTGGAGAAGACGAGCTCGATGACGCTCTCGGTGTGCGGGCCCACGAGTGTGGAGCGGATGCGCTCCTTGGAGGAGTCGGCCGAGTCGGCTACGTCCCCGTAGAGGGCGAAGACGATCGCGTCGATGATGGTGGTCTTGCCCGACCCGGTGGGGCCGGTGAGCAGGAAGCGGCCCGAGGCGCCCACGGCGTCGAAGTCGACGTGCTCCCGCCCCGCGTAGGGGCCGATGCCGGTCATGGTCAGGGAGTGGATCCTCATCGCTCGCTCCTCGCGCTCGCCAGGGCTGACTCGTAGGCGCTGCGCAGGACACCGCGCTCGGAGGGCTCGGGGGCGCGCCCGCAGACGTCGTCGAAGAAGTCCTCGGTGATGCGCAGCGGGTCGGCCACGGCGGTGACGGCGATGCGCTCGCGGGCGGTGCGCGTGGGGGCCTCGTGCTGGAAGGCCAGGAGGCTGGGGAATCGATCCTTGAGGGTGGCCAGGGCGCCGGGTGGCCGCCCGCCCTGGAGGATGACGCGCACCCAGGCGCCGGTGGCGTTGTCGAAGGCGGGGGAGAGGAGCTCGGGCATGGTGCCGGTCAGGGTGCGTACCTGGTGCAGGACCGGGGTGGGGATGCGCTCCAGCCCGGTGACGCCGTGGGCGCCCAGGTCCAGCAGGACGGAGGACTTGGTGGCGGCGTTGCGGGCGCCTTCGGCCTCGTCGAAGGAGAAGGGCAGGGGCGAGCCGGAGTAGACCAGGCGCGGGCCGGTGGGCCGGGTGAGCTCCTGGGGCCGGTGGAGGTGGCCGAGGGCCACGTAGTCCAGGCCGCCGCTGCGCTCGGCCAGGGGCGAGCCGCCCAGGGTGGTGAAGACCCCGGAGGGCACGGAGTCGACGCCGCCGACGCGAATGTCCCGCTCGGACTCGCTCGCCTCACCGCCGACGACGAAGGCGTGGACCATGAGCAGGCTTGGCAGGCGCCGGCTGCGGCCGGCGCGCAGGCGGTCCAGGTCCGCGGCCACGAGGCGCAGGGCGGCGGAGACGACGGCCTCGTGGGAGCGGGACAGACGCGGGCGCTCCGGTTGAACGGGGTGGGAGGCGGCGTCCCGGTTCTCGTCCTGGTCCTCTCCGGCTGTGTGTCTCGTGGGGGTCTCCTCTCCGAGGCGTTCGGTAAGGAGGGGTGGGAGGATCTCGCGGGCGGCGTCGGGATCGAGGTAGGGCAGGGCGTGGACGATGGCGGCCTCGTTGCCGTTGGCGTCGGGGAGGATGATGCCGCGGTCGAGGCCGGCGGTGCGGGCCCGGATGATGAGGCCCTCGCGCATGAGGTCGGCGGCGAAGCCGAGGCGGCGGGCGGAGTCGTGGTTGCCGGGGGTCAGGACAACCCGGGTACGCTCGGTCAAGCGGCGCAGCGTCTCATCCAGGAGGGCGACGGCGTCGTTGGGTGGGATGGCGCGGTCGTAGACGTCCCCGGCGACGAGAACCGCATCGACTGACTCGGCGGTGACGAGCTCGACGAGGTGGTCGGCGAAGGCGGCGTGCGCGTCATCGAGCACGCGCCCGTGGAAGGTGCGCCCCAGGTGCCAGTCGGAGGTGTGGAGGATCCGCATGCCGACACTGTCTCACAGCCCACCGACATCTATTTCCTATGCCTCATGGTCGTCGAGGACGACAGAATTCGTGTGGGGCAACGGAAAAATCCGTTGCCCCACGCGAAGAATGCCGCTGCCGGTGAAAAGGGAGATGTCAGGCGGCGATGGTGCCGGCGGAGACCAGGGCGATGATGACCAGGCCCAGCAGCACGCGGTAGACGAGGAAGGAGGTGAACTTGTTGGAGGACACGAAGCGCAGCAGCCAGGCGATGGTCGCGTAGGCCACAACTCCAGATACGATCGTCGCGACGATGGTGGGCGTCCAGCCCACGGTGTCACCGATGGCTCCGGCCTCGGTCACGGCCTCCAGCAGTCCGGCCGCGACCAGGGACGGGATGCCCATGTAGAAGGACAGGCGCGTGGCCGTCACCCGGTCGAATTTGAGGAAGAGACCGGCGGAGATCGTCGCTCCCGAGCGGGAGATGCCGGGGAACACCGGGGAGAGCGCCTGGAAGGCGCCGATGATGAGGGCGTCCTTGACAGTGACGTCCTTCATGCCTTTGGTGAGGTTCTGCTGGCGGTCGGCCATCCACATGGCCGCCGACCACACGATGAGGGCACCGGCGATCACCCACAGGGAGCGGACGTACTCCTGAATGAAGTCCTTGAGGACCAGACCAACGACGGCCACCGGGATGGACCCCAGGACGATGCCCCAGCCGAGCGTGTAGTCAGGATCCTGGCGGGCCTGCTGGTTACTCAGTCCCTTGAACCAGGCAGTGATGATGCGGACGATATCGGCCCAGAAGTAGATGATGGCGGCGATGATCGCACCCACCTGGATAACGGCGGTGAAGGCGGTCATGCCCGCGGAGTTGATCTCGTAGCCGAGCAGCTTCTCGACGATATTGAGGTGGCCGGTGGAGGACACCGGGAGGAACTCGGTGATGCCCTCGACGATGCCGAGGAGGACGGCGTGCAGCCAGTTCACAGGGACTCCTGGGGTGGATGGATGGTGGACTCACGGCAGGTTACCGGCGCCAGGGATGGGGGAACGGCCGGGTAGCTGTGGTACCCGCCGCAGCAGTGGACGGCTCAGTCGCGCAGCGACGCCGGGTCAAACACCCAGTTCTAGGGCCGCGTATGAGTTTGTATCCCTTTTATAACGTTGGATGCGTGGCAAGTCCAGCCCGTGTGATCCCGGCGTGTGGCTGCGGGTGGTCGGCTGCGGCTGCGCCTCACTCCATGACGAGGTGCGCTGCGTGCTCGCGCAGGTACTCACGCAGATAGGGGGCGGCGAAGTCGACCCTGCCGTAGCCGGCGGTCTTGATGATCCCGGCGGTGAGCAGCCGGTTGCGGTAGACCGACACGTAGTTGACAGGGCGATCCATGCGTTCGGCGATGTCGGCGATCTGTGAGGGGCCGTCGTCCTTGGCGATGCACACGAGCATGGTGCGGTCGACGTCGGACAGGTCGCGTAGTGCCGGAGCATGAACCAGGTTGCCGAGGCGCAGTCGGGCAGCGGTCGTTCCTGCGGCGACTGCTGGCTGGGTCACTGGGCCATCGCCACTGTGCTTCCACACCTGGTACCCCACGAGCTGGATCATGAATGGGTAACCGCCGGTCGCGTTCGCGCACTCCTGGGCCAGGTTGTTGCTCAACGCCTTCGCGCCCGTGTCGAAGGTCGACTTCAGGGCCTCACAGACGTCGTCGATGGCCACCTCACCGAGTTCTATCCGCTCGGCTCGACGCAGGAAGGTGGTGATGTCGTCATTGAGGAGCTCCTCAACGGCTTTGGGGAGTCCCGCCATGAGCAGGCCGATGGGAGCCCCTTCGCGAATGAGGTGCTGCACCTCTGCGGACAGGGCTCGCAGTTCCTCGCGCGGAATGGCATGCACTTCGTCGATAGTGAGCAGCAGGCCGGTGCCGTGCTCCGCGAGCCACTGGGTCAGTGCTCGCGCCTTCTGCCGCCAGGAGGGCTCAGGAGCAGGTGCGTGCTCCAGTGTTGCGCTACCGCCTCCGAGCGGTGTGCTTAGGCTCAAGGAGGTCAACCGTGAGCGCTCCTTGCCGGCGAGCTGCGATAGCTGGCGAGTGAATTCGGTGGCGAGGCGATCCATGAGCCCCTCGCGTGCGGTCTCATCAACGACCACCCAGCCGCGCTCTCGTGCCGAGTCTCCCAGTGCGGTGAGCATGACGGTCTTCCCGACGCCCCGAGCGCCAGTGATGAGCTCCAGGAGTCCGGGTGCTCCGGGGCCGTCATCGAGGCTCTCCAGAAACTCCTCGATGACGCGGCTGCGGCCAACAAGTAAGGGAGGCGTTGCGCCCGCTGTGGGTTTGAAGGGATTGGTCATGCGTGATCGTCTCCACTTTTGCGCGTTTTAGATCTTTTAGATCTTTTATAACTTCAGAGCGTGCTGAGTTCCAGTGATGGGAGGTGAAGGCTCGGCCGGCTGCGGCGACTCAGTCGGTCTCGGCGCTCAGGTGGTTCAGGGCGACGTCGTGCAGTAGTGAGTTCGTGGCCACCGCGTTGCCCCCGAAGGGTCCGGGCTCGCCGTCGAGGGAGGTGAAGCGCCCGCCCGCCTCGGTGACCACGGGCACGAGCGCCGCCATGTCATAGAGCTCGAGCTCGGGCTCGGCCGCGAGGTCCACGGCGCCCTCGGCCACCAGCATGTAGGACCAGAAGTCCCCGTAGGCGCGGGTGCGCCAGCACGACTGCATGAGCCCCAGCATTCCGCGCAGCCGCTTGACCTGTGCCCATCCCGACAGCGAGGAGTAGGACATCGAGGCCCGGGTGAGGTCGTCGACGCCGGACACCGACATCCGTCGTGCCGAGCTCAGCGACCGTCCGGTCCAGGCCCCACCGCCGGATACGGCCCACCAGCGCCTCCCCAGCGCGGGTGCGGAGACCAGCCCGACGACGCACTGGCCGTCCTCGATGAGGCCGATGAGCGTGGCCCACACCGGCACGCCCCGCACGAAGTTCTTGGTTCCGTCGATCGGGTCGATGACCCACTGGCGCGAGGAGTGACCGGTGGTGGGCAGCTCCTCACCCAGGACGGAGTCACGTCCGCGCGCCCGGCCCAGCTGCTCACGGATGACGCGCTCGGCCTCCCGGTCGGCCTCGGTGACCGGTGTCAGATCCGACTTGGTCTCCACCGTGAAGTTCCCGGCGTCGAAACGGGCCTGGGTGAGACTGTCCACCTTGTTGGCGATCGTGTGCGCCAGGTGCAGATCATCTCGCCAGCGCCGCTGCTTGGCCGGGGGCGCCGTCGGAGCGGGCGGTGCCGCTGCCGGCGAGGGCGCCGCGGGCGGTTCCGGAAAGACGGGGCGTTGTGGGCGGGGAGTCTCGCTCATGACACCACGGTAGCGGGGGAGCGGGTTCGGTGAGACCCCACCGTCGTCGGGCGCGCCACCGACCGAGCTCAGCGGAGGCGTGCCGAGTCGTTATCAAAACTTGAGAATCCAGGCGGTGCGGCAGGGAACGGAGGTGGGCTGCATTCCGCCGTCATATTGCGGAAAAACAGCATCGAGCATCGTGAGTATAGGCGGATTCGATTTGGCTGCCTGTTATTGGTTCGTTACGCTGACGAGTATGACCCAACCCGGGAGGCTCTATGCAGCATAATGCCGGTTTTACCAGGGACGACGTCGTCACAGCCGCCCTCGAGATTGGTGTGGACCGGTTCACGATGGGCAAGGTGGCGCGTCGACTGGGGGTGAGTACAGCCGACCTCGCACGCACCGTCAGCTCGCGCGACGATCTGCTCGTGGCCTGCTTAGAGCGCGTCTCCGCCGACGTCACGCTGCCACCCGCCGGACTGAGCTGGCAGGACTATCTGCGTCAGCTCTCCGACTCCCTGTGGGACGTGCTCGACGCCAATCCCGGCCTGGACCACACCCTCATCGATCTGGCCTGGGCCTATGTGCCCTTCATGTCCGTGGCCAAGCGCGCCCACAACGCCCTCGTCTCGGGCGGCCTGCGCAGCGAGGACGCCTACCTGGCCCTCAACTACACACTTTCGACGGTCCTGACCTCCCACCAGCAGGCGGCCGCCATGGCCGAGACCATCGAGTCCGAGCACCAGCCGGGACGCCGCGAGCGCGGCATCGACATCGCTACCCGCATGTGGGACGAGCGCTTCGGCGGGTCGAGCGCGGCCCTGGGCATGCAGCGGTCGAACCAGCTCCACAGCGGTGACGACGCCGACCGTGTCCCCTTCCGCCCCAAGGAGTCCTGGCTGGACCGCGGCGCGATGACCCCCAAGCTGGAGGTCATCATCGGCGGCTTCTCCGGCCTGAGCGACGTCCTGTCCACCTCCGACGCCGGAGGCGACGGCGCCTCGCGGGGCACGTCCTCCGCACCACAGTCCAACGACACCAGGGAGTCCTCCGTGAACACTCTCGTTCTCGTCTTCCACCCCAACATCTCCGAGTCGCGGGTCAACAAGGCCCTCGGGGCCACGGCGGAGTCGCTCGGCGGCAACATCACCGTGCGCTACATGTACGACATCTACCCCGACTTCAACATCGACGTGGCCACCGAGCAGGCGGCCCTGCTGGGCGCCGACCGCATCGTCCTGCAGTACCCCATGTACTGGCTCTCCTGCCCGCCCCTGCTCAAGAAGTGGCTCGACGACGTCCTCACCTTCGGCTGGGCCTACGGCTCGACCGGCACGGCTCTGCACGGCAAGGAGCTTCTCCTGGCCGTCAGCGTCGGCGGCGCCGGCAGCGCCTACGGCCGCGAGGGCGCTCACATCTACACGATCCACGAGTTCCTGCGCCCCATGCAGGGCACTTCTCGCGTCATCGGCACCAAGTACGCCGTGCCCTTCCTGTCGGTGGGCGCCCTGGAGATCACCGACGAGGCCATCGCCCGGCGCGCACAGGACTACGCCGCCGTCCTCCAGACCCGCGAGCTGCCGATGCTCGACATCTTCGGCTGAGGCGCCGCCCGTCCGTGAGTCTGTTGGGTCCCCGCCGGTGCGATCACCGGCGGGGACTGCACGTCGACCGAGCGCACCGTAGGATTCCGGCATGGTTGAGATCGCCGCGTACCGGCCACAGCAGCGTCAGGCGCTGCTGGACCTCTCCCTGCGCGCCTGGGCCCCGGTATTCCCGCTCATGGAGCAGGACGTGCCCGCCTTCGTCTACCGATCCTTCTACCCCGAGGGCTGGCGGCAGCGGCAGACCGCCGATCTTGCCGAGGTCCTCGACGGTGAGCCCGACGGCGTCGACGTCGCTGTCCTCGACGGTCGCCCGGTGGGCTGGGTGTGCACCCGCCTGCACCCCGAGGACAGGATGGGGGAGGTCTACATCGTTGTCGTCGACCCCGACTACCAGCGCCGCGGCATCGGCCGGGCCCTCATGAACCACTCCATGGAGCGGGCCCGAGCCGCAGGGATGGCCATGGTGATGGTGGAGACCGGCGGGGACCACGGTCACGCCCCGGCCCGCGCCACCTACGAGGGGCTCGGCTTCCAGCGCTGGCCGGTGGCCCGCTACTTCAAGGACCTGTCTGACGGCGACTGAGATGCGTTGAGGGCCCCGAGTCGGATGAACCGGCTCGGGGCCCTCAGGGTGCGCAAGGCGGGAAGCTGACGCGTTCAGCCGCGGTGCTCCAGAGCCGGAAGGTCCGCGGACTCCAGAACGGCCGCATAGTCCTCGACACGCTGAGCCAGGGCCTCATCGGTGATGGTGAGGGTCCCCGTGGTGGTGAAGGGCTCGAGGTAGGTCATCTGGCACATGTCCGCCGTCGCCTGGAGCGGGCGCAGCAGCTCGGTGAGTGAGTAACCGTCCTCGTCGACGCCGTACTGTCCTCCGGTTGAGACGGCCACCAGCAGCTCCTTGCCCGTCAGCGCCTTGCCGGTGGAGCCGTAGGCCCAGCCGTAGAGGAGGACGTCGTCCTCCCACTGCTTGAGCAGAGCGGGGGTGGAGTACCAGTACAAGGGGAACTGGAGGACGATCCGGTCGGCGGTCTCCAGAATCGCCTGCTCGGCGTCGACGTCGACCTTCTGGTCCGGGTAGATCTTGTACATGTAGCGCACGGTGACGTCATCGCCGAGGGCCTCGGCCCTGGCGGCCAGGGGACGGTTGATGCGTGAGTCGGACATGTCGGGGTGGAAGACGAGAACAAGGGTCTTCATGAGCGCTCCTGCGTTCAGGGGGTAACGATGGCCGGTGTGCATTTGTGCGTATAAGGGCCTGACGGCGTCGCGCCGTCACGCCAGATGCTACGCACTGCCGGTGCCGTGCGGGCGCGGACCGGATCAGGGCTCCAGGAGCACCTTGATGGCGCGGCGCTCATCCATGGCCCTGTAGGCCTCGGGCGCGTCCTCCAGGGGCAGGCGCAGGGTGAAGACCTTGCCGGGGTTGATCTCGCGCTTGAGGATGCGGTCGATGAGGTCGGGCAGGAAGCGGCGCACGGGGGCGGGTCCGCCCAGCATGTTGATCTCGGCGAAGAAGAGCTGGTCCCCGGGCAGGGAGACGCCGTGAGCCACGCCCACGTAGCCGAGGTGCCCGCCGGGGCGGCAGGAGGCGATGGCCTGCATCATCGAGGTCTGGTTGCCCACGGCCTCGACGACGCCGTGGGCGCCGTAGCCGCCGGTGAGCTCCTTGACCTTCGCAGCGCCCTCGTCGCCACGCTCGGCGATGACGATGTCGGCGCCGAACTCGCGGGCCAGGGCCGCCCGGTCCTCGTGGCGGGAGAAGGCGATGACCCTCTCAGCCCCCAGGGCCTTGGCGGCCAGCACCGCGGACAGGCCCACGGCGCCGTCGCCGACCACCGCGATGGTCTTGCCGGGGCCGGCCTGGGCCGCCACGGCCCCGAACCAGCCGGTTCCCAGGACATCGGAGGCGGCCAGCAGCGAGGCAATGATCTCGGGGTCCTCGGGCCTGCCGCCGGGGACGACGACGAGGGTTCCGTCTGCCAGGGCCACGCGCGTGTACTCGGCCTGGGTGTCGCCGATGAAGCCGCCGTTGGCGCAGCGCGACTGGTAGCCGTCCTCGCAGATCTCGCAGGTGTTGTCGCTCAGGCAGAAGGAGCCGACGACGAAGTCGCCGACCTTGACGCTCTTGACGTCGTCGCCGACCTCGACGACGGTGCCCACGTACTCGTGGCCCATGGGGCGGGCCTCCTCCAGGGGCTGGATGCCCCGGTAGGGCCACAGGTCCGAGCCGCACACGCAGGCGGCCTCGAGCTTGATGACGGCGTCGGTGGGTTCGATGACGTGGGGGACCTCGCGGTCCTCGACGCGCACGTCACCGGCGGCGTGCATGACGACGCCGCGCATCGTGGTGGGCAGGGCAGGAGCAGAAGCAGTCACAGGTATGTCCTCACATCAGTGCGGGTTGATACGTGAAGACTAGACACGCGCCGTGACGCGGGTCCACCGCGTGGGAGGTTCTGTCAGGGCCACCCAGCGGGGCTGTGGAACACCGGCTTCAACCTGAGGGCCCGGCGTGTTCGGCCCGAGCACGGGCGAAGCCCGGCGCCGGCGAGCAGCGGTGACGATTGCGGGTGATCGCGCTCGGCCGAAGCCCGGATGAGCCCGGCAGGGCGCTACCGCCCCTGCTCGTCCTCAGTGTCCGACGTCGTCCCGCCGGCTCCGCGCGGAAGCGGCAGCACCAGCGGGGTCCCGGTGAGCGGGTCGGAGATGACCTGCACGGCCACGCCGAAGACATCCTCGACCATCTCGGCGGTGACGACCTCCTCGGGCCGCCCGTGGGCCACGATGGAGCCCATGCGCATCGCGATGACCTCGTCGCCGTAGCGGCAGGCCTGGTTGAGATCGTGGAGCACCGCCACGATCGTGGTCCCCAGCTCGGTGTTGAGCTCGCGGCACAGCTCAAGCAGATCCACCTGGTGGGCCAGGTCCAGGTAGGTGGTCGGCTCGTCGAGCAGCAGGATGTCAGTGCGCTGGGCCAGGGCCATGGCCACCCACACCCGCTGACGCTGACCACCGGAGAGAGCGGCCACGTGCCGGTTCGCCAGGCCGACGACGTCGGTGCGCTCCATGGCCTCGGTGACGGCTGCGTCGTCGTCGGGCGACCACTGGTGCAGGAGCGACTGGTAGGGGTAGCGGCCGCGCGCCACCAGCTCGTGGACCGTGATCCCGGGCGGGGCGATCGAGGACTGGGCGAGCATGCCCACCCGCCGGGCGAGCTTCTTGGGTGCCAGGGAGGCGATGTCACGGCCATCGAGGACCACCTGCCCGGCCGATGGTGAGATCACCCGGCTCATGGCGCGCAGCAGCGTGGACTTACCGCAGCCGTTGGGGCCCACGATCATCGTCACCGCGCCCGGGGTGATGGCCGTGCTCAGGTCCTCGATGATGGGATGACTGGGATGGTAGGCCAGGGAGATGCCCCGGACGCCCAGGCCCGTGGAAGGGGCCTGGGCGTCCGCGGGCGCCTCCGTCGAGACGGGGGAGGGCACGGGCTACTTCTTCAGGGAGTCGGAGACCGTGGTGAGGATGGTGCGGATGGCCGTCGGGCCGGCGTTGAGGAAGAAGGCGTCGTCGTCGACCTGGACGGCCTGCTTGGCGTCGACGGGGTTCAGCGCCGGCCACAGATCCAGTGAGGTGACCTTCGAGGCGTCGCCGCCCTGAACGCCGTAGAACAGCCAGTCGCCATTGGCCTGCTCGAGCTGTTCGGGGGAGATGTCCTTGGAGGTGTCATCAGTGAACTGCTGGTCCTTGGGGCGGGCAAGCCCCATGTCGGCCAGCACCGAGCCGGGGGTGGACAGCGGGCCGAACAGGCGCAGACGCTCCTCGTTGTGGCGCAGCAGGGAGACCGCGGGGGCGCCCTCGATGGCGGCGCCGGCCTTGGCGGCGTCGGCCTGGTAGGTCTCCAGCCACTTCTTGGCCGTGTCGGGCTTGCCCAGGGCATCGGCCACGAGCAGGAAGTCCTGCTTCCAGTACTGGCCGGTTCCCTGCGTCACCACCGTCGGGGCGATGGCGGACATGGAGGCGTAGACCTCGTCGGCCTTCTTGATGGCCCCGTTCATGAGGATGAGGTCGGGGGCCAGGTTGCTGACGGCCTCCACGCTGGGGTCCTTGCGGGAGCCGATGTCCGTGAGCGAGCCCAGCTGGTCGGCGTACTTGGGGAAGGCCTTCTTGAGGTAGTCCGGCACGGCCTCGGCGCCGTCGCCCTTGGTGGAGCCCACCGGCACGATGCCCAGGGTGAGGGCGACGTCGAGCTGGCCGGTGGCGATGACAACGACCTTCGTGGGGGCCGCGGGGATCTCGGCTGAGCCCTTGAAGTGGGTGACCGTGCGGGGGAAGACGTCGTCGGCCTGACCCGAGCCCTTGCCCTCGGGCATGCCCGTGGGCACCGAGGATGTCGGGGTGGGCTTGGCCCCTGCGGAGGCGGACGAGTCGGGGGAGGCTGCCGAGTCCGATCCGCCCTTCTTGGAGGAGCAGGCGGCCAGGACGGGCAGAGCAGTGGCCAGTCCCGCGAAGGCAATCGCGGACCGGCGGCTGTAGAGCGATGTCATGTGCTTAGGCTAACCTCAGTCGTACTGTTTTGATCAAGAATCAACCCGTGGGAAACGAGGTAGGAGTGGACAAGATCGCCTTCAGGTCCCGGATGGGCGTTGTGCTGCTCATCTGCCTGGTGCTGCTTTCGGCGCTGATCCTCGTCAGCCTCGCCGTCGGGACCCGCAGCCTGACCCTGGAGGAGATTCTCACCGGGCTCGCCGGGCAGAGGAAGACCGTCGCCTCCATCATCATCTGGAGGATGCGCATGCCGCGCACCGTTCTGGCCGTCGTCGTCGGGGCCGCCCTGGCCGTCGCGGGAGTCGTCATGCAGGGACTGACCCGCAACCCACTGGCCGAGCCCGGAATCCTCGGCGTCAACGCCGGCGCCTCCCTCGCCGTCGTCCTGTCGCTGTCCGTCCTGGGAGTCGACGACGTCGGCGGCTACCTCTGGTTCGCCTTCGCCGGGGCGGCTCTGGCCGCAGGACTCGTCCACCTCATGGCCCGCCGCAGCGCCGACGCAGGGCCGGCGCGCCTGGTGCTGGCCGGGGTGGCGCTGGGAGCCAGCCTGCGCGCCATCACCGGCACCATCACCATGTACGACTCCAAGACCTTCGACTCCTACCGCTTCTGGGTCCTGGGCTCGCTCGCTCGGCGCGACGCCGGCCTGCTGGTGTGGATCGGCCCCTTCCTCGCCGTCGGCCTCGTGCTTGCCCTGGCCTCCGGGCTGACCCTCAATGCCCTGGCGCTGGGGGAGGAGCAGGCCAGGGCCCTGGGGGTGAGCCCCGCACGGGCGCGCGCCCTGGCGCTGGCCGCCATCACGCTCCTGTGCGGGGCGTCGACGGCGGCCGTCGGCCCGATATCCTTCGTCGGGCTCGTGGTGCCGCAGGTGCTGCGGCTCGCCCTGGGGGCCGACCAGCGCAAGCTGCTGGCGGTCTCCCTCGTGGCCGGGCCGATCCTGCTCCTGGGGGCCGACATCCTGGGGCGCGTCCTCATCGTTCCCGCGGAGATGGAGGCCGGCGTCGTCACAGCCTTCATCGGTGGCCCCGTCCTCCTGGCCATGGTGGTGCGACGCACGGGGGTGAGGACCCGATGAGCCGGCCCACCGCGAATCCACGACTTCCGGAGGGGGCGGAGTCGCGCGCGAATCCGGAAGGGTCGGGGCAGCAGGTCCGCTCGGGGCCTCCCCGGTCCTTCATGAGGCTGCCCGTGGGGCCCCGGCAGGAGATCCTGATCCACCGCCGCGCCGTCACGGTGACGACCCTCCTGGTCCTGACGGCCCTGGCGGTCATGGTGCTGACGGTTCTCACCGGCACCTACAACATCTCCTCGGCGGACGCTCTGGGGACGCTGCTGCGCGGCACGGGAAGCGACCTGGATCGCTTCATCGTCATCGACCAGCGTCTGCCACGGGCGCTCGCGGCCGTGCTGGTGGGGGCGATGCTGGCGCTGTCGGGCGCCATCTTCCAGAGCCTGTCCCGCAATCCTCTGGGCAGTCCCGATATTGTCGGCTTCACCACCGGTGCCTCGACGGGAGGGCTGTTGGCGATCCTGCTGGCCTCCGCCTCCTCGACCTTCCAGATCGGTGCCGGCTCGATCCTCGGTGGTTTCGCGACGGCGGCGCTCGTCGCGTTTGTCGCGCTGCGCCGCGGGATTGGCGGCGACAACCTCATCCTGGCCGGTATCGCCCTGTCGGAGATGCTGTCGGCGGCCAACGGCTACCTCATCTCCCGGACCTCCCTCCAGAGCGCCGAGGCGGCCAAGGCCTGGCAGTACGGCTCCTTCAACGCCATCTCGTGGGGGCAGGTCCGCCCGCTCCTCATCGCTGCGGTCGTGCTGCTGCCGCAGGTGCTCTGGCTTATTCGGCCCGCCTCCATGCTGGAGATGGGCGACGATGCCGCCACCAGCCTGGGGACGCGCGTGAACCGGATCCGTGGGATGATGCTCGGTTACGGCGTGGTGCTGGCTGCCGTGTGCGTTGCGGTGGCCGGGCCGATCGGCTTCCTGGCGCTGGCGGCTCCGCAGCTGGCGCGGCGCCTGAGCCGGTCTGCCGGGATCACGATGGTCGCCTCGGCCTCCATGGGGGCGCTGCTGCTGGGCGGCGCCGATCTTCTGGCGCAGCGGTTGCTCAGCCCCTTCCAGATCCCGGTGGGCCTGGTCAGTGCCGCACTGGGCGGGATGTATCTCATCTGGCTGCTCATGTGTCCCTCCGGGCGTGCCGGACAAGGTGGCTGAAGGTGCGCCAAGGGACGGGGGGCGCGAGTCCGGGCCCGTGGGGTGCTGATTGGGCTGTGTGATGGTTGTTGGAGTTGTGTGAGGTCAGGTGGCGCGGATCCACCTGGGATGGACACGATCTCGGCTGTGGGCCAGGGCGTTGCGCTCAGGTGGTGCACGGCCACCTCAGGTGGACGGCCTGGCGGTAGCCGGTGGTAGCTCGGGAGGTTCGGAGTGATATCGAGCCAGGCTTGATCTGTGTCGGCTCAGGTAGCCGGAAGCGAGCAGGACTCACGCAGTCGCAACGGCATGTCCGATGTGCGTCGGCTCGTGTGAGCAGTGGACTGGGCAAGTAGAGGCCGGCCGATCAAGACTGACCCGGGGTTTTCCACAGGGTGGTTGTCGGGTCTGGCGGTGTTGGGGTGTGGGCGGGTAATGTCAATACACCGCCCGGGCGGGCAGTGTTGCCCGACCTGATGGGGTGGAGCTGTTTCGGTAGCGAGGAGGCTTCCGTGATGAGTACGTCCCGACAATCCCCTGCGCCCGCGGGCGCGCAAGGCTCAGCACCCGGTCGCAACCGGG
>NZ_GL882523.1 GCF_000195595.1 Actinomyces sp. oral taxon 170 str. F0386
GTCTGAATCGCCCCGGGTTTGATGGAGGTAGTGATGACACGGAAGGATCACTGTCATGGGACTTAAGGAAGTACCCCGATGAGCTGCGCGATCGGGCCATGAGGACGGGCGTTGGAGGCACTGGCCGATCCGGCTCGGGCCAAGGGCGCGATTCGTAGGATCGCCGACGAGCTGGGTGTCCACCCCGAGGCTCTGCGTACCTGGGTCAAGAAGGCCCAGATCGACCAGGGCACCTGGCTCGGCACCACCACCGACGAGGCACAGCGGATCAAGGAGCCGGCGTTGGAGGTCCGAGAGCTGCGAAGAGCCAACGCGATCCCAAAGAGCGCGTCAGCTTGTCTAGCGCGGCGGAGTGTGAGCGCCCGTCCCGTTGATCTGCCAGTACATCGAGACCAAGAAGGAGGAGTTTGGGGCCTGGCCGATCTGCAAGGTGCTCACTGGCGCCGGAGTCAAGATCGCCCCGAGTTCCTGACTCACGCCCGCCGTAGCCGGCCTCCTAGCGCCAGGAGCCTGCGCGACGAGACCCTCAAGGCGGAGATATCCAAGGTCCACAAGAACCAGCTACTCGGTGCTGGGGCCCGCAAGATGCACGTGATGCGGGGCCGACCCGAGATCGCTGAGCGTCACGGTGCCGGTCACGTGGCCCGCTGTACCGCCCGTGCGGCTCATGGGCGACCTGGGCCTACACGGTGTCAGACGCGCCAAGTCGCCCAGAACGACGCGCTCGGCTCCAAAGGACCAGTGCCCGGCCGACCTCGTCAAAAGGCATGTCAGCGCGTTCAGGCCGAACGAGCTGTGGGTCGCCGACATTCCCCCGCAAGCGGGAGGTGCCCCC
>NZ_GL882524.1 GCF_000195595.1 Actinomyces sp. oral taxon 170 str. F0386
ACCACCCGGGACCACCAACAAGGTAACGGGTGAAAGTCACCTGCGGCAGCCGGGCGCTGGTGACTGCTGATAAGGGGAGCGACCCACCGCGAACCGGTAGAGGTCTTTCGTAGGCGTGGGTGCGGGGTCCGGCCTGTCCACCGGCTGTCCCCGTATCGACTTGACCGGGAGGTGGCAGGAGAGATGGACATCGAGGTCTTCATCGGTACCGGGCGTCGGCAAGGAGCGAGCACTGGGTCACGGCCCTGAGCCGGGAGGGCCGGAAGGTCCTTGACAGGGCCCTGCCCAACGACGAGGAGCGCCTGCGTGCTCTCTACGAGAAGCTGGCCGATCATGGGAGCCTGCTGGTGGTGGTCGATCAGCCCGCCACCATCAGGGGTCCTGGCGGTGGCGGTGGCTCAGGACATGGGCATCACCGTGGGCTACCTGCCCGGACTGTCCATGCGCCGCATCGCCGACCTGACGCCGGGCAGCGCCAAGACCGACGCGAAGGACGCTGCCGTCGTCACCCAGGCTGCCAGGACCATGCCCCACACCCTGAGAGCCATCAGCGCCTCGGACGAGGAGGCCGCGGCGCTGAGCATGCTCACGGGATTCGACCTGGACCTGGCCCGCCAGGTCAACCAGACCGAGGGCCGGATCCGGTGCCAGTCGTTCACCCAGACCCCGCCCCACCCTGGGGCCGTGGCCGGGCGCACGCCGCCACCGGGGAGGCCCGTCGCCGACTTGGTCCACCCCAGCCGAGCTGAAGCGAGCGGGCAAGACAAGGACTGACGCCAGGCTCAAAGCCCGCGGGTGCAGGCGGCACGCCACCTGGGCCGCCCAGACCGTCTCGGCCCTGGAGCACCAGTCCGTGGTGGTCGCCGGCACCGACGCCGCCGCAGTGGTGCTGCCCCACGTACCCCGTCAGCTCATCGCCCCACGCGCCCAGCGGACCGATATCGCCGCCCAGGTCGAGACCCTGGCGGGTGGCCCACCCTCATGTGCCAGGTCCTGACCACACGTGCCCGGGATCGGGGTCCCGGCCGCAGCCGTCCTTGCTGGCCCAGACCCTGACCAAGGACCTCCAGTCACCAGCGCCCACCTGGCCTCCCACGCCGCACTGGCACCAGCAACCAGAAGATCAGGCTCCTCCATCAGGGGTGAACACGTCTCCCACGCCGGCAACAAGAGGCTCAAGCGCGCCATGTCCCCCTTCGCCCTCGCCTCACTGCACTCCGACCCCGTCTCCCAGGCCTACTACCAGCACAAACGCAACCAAGACAAACCGCCTTAGGCCAAGCCGTCCTCACCCAGGCCCACCACCGCACCCCGACCCTACACGCCACGATCCACAACCACACCCTCTACAACCCACAACCAGC
>NZ_GL882525.1 GCF_000195595.1 Actinomyces sp. oral taxon 170 str. F0386
CATGGCCACCAACCGCACCGCCCTGAGACAGGCAGCAGCAGCCGACCGGTACGCCAAGGACGTCCCAGACCTGTTCCGCCAGCACGCAGCAAGAAAAGCAGCCAAGCAGGCAGCAAGAAAAGACCTGAACGACTCAATACCAAAAAACTACTCACCCAGCGACTTCACTCGCAGAAACATGAAGAGAACGAGAGAAAAACTGGAAATCGACGGATATGACGACCGCACCATTAGACAGCTCGACACGCAAGCCGATGCTGCATCTAATGCCCATAAGGCTCTCAACGATGCGGGGGCGAGGATTGGTGAGGCTGGTGGGGAGAAGTATCTCACTGAGCAGGGGTACCATATCCCGGATGAGTTCCGTGCTGATAACGTGACAGTCAATGGTGGGACTGCCCCGGGAGGTTGGGTGGACGGGATGGGGCTGTCGCCTGATGGTGGTGAGCTGGTCGTCTCCGAGTACAAGGGGGTGACTGCGGAGCTTAGTCGAACGCCGGTCAATACTCGTTTCGAGGGCAAGGCCCTCCAAGGGGGCCCGGCCTATGCTCGCGACCACATGTTGTCCGATCCTCGGTTTGCGCAGTACTTTCACGATCACCCCGAGGTGTGGGAGGGTGTCAAGAACGGTAGCATCAGGCTCAACGCGAAGACGATCTACACCAGAACACCTGACCTCACGGAAGTTGGAGACCAGCCGTTCTCACTGACCCCCGAAGTCACCCAGGCACTCCAGCAAGCCATCGACAACCTCTAGACACTAAGGGACAACCATGAGCACTCACCCCCCCACACCAGGCTTCCAGGCCTACCCCACCAAGCAGGCAGTAACCATCATCCGCGCCATCGCTGAACACAGGTGGCCCATGACCATCAACGAGGCA
>NZ_GL882526.1 GCF_000195595.1 Actinomyces sp. oral taxon 170 str. F0386
CGATTCGCCGGGGTCCCTGGGCGCTGCTGCCGTCACCGAGCCGGCACGCCCCTCCGCCTCGCCCTCCGCGACCGGCCCGGCGGCCGCCGTCGACATGGCCGACTCACCGCAGCTGTCGACCGAGGCGACCCGGGCGGTGCGCGCGGTCCAGAGGGCGACCCGCAGACCCCGCCAGTGGGCCCGGCCCACGCTCGGTGACGAGCACGCCTGCATGGTGGTGGCCGGGATCGGCTTCGACGCCGGGTTGGTGGCCTCCACGCGCCCGGCCCTCAAGGCGCGGGTCGGCTGGGGCGCCTACGCACTGGCGGCCATGGAGAATCTGGGCTCACCGCGCATGGACCTGGTGCTCAGTCTCCTGGACGACACCGGCGCGCGGCGCGTGGAGCGTCTGAGGGCCCGTAATCTGCTGGTGGCCAACGGCGGCCGGCTCCCGGCCGGGATCACCCTGCTGCCGGAGGCCCGCACCGATGACGGTCTGCTCGACGTCGCCGTCATCGACACGGTGGCGGGTCTGGCGGGCTGGGGATCGCTGGCGCTCCAGGTGCTGCCGCCCTACGCGGCGCGCTACTCCGAGTCGGGCCGCTCGCTGGGGCGGGTGATGCTGCGGCGCGGCGGGGAGGTGGCGGTCCAGCTCTCGGCGCCGGCCCTGGTGGAGGTCGACGGCGATCTTCTGGTGCCCACACGGGGCATGCGGGTGCGTCTCGATCCCGGGGCGCTGCTCATTCGCCGCCCGGCCGCCTGAGACGAGCCGGCCGTCAGGCATGGTCGCGCGGAGGCAGGGGACCGCCCACGCCGGCCGTCCGCCTCAGCGACGCAGTCCCTTGCCTACTCCTCCCAGAAGCCGGCGACGTCGATCACACCGCCGGTGGCCTCGAAGTCGGCGCGCACGGAGCGGCGCAGCTCGGCGTCGTGCAGCCAGTCCAGGGCGACGGCGGCCAGCCCGTAGGCGCCGTCGAGCGCGGCCGCATCCCCGGTGGAGGCGCCGGCGGCCTCGGTCATGGCGCGGGTGTGGAGGGCGACATCGGGCCGGTCGGTGACCTTGATGAGCGGGTGGATGCCGGGCACTCGCTGGGAGACGTTGCCGAAGTCGGTGCCGGCGGCGATCGTCTCGGGCAGGACCCCGGCGGGTAGGGGGTCGCGGCCGCGCTCGCGCTGGGAGCGCACCCAGGAGGTGAGCAGGGGGCCGTTGTCCCGCACGGGAACCTCGTTGCTGTCCTCGGAGGTGAGGATCTCGACGCCGGTGCCCGTCATGAGGGCGGCGCCGTGGATGACCTCCTCGACGCGCTCAGCAATCTCCTTGAGGGTCTCGAGGTACTTGGAGCGCACCATGATGGACAGCCTGGCGCGCTCGGGGATGATGTTGGCGACCTGGCCGCCGTCGGTGATGATGGCGTGAAGGCGATCCATGGGGAGCATCTGCTGGCGCAGCAGGCCGATCCCGGTCAGGGCCAGGGTGGCGGCGTCCAGGGCGTTACGGCCCATGAAGGGCTGGGAGGCGGCGTGGGCGGGCACGCCGTGGAAGACGACGTCCATCCGGCGCACACCGAGCCAGGTCTGGTGGGTGACGTCGTAGGCGTAGGAGTGGGTCTGGATGGCGGCGTCGACGCCGTCGAGCATGCCGCGCACGGCCAGGACCTCCTTGGCGGTCGAGTTCTCCTCTGCGGGCGTGGTCTGCAGGACGACGCGGCCGGGCAGGGCGTTCGGACGGACCTCGGCCAGGGCTGTCAGGGCGAGGAAGGCGCCCACCGAGTTGGCGCACATGACGTTGTGGCCGCAGCCGTGGCCGATGCCGGGCAGGGCGTCGTACTCGGCGAGGATGGCGATGGTGCCGGGAGCCTCGTCGGAGCCGCCGGCAGCCGTGTCAGTTCCGGTGGTCCCGGAGATCTCTGCGCGCAGGGCGGTGTCCATGCCGTAGACGCCGACCTCGGGCTCGATGCCGCGGCGGCGCAGGAGCGCGGCGACCGTGGCCACGGCGTGGTGCTCCTCGTAGCCGGTCTCGGGGTGGTCGTGGATGTCGTGGGAGAGGTCGATGATCTGCGGGGCCAGCTCGTCGACGACCTCGCCCAGGGCGGCGCGCAGGTCAGCGGGGGCTCCGGCGTCGTCGGCCAGAGCCTCGGCCGGGCCGGCAGAGGTACGGCGCTCCTCGGTCTCGGCGGCCATGCGCTCCTGGATGGCACGGGAGGGGATGGTGGGGCGGGTCAGGTCGTTCAGGTCACGCATAAGGTAATCATGCCCAGCCACCGCCCGTACTGCACGACCCTTAGCTGCTATTCGTTGACATATAGCCGTACTCCACGGCGGTCCGGGGCTCGTGCAGTGCGGCTAGCCCCCGGCCAGTAGGAACTGAACGTCGTGCAGTAGGCACCGAGGCACAGCTCCTCGAGCACGCTCAGCCTCCCAGCACTCAGTCCCGGGGCGCGGCAAGCCGGCGGGCCGCGTCGACGACGACGGCGCGCTGGCGATCGTGCGCCTCCTCGTCCAGGGGCCCGCACAGCATCCGCGCCACCTGGGGCACGGTGGACCACCAGCCGGTCAGCGACATGATCATGAGCATGAGCGCACCGGGGTCGACGTCCCGGGTCAGGGCACCGGAGTCCTGACCGCTGCGCACCCCGGCGATCTTGCGCTGGTAGTGCTCCCGCCGCAGCTCCTCCTCGGGCACCTCGTCGTCGAAGGCGAGGGCCTCCCAGCACAGCAGCCGAATGAGCTCGGGGCGTTGCCGGTGGTAGTCGTACAGGCGCCCGGCGTAGTCGCCCACGTCCTCCCCCTCGTTGAAGGCGGGTGGCACGGCCTCGGCCGCCCTGGTCAGCTCGTCACGCAGGACGGCGGAGAACAGTCGGTCCTTGGAGCCGAAGTAGTTGTAGACGCGCTCCTTGTTGACCCCCGCCCGCTCGGCGATCCGCTCGATGGTGGTCCCAGCGGGTCCACGGCGGGTGAACTCGGCCGTGGCGGCGTCCTTGATCTTGCGCTTGGTCCCCTCGGTGTCCCAGGCCATGACACTCCGTCTCCCGTGTCCGCGAGCGCCGGCGGCAAACTCCAACGCTACCGTTGCAACTACTCCTCCAGTCTACTAGGGTCATTTCCAACGCTTACGTTGGAAAGGGATTCTCATGTCTCGCGCACACCGGTCCGATCTGCATCCCGACGTCGCCCACTCCCCCGAGCCACCCGCCCAGTCGACGACTCGGCCGACCTCTCCCGCCTACCCCGCCGGCAGCAGTGCCACCGCGACCCTCGTGGTCACCGCGCTGCTCGTTCTGACCCAGCTGTACGCCGCCATCCCCCTGCTCGCCCCGATCTCGGCCGACCTCCACGGCAATGCCACCATCGCCCTGTCGACGGCCTTCAGCCTCACCTACGCCGCGGGCTTCCTCATCTGGGGGCCGGTCTCCGACCACTACGGCAGACGGAGGATCATGGCGCTGGCTCTCGGGATCCTCATCGCCTCCACCGTCTGCTGCGCCCTGGCGCCGTCGCTCCCAGTCCTCGCGGCCCTGCGCGCGATCCAGGGCCTGAGCGCCTCCGGCTTCGCGCCCGTGGCCCTGGCCTACCTGTCCGAGGCCCTGGAGCCGCCCAGGCGGGCCGGGGCGATCGGGGCGATGTCGACGTCGTTCCTCGTGGCGGGCATCGTCGGCCAGGTCCTGGCCTCACTGGTTGCGCTGCACCTGGGGTGGCGGTGGTTCTTCCCCCTGTGCAGTGGGCTGCTGGCCGTGGCCCTGACGGTCGTCCTCGCCGTCGTGCACGACGCCGCTCCCGCCTCCGGCCCCTCGGGCTCCTCCCTGCGGGGACAGTTCGCATCACTGGGGCGGCTCGCGGTCAGGCCCGCGGTTCTGGCGCTCAGCCTGGCGCACGTCACGCTGCTCATGGTGTTCGTGGCCATGTACACGGGGATCGGCGGTCACCTGGAGGCGCTGGGCCTGCGGCCCACGTCCATCATCCTCGTCCGCCTAGCGGCCCTGCCAGCCATGTTCCTCAGTCTCGGTGCGGGCCGGCTCGCCGCGAGGTGCTCCTGGGCGCAGACGGCCCGGCTCGGCTTCGGAGTGTCGGCGTTGGGCATGCTCGGTGAGGCCCTGCTGGCGGGGAGCCTGGCTGGCCTGGTGGCCTGCAGCGTCGTGTACGTCGCCGGGGTCGCGCTGGCCGCGCCGGCGATGATCAGCCTCTACGGGCAGGTATCCGCCCCCAACCGCGGCAGCGGCATGGCGCTCAACGGGTTCATCCTGTTCGTCGGCACGAGTGCCGGCCCACTCCTGGCGACGTCGTCGTCCACCTTCTGGGTGCTGGCCCTGACGCTGACCGGGGTCCTGGCCGTGGCGCTCCTCGCGGTCACCGGTTTCAAGGCACTGGCTGACGCCGACCACTGACGCGAGCCGACCGCGGGAGCCGCCTTCGCCCCGACGTCAGCTGAACAGCGAGGCGGCCACCATGGTGTCGCCCTTCTTGATGCCCGGCGGGATCGCGAACAGGGCCGAGGCCTCATGCTTGAGGTACTCCTGGAGGGCGTCGCTCTTGGTCATCCGGTCCAGGATCGGATAGAAGTTCGTCCGCGGATCGCGCACGAAGGCGATGAAGAACAACCCGGTCTGCAGCAGCCCCAGCGAGTCGGAACCGTCGGTGTAGTTGTATCCGCGGCGCAGCATCCGGCGCCCCTGGTTCTGCTCGGGTGAGACGACGGCGATGTGCGCGTCCGCCGGCACGAGTGTCTCACCCTTGTCGTCCTTGGCCTCGTAGTCCACGGCCGTGAACTCCTCGGAGGACTTCGTGGGGTTGGCGATGCTCAGCGGCGCCCCGTAGCGCTTGTCGCGCCCCATGGTCTGCTCCTGCTCGATGAGCCGCAGGCGGTCCCAGACCTCGGCGAGCATGTGGATCCGGCGCGCCACGTAGTAGGTGCCGCCCGTCATCCACTCCGCTGCGGCGTCGTCGCCCTTCTGGACCCACAGGTGCTCGTTGAGCTGGTCGTCGGAGTCCTCGGCCTTGATGTTGTTGGTGCCGTCCTTGAACCCGAAGAGGTTGCGCGGCGTCTCCTGGTCCACGGAGGTCGACGACGTCCGCCCGTACCCGACCTGGCTCCACCGCAGGGCGGCGGTCCCGAAGGCGATGCGGGTGAGGTTGCGGATCGCGTGGACGCAGACCTGGGCGTCGTTGGAGCAGGCCTGGACGAGCAGGTCTCCGTCGGACTGGGCGGCGTGAAGCTGGTCGCCGGAGAAGGAGGGCATGCCCTCCTTGAGGATGGCCGGCATCCTGGCGGCCAGGCCGAAGCGGTCGTTGCCCTCGGCGTCGACGAACAGGCCCTTGCCCACCCCGAAGGTGATGGTCAGGCCGTTGGGCTTGTAGCCCCAGGCCTCGCCGGTGTCCTTGGGCGGCAGCTGCTTGTTGGAGCTGGGCTGCCCGCCGACGAGCTCGCCGGAGGTCATCTGCTCGGCGGCCACCGCCCAGTCGGACAGGAGGGTCTTGAGCTCCTCGACGTCGGTGGTGGAGACGTCGAAGGCGGCGGTGAACATGTTGTCCTGGGCGGGAGTGGTGATTCCCGCCTGGTGGTCACCCCGGAAGGGGTAGACGGTGAGGATGGCCTCCTCGGGTCGCTGCGACGCCTCCCAGGCGCGGCCGCCGGCCACACCGGCCAGGCCCGCGAGCGCAGCGCCCAGGCCCGCTCCGGTGAACATGGCGCGGCGGCTGGTGCCCTTTGCGCCGGACCTGCCGGGCTTGCCCAGGTCTCCGGGCTTCCCGGCCCTTCCGGGCTGCTCAGAGGCATCGGGGGTCTCGGGTTCTCCCGAGGCGCCGGAGGTCTGCGGGCCGTCGCCAGGGCTCTCCGACGTCGATCCCTCCGGCTCCTGCTTCGCCTGCGCCGCCTCCGGCTCGGTCGCGTCGTCCGCGACCGGGGAGGTCTCCGACTCGTCGGCCGGCTTGCCACTCACTGTCTGCTCCTTCCGGGGTGTCCGGGTTGCTCGTCGCTGAGGCTCAGAGGACGGTTCCTGCGACCTTGGACAGCGACTCGCTCAGGGCGTTGACGGCATCGGAGAATTTGCGCTGCGTGTCGGTGTAGGAGGTGTCCGACGGCTTCTCACCGGCATCCTTCTGGACCGAGGCGATGGTGGAGTAGTCCGGGTAGGTCTTCTGCCCCTCGGCCGTCTGCCCCGTCGCCTGAGCCGCAACGAGGTCCTCGACCGTCTTGAACTGGGTGGTGATCTTCTCGGCGAGCTTGGCATCCTTCTTCTTCATGAGGTCCTCGACGTTGCCGTAGGCGACCTTGGCGCCCTCGAGGTTGGCCTGGAAGTCGTAGAGGTCGGTGTGGGAGAAGGTCTCCTCCTCGCCGAAGATCTTCGTCGTGGCAACTTCCTCCAAGAGATCGGAAGCGCCCTGAGCGACGTCCTCGAGCTCGAGCTCGAACGTCTTGCCATTGGCTCCGGTGATGGTGCCGTAGACGAGGTCGTAGAGCGACTTGGTGTCGGCGTTGAGCTGGTCGGCGACCTTCTGGCGAGCGGCGTCGTCGGCGAACTTGAAGGGGCTGGCGGGGTCCTGGGCCCACAGGTCGGCCTCGATGCGGTGCCATCCGGTCCAGCCGTCGATGATCTCCTTGTCGGTGACGGCCTTGCCGGCGCCGGCGGCCAGGTTCTGGACGCGGGTGTCCAGGGCGGCGTCGAGGTCACCGGCCTCCTTGATGCCGAAGGACTCGGCGGTGGGCTCGATGCGCTCGTAGTACTGGCGCGCCAGCGGGTAGAGGCTCTGGGCGGTGGCGGTGTCGCCGGATGTGTAGGCGGTGACGAAGCTCTGGGTGGCGGTGAGGAGCTGGCCGGCCTGGTCTCGCACGTAGGCGGTGTAGTTGGTGATGGCGGCCTCGCGCGCCTTGGCCTCATCGGCGCTGACGTCGACGTCGGCGCCCTTGGTGATCTTCAGCTCGGTGACGCCCTTGAGCTCGCCGACCATGTTCGGCTTGCAGGCGGCGTAGCAGGTGCCCTCCTTGAGGGAGGTGGTGAGCTTCGTGGTGGTGCCCGGACCGATGTTCTCCTGCTCGGAGATGATCTGGAGCTTGTCCTCGGTGAGGATCTCCAGCTCGTTGGGCGAGGAGCCGGAGTTGGTGATGGTGAAGGTGACGACGCCCGAGGGGAAGGAGGTGGAGGACAGCTGGCAGGAGTCATCGGTGAGGGTCACCGTGATCTCCTGGGCCTTGCCGGATCCCGAGGCGCCCCCCTTGGCGTTCTTGGGGTTGTCGGCGCAGGCGGCCAGGCCCAGGCCCATGGCGGTCAGGGGGAGCAGGGTGAGCGCATTGCGTCGCGTGATGATCGGCATCTGTCTTTCCTTTGATGAGGAGGCGGTGATGGATGAGGGACTGTGGGGATGGTCAGGAGACCTTGCTCGTGTCGACGTCGGACGCGGCGTCACTGACGTCATCGGCGATCGCGTCGGTCTCGGCGGCGTCGTCGCCAGCGGCGTTCTCCTGGCGCGGAGAGGGCCGCGGCCCTCGGATCTGCAGGGTGAGCAGCGTCAGGACCGGCACGATGTAGAGGCACCAGCCGACGGCCTGCAGGACGGTGGGCTGGAGGTTGAACTGGAACATGGCCTGGAGCAGCACATAGAGCCAGTGGAGGGGCGAGGTGCTGGCCGGCAGGTAGGAGGACAGGTCCCAGGCATGGCTCATGATGCCGGGGAGGACACCGGCCTCCTGGAGGTCGCCGATGCCGTAGGCGACGATGCCGGCGGCGACGACAACGAGGAAGTACCCGGTGGTGGCGAAGAAGATGCGGAAGTTGATGCGCACCGCGCCCTGGTAGATGAGGACACCCAGCACAATGGCGATGACCAGTCCCGTCACAACGCCTACCGTCGTCTGCATGATGGAGGTCTCGATGCTGGAGCGCACGGTGGCCCACACGAACAGGGCCGTCTCAACGCCCTCGCGCCCTACGGCGACGACGGCGATCCAGACAACGCCCCAGCCGGAGCCGTCCTCAGCGAGGGCCTTGGACAGCGAGCCCTCCAGCTCGCCCTTGAGCTCGCGGGCATTCTTACCCATCCAGAAGATCATCCAGGTCACCAGGCCGACGGCGACGAATGACAGGGTGCCGCCGAGGATCTCCTGGCCCTGGAAGGAGAGGGTCTTGGGCCCCCAGGTCATGATGGCGCCGGCGACCAATGGGATCAGCGTCGCCAACCCGACCCCGATCCACAGCTTGGGCAGAGCATCCCGGCGGTCGGTCTTGACCAGGTAGGCGACGATGATGCTGACAACCAGCGCCGCCTCCAGGCCTTCCCTCAGGGCGATGAGCAGGTTGGCGATCACTCGACCTCCATGTCACGAATTCATCTCGGATTGCTACGACCAAGGCAAGCCTAGCCTGTGGTGATCTGATCACCAAGGCCTCATGTTTGTCGTATTCCAGATCGGATGGAGCCAGGCTCCGCCAATCACGCCGGCCCGCGCCACCTATGGGCCGACCTGCGCATTTGCCTAGCCGGGAGCCGGCGATCATCCGGCACGCACGCTCTTGGCCGGGCTCGCACTCACAGTGCCTCAGAGTTCAACCACCCGGCCTGCACGCCTGTACTCGCACACCCCCACCCGCATGCGACGCCGACACGGGCGAAGACAAGGAAACGGGCGGTGCGCAGACAGAAGGAGCTGCTGCCCGCGCACCGCCCCGGGAACGCGGGTGGGGGCGACGGCGTACCGTCCACCAGCCCCCTTCTCACCCCCACCCGCGAGTCCTGTGGGCCGCCCCGCGCCTCATCCGGCCGAGTCCGCACCACCGCCCTGCCCGGAGTCATCGGCGGCCTCAGCGCCTGCGGTCGTGGCGGCCGGGCTCTCGGCAGCGCCAGCAGTACCATCAGCATCGGAACGGAGAGCGTCGCCGGCCTCCACCGAGGTCACCGCCTCCCCGTCGGTCTCCCCGGCGCCGGCCTCCGCCTCGGCCCGCGCATCGGCCTCCTCCTTGAGCCGGGTGTTGACCTTCTCGACGTCGAGCCGCATGAGCAGGACGAGGATGAGCGCGTTGGCCACGAGCGGGAGCCACACGTACATGACGTAGATCATCTGGATGGCCGATCCCGGCTGAACGCTCAGGTGACCGTCATAGCCGGACGCGGACAGCAGCCACCCGGAGACGGCCGTGCCGAGACCGCCGCCCACCTTCACGCCCAGCGACGTGCAGGAGAACATGAGCCCGTCGATGCGCTTACCGGTGCGCAGCCAGGTGTTCTCCGAGGCCTCGGCGATGAGGGCGTTGAGCGTGCCCTGCAGCGAGCTCATGCCCAGGGCCGCGACCCCGGAGAGGATCAGCATGAGCGGGACGTTGTGCATGTAGGCCGCCACGAGCACCCCGAGCCGCCCGAGGGTCGCGATGACGTACCCGACGATGTTGACCCGGAACATGCCCCCGTACCGGCTCACCACCAGCGGCGTGATCATGAGCCCCACAATGAGCGGGACGTTGATGGCCCAGGCGAAGGTCCCCAGTAGCCTCTCGTCCCCCAGGACGTACTTCATGAAGTAGATGCCCATGTTGAGCATGGCCGTGAAGATCTGGGTGAGCAGGAAGACGATAAGAATGATGAGGTAGTACTTGTTGGACACCAGCATCTTGGCCGACTCCCCCACCGAGAGCTTGTCGTCCTTGGACTCGTCCTCGCCCTCCAGCTCCTCGGGCGGCAGCTCCTTGACCGAGAGCACCGAGAGAGTGTTGACCGCCAGGCCCAGCAGCGCGTAGATGATCGCCATGGTCCGCCAGCCGACGGCGCCACCGCCGAACAGGGCCACACCGCCCACGGTGATGCTCTGGATGAGCAGGTTCGTCCCGAAGGCGAACATGAAGCGGATGGAGCCCATCTGCACGCGCTCGGCCCCGTTGCGGGTGACGAGCGCGGTCAGCGAGGAGTAGGCGATGTTGTTGGCCGTGTAGAACACGGCGTTGAGCAGGGTGTAGGCGATGAAGAACCAGGCGTACTTGGCAGTGTCCCCAAGGCTCGTGGGGATCGCGAAGATCGCGATGATCATGGCGGCGCAGCCCACGAACCCCCACAGCATCCACGGGCGGGCCTTACCCATCCGCGTGTTGGTGCGGTCCAGCAGCGCCCCGAAGATGATGTCGGAGACGCCGTCGAAGATGCGGGAGAACATCATGAGCGTGCCGACGACGCCCGCGTTGAGCCCGGCGGTGTCCGTCAGGTAGATCATGACGAAGGCGGACAGGAGCACGTAGACGACGTTGCCGGCGACGTCGCCCGAGCCGTAGCCCACCTTGTTGTACCACTTCAGGTACTTCCTCTCGCTGGCCGCCTCCAGCCCGGTTCCTGTGGTGGGGGCGCCGACCTTCTTGCCTGCAGACTCGCTGCTCATGGCTTCACCTCATTGTGAGTGCTGGTGTGGGTAAAAAGGGGGTTGAGCAGGAGTTGGAGCTCCATCCCCAGCTCCTGGCTGTCGACCTGGTACCGGGGCCGTAGGGCGGGCCCGCAGCTGTTGGACCCGATACCGGCCATTGCGGCATCGAGGCACAGGACCGTGCTGCCCGACGGCGTCAGGTCGGTGTTGCGCCGTCGAGCCGCCAGCTCCTCCTGCGTGTAGCGGGAGGCGTTGAAGGAGAAGGGGGTCGGCCCGACGACGGCCAGGCTCAGGCCGCCTCCGGTGACGATCACCTTGTTGCAGTCGGCGTGGCTGCCGTTCTCCTGGGGCCTGATGTAGTCCTCGTGGAGGTCGACGACGTCGGCGCTGAAGGCCCCGTGGTGGCTGGCGCGGCGCTTGTCGACGTAGCTCTCCTGCGGCCCCAGGCCGTAGTAGTCGACCTGGTTCATGACCTCGGGCAGGAAGAGGCGCAGCCCCAGACGCGGCAGGCTGGGGAAGCCCAGTGTCCGGCGCAGCCGCATTCCCAGGCTCAGGACGCCGTCGTCGGTGAGGGTCCAGACGAGCCGTCCGTGCAGAGCCGGCTGGACCGAGGGCGCCACGAGGCCGACGTCGGCGCTGATGGTGACGCGTCCGGGCTCCTCGTCGACCTCGACGCCGTAGGCACGGGCCATGGCCTGGTGGTAGTGGGCACGCTCCCACTCCAGGCGCACGTGGCGGTCGTTGTCGGTGGGCGCCCGCCAGATGTTGAGCTCGACCGGGCGCTCCAGGAGCTCGCGGCCCTCCGAGGACAGGGACACGGGCAGGCCGGTGCGCGTGTCGATGGCGCACCTGAGCTTGTCGCTGTCGACCTCGATCCTGGTCCCCTCACGCTTGACCGGCAGGCGGGTCTCACCGATGGGGCGGTTGGCGAGCGCCGCGACCCAGCGGTGGCGTCTGTCGGCGTTGCGCAGGGCGATCTCGTCGAAGCCCAGGATGTGCCCGGCGGTCAGCAGCGAGTCGGGGCGCGCGAGCCGGTAGGTGACCAGCAGGTGGCAGCGCCCCGTGGGCGGGACGTTCGGCTCGCAGCGCAGCATGACGCTCGTGTGCGGCGGGACGGGTTCGAGGAGGTCGAGGTCCTCGCGGTCCACGACGACGCCGTCGCAGCGCACCTCGTAGGAGATGCGCAGGTACTGGGACAGGTCGGTGTGGTCGAGGTCGTTGTGGATGGTGAGCAGGCCCTCGTCCTGGTCGTACTCGACGACGCGGGCGGGACGCTGGACATTCTTGAGCTCGGCCAGGCCGGGGTGGGGGACGCGGTCGGGCGAGACGAGCCCGTCGACGCAGAAGTTGCCGTCGTGGACGGCCTCGTCGTGGTCGCCGCCGTAGAGCTGGATCGGCCGGCCGTCGTCGCTGGTCCCGGCGGTCACCGCATGGTCGCACCACTCCCACACGAAGCCGCCGCACATGCGCTCGTCGGCCCGGATGATCTCCCAGTAGTCCTCGAGGTCGCCGGGGCCGTTGCCCATGGCGTGGCAGTACTCCACGAGGATGAAGGGCTTATCCGGGTCGGAGTCCAGGTAGTCGCGGATCTCCTCGATGCCCGGGTACATGCGGCTGTACAGATCGATGCAGGAGTAGTCGTAGCGGCGCTTGGAGTCGCGGTAGTAGGAGCTCTCGTAGTGGGTCAGCCGCGTGGGATCGAAGTCCTTGGCCCAGAAGAGCGCCGCCTCAAGGGTGCAGCCGTAGGAGCACTCGTTGCCGGCCGACCAGGAGATGATGCTGGGGCGGTTCTTCTCGCGGTGGACGCACAGCCTCATGCGGTCGACGGTGGCCTCAGTCCACTCAGGGTTGTCGGCGATGGGCTCGTTCCAGTGCTCGACCTGGTTGTCCCAGGAGGGGTCGGCCAGGAACCGGCTCTGGGTGCCGTGGCTCTCGTTGTCGGCCTCGGACATGACGTAGAGGCCGTGCTCGTCGCACAGCTGGTAGAAGCGCGGGTCGTTGGGGTAGTGGGAGCTGCGCACCGCGTTGATGTTGTGCTCCTTCATCAGGCGCAGATCCCACAGCATGTGCTCCAGGTCGACGACGGGCCCGGTAGTCGGGTCGGAGTCGTGCCGGTTGACGCCGCGCAGGGTGATGGGCCGGCCGTTGAGGCGGACGACGGCGTCGCTCACCTCGACCTCGCGGATACCCACCCGGTCGATGATGACCTCGTCGGGCGTGGTGATGACCAGGGTGTAGAGGTAGGGGTCCTCGGCGCTCCACAGGTAAGGGGCCTCGACGCTCAGGCGGGTCCGGTGGGTGTAGCCGTCGTCACCGGCGAAGGGCTCCAGCTCACCGGAAGCCACCACTGCGCCGTCGTGGTCGATGAGCTCGACGGAGGTGGGGACGGCGCCGCCCCGGTATGCGCCCTGGATCTTGATGAGGGCGGTGGCCGGCCCGGCGTCGAAGCCGGTGCCGACCACTGGGCCGAGCGAGGTGGTGGTGACGTAGTCGAACAGGACGGCGGCCGGGCGGCTCAGGAGGTAGACATCGCGGAAGATGCCGCTGGTGCGGAACTTGTCCTGGTCCTCCAGGTAGGTGCCGTCGCACCACTTGAGCACCAGGACGGCCAGGCGGTTGGCGCCGGGACGGACGAGCCCGGTCACATCGAACTCCGCGGAGGCGTGGGAGACCTGGCTGTAGCCGACGTAGGTGCCGTTGAGCCACACGTAGAAGCAGGAGTCCACACCCTCAAAGGTCAGGTAGGTGCTGGGGGCCGCAGGGTCCGGGGTGTACTCGAAGTCGCGGATGTAGGCGCCGCAGGGGTTGTCCTGGGGGACGTGAGGCGGGTCGAAGGGGATGGGGTAGCGGACGTTGGTGTACTGGTGGTGGTCGTAGCCCAGGTGCTGCCAGGTACTGGGCACCTGAACCCGGGTGAAGCCCTCCGGGACGGCAGCGGGGCCGGGCTCACCGCTCTCGTCACCGGCTTCAGGAGTGTTCTGCTCCCAGAAGGGCTCGGTGAGATCGTGGACACTGGGCAGGTAGCGGAAGGCCCACTGCCCGCTAAGCAGGTGGAAGCGGTCGGAGTCCTCTCGCCTCCAGGGGCTGGTGGCGATGGGGTGGGAGGCAGGCACGTAGTAGGAGCGCGGCGGCAGTGTGTGCTCATGGAGGACGTCGAGGTCCTCGAAGTATCTCGGAACGATCATTGTTCGGCTCCCCAGGGGGTTGACGGGAACAGAGGACGCGCAGCAGTGCAACGTCTTTGTGTTGACGTTAACATACTAAACGAGATCTCCTCTCGTGAGGCAGCTCTACGGACAAGATTTTGATTCCACCGACCTCCGAGGAGGATCGATATGGTAACGTCATCACATAGTCAGGATGCGGATACCCCTGACAATCCTGATAACCTCGCGCCATGCCAGGGCAGAGCCGGGGCGCGCAGGGAGCGCCGTCGATGAGCGATGTGGCCCGCCTGGCCGGCGTCTCGGCTCAAACGGTGTCGCGCGTGGCGGCGGGATCGGAGCACGTCCGGCCCGATACCCGCGAGCGGGTCCTGCGCGCGATGAACCAGCTCGGCTACTCCCCCAACCGCGCCGCCCAGGCCCTGCGCCGCGGCTCCTTCAAGACGATCGGTGTGCTGACCCAGCAGATCCAGCGCACCGGGGAGGCCCTGACCACCGCAGGCGTGCTGGAGGCCGCCACTGCCGCCGACTACGCCGTCAACCTCGTCCAGGTGGAGCGCCCTGCCTCCGACGACCTGCGCGAGGCCGTCTACCGCCTCTCCCACCAGGCCATCGACGGGCTCGTCGTCGTGCAGGCGGGCCGGGCCGGGCGTGAGCAGCTGGTGCTGCCACCCGCGATGCCGGTGGCGGTCTCGGACTCCACGCTCGTGGACTACTACCCCTCGGCCAGCGCGGACCAGGCCGGCGGGGTGCGCAACGCCGTCAAGCACCTTCTGGAGCTGGGGCACCATACCGTCCACCACGTGTGCGGCCCCGAGGACTCCCAGTCCAGCCTCATCCGCAGGGCGACCTGGACCAGGACCCTGCAGGAGGTGGGACGAGAGGTTCCCGAACCGGTACCCGGCGGGTGGGAGGCCGCTGCGGGCTACGAGGCCGGCCTTCGTCTGGCCGCGGACCCTGAGGTGACGGCCGTCTTCTGCGCCAACGATGAGCTGGCCCTGGGCCTCATCCGGGCCATGCACGAGCAGGGCCGGCGCGTGCCCAGGGACGTCTCGGTCGTCGGCTTCGACGGCTTGGCCGTGGGCGAGTACAGCTTCCCGCCGCTGACCACCGTGCGCCAGGACTTCAAGCGGCACGGTCGCGAGATGGTGGGCCTCGTGCTGGAGCAGGCGGACTCCGGGCCTCTGGATGGCAGCCGCAGCATCATCATCCCCACCGAGCTCCTTGTGCGCGGCTCGACCGCCCCGCCGACCGCCTGAGCGCGCCCCGGCTCAGCCGGCCTGCGGCAGGAGTATGGAGGCGCCCAGGGCGAAGGGGAAGCCGGGTTTGAGGATGCACTGGATGACCGGCTGCGCCATCTCCAGGACGCTATCGGCGTCGAGCCCCTCCTCGCCATTGGGTCCGGCCTCCGCCACGAGGTCGGAGTAGGGGATGGTGAGGTCGAGTAGGGCCATACCGTCCTGGTGGGTGGCGGAGTCCCAGGCGCCGCCCTCCATCTCCTGAAGAGTCCCCAGGTGGAAGCTCATGACGCCACGGTCATCGACCTGCGCGGGCACGGACAGGATGTGGTGCGGCTCAGGGTCGCGCGGCGCGCGCAGAGTGAACAGGATGATGCCGCCGTCGCGGGCGGCGCGAAGCATGATGCGGCCGATGTGGATACCGAAGCTGACGACGTCGAAGACCCCCTCCATGGCCTTCTCGTAGCTCAGCGGCGCCTCCAGGGGGACGGGGGCACCGTCGCCGGGGTCGTTGATGGCGCGGCGTCCCGACGGCGTCGCGGCCTTGAGCAGTAGAAGGCGGCCGGAGTCGGTCAGGGTGCCGGTCTCCACCTGCTCCTGCCAGCCGGCCGGAGCCTGGGCTGGGCCGGGCTCGGACTCCACCAGACCCATGCCCAGGACGCTGGACAGGTCGGTGCCGTCAGCGGGCCGGTGCCAGGTGATGGTGGCGTCGTCGTGCCAGATGGGGACGACGCCGTTGAAGGGGATGCCGAAGCGCACGTGCTCGCGATCACCGTCAACGGGACGGGACTCATCGACGTGGCTAGCACGGCTGACACGGCTGACGTGCCGGCCGGACCGAGCTGCCGGGCCAGCACTGCCAGTGCGATCGTCCTGCGGTCCTGCCAGGTACTCGCTCATGAGTCCACCCTAACCGCCACCTGGTCACCCTGTGCACCGGCACGGGCGGCTCGACGCTCCTCCTTTCGGGCCCGTTCCCACTCGTGGACCTGCCGGGCCGAGAGCGCCAGCAGGGCAAGGACCTGAAGAGCACTGGTGACGACCAGACCGAGGGTGGCCTGTCGGACCCCGAGGCTGGAGACCTGACCCATGTCGGTGACAATGCCCAGGACGAGGGTGGCCATGAGGGCGATGCGGCCGTGCGGGTGCCCGTGCCAGGCAGCCACGCCCAGGGCGGCGGTGATGAGCGTCAGTACGGCGGACACCGCGGCGATGACAGCGACAACGACGGTGACCGCCTCTTGGTCCATGCCGGGGATCGGGGCGACCTCCAGCAGGTGGCTGACATCGATGCGGGCGGCGCGCACGATCTCGACCGCGACCATGAGCCCGATGAGCACCAGGGCGATGACGAGCTGGCTGGGGCGGCGACGTCGGGCCTCGAGGTCGGCGAGGCGGGCCAGGCGCAGGGAGAGCCCGGAGTCGGATCCGGGGACCACCTCGTTGAGATCGAGGACGTGGAGGGCGCCGTCGGTGACCACCCGGTCCCCTCCCCCGTTCTTGTCGTGGTAGGAGGCGAAGAAGTCCGGCCAGATCTCGAGCTCGGCGGCCTCGTTGGCCCATCGCAGGTCATCAACGACATAGTCGCGCTCGATGTCGATGTCGGCGTCGATCTTGTGGGTGACCTGGAGGGTGAGGACGCTCAGGCCGACGGCGCGGTCGTAGGTGGCGGCGGCCAGCCAGTCCACGTGCCCGCCGCCGGGCAGGACCCAGCCGTGCGGGCAGTACCAGAAGCGGATGTGGTGGCGCTGGGAGGGGTTGCCCTCGACCTCCTTCTGGTAGGCGAAGCTCTGTTTGCGCCCGAAGAGCATGAGGTTGGAGACCGGAGCGGCCGGGTAGGAACGGCGCAGCAGTGAGGAGACGATGATCCCCCAGGAGGTGCGCAGGGTGATGGGGTCGGCACGCACCCAGCCGGCCGCGACCATCGCCTCGTGGATGTCCTCCTCGTCGCCCTTGACGGCGAGGTTGACGGGGTCGCCCAGGAGCCCGTCGGGGGTACGGGTGCGACCGATGAAGTAGTCGGGCACGTAGAGCCAGGTGAGGACCTGGTGGAGACGCGGCAGGGCGAGGTAGGACAGGACCGCCCAGAACAGCAGGGAGTTGACCACCAGCGCCGGCTCGAGGTGCCACCCCGAGCCGATGAGCAACCAGGCCAGCCACAGCGTGGCGACGGCGGCGATGGCGAAGAAGACGGAGTCGAGGACGTCGTCGACGCCCCAGGAGCGCGCGTCGACCTCCGACATCTTGGACGGGCCGTCCCGGTAGACGGGTGGCGCCGTCGGGCGGGGGCGAGTCTCCTCGGGTGTCGTCATGGGCTCACGCTACCCAAGGTGTCCGACGCCGGAGGGCCGGCTACCACCGCGAGCCGACGCCTCACACGCTGCCGCGTCCTCCGAGCCTGCGGGGCGGAGGACGCGGCAGCAGAAGATGACATCGGCGGGAATCCCGACGCCGCCGAGAAGACAACGACGTCAGGACTACTTCAGCACGAGGTCCTGGGTGTCGGAGTACGCCGGGTACTGCTTGCCGGTCTGGGAGCTCTCTCCGTCCTCGCGGTCGTAGACGATGGTGGTGGTGCCCTCGGAGAACGGCTTCAGCTTGGTCGTCTCCCCCACGGAGGCGAAGGCGAACCAGCCCTCCACCTTGCGGGAACCGCGATCATCAGAACCGAGGACCTTGAGGCCGTCATCCTTCATGTCGTCCTCCAGCAGGCTCCCGTACTCGTCCGCCTTGAGGGAGGAGTCCCCCTTGTCCTGGAGCGACGTGGAATCTGAGAGCGTGCTGCTGTAACCGATGTCTCCGCTGAACTCAAGCGTGCAGTGAAGCAGGTACACCGTGCCGCTACCACTGCTCTGCTTGAACTTCGGTGCCGCGTAGTCCTCAATGGCCTTGTCGCAGGTCTGCGTGAGACTGATCTGCTCGTCCTTGAAGGTCACCGGCTTGATCTCCTGGATCTTGGAGCCGGACTTGGTGGTCTCACCATCCTTGTCCTCAGAGCCCTTCGAGCTCTTGGAGTCCTTGGACGAGGTCGAGTCCGAGGACGCCGTGGAACCCGAGTCCTCCTTGGTGGGGCTGCTTGCGGTGGCTCCGTCGGATGAGGACTGGGCGATGTCCTGCTCATCGCAGGCGGACAGTCCGGCGGCCATGGCGAGGGCGGCGACGGCGGAGAGAACCTTGACGGTGGAGCGCATGGGAGTTCCTTTCTGGCGCGCTGCGAACACCGAAATTGTGCACCGCATCAATTCTCCCCACTATGGGGAGACCACCCGGGGAAGTGCTCCCCACCTCCGGCCGCCTGCGCTCAGAAGTCCCAGTCCTCGTCCTGCGTGGCCTCGGCCGTGCCCATGACGTAGGAGGAGCCCGAGCCGGAGAAGAAGTCGTGGTTCTCGTCGGCGTTGGGGGACAGGGAGGCGAGGATCGCCGGGTTGACGTCGACGGCGTCGGCCGGGAAGAGCGCCTCGTAGCCCAGGTTCATGAGGGCCTTGTTGGCGTTGTAGCGCAGGAACTTCTTGACGTCCTCGGTCAGGCCGAGCTCGTCGTAGAGGTCCTCGGTGTACTGCTCCTCGTTGTCGTAGAGCTCCATGAGCAGCTCGAAGGTGTAGTCCTTGAGCTCGGCCTGGCGCTCGGGCGAGGACTCGCGCACGGCGAGCTGGTACTTGTAGCCGATGTAGTAGCCGTGGACGGCCTCGTCGCGGATGATGAGGCGGATGAGGTCGGCGGTGTTGGTCAGCTTGGCGTGGCTGGACCAGTACATGGGGGCGTAGAAGCCGGAGTAGAAGAGGAAGGACTCCAGCATGGTGGAGGCGACCTTGCGCTTCTCGGGGTCGTCGCCGCGGTAGTAGTCCAGGATGATGCGGGCCTTGCGCTGAAGGTTCTCATTCTCCTCGCTCCAGCGGAAGGCCTCGTCGATCTCCGCCGTCGAGATGAGGGTGGAGAAGATCGAGGAGTAGGAGCGGGCGTGGACCGACTCCATGAAGGCGATGTTGGTGAGCACCGCCTCCTCGTGGGGGGTGCGGGCGTCCGGGATGAGGGAGACCGCGCCGACCGTGCCCTGGATCGTGTCCAGGAGGGTCAGGCCCGTGAAGACCCGGGTGGTCATGTTCTTCTCGGCCTCGTTGAGGGTGGCCCACGACTGCACGTCGTTGGACAGTGGCACCTTCTCGGGCAGCCAGAAGTTGCCGGTGAGGCGGTCCCAGACCTCGAGGTCCTTGTCGTCGGTGAGGCGGTTCCAGTTGATGGCCTGGACGCGGTCGACCAGCTTGATGGGCTCGTGCATCGGTTTCCTCCCGAGGTTTTGGGTGAGATGGCCTCATGCTACGACGCCGGCGCCGGCCGGCAGCGACGCCCGACCGGTTGGCGACTGTGGCGCCCGCCGCCCCTGCGACGGCAAGCCCGTCCCGCTCCCTATGAGTCCAGTCGCTCGCCCCGCTTGAAGGGGACGGAGACGGTCTGCGTGCCACGCCTTCGCCACCAGTGACTTTCGGCTGAGAGCACTGAAATCGTCACAGGTTCCGACGCTGGTAGAGGCGCACCGAACCCGCGGCGGACACGGCGAGCACCGCCACCGCGATTCCCGGTCCGAACACCCCGGTCCACGCCGAGCCCGCCCACCGGATGATGGTGGCGGTCAGATCGGGGAACTTCTTAATCAGGAAACCGAAGGCGAACATCAGGGCCATGGTCGCGCCGTAGGCGTACATCCCCGTGCGCGTGTAGCCCAGGGAGAAGAAGAGGAGGAGCTGGATGGCGACGATCACGCCGAGCACCGCCACAGCCAGGCCCGCAACCCCCGCCACGGACAGGGGCAGAACCCCAGCCCCAGGGCCGCGCACGGCATCGTTGACCCGTGCGACGACAATGCCCACAAGGGTCGCGGCGACGGCAACAAGGACGACGTACAGGTAGCGGGCGATGACGAACTGCGCACGCGTCACCGGCAGGATCGAGTACATGGTGTCCAGGCGTGCGCGCTCGTCCTGCGCGAACAGGGAGGTGGGCAGGAAGGCGACTGTCAGGATGCACACGGCGATGGCCGGCGTCGCCCCGCCCATGGCGAGGTTCGCCGCGGAGATGATGGCCGCGACAACCACGAAGCTGCGCAGCATGGTGTCATGGGCGGACAGCTCCGTGCGTAGCAGGTTCCAGGTGACGTGCATATCAGTGCCTCTTTCGATGATTCTTCCGGTGCTTCTCTCAGTGTTTCTCGGCGAGCTCCGCAACGGAGCGAGCGTTGCGGCGATCGGGCTCCGGGCCACGGGTCATGGCCACGACGGCCTCGTCGATGGACGGGGGCTCGATGAGGACGTCGGGGCCGAAGACGGCGGTGTCTGCGGTCCTGATGAGCCCCGAGAAGGCGCCCGCCCCGTTGCGCCGGGTTCCGGTCAGGACGGCCTCGACCTCGGGGGTCAGGGCGGAGACGGGTCCGCGGGCCATCGCCCACTGCTCGACGAGGTCGGGCAGGGGCCCGGCGAAGCGGGTGCGACCGGCCCCGATGATGTGGAGGTGGTCGGCGATTCGCTCCAGGTCGGAGGTGATGTGGGTGGAGAAGAGGACCGTCCGTCCCTCGGCGACGAGGAAGTCGTGGAGGATGTCGAGGACCTCCAGGCGCGCGACCGGGTCCAGGCCCGAGGTCGGCTCGTCGAGGATGAGGAGCTCGGGCCGGTGGGCGAGGGCGAGGGCAAGAGCGAGCTTGACACCTTGCCCTCGCGACAGGTCCTTGATCTTGACCCGGGCCGGCACGTCCAGCCGGGCCAGGAGGTCGTCGAGCAGGCCCTGGTCCCAGTCGGGGTAGAAGCGCCCCAGGCTGCGGGCGGCGGAGACGGCCGTCCAGTCCCGGGACAGTGCCAGGGAGTCCAGGACGACGCCGATGCGCCCGTGACGGGTCCCGGGGGCGCCGTCGAGCACGCTGATCGAACCGGCATCGATGCCGACCATACCAAGCATCGCCTTGATGGCGGTGGTCTTGCCGGCCCCATTGGGGCCGACGAAGCCGGTGACCAGGCCGCTGGGCACGGTCATGTCAAGGGGTCCCAGGGTGAAGGTCCCCTGCTGGCGCACGACGGCGTCCAAGCGGATGGCATCGGCGGGCCCCGGGCGGGCCGCGTCCGCGGGCTCCGGGCCGTTCATTCCTTCTCGGACGGCTTCTCGCCGGTCTTTGTCTCGTTGGTCCATCGTTGTGCGGTCCTTTCGTGGAGGTCGGGCAAGTCGAGGCCGGCCAGGCGCGCGGTGGCGACGGCGTCGTCGAGCTGGGAGTCCAGCCGGGCGAGAAGTCGTTCGCGGGTCTCGGCCTCGTCCTGGGGGAGCACGAAGCTGCCGCGGCCGGCCTGGTTGGCGATGAGGCCGGCCGCTGCGAGGTCGTTGTAGGCGCGGGTGGTGGTGATGAGGGAGACCTCGAGGTCCCTCGCGAGCCGGCGCAGCGAGGGCAGAGAGGTCCCGGCGGGCAGGTCACCGGACCAGATGGCTCGGCGGATCTGATCGACGATCTGCTCGTACATGGGGGTCCCGGACGTCCGGGAGAGGACGATGTGCACATACTGTTTATATCGCACATGTACAGCATGTGCAATCTCACACTCAGGATTCACGCCAGAGGCAGGCCGGCCGGGCCGGCGGTCCGACCAGGGCTGCGGCGGTGATGCATGGGTCGAGCCGGGCTCCAACGTTCGGCCCACACCGAGAGACCCGTATGATCAGTGGCAACCTGAACGTTGCCGACGAAACGGCCTGCCGCGGCTGATCGAGCCGCCCACCGATCACCACCTGATCCCCAGCGAACGGATCGAACACGTCACCCCGACGATACTGGCCACCCGGACGACCACCTCAGACAGCCCGGACACCTCCCGTAAACGGCCACAGGAACTCTCAACGACATCCTGGGCGCTCCGTAGGACAAGCAGCGACCCGGCGTCACCCACGACCGCTTCAGAGCAGACAAGCCTCCTTCGCATCCTTGAGAATCTTTCATAGACACACCGGTCACCTGCGTTCGCGTTGTCCACGACGGCACCCCGCGGGCTCACCTGCAGGCCCGTCATGGACGTCTTCATCTCAGAGGAGCCCGTCTCCATCGAGCGAGGACTCCGGTGTGGATCAAACAGCCGGACCCCCTGAAGGAGGAGAGGATTCTGGCCAGCGAATGTTATTGACTAACATTTTGTGACTGACTAACATCGCTTTCGTGAGTTCCCGTACAACAACCGCCGACCTGCTCCGTCGAACCTCCCTGAGGATGTTCACCGAGCAGGGATTCGATACCGTCCCGGTCACCGCGATCGCCAAGGCCGCCGGAGTCTCCCATATGACCTTCTTCCGCCACTTCCCCACCAAGGAGGCCGTGGTGGTGGCAGACATGTTCGATCCACTCATTGCCGAGGCGGTGCGCGCTCAGCCGCGGCGGTGGCGTCCGCTGACCCGGGCGGTGCGCGGCCTCATTGCGGCGATGGATCGGGAGTCGGCGCGCGAGGAGATGTCCTCGCGGGAGTTCCGGGACCGTATCCGCCTGGCGGCTCGTACGCCGTCGCTGTCGGCTGCCGCGCGAGCCGCGAGCCAGGAGACCGAACGAGCCATCGCCGAGGCGCTCATCGTTCCGGGCGTCGACGACGCAGCGGCCAGGGCCGCAGCCGGTGCCGTCATGGGGGCCACCACCAGTCTCCTGCTCGCCTGGGCCGGTGAGAACAACGCGCCCGACGCCGGAGCAACCGGTACGGCCACCAGTACCGACGGAGACGCGGTAACCGTTCTCAGTCGAGGTCTTCTCAGCCTCCTGGGGGAATCATGAGCGCTACGGCAGCGCCGGTCCTGGAGGTCGTGGGCGTCCACGTCGCTCTGCAGGGGAAGTCTGTTCTGCGCGACCTCAACTGCTCACTCGCCGACGGCGAGTGCCGCGCCGTCGTGGGTCTCAACGGCGCCGGGAAGACCACGGCCCTGCGCGTCATCCTCGGCATGCTCCGCCCCAGGGCCGGGAGGGTTCTCCTGTACGGCCGCGATATCGCCTCCACCTCCAGGGATGTGTGGCGACAGGTGGGTCATCTGGTGGAGACGCCATTCTCCTACCCCGAGCTCACGGCCCGGCAGAACATCGAGGCGGCTGCCCGCCTCCACGGGGCCGATCCCGAGCACACCGGGCGGGCAGTGGAACGGATGAGTGAGGTGCTGGCGCTGACCGGTTGGCTCGATGTGCCCGTACGCCGCCTGTCACTGGGGACGCGCCAGAAGGTGGGGCTGGTGGGAGCATTGGCTCATGAGCCGAACGTCGTCGTCCTCGATGAGCCGACCAACGGACTGGACCCGCTCGCCGTCGTCGGATTCAGGGATCTGCTGCGGGAGGTGACCGGGCGCGGCGGCGCGGTGCTGGTGACCGGGCACCATTTCGATGAGCTCACGCGCCTCGCCGACCGGGTCGAGGTGCTGCACCGAGGGCGGATCATCGACACGATCGTGCCCGAGGAACCCGGCCGCCCCGGAGGCGCAGACCTCGAGAGAGTCTTCTTCGACGCCGTCCTGGCGGCGGACCTGGCCGCAGACAGCACTGCCCTGGAGTCGGGGGCGGGGCCGGACGCCCTCGCGGACACGAGCCGTGAACGGACGGAGGTCTCATGATGGCCATGGATCGCAGTGCTCTCGGGATCGTGATCGGCCTGGAGGCCCGCAAACTGGCTCGGGCCACGGTGACGCGCGTGGCGACGATCGCCGCTCTCACCCTGGTCATGGTCACCACGGCCGGCGGTTATGCCGCCGCGATGCATGCCGGAGACACCGACATGGGGCGGAAGGCGGCGTCCATGGTGACCTCAGCGGGCTGGAGCGGCTATACCGGTCTGGGGGCGACGAGCGTGAGCGCGACGATTCTCCTGGCTGTGGGTGTGGTGATGTCCTGGAGTGTGGGGCGGGAGTTCACCGACGGAACCATTGTGGGCCTGTTCGCCATCCCGCCGTCCCTGCGAACCATTGCGACGGCGAAGATGGTGGTGACCCTGTCCTGGGCGGTTCTGCTGGGAGCCGGCGAGGCGACGCTACTGATGACGGCGGGGTTACTGCTCGGCCTGGGGGCGGCAGGAGCCGCCGGCTGCTTCGCGACGCTGTTGCTTGTCTCGGTGGTGCTCGGCGCCGGTGTCCTGCCGGTCATGTGGGCGGCGACGTGGTGGCGTGGCTACCTGGCCGGCATCGGGCTGACACTGGCGATCCTGGTCGTCACCAACCTGGCCGCCGGATTCGGCCTCGGCGCCTACACCCCATGGTCGATCCCGGTTGCCTGGACCATGAACCATGATGACGTCAGCGCATTGCTGCTGGTAGTTCCGATAGCGATCGCCGCGATCGGGGCCTGGCTCACCTACCGGTCCTGGGACCGCCTGCAGCTGGGCACCGATTGAGCACGAGGCTGCTCCCGGCAGACGTTCAGACAGACGTCAGCCCACCCGGACGAGCCAGGGCGAGAGCGGTCAGAAGGACACGGATGACGCTGCGTCGACGATGAGCCATGATGTCACCGTAAGGTCTCGGTGCGGCACACGGAACGGGGATCGCTCCCCTTGCCTCACTGTCCCGCGCAGTCCGGTCGGCACCCCGCTGCCATGCGGGCACCTGAGACCGCACCACGTGCGCCGACACGATCTCCTGGTCTCGCGCTGCCGTGCGGACGAACCGTAGATAACCTGGAGCCCGGACACGCGATGCGCCCTCACCACCCTGGCGTCCTGAGAGTCACCGCGAGGCGTCGGCGCACGATGGGTACGCAAAACGTCCGTCTCGCTGTCCACAGCAACTGACATAACGTCAAGATTCTGACACTAAGTCGTCGGCAAAAAACACATACCGAGGAGAATCGAGGCCGTATGGGACGCGATCGGGTCGAGAAGGCCATCACTCAGATCCTCGACTCCATCTGCGATGGAGTGTTCAAAGAGGAGTCTCCACTGCCTGCCGAGGCCGAGCTGGCCCGGTTCTTAGACGTGTCTCGGACAACGATGCGTGAAGCGATCAGGTCGTTGGCCGTTGGCGGAGTCCTCAAAGTCGTCCACGGCACGGGCACCTACGTCCAGCCCTACCGGCTTTGGCACGACCCTCGCTTCATCACCCACGTCGCACTGCTGCGAAGCGATCACCATGACATCGAGCAGGAGGTGCTGGAGCTGCGTCGGATCATCGAGGTCGGAGCCGCCCGACTCGCGGCTCAGCGGTGCACGCAGGAGCAGCTGGAGTCGTTGGCTCAGTACAAGGCCGACTACGAACAGGCCCACGCTGAGGATGACATCGACAGGGCCGTGGATGCGGACCTCGCTTTTCATGGGACGATCCTGGAGGCCACCGGCAACATCTATATCGCCTCGTCCCTGAACTCTCTGACGGAGGCCCTGGTTGCAGCCCGCCGACAGGCAGCCTCCGATCCCGCGTTTCGCAGTCTGGTCGTCACCCAGCACGTCGATGTTCTGGAGGCCCTCCAGGCCAAAGACCCTCAACGAGCCGCCGATGCCATGAGCGCACACATGGCTCCGCGCCAGCGTCAGGAGGCGGAGAACTGAGGGGCCTCAACCGCTCTGAGGTGTTATCCTGCCAGGAACACTCAGCGCTCCCGTCTTTGCAGGGTTCGTGCTGTGCGCTTACGCCAACGGTGACGTTAAGGAGATTGTTGTGCCCATGTACGAGGAGCTTCTCGCTCTTTATCCGCCGAGCCCAAGCTTCACGGCCGACGACGTCCGGACAGCCATCAAGGCCCGCCAGCATCCCGATCCGGTCTTCATCGTGCTGGACGATGATCCGACCGGCACCCAGTCCGTCACGGATCTGCCCGTTCTCATGGCGTGGGACGTCGAGGACTTTCAGTGGGCGCTGGCTGAGCATGCCCCTGCCATCTACGTTATGACAAACTCGCGCTCGCTCGATCCGCACGAGGCGCGGCGCATCACCATTGAGGCCGTCACCAATGCCGTGTCCGCCGCCCAGGACCTCGATGTCACCCTCGCCTTCGCCACCCGCTCGGACTCGACTCTGCGAGGCCATTTCCCGCTGGAGCCCGACACGATCGCCGAGGTCCTGGCCTCATTCGGGCAGAACGTGGACGGGGTGGTCCTCGTACCAGCGTTCCCCGAGGCTGGTCGCATCACGGTGGGCGGCACTCACTACGCTCGCGTGGGTAAGGACTATCTTCCTGTCAGCCAGACGGAGTTCGCACGGGACGCGACCTTCGGGTACAAGACGTCACCCCTGAGCGAGTGGGTGGAGGAGAAGACTGGGGGCGCAATCCCCGCCAGCACGGTCTCCACCCTCAGCCTCACCAAGGTGAGAACCGACCCTGAAGGACTTGCCGGCGACCTGTCTTCTCTAGCCAACCGTCAGGTGATCGCTCCAGACATTGCGGCTGAGGAGGACCTGCGCGCGCTGAGCCTGGCTCTTATCCGAGCCGAGGACCAGGGACAGCACTTCATCTACCGGGTGGGTCCGCCGTTCATGCGCACGCGCATCGGCCAAGAACCTCGAGCTCCTCTGACGTCGCAGGACGTCATGCGCATCCGGGACACCTCTGGAACACCGCAGCGCCCCACTGTGCCCGGCGGCCTGGTCGTTGTCGGGTCACATGTGGCTCTCACCACCAGCCAGCTCGACGATCTTCGTTCCCACGTGGAACTGGCTCGATTCGAGATCGACGTCGCCACGGTCATCGACCCGGACGCCCGCGAGAAGCACATCCAAACGGTTGTCAACGAGGCGATCGCAGCTCTGCGGCAGGGCTCCGTCATCATCAACACCTCCCGCCGTCTTGTGGTGGGCGCGGGTGCCGATGAGTCCTTGGACATCTCTCGCCGCGTATCCGACGCCGTCGTTGAGACGATCCACAGGATCGTGGAGAAGGTTGTGCCTCGTTTCGTCGTCGCCAAGGGGGGAATCACGTCGTCGGACGTGGCGGCCCGCGGCCTCGACATCCGCCACGCCCGCTGCATCGGTCCGATGCTGCCGGGTATCGTCTCCCTGTGGGCGGCTCAAGACGGCCTGGCGCAAGGCGTTCCATATATCGTCTTCCCGGGCAACGTGGGCACGTCCGCCTCGTTGACCGAGGTAGTTCGCACCCTTGAGAGATAGCCACTACCGACGATGACGCTCCTGAACCAGCGCAAGGCAGACCCGGAACTGAACCGCTCGTTGCCGGAACAGGCCGAGCCGGCGACACACGGCCAGAACCAGGGCCCCGTCATCCAGTCTGTCGACCGAGCTCTTGTTGTCCTCGAAGAACTGGCCAAGGACGGGACGAGCTCGTCACTCGCTCTGCTCGCTCAACGTACGGGGCTGCCGGGCCCCACAGTCCACCGCATCCTGCGAACTCTGGCCTCGCGAGGCTACGTCATCAAGACGGCTCGGGGCGAGTACTCCATCGGAGGCGCCTTCTTCGCTCTGACGACAACCGCCGGTCGATCCGTGGGGGCCGCCCTCCAGGATATTCTTGACCGGCTCAGCCAGGCCACAGGCGAGTCGGTAGCAGTGGCAATGCTTGACGCCGACGAGGCTCTGTACATCGCGCATCGCACATCGACACAGTCCATGCGTCAGTTCACGCAGGTGGGGAATCGAGTCTGCCTGCACGCCACCGGCGTGGGCAAGGTGCTCCTGGCATCCATGGACTCCGAACACCGTACCTTTCTGCTTCACCACATGAAGCTCCCGGTCTTCACCTCGCACACTCTGGCAAATCGAGGTGAGCTCCAAGCAGAGATCGAGCAAATCGCCTCACACGGCTACGCCATCGATAACGAGGAGCAGGAGCTGGGCGTTCGTTGCATGGCTATGGGCATTCCAGGCAACAGCCTCTTCGCAGCCTCAGTATCGGGTCCTCCCTCACGCATGAACGCAGAACACATGACCCATGTCATTCTTCCAGCACTGATGAGCGCCGCGGAGGAGATCGCGGCCACCCTGACCGTCACACAAGCGTGATGCGCCGACGGGCGCCGGGGTACATCAGTCGAGGCAGACATGCTGGCGACGTAGGTGAAGGTGTCAGTGGGAGACCTTGTCAGCGAGGTAGAGGCCGATCGCGGCTGAGACGACCGTGGTCACAAGAGACAGTGCCATCGACACGAGGTTGCCGCCGAACACCGACGCCACGAAGGCGACCATCGAGAGGATAGCAACGAAGGCCAAGGCCACCGAGGCGACAGTCAGCGGCGCGAAACGGTCGAGGTACTTGGCGTAACGAGGGTAGGTCACCTGCCGACGGGTGATCGCGTTGTCAAAAGTTGTCATGGCGTATTCCTTTCACGAAACAAGGTCTCAGCGCTCATGCGGGCAGACTCGCCAGAAGGATGCTGAGGCCGTGCTCGCACAGCCTCGTGCGCCCCGAAGGACCTCGGGACGGCTCGAGTATAGAGTCCCAACCCCTCGCGACCTCACTTCCGGCCCCTCGGGCACCACCAGGCGTCCCAGTCGGGGTCATACCGCGAGAACGCAGCGTTTCAGGCCACCGGAACAGCCTTGGAGGAAGACGAGAACCGCTAGGGTCAAGACCCAGGGACATGAGACCTTATTGAGCACAACTGCATCTGTTTGAGCAGGTCAGAGCCGCTTCAGATATCAGATGTCTGACCTCTGAGGAGAGTATTGTGCTTCACATATGAACTGACCTACACTTGCGTTGTATGAAACATACATTCCATCATGCGAAATTTGCTGATGCGGATGTCGCCACACCTGGAGGATCAATGAGGATTCTTGCGGTCAACGTCAACACAACCGAGTCGATGACACACAGCATTACCGAGGCCGCCCAGGCGGTCGTCAGCGCAGATACCGAGATCGTCGGGGTCACCCCAACCTTCGGCGCCCCCTCTGTTGAGGGAAACATGGAGTCCTACCTGGCGGCCACCGCCGTCATGGACGCAGTCACCCAATACGACGGAGAGTTCGACGCCGTCGTTCTGGCCGGATTCGGCGAACATGGCAAAGAGGGACTGATGGAGCTCCTCAGCGTTCCCGTTGTTGACATGACCGAGGCTGCGGCTCACATCGCCATGCTCCTGGGCAGCAGGTTCTCGGTCATCACCACGCTCGATCGCGCGGTCCCACTGATCGAAGATCGTCTGTTGAGCTTCGGTCTGGACCGACGGTGCGCAGCCGTCCGCTCCACCGGACTCGGCGTTCTCGAGCTCGAGAACGCCGATGTCGCCAAGCAGGCCATCACCGAGCAGGCACGGCTTGCAGTGGAGGAGGAACGGGCCGAGGCGATCGTGCTGGGATGCGGAGGCATGGCCGGACTGGACCGGGAGCTGAGCGAGCTCCTGGGAATCCCGGTCGTCGAGGGAGTGGCGGCGGGCGCAATGCTCGCCGAGGGCCTCGTGAATCTGAGGCTGACCACATCCAAGATCCGCACCTACGCGCCTCCACGCCCCAAGTCACTCGCCGGCTGGCCCTTACAGCCCTGAACCCCCACCCCACCTCTCTCTCCAACTCCGTCCACTCACCAAGCGGCGCAACGTTGCGCCCGAAAGGAATCTATCGTGCAGACGAATAATCGAGGCATCGTCATCGCCGTCGGCGGGAACGCCCTCATCAAGAAGAAGAACCAAATCTCCACCGACAACCAATCCGAGGCGATCCGAGAGACCTGTACCTATATCGCCGACATCGTCGAGCAGGGGTACAACCCGGTCATCACTCACGGCAACGGACCGCAGGTGGGATTCCTTCTGCGCCGAGCCGAGCTGGCCCTCGGAGAACTTCCCGCCATCCCCCTAGACGTACTCGGTGCCGACACCCAAGGAGCCACGGGCTATCTCTTCGCCCGCAATCTGCGCAACGTACTTACGGAGCGTAGTATCGAGCGTCACATCGCCGCCATCGTCACCCAGTCCGTTGTCGACCCCGACGACCCGGCTTTCGACTCACCGACCAAGCCCATCGGCTCCTTCATGGACGAGCAAGAAGCGGAAAAGCACCGGGTGGAGGACGGTTGGGTCGTTAAGGAGGACGCGGGTCGCGGTTTTCGCCGCGTTGTCGCCTCCCCACAGCCCATCGACATCATCGAGCTCGGGATCATCAAGTCGCTTATCAGCTCAGGCGTCATGGTGATCGCCGCAGGCGGAGGCGGAATCCCCGTCACTCGCGAGAACGGGACGATACGTGGTCGCGAGGCGGTCATCGACAAGGATCTGGCCTCATCCCTCCTGGCTAACAGCCTCGAGGTCGAGGACTTCATTATCTGCACAGCCGTGGATCAGGTCTACCTGGATTTCAACTCTCCGACCCAAAGGGGAATCAGCACGATGACCGCCGATGAGGCTGCCGGCTACCTGACGGCAGAGCAGTTCGGAAGCGGCTCCATGGCCCCCAAGATCGAGGCGGCTATCAAGTTCCTCGAAAATGGAGGCCAGCGTGTCATCATCACATCCCTGGACCGCCTCGCCGACGCCCTTGACGGCAAGGCAGGAACCACCATTACCAACTGAGAATCAGGAGCAGACATAGAACTATTGACAGAAAGGCACCACCGACATGAGTACGCAAGTTTCATCAGCATCTCAGACACAACCCAAGGTCGATGTGGACGCCCACCTGATCAATGACGACCTGGCACCGGCAAAAGAACGCCACTGGTCATTCTTTTCTCTTTTTGCCATGTGGATGTCTGACATCCATTCCATCGGTGGGTACACGTTCGCAGCCGGACTATTCACCCTCGGGTTGGGAGCGGCGTACGTCTTCGCCAGCCTGTCTGTAGGTATTGTCATCGTTTTCTTCATTATGAACCTGGTCGGCTTTGCCGGTCAGAAGACCGGGCTTTGCTATCCCGTTCTGGCTCGCATCTCCTTCGGAACCATTGGTTCGAATGTTCCCGCCCTCACTCGCGGCTTCGTAGCCATCTGTTGGTACGGAATTCAGACCTGGCTAGCATCTCGGGCTGTCATCGTGCTGGCCGCCGACATATGGCCGAACATCACCGACTACGGCCGACAGCGGTTCCTTGGCGAGAGCCTACTCGGCTGGGCTGCCTTCCTGCTCATGTGGGCACTGCAGCTGCTGCTTCTGCGCAACGGCATGGAAACCATTCGAAAGTTCCAGGACTTCGCCGGCCCCGCGGTGTGGATCGTCATGCTTGTTCTCACGATCTACGTTCTCAGGCAAGCCGGGTGGCACATCTCGCTGTCAGTCCCCTCCAAACCCGCCGAATGGGGGCCGGTGCACGCCTTCCTGGCTGCAATCGCGCTCACTGTCACATATTTCGCCACCCTCCTACTCAACTTCTGTGACTTCTCTCGGTTCTCACCGTCACGCAAGGCTGTTTGGATGGCTAATCTGTGGGGGCTTCCGGTCAACTTCATTGCATTCTCAGTCGTGTCCGTGCTTGTCACGGCAGGATCTAAGCAGATCTACGGCGAGTATATCTACGATCCCGTTGAGCTGGTTGGGAAGATCGACTCCCCGTTGGCGTCCGTCCTGGGTGCACTGACTTTTACAGTCGCCACCCTGGGAATCAACGTCGTCGCGAATTTCGTCTCGCCTGCGTACGACCTTGCCAACGCCTGGCCATCGAAGATCACCTTCGTTCGAGGAGGAATCATCTCAGCCGTCATCGCCCTGATCATTACTCCATGGAACCTCTACAACAACCCCATTATCGTCAACATCTTCCTGGCCGCTCTGGGGGCGGTTCTGGGGCCGTTGTTCGGGATCATCATCGCCGACTACTATCTCTTGCGTCGACAGAAGGTCCAGGTTTCCGAGCTGTTCAAGGCCAACGGCATGCACTCATTCAAGAACGGCTGGAATATGCGAGCTGTCGCCACTTTCGTTGTCACGTCCATTCCCTCGATCATCGTGGCCGTCGTTCCGCTGTCATGGTGCAAGTTCCTCAGCCCCTTCTCATGGTTCATCGGTGCAGTGCTGTCATTCATCGTGCACTACTACGTCTCCCGGAACGACCCTTACGTCATCAGAGCGGTTGAGGCCGCTTCCAAGGTGGATCTCGACGCAGATCTTGCAGCAGTGGCGCGGTGACCTGCAGCAGCAGGCTCCCGATTCACCCTCATCACCGATACGCAATGCATCTCATCAAGGAGGATAGAAGATGTCTACCACGGTCGCGGACCTATTGATCCACGCAGAAAAGACCGTTTTTACTGACGGGGTTCGTCCCGCCACGGTCGTCATCAAGGACGAGAAGATCGTCGCCGTCGAGTCCTTCGGGACGTCCGTGAACGCGGACGAGGAGCTCAATGTTCCTCGAGGACAGGTACTTATGCCCGGCCTGCTGGACTCTCACGTCCACGTCAACGAACCGGGGCGAACCCAGTGGGAAGGTTATGAGAGCGCCACCCGTGCAGCATTGGCCGGGGGAATCACAACCATTCTTGACATGCCCCTCAACTCCGATCCTCCGACAGTGGACGTGGATAATCTCGACCTCAAGCGCACCGCCGCAACCGGAAAGCTCTCCGTCGACGTCGGCTTCTGGGGAGGCGCCGTTCCCGGCAACAAGGATGACCTCGCCGCTCTGTGGGAGAGAGGGGTCTTCGGCTTCAAGTGCTTCACGGCCCACTCCGGCATCGACGAGTATGGCTGTCTCCCTTACCGGGAGATCGAGGAGGACCTGGAAGAGATCTCCCGCCTGGGGGCGGTCATGATCGTGCATGCCGAGGATCCCGAGATCCTTGCCGGCGCCCCTCAGGAGTTCGGCCCCCGTTACGCGAGTTATCTTGCTTCACGCCCACCGGAGGCTGAGAACGCAGCGATCGAGCACGTCCTCGATGCCGCTCGCAGGACCGGTGCCCGGGTCCACATCCTGCACCTGTCCAGCGCTCAGGCTCTGGAGCCGATTCGGCGAGCCAAGGAGGAGGGCCTGCGTGTGACGGTGGAGACGTGTCCCCACTACCTCACCTTCGCTGCCGAGAAGATCCCCGATGGTGCCACTGAGTACAAGTGCGCCCCTCCCCTGCGCGAGGAGGCCAACCGGCGCGCTCTGTGGGAGGGCCTCAAGAGCGGCATTATCGATCACATCGCCTCCGACCACTCCCCGTGCACGGTGGACCTCAAGCGCAAGGAGAGCGGCGACTTCGGCCAGGCCTGGGGAGGTGTTTCCTCAGTGCAGCTGGGGCTTCCAGCGGTATGGACGGCGGGGCAGGAGTTCGGTGTCGAGCTGAGCGACATCGCGCGTTGGTTCGCCGCCAACCCCGCCCGCACCTTCAAGGTCGACCGCAAGGGCTCAATCTGCGCAGGCAATGACGCCGACCTTGTCATCTTCGACCCGGAGGAGACCTTCGACGTCGACGTCGAGTTCCTTGAGCACAAGAACAAAATCTCCCCCTACCACGGACGGACTCTACGAGGCGTCGTCCACACGATCATTCTGCGCGGCCGCACCGTGGACCGCGATTCCATGCACGGTCGCATGATCGCCCGCGCATGAGCGATCAGATTCTCACCACTCCATCATCTTCAAGCACATCACTCATACGTCATCACTCACCCCAACAACACGACTAGGAGTCACCCATGTCCAAGTACATGCGTTCCATGAAGGGCCTCATCGACGCCGTCGACCACGTAGGCAAGAACTTCATCTCGATCAACGACATGTCCAACGAGCAGCTGCTGAACCTCTTCGAGCTGGGTAAAGAACTCGAGCTGTTCAATCGCAGCAAGGTCGACCTCTTCGACGACCGCATGCTCGCTCTCATGTTCTTCCAGCCCTCCACGCGTACACGCATGAGCTTCCAGACAGCCATGGAGCGCATGGGCGGCAACGTCATCGTCGAGGCCAACCCCAAGGTGACCTCTTCCGTCGCCAAAGAGGAGTCCATCGAGGACACCATGCGCTGCGTCTCGCAGTACGCCAACCTTATCGTTCTGCGGCACTACGACGAGGAGGAGGCCCGCCGAGGCGCCGAGTCCGCGGAGTGCCCAGTCATCAACGGTGGGTGGGGGCACTGGGAGCACCCGACCCAGGCGCTCCTTGACCTTTACACGCTGTGGCGCCGTTTCGGTCGAATCGAGGGGCTCAACGTGGCTGTGGTATCCCCCGACATGGTGGAGGCTCGCACCGGGCACTCCATGGCCTACGGGCTGGCCCGTCTGGGAGCGAACGTCACCATCGCCTCTGACTCCGACCGGCGCACACCGACCAACATCATCAATCGGATCCACGACGACCTGGGTGCCCAGGTGAGAGAGGAGTTCGACTTCGAGCAGGACTCCTTCAACGAGTTCGTGCGCGGCCAGGACCTCATCTACCTCCCGGGTTGCTCAGCCCCCGCCGGAGCCAAGGCGGAAGAGTTCAAGACTCTCATGGACCGCTACTTCGTCCGCTACGAGACCCTCAAGGACGAGGCAGAAAAGGGTCACAAGGTCTACGTGACCCACACGCTGCCGCGCCGTAAGGGCGAGATGGATCTGCGTATCGATAACACGGAGCACCAGCTGCATTTCCGCGCAATTCTGCAGTCGGTGTCGATCCGAATGGCCCTGCTCGCTTCCATTCTGGGCCTGTGACCAGTCCGTTGTCTGCTGGGGGCGGGATGTCCCCGCCCCCAGCAGACAACAATCCACCAGCAAACAGCGGGGACGTTGCGACGACGTCGAGAGTAATCCCGCATCACGAAAGGAGGATGATGGTGGACACACAAGAACTCGAGAAGCTGCAAGGCATTGCTCGGCAGTGCCGCCGGGACATTGTCAAAATGGTGCACCACGCAGGTAGCGGCCACCCGGCAGGATCACTGTCAGCAATTGACATCCTGGTAGTTCTCTACTTCCGCCACATGAATATCCGCACGGAAGAGCCCCAGTGGCGAGAACGAGACATGTTCTTCCTCTCCAAAGGCCACTGCACACCCGCCTACTACTCGGTCCTGGCAGCTCGCGGCTACTTTGACCATGACGAGCTCATGACCTTCCGAGACCTGGGCACTCGACTGCAGGGGCACCCCTCCAACACGCACCTTGAGTGCGTCGACTCCTCATCCGGTTCTCTGGGTCAAGGACTGTCGCTGGCCAATGGGGCAGCGCTGGCGGCGAAGTACGACCTGCTGGACTCTCGTTACTACGTCATGCTCGGCGATGGTGAGATCCAGGAGGGTCAGGTGTGGGAGGCCGCAATGACGTCCTCCGACCACGATCTGGATAACGTGTGCGCCATTCTCGACGCCAACAGCATTCAGCTTGACGGCCCCGTTGACTCCGTGAAATCTCTCGGCGACATAGACGCCAAATGGCGTGCTTTCGGATGGCACGTCATCGATATCGACGGACACAACATGCAAGAGGTGGACGAGGCGCTCACTCAGGCCAATTCCACGATCGGACGCCCAACTCTGATCATCGCACGCACAGTCAAGGGCAAGGGCGTCTCATTCATGGAGAACACCTCGAAATATCACGGCCTCGCCCCCACGGACGAAGAACTCGAACTGGCATTGGAGGAACTTCGATGACCGCGATGAAAGAACCGCGCGATGGGTACGCGCAAGCCCTGCTGGAACTGGGAGCCCAGCACGACGACGTATTCGTCCTCGATGGGGACTGCGCAACACCCAACTACACGATCCGGTTCCGTAATGCCTACCCGGAGAGGTTCGTCAACATCGGCATCGCCGAGTGCGACATCATCGGCACCGCAGCAGGCCTGTCCCTTCTGGGAAAGGTTCCCTTCGCCAACGCCTACGCGAATTTCCTGACGGGTCGGGGCTACGACCAGATTCGCGTGTCGGTCGCATACTGCCAGCGAAACGTCAAGATCGCCGGACACAACGCCGGCACCACCGCCGCCCAGGAGGGGGCCACCCACCTGCCCCTGGAAGACGTCGGCCTCATGCGCGCCATCCCTGACATGACAGTGATCGTGCCCGCCGACGCCACCGAGATGCACAAGGCCACCTTGGCGGCTTACGAGTTCGACGGCCCGGTGTATCTGCGTGTCGGCAAACTCCCGGTTCCGGAGCTCACCGGAGAGGAAACGCCTTTCACCATTGGAAAGGCAGTCACCATGCGAGAGGGATCCGACGTGACCCTCGTATCCACGGGCTGCATCCTCTCCGAAGTACTCAAGGCCGCCGAGATTCTTAAGACGGAAGGCGTGAAGGCCGAGGTGCTCCACGTCCACACCGTCAAGCCCATCGACGCCGAAGCGATCGTCACCTCGGCCACCAAGACAGGCGCAGTGGTCAGCGCCGAGGAGCACTCCATCCTCAACGGCCTGGGATCAGCTGTCGCCGAGGTTCTGGGCGAGAACCTTCCTGTTCCGCTGGAGCGCATCGGTACCCGCGACATTTTCGGACTTTCGGGAACCATGGACGAGCTGTTCGACTACTTCGGACTGCGTGCCGAGAACATCGCTGACGCGGCGCGCCGGGCGATCTCTCGCAAGGCCTAGAAAGAACAAACGCGAACGCTTTCACCATCCGACATCAGACTGGGAAGGAAAATAGAATGAAATCATCGCTACACGACTACATGAAGGTCGGACTCATACACTTTATGGCCTACCCCTTCGCTGCCAGCGGCGACGGTGATATTGCCAGAACGATTGAGGAAATCGCGGTCGACGACTTCTTCGACGCCATCGAGATCACACGCATCAATGATGTCGAGCAGCGCAAGATCGCCAAGTCGATCATCGACACTGCCGGGATGACCGTCGGCTTCGGCGCGCAGCCCTACATCCTCAAGGGAAAGCTCAACCTCAACTCCACTGATGAGCAGGAACGCGCCAAGGCCGTGGAGGTCCTCAAGGAAGCCGTCGATCAGGCCTACGAGATGGGCGCACGCAAGTTCGGCTTCCTCTCCGGACCGAAGCCGGCAACGGGGCAGGATGAGGCGCTGGCGCTTCTGGCGGACTCGATCACCCAGATCGGCCGCTATGCCGCGTCCAAGGGCGATCTGACCCTGTCACTGGAGACCTTCGACGACTCGACCGACAAGTGCGCCCTCATCGGCACCAATCGGCTGGCGGTGGAGCTCTCGCGAGAGGTTCGCAAGACCATTCCGGACTTCGGTCTGATGGTCGACCTGTCCCATCTCCCCATGCAGGGCGAGACGATTCACGAGGCTCTGTCCGTCACCGAGGAGCACATCAACCACGCACATATCGGTAGCTGCGTCATCCGCGATCCCTCCGATCCGGCTTACGGCGACCTCCACCCGGCGTTCTCCCACCCCAAGGGCGAGTGCGGTGTACCGGAGGTACGGGAGTTCCTCCGGGGCCTGCTGGAGATCGGCTACCTGAGCGAGGACGCCCCGGAGCGGCCGGTGGTCTCCTTCGAGGTTCAGCCACTCGGGGGACAGACAACCGGGCCCGTGGTCGCCAACGCCAAGCGAGTTCTGCGCGAAGCCTGGCGCACCCTGTAGCCGCCACCCTCATCAGTCCTCTCATTCTTCCGGAACGGCGCAGTCGCACCGGATAGACACCACGGAAACACCCAACATCACACCATTCAAGGAGTACTCACCATGACCATGCTCGAGATCACGGCCGGCGGTTTCACCTTCAAGGCCCGATACGAGGAGGACAGCGCCCCCAAGACGGTGGCAGCCTTCAAGAAGCACCTTTTGGGACTGACGTCCAAGATCATTCACGTTCGCTGGTCCGGACAGGCCGGTTGGATCCCCTTCGGGGATCTCGACCTGGGCCTGGAGCCGGAGAACGGCACCTGCTATCCCCACCCCGGAGAGATCGTCATCTACCCCGGCGGGGTGTCCGAGACTGAGCTGCTGATCGGCTACGGGTACGTGAACTTCGCATCCAAGGCGGGCCAGCTGGCCGGGAACCACTTCGCCACCATCGTCGAGGGCAATGAGCACCTTGCCGAGCTCGGGGAGAAGTTCCTCTGGGAAGGCGCCCAGGAGATCAGCTTCCGGGAAGTCTGACAGCCACAACCGGACAGAGGAAGAACAACTAGGCAACCACGACGGTCAACGACGACCGGGAGGAAGACATGACCGCGCACGACGATATTCAGACCATACGAACCGTGGGCTTTATCGGTTTGGGTTCGATGGGCCTGCCCATGGCGCTGAACCTGCTCAAAGCGGGTTTCGTCGTGCGCGGCCACTCCCGGAGCGCCGAGAGAACCCGTCTCTTCACGGAAGCCGGCGGGATCGACGCACCGGATCTCGGCAGCATCCTTGAGAAGGCCGACGCCGTCATCACCATGGTGCCCGACGGCGACGTCGTCGAAGAGCTCATGGAGGCGCCTGACGGGATCGCAGCTCGAGCGCCGCGCGGCTGCCTCATGCTCGACATGAGCACGATCGCCCCCGACCAGGCAAGGGGCCTGGCCGCACGGTGCCGGGATCTGGGAATCGACTTCCTCGACGCACCCGTCTCAGGAGGCACCAAAGGGGCGCGCGACGGCAGCCTCACCATCATGGTCGGGGGCGAAGAGGCGACCTTCGCCAAGGCCCAGCCGCTCCTGTCCGCCATGGGCACCACCATCACCCACATGGGACAGGAGGGATCGGGCCAGGTCACAAAGGCCGCCAACCAGCTCATTGTGGGAGGCGCCCTGGCCGTCCTGTCCGAGGCCATCATCCTGCTTGAACACAACGGCGTGAACCCCGTCCACGCACTCGGGGCGCTTTCGCAGGGCCTGGCCGGCTCCAGGATCTTGGACCTGAAGGGCGAGGCGTCCGTTTCTCGGAGCTTCAGCCCCACTTTCACCATCAGGCTGCACAGCAAAGACATGGGGATCGTCCAGTCGACCGCACGTTCTTCCGGCTGCTGCCTGCCTACAGCCAGTTCCGTAGCCCAGCTCTTCACCGCGGCAGAGGCCAACGGGTGGACGGACCTCGATCACTCCGCCCTACTCAAGGTCATCGAGCTGCTCAGCGGCACATCCAGTAACGATCAGAGAGAAGAACAGTCATGACACACATGCGTGCAGTCGACGCAATCGTCCAGATCCTGGAGAAGGAGGGCGCCACCCAGGCCTTCGGGGTCCCCGGTGCCGCCATCAATCCTTTGTACTCCGCCATGAAGGAGCACGGTGGAATACGGCATGTCCTGGCGCGGCATGTTGAGGCCGCCTCCCATATGGCGGAGGGCTACACGCGCACAGTGCCGGGCAACATCGGGGTATGTATCGGTACCTCTGGTCCAGGCGGGACCGACATGGTCACCGGCATGTACTCGGCCTGGGCCGACTCCATTCCCATCCTGTGCATCACGGGCCAAGCCAAGGTGGCCATGCTCCACAAGGAGGAGTTCCAGGGGGTCGATATCGCCTCGATCGCGGAGCCGGTCACCAAGATGGCAACGACGGTCCTGGAGGCGGCACAGATTCCGGGAACCTTCGCCAAGGCCTTCCAGCTCATGCGGACGGGACGACGGGGCCCAGTTCTCATCGACCTCCCTATGGACGTTCAGATGGCCACTATCGATTTCGACATCGATGCCTACGAGCCGCTTCCCGTGCCGGTCCCAAGGATGTCGTCGTACCAGGCCAGCACCATTCTGGACATGCTCGATGCCGCGGAGCACCCGGTGCTGATCGCAGGCGGCGGCATCATGAACGCCGATGCCTCCCATGAGCTGGTTGAGTTCGCCGAGTTCCTGGGAATTCCGGTGATCTCGACTCTGATGGGCTGGGGCTCGATCCCCGACGACCATCCCCTCGCCCAGGGGATGGCTGGAATCCAGACCTCCCACCGCTACGCCAACGCCACCTTCCTGGAGGCGGATCTGGTCATCGGCATCGGTAACCGCTGGGCCGCCCGCCACACCGGGGACCTCGCCTCCTACCGGGGCGAGCGCCGTTTCGTGCACATCGACGTCGAGCCGACTCAGATCGGCCGGGTCTTCCCCGCTGACTTCTCGTCAGTATCCGATGCCAAAGCGGCTCTAGATGTGCTTCTCGAGACTGCCCGCAAGCGTTACGGGCACCCGGTCGAGAGGTATCGGCAGTGGGTCAAGGAGTGCAACGAGCGCAAGCGGACGATGCTGCGCCGTACCCACTTCGACCAAGCACCACTGAAGCCCCAGCGCGTCTACGAGGAGATGTGCCGCGCCTTCGGCCCCGAGACTCGCTACGTCACCACGATCGGACTGTCCCAGATCGCCGCTGCGCAGATGCTGCATGTATACCGTCCGCACCACTGGATCAATGCGGGTCAGGCCGGCCCCTTGGGGTGGACAATTCCCGCCGCGATCGGCGCGGCTGTCGCCGATCCGCAGACACCCGTAGTGGCACTGTCCGGCGACTACGACTTCCAGTTTCTCATCGAGGAGCTGGCTGTGGCCGCGCACTTCCGCATTCCTTACGTTCACGTCATCGTCAACAACGCCTACCTCGGACTCATCCGCCAGTCCCAGAGGGCTTTCGACATGGATTATCAGGTCCAACTGTCCTTCAAGAATCTCAATGCACCGGAGACCGACGGCTACGGGGTCGACCATATCGGTGTCGCCGAGTCGCTCGGCTGCAAGGCGATACGGGCACGAACCCCTGAGGAGCTGTCGGAAGCCCTGCGCACCGCACGTCAGACAGCACAGACGTTCAGTGTTCCCGTCATTGTCGAAGCCATCCTCGAGCGCGTCACGAATATCTCTATGGGAGCTTCCGTTGATGCCGTCACAGAGTTCGAGGAGGTCGCAGAGAACCCGGCGCTCGACGCCCCTACGGCCGTGGCCCTGCAACAGGAGAGTAAGTAGACAGCCACACATGAAATCATCAGTCGAAATTCAAACTTCAAGACAAACGACTACTCAAGGAGAGTATTGTGAAAGCGCTCGAAGCGGACTACGACGATCTCCGGGAGGGTGATCCTCAAGGGCGGCTGTTCAATGACGATCTTGCCCCTGCCCGTGCCAGTGACCGTCAGTGGAACAGCTATGCCCTGTTCTCACTATGGATGAATGACGCCCACAACGCCTCGAACTACACCTTCGCAGCAGGACTGTTCATCGGCACCGGCGCCATCGTGGGCATGACCCCCTTATCGATCGTCATCGGAGTGTTCATCGCAACATTCATCATCTTCATCGCCTGCTGCATATCCGGGCTGATGGGGTATGAGACCGGAGCGCCCTACCCGGTCATCTCCCGCGTCACCTGGGGCGTGTGGGGTGCGAACTTCCCGGCCCTGGTTCGAGGGGTCGTCGCTATCGCGTGGTACGGGATCCAGACCTATCTGGCATCCATCTCGCTGGAATTGCTGTTGATGCGGATCTTCCCTCCCATGCAGCACTGGACCGCGTCCTTCGTGGGGCTACGCCTGTCCGGGTGGGTGGCCTTCCTTATCCTGTCGGGGATCCAGCTGATCATCGTCTGGCGAGGCATGGAGGCGGTGCGTCACTTCCAGGGTGCTGCCGGACCGATCATCTGGGTCATCATGATCGGCCTGGGAGTCTGGATGCTCTCCCAGGCAGGCTGGGACTTCAGGTGGACAGTCAACGCGGATAACGTCACACCCCCTATCGGCACGCAGCTCTACCAGATCTTCGTGACGGTGGGACTGACAATCGGGACGCTCGCGACCCTTATGCTCAACTTCTCCGACTTCGCCCGCTACGCACCGAGTCGTCGCTCCGTGGTCATGGGAAATGTTCTGGGCCTGCCTCTGAACTGGACCGCCTTCGCTCTGACCTCGGTCTTGTGCTCTGCCGCTGCCATCAAGGTTTACGGCGAGGCCTTCCATGATCCGGGCGACCTGCTGTCACGCATCGACAACGACGTCGTCTTCTACGTGGTCTCGATCGCCTTCATCGTGGCTACGGTCGGGGTGAATATTGTGGCGAACTTCGTCTCGGCTGCTTTCGATCTGTCCAACCTCAACCCGAGAAGAATCTCTTTCAGGGTGGGCGGAATCGTGTCCGTCATTGCATCGATCGTCGTGACTCCCTGGAACCTCTACGGAAGTCCGACGGCGATCAACTACTTCCTCGGTTCTCTCGGGGCGCTTCTCGGCCCCTTCTTCGGAATCCTCACACTTGACTACTTCTACTACAAGCGGTCACGAGTGGACCTGCGGGATCTGTACTCCCCCAATCCGGAAGGACGCTACTTCTACCGAGGAGGCCTCAATACCGACGCTCTGCTCGGATTCATTCCGGCGGCCATCGTCGCTCTGTGCATCGCCCTGGTTCCGGCTTTCAGCAAGGTGTCTCCTTTCTCCTGGTTCATCGCCGCACCATTAGGAGCCCTGTGCTACTGGATCGTGCAGACGCTGCGGGGCAACAAGCCCCTGCCCACCGGCTCCGGCGACTGACGCACTTCTTGAACCACAGGCCGGTATCGACACCGCCCTGCTGACGAGAGGGAGGAGGTGAGCCAATGCTGCTGACAACGGTGGCGCTTCTGGCTCCCCTCCTCCTGATCGGCGCTCTCGGCGTCGTGTCGGCGAGAAGCAGACATTTTCGCCAGGCACTGAACCCACTCAATGAGTTCGTCTTCCGCATCACTCTTCCCTGCTATCTGTTCACCGTGATCGTCAAGGCTCCACGTCCTACTGGAGGTGTGCCTTGGCTCGTGCTGCTGCCCGGACCACTCCTGGCCGGCGCGAGCTTTGTCGTCATCGGGTTCATCCTGCTGCGACGATGGCCCCGCGGGACCCTGAGGCACCAGCAGATCGGCGTGGTGGCGCTCTGCGCGACCTGGGGCAACGTCGCCTACCTTGGAGTGCCGATCGCCACCGGCCTAGCAGGCCCCGAGGCTGGACTACCTGCCGGAATCATGCAGCTTCTGCACAATCTGCTCTTCCTCGTGGGATACCCCGCGCTGCGTCGCCTCATCGGTCTCGGTGCTCACATGGGCCAGAGCCCCCAGACAGGGACATCGAACGGCCGGCCGTCACCGCGGCATCGCATCATCGGCGTGCTCACGGCCTCTTTCAACCCGGCCACCCTCGGTGTCGGAACCGGTGTGATCACTCAGATCATGTCCATTCCCGTGCCGGACGTCATCCTGACGACGACCACGCTGTTGGCGGGCGCGACCGTTCCTTGCGCATTGTTCGTCGCTGGCTTGGCAGTCCCCGGAGCCCTTCACGCAGTCAGGCGGCGAACGGTACCCCTGTTCACCGTTCTTACGGCGGCCGGCATCAAGACGCTGCTTCTCCCCGCGATCGGGGCCCTTGTCCTACGGTTTGTCGCCTTCACCGACTCATCCACGGGATCCGTGTGGCTTCTCAGCGCTCTCATCATGCTGGCAGTGCCCTCCGCCTCGGCCGCGCTCAACCTTGCTATCGCCTACGATCATGAACCCGATGCAGCCGCCTCGATCATCATCAGCACCATGCTGATGTTTCCTCTGACGCTCCCCATCATGCTGACCCTGAGCACGATGTGAGCCTGCTGGGACGGCAAGGAGTGACGCCGTGTCACACATTGTCACGCATCAGTCCACCGTGCAGGGCACAGCGCTTCATTTCGTATGCTTCTCCCCGTGAGTCAGTCGCGCATCGCAGAGATTCTGGACGGCCTGTACTTCGAGGCAAAGACGCAGCGGGGCAAGGGCACGAGCTTCGAGCGCCTGGTGCGCCAGTTCCTTCTTACGGATCCGCGCTACGCCGAGCGCTTCGACGACGTGTGGATGTGGTGCGACTGGCCGGACCGCAGCGCGCGCCCGGACCGCGGCATCGACCTGGTGGCCCGCGAGCACTGTATGAGGTCATGAGTTTGGTGGCGTGTGCTGGGACGCGGGTGGTGGGAGGCTGGTTGTGGCAGGCGGTGTGGGGGGCGATGGTAGTTATAGCGGTGGTTCCACACCGCGACGGCGTCGCGGAACTGCCGCTTTGAGGTGTAGGTGCGCGCATAGAGGCACTCCTCGACCAGGATGCGGTTGTAGCGCTCGACCTTGCCGTTGTGACGTGGGGTGTGGGGGCGGATCCTCTGGTGGCGCGAGGCCAGGGAGTGATGGTCGCGGTGAAGGTCTGGGCGCGGTAGCTCGCCCCGTTGTCGGTGACCACCCGTACGAGTCTGATGACGCCGTGGGCGGCCAGGAAGGCCCGGGCGCGGCAGAAGAAGTCGATCGTGGTGGAGGCCTTCTCGTCATCCGGGGCCTCGGTGTAGGCCAGGCGGGAGAAGCCGTCGATGGCGGTGTGCAGGTAGGTGTAGCCGGTTCTGGCTTTTTTGTCCCGCCTGGAGGCCTTGGCCTCGGGGTCGGGCGCGTCCGTGGGCCCGCCAGCCGCCTCTCGGTGGGATGCGTCCGACCTTCTTGACGTCCAGGTGGACTATGCGGCCCGTGGAAGCGGGCCAGGATGGGTTTGCTGGCCCGGTTGGTCTGCCCGGTGGGGTCGGGTGTCGCGTCGGCGGTTCAGGCTGGCTCTGTCCAGCCAGCGGGTCACGGTACGTACCGACACCACTGTCCCGCGCTGGGCGAGCTCGTGGCTGATACGGCGGGCGGACCCTTGCGGGTGCGGCGTCAGTGCTCGATGAAGTCCACAGTCTTGGAACTGGTCTGGGTGGGGCGCTGGAGCGGTCCTCGAGTTCCGGGGCTCCGCTCTGGCGGTAACGAGCGATCCACTTGGACATCGCGGCGTGGGCGATACCGGCCTCGGCGACTACATCGGCGATAGGACGACCGGCCTGGACACGCATCACCAGCCGGTAGGCGGCCCTGAGGCGTCAACACAGCGTTACGGTGGGTCATGGCAGTGGGGCTTTCTCCTGCCAGAAGGATGATTCAGCACCACCCGTCCTGACGGCCCAAGCTCCGCTGCCCCCCACCCACGACTACAACCTCATAACCCACAACACGTAGGAAGCAGGTCAAGAAAATTAGTGATGCCACTAAGAATGTAAACTATAGTATCAATCGAGTCAGGTGCATCATCAAACAAGTTAATGTCCATATTTGGCACCATCAGGAGAGTTAAGACAACCCTAGACACGTTCCCCCAATTCACTATAGTAATCCGAACATCAATAATACACCCCGAACAACCTTGCAAAACACCAGAAGGACCATCTGAAGAATAATCTAATTTAATCAATAAAGCCTATCTGCCACAGCCTTAAATACTGAAATCAAATGAATCTCGCTTGTTCAACATCAAGAGATTTATTTGATTACGGTTGGCAGTAACATTATAGGCCATTATTTTTTTATCATAAACAGTGAATGACAGCAATAACTTAGGATCACACTGACTCCCTACTACAATAATAGGCCTTCCTTTTAAAGAGTAAGTGTTTGCCATTTGTGCATTAGCTCGAAGTTCGATAGTTTCTGCTATAACTTTTTCTGACCCTCTAATTACAGACCCCGAATCAGTTATTCGGACAACGCCAGGATGAAGTACAGATATTAGCTGATCAACGTTTCCCTCCTGAGCTGCAGCAAGAAAAGCACTTACAACTCGCTGCACTTCACTTTCATTGAATTTACGTTGATTTAAACGAAACTCATTATTCCTTAAATGCTTGCGCGCTCGACTGGCTTGACGCCGAGCAGTCCCTTCGCTAACCTGTAAAATTTTTCCTACTTCAGCAAAAGTAAAGTCGAATATATCGTGTAAAATTAAAGCAACTTGCTGCGAAGGGCTTAGTTTGGCTAAAATAATATTAAACGCTGTTTCAATATTGCAATTTAATTCCACACTACTTTCGGGCTCATATTCGCCTAACGAATGATTTATCAGATTATAGTCTGACTCAAACCTACGATTTCTCCTAAGATTATCTAAGCATAACCTTGTAACAACGGTAGTGAGCCAAGCTTCTAAATTAGAAATATTGTTCTTATCAATTTGATCATAACGAATCCATGCCTCTTGCATAATATCATCCACATCTAAAGAATTGTGCAAGAATCGGAAAGCCAACGCTCGCAGGTACTTTTCCTGCGAAGCGAAGGCATCCCAGTTCTGGTCGATGGTCACAGATCGAACCCGTAACTACCGATCAACTCGATCACCTGCGGTATCGGATAGCCACCTTCGACGTGGGAGCCAATCACCTTCGGTAGAACTGCAGTTGTATCTAGATTTAGTAGTGGGTTGTTCTTCTCGTCTTCAAGTTCTATTAGAGCGACAAATTTGTTTGTGTCTTGTAGTCTCCAATATGCTAAACGAACGAAATCGGGGTGCTCTTCTGTTAAAGTTGAGAACGCAGCCCTAACGGCAGACTCAACCTCTTTCGCACCAGAGTCATCTGTTGTGAATTCAATGAGTCGTTGCATATCGATCATCTCCCTATCAATCTGCTTGGGTTACTTGAGAAGATATCGAGCAGGGCTCAATCACTCTGCTCGATCAGACGACGCACCAGAAAGATAGAACGGGACAACTCGATGGTGTGTTCATTCTCACATTCTAAAATGATGCATCATAAGCATTTTTTTGATATAGTTTATAGCTTTGTTGGTTGTGTAACTTGCGACACAAGCTTACAACTCATTGCTGTAGTGCTGAATAGGGGTGAAGGCGTCCCCTGCCCAATGGAAGTGCGCCTCCAGTCGCCTGGCACCCGGGTGGTACGGGCCCCGACGATGAACCGCAGCCTCGCCTCATCCAACGCGCTCAGGTTCGATACCGACAGCATTCCGGCGCCCGTTGACGACGGACTAACTCGGCGATGCCGTGAGCGGCCTGGAAGGCCTCCACGACGGGGATGATCGTGGAGGTCTCGACCCGGTTACCCTCCCAGCATCCGACTTGGAGGGGGAACCCGTGGCGGTCGACCAGCAGGCCCACGATGACCTGGGGATCGACCCTCCTCTCCTTGCCAGTAACCCACCCGCCGCAGGTCATCCTCATGCTCGGCCTCGAAGTAGAGCGTGGTCACGCCTGCAGGCACAGGGACAGCCCCCTGGTGGCGGTGACGTGCTCGAACAGGGCCTGAGAGATCGCCTCCCGATAGCCCCGCTCCACGCAGTGTCCCAGGGAGCGGAACAAGGTCCGCACGCTGACCGCGTCCAGGCCTAGGTCACCCAGGACACGGGGGACCTAGGCCTTGGAGGTCGGCTCGATCAAACGCGCCAGAACCATCTGCTCAAAAGCCCGATCACCACCAGCGGCGTCCCCCAGCCCCAGGTGGGTAGGCCCCGTGCAGGACCTCCAACTCGGCCTCGTCGTGGGCTGATCCCAGGGGTTCCACAATCCGGCGCACACCGCCGGACTTGGACACGATTTGCACCGCCCTGGCCCCCGAGGAGGTCCTGACCTTACGCAGAAACGGGCTCACCACCC
>NZ_GL882527.1 GCF_000195595.1 Actinomyces sp. oral taxon 170 str. F0386
CTACAGCCCGGAGGTCGAGCTCATCGGTGACCTGTCGCTGCGGGTCGAGCCGGGCCACACGGTCGCGATCGTGGGTCCCACGGGAGCGGGCAAGACCACCCTGGTCAACCTGCTCATGCGCTTCTACGAGCCGGACGGCGGCCGCATCCTGCTCGACGGGCGCGACATCACCACCATGACACGCCACGACGTGCGCCGTCGAACCGGCATGGTCCTGCAGGACCCCTGGCTGTTCGCCGGCACGATCCGCGAGAACATCCGCTACGGGCGCCCCGGGGCCACCGATGAGGAGGTCGAGGCCGCCGCCAGGGCGTGCTTCGTCGACCACATCATCAAGGCCCTGCCACAGGGCTACGACACTCTTCTGGAGGAGGACGCCGCCAACATCTCCGCCGGCGAGCGCCAGCTGCTCACGATCGCACGGGCCTTCGTGGCCAACCCGGCCGTGCTCATCCTCGACGAGGCCACCAGCAGCGTGGACACCCGCACCGAGCTGCTGGTCCAGCAGGCCATGAACGCGCTGCGCCAGGGCCGCACGAGCTTCATCATCGCCCACCGCCTGTCCACCATCCGCGACGCCGACACCATCCTGGTCATGGAGCACGGTGACATCGTCGAGCAGGGCAACCACGACGAGCTCATCACAGCCGACGGCGCCTACGCACGACTCCACGCCACCCAGTACGCCAACGACGCCACCG
>NZ_GL882528.1 GCF_000195595.1 Actinomyces sp. oral taxon 170 str. F0386
GCGCAGCCGCGAGGCGCCCGAGTCCGTCTCAGAGCCCATCACTTGTGGCACAGGGCGGCGTCGACGGCGTCTTCAACCAGTTGGTACTTCTCCTTGGCGGAGCTCTCCAGGTTGCTCTGATCCGCGATCGCCGCGGGCGCGGCTGTCACGGCGAATATGGCTGCAGTGCCGTCAGGTCCGACAGCGTTGCCGGTGTGGTACCCATCAATGTCACCACCGTGGCCCCAGGATGTGCCCCCGCAGGTCAAGGACGTACCGACGAGTCCTAATCCGTATACCCTCCCCGATCCAAGGTGCGAGCTGGCGTCTACCGCTCCGTTCTTCATCTCGTCGATGCTGGCCTGGGTCAGCAGCCTGCCGTCGAAGACGGCCTGGAAGAAGGTGTTGAGCTCGCTGGGGGTCGACACCATGCCACCGGCGGCCCAGGCAAGTGAGGTATCCAGATCGGTCATGTCCTCCAGCTTGCCCTCAGCGCTGAGGTAGTAGCCCTGAGGGTGAGGGCCGTGGAGCTTCTTCTCGCCGTTTCCCGGGAGGTAGGTGTGGGACAGTCCCAGCTTCTTGACGATGCGCTGATCGATCTGCTCGCCCACCGGCCGCTGGGACACTCGCTCAATGAGGATCCCCAGCACGATGTAGTTCGTGTTGGTGTACTTCCACTGAGTGCCGGGCTCGAAGGCCGCCGGCTTACCCAGAGCAGTATCCAGAAGGTCACGCGGAGGAACATAGTGCTGCATATTCTCAATCACCTCAGCGTTGCTGGAACGGTAGGTGTCCGCGTACTCAGGCAGGCCGCTGGTGTGCTGCAGGAGCTGGCGCACCGTGATCTTGGAGCCGTCAATACCCTCACCCTTGATCAGGCCCGGCAGATAGGTCTCGATCGGCTCATCGAGCCCCACCTTGCCCTCCTGAACCATCTGCATGACCACCACAGCCACAAAGGTCTTCGTGTTCGACCCGACCCTCACCTCCCCGTCCATCGGCGGAGCCTGACCCGTCTCGAGATTGCCCTTGCCCACGGCCACCCCCGCCGACTCCCCCTTGCTGTCGCTCACCGCCGCCAGAGCCGCCGGGTAACCGGCCTCCACCAGCCCCTGCGCCCGAGCCTTCAGACTCTCAGCCTCCCCCTTCGACGGCGCCGCCGACGCCGCACCACCAGCAGCACCCAACGCAATCGCCGCCACCACAGGCACCGCCAACACCCGCCACACCACCGAACGACGATGGCCGGGCCGGGCGCCGGCAGCCTCCAGGGCCTCAGGGTTCTCGGGCGTGGTGACATCGGAACGGATAGGACTGAACTTCTCTGCTTTACCCATGCCTCCAGTGTCACGAGCCAGCAGGCCGAATACCCCCGCCCAGGGCACAGCCCCTGCTGTCCATATGGACAGTGCCGGGCCCGCTCTGCTCCCAGTCGGACCGTTCAGATCGTGACGGCCCGGGAGGCCTGGTAGGCGGCCCCGACAATGCCGGCCGTGTTGAGCAGCTGGGCCGGGACGATCGGGGTCTTGAGGTCGAGCAGCGGCAGGTACTTCTCGTGCTTGCGGGAGACTCCCCCGCCCACCACGAACAGGTCCGGGGAGAAGAGCATCTCCACGTGGGCGTAGTAGCGCTGGAGGCGCTTGGCCCACTTCTTCCAGGACAGCTCCTGAGCCGTGCGCTGGCCGGCGGAGGCCCGACTCTCGGCATCGTAGCCGTCAATCTCCAGGTGCCCGAGCTCGGTGTTGGGCACCAGGGTCCCGTCGACGATGACGGCAGAGCCGATCCCGGTACCCAGCGTGGTGACGATGATGGTTCCGGGCACGTCCTTGGCGGCACCGAAGGCGACCTCGGCCAGGCCGGCGGCGTCGGCGTCATTGAGGCCGGTGACCGGCCGGCCCAGGTGCTCGCGCATGAGCTCGGTGAGGTTGACGCCCGTCCAGGACTTGTCGAGATTGGCGATGAAGGGGACGGTGCCGTGGACGATCGGAGCGGGCAGGGCCACGCCGACCGGGACGTCGTCGCCCACCTCAAGCTGTTCGAGGAGCTCGCGGCACACATCGGCGACGGCCGCAGGAGTCGACTCCTCGGGAGTGTCAATGCGGACGCGCTCACCGATGAACGTGCCCGTGGCCAGGTCGACCAGGGCGCTCTTAACACCCGATCCACCGATGTCGATCCCACATGCCACTGATGTTGTCGGTGCTGCCGAAGTCATGAGGTCCTCCTGGTACTACGCGTCCTCGCGGCCTCCGCCCAGCCTAGTGCAGGGACGGCGGTCGCGAGGACGGTCGGAGAAAGATCGACGTCGATCCTGAAGGGCTCCGGAGGGCTCAGTCGCGAGTGCTCTCCTGGCGGGCGCCGCGGTAGAGGTACCACAGGGTGGCGACGAACAGCACCACGCCCACCCAGGGGGCGATGCCGGCGAAGCCCTCGGGCATGATGGCCAGCGGGTCCTCCTTGCCGCCGAAGGCCACGACGATGCCGGCGTAAATGACGCCGGCGAGGCTCTCACCGACGATGAGGCCTGTGGCCATGAGCGTGCCCATGCGCTTGGCCAGCTCGGGATTGGCGGTGCGCTGGGCCCAGCGGTCGTAGAGGTGGCCCAGGGCCGCACCGACCGGGATCATGACGGTGACGGCGGTGGGCAGGTACATGCCCATGCCGACGGCGAGCGGCGGCAGGGAGTACGCGCTGTTGCGGCGCAGGATCTCGTCGATGGCGATGATGACGGCGCCGATGAGGGCACCCAGTCCCAGCAGGCTCCAGCTGAGGTCGCCGCCGAGGACGCCCTGCACCAGGTGCTTGATGAGGTTCGCTTGGGGCGCGGCCAGGGCGTCGGCACTGGCGCCGGGGGCGCCGGCGAAGCCGAAGGCCCTCTGCATGAGGCTGAGCACCGGCGGGATGACGATGGCGCCGAAGACGACACCGATGACGAGGGCAACCTGCTGCTTCCACGGGGTGGAGTCGACGAGCTGGCCGGTCTTGAGGTCCTGGAGGTTGTCGTTGGAGATCGTGGCCACGCCGAAGACGACGGCGGTGACGAACAGAGTGTAGGCCACCAGGGTGCGCACGTCGTCGGGCGAGGAGGCGCTGGCGATGGTGCGCACGAGTGCCGCTGCGGAGACGGCCACGAGGATACCGACGCCGGAGATCGGCGAGTTGGAGGAGCCGATGAGGCCGGCCATGTAGCCGCACACCGAGGCGACGACCAGGCCGGTCAGCAGGATGAACAGGATGGAGGCGATGATGAGGCCCGCGGCGTGGTGGGCCACGGAGGTCCCGTGCAGGAACAGCCATAGGAGCACGCCGATGGGCAGCATGGAGCCGACGGTGACGCCGATGACCGTCTTCATCGACAGGTCGCGCTCGGTCAGGGGGATCTCCTCACCGGCGTCGCGCTTGGCGCTGGAGGCCAGGGACTCGCGGATGCCGGTGACGATGGGGCCGAGGATCTTCAGAAAGGTCCAGATGGCGGCGACGGCGATGGCCCCGGCGCCCACGATGCGTACCTCGCCGGCGAAGGTAGTGCTCACGAAGTCCGCCAGGTCCGGGGCGCCTGCGGCACCGCCCCAGGTGCGCACCGGAAGCAGCACGCCGTAGGAGATGAGCAGGCCGACGATCATGGCGATGCCGACGCCGATGCCGACCAGGTGGCCCACGCCGGCCAGGGCCAGGGACAGGGAGGTGCCCATCATGGTGGCGCCCGCACCGACCCGGAAGACCCCGGAGATCTCGACGCTGATGGCCTTGAGGGTGTTGAGGAAGTAGAGGGCGGCCGAGGCGATGGAGCCACGCACGATGATGCCCAGTCCACGGCGAGACTCCTCGGCGCCCTCGCTGGTGTCACCCACGCGGAGGACCTCGGCGCCGGCCACGCCCTCGGGGTAGGGCAGCTCGGAGTTGGTCACGAGCGCGCGCCGCAGCGGGATCGAGTAGGTGACGCCGAGGATGCCTCCCAGGATGATGACGAGCACCGTCTGGAGGTAGGGGAAGCCGGTCCACCAGCCCACGATGATGAGCCCGGGCAGCACGAAGATGATGGCGGACAGCGTCCCGGCCGCCGAGGCGATCGTCTGGACGATGTTGTTCTCCTGGATCGTGTGATCGGAGAAGCGGCGCAGGATCGCCATGGAGATGACAGCGGCCGGGATGGAGGTGGCGAAGGTGAGCCCCACCTTGAGGCCGAGGTAGACGTTCGCCGCGGTGAAGACGAGCGTGATGATGCCGCCGATGACGACGCCGCGGATCGTCAGCTCCTTGACCGGTCCGGAGCCGGCACTGGACGACTTCGCCGCAGTGGAGCCGCTTGAGGTTGTTGTGGACATGGTGAGATCTCTCGATGTCGGGATGATTCCGAGGGGAGAGTAGCACTGTGTCCGAATACGATCGTTAATGGTCCATTCTCATCAGTACAAAGCAGACGTAGCGGCTCAAGGCAGGGTAGTGCTCCGCTCAACCGCGTCTGCCCCACCCCTGGGACTCACCCCTTGATCGCCGCGGTGTCCCAGTATTCGCGAACCTCGCCGATGAGCCCGCCCTTCATGGTGACGACGCTGACGATCTCGCTGGCGATGGGCCCTTGAGCGGTCGGGAACACTCCCTCGGCGTGCACCACGGCACCGTGCGGGGTCTCGAGCTCGGTGCGTATATCGGAGATGCGTACACCGGAGTCGCGCACTCTCCTCAGATGATCCACAACCGCCTCCTTCCCGATGAAGGTCTCCTGCACCCCGAGCGTGGGACCGTAGGGGAAACTCCACTGAACCTTGTCATGGAGCACCTCACTCATGTCACCCGCGTTGAATCGCTCCAGCATCCGAGGCAGTCGATGCACGGCGGCAAGATGTTGGAGATCACCGGCCGTGAACAGGTGGGGGAATACTGATCCGCCAGGATCGAGCAATGATGATTCTGCGAGCGTCCCAACAAATACGGGCACATATCCGGTAGCCTCGAGGAGGCTTTCAATTCGCGGTCGTTCCTCAAGAGCATCGGTGGCATATCCGACCGCCCAGACTCCGAGATTCTTACCTGCTCGCGACACGAGCAACTCCTCCTGAATATGGGAGAAGGCGCGGACAACCACTGAGTCCGGCAGCATCTCGGCCATCCACTGCCCTTCAGTGCGCCCCTCCGGCAGCGTGGAGACGATCTGCCCCTCCCGCATACCAGCGGCGTTCATCACGTCGAAGACCATCGCCCTCTTGAGGAGCGGCGCGAGACGATCTACCACGTCCTGCGCAGCACTGTGCTTGACCGCCAGGACCACCACCTTGTGCCGGGCGGCCTCCTCAAAGCTGACAACGCGCACACTCGGGGGAACACTCACGCGCCTCGCCGGCTCCGGAGACCGCGCACCGAGCTGAACCATGTAGCCGGCCTGCGCCCACAATGTCGCCAGCCCCTGTCCAATAGGACCGGACCCGATGATGCCAATCGCTTCGCTCGACTTGTCGGGCATACTGCTTCACTCCTCCTTGGTTACTATTGGTAACTACCCGAGTCGACAGTATGGCGAACCGATGGACGCGACAAGAAGGCACCTTCATGACAGATAGGCACCCGAGAGTAACCGTCAACGAGACCTCCACACAGGAGGCCGACTGCGAGCCCGACAGCACTGTCTGCGGCCTACGCGACGTCCTCGACCGGATCGGGGACACCTGGTCGGTCCTCGTCATCATTCAGCTGCGCCTGCACGGCAGGCGCCGCTTTGGGCAGCTACTGCGCTCGGTGGAGGGAATATCCCAACGCATGCTCACAGTCACCCTGCGTCGACTCCAGCGGGACGGACTCATCAGCCGGACGGTCCTGGACACCTCCCCGCCGCAAGTCGAGTACGCGTTGACTGGAACCGGTGAATCTCTCACAGTCGTTCTTCGCCAGCTCGTCGACTGGGCAACGGACAATCGCGAAAGCATTGCGGCTGCTCGCGGGCGCTGGGACCGGGGCGCAGACACACCTACCCACTCTCTTTGACTCCACAACAACCAAAACGTCATGTACGGGGTCCAGGTCCTGCAGGACCCGGCGGATGGATGACTGCCGAGGGCGGGGCCCGGCCCCGACTCCACCCCCAGGGACCGCAGGTCGGAGGCGGTCAGGTCGATGGAGTGCTCCCATATCGCCGTCAGGCTGCGACATCCGGCCAGCACCCCGGTCACGGCCAGGAACAACACCGTGGGCAGGTCAAGGCGCACACCGCCTCTGTCGCGTGGGTCGGTGATGCTCCTGAGAACCTGGATCAAGGGCTGGTGCGACAAGGCGTTCGTGGTGGAAGCTGACATCAGCGCGGCCTCCCAGAACAAAGGGATTGATTAAGCACCACTCACCGTCCCCACGGGGCCCACGCCCCCGCCCCAGCGACACACCACCCCCATCAAAGCGCCTCCCCCCTCACCCACCAACATTGGCCCCCCTGACCCGGGGCCGCGTCCCTTACGAGGTTTTGGTCGAGGTCGAGAACCCGGCCAGGTAGGAGGCGGCCATGTCCTCGTGGGCGTGGCCGGCGTCGGCGACACGGTCGAGCCGGGCGGAGAAGGCCTCCATGCCATCGAGCCTCAAGCCGGCTTCGCGGGCGAGCTCGAGGATGAGGTGGGCGTCCTTGCCAGAGGTGTCGACGGCGAAGTTGGCCGGACTCAGGGCGCCCCGTTCAACGAGGTCGGCCTTGATGCGCAGGAAGGGCAGGTCCAGGCCACCGCCGTCGAGCACCTCGAAGAACTGGGCCGGGGGCACACCGATCGCCTTCGCCAGGGTGACGATCTCGCCGGCGGCGTTGGACACGGCGATGACCCAGGAGTTGACGACCAACTTGAGGCGGGTCGAGGGGGCGGCGGCACCGTCCTCGCCGGTCCACACGGTGCGCGACCCGACGGCGTCCAGGACCGGGGTGACCAGCTCGCGGCCGGAGGTAGGGCCGGCGGCCATGATGACAAGGGTGCCGGACTCGGCGGGCTGGCGGGTCCCGGAGACGGGCGAGTCGTAGAAGAGGACCCCGGCGGACTCCGCGATGGCGGCCAGGACCGCCACATCGTCAGGGCTGACGGTGGTCATCTGCAGCCAGGCGGCGCCGGGACGCATGGCGGGAGCGGTCTCGCGCATGACCTCGGCGACGGCGGAGCCGTCGAAGAGCATGGTGATGACGACGTCGGCCCCCTCGACGGCGGCGGTGGCGGTGGGGGCGATCTCGATGCCGTCGTCGGCCAGGGGCTGGGCACGCGAGATCGTGCGGTTCCAGGCGCGCACGGCGTGGCCGGCGCCGGCGATGTTGCGAGCCATCGCCGAGCCCATGATTCCGGTGCCGAGTACGGCTACAGTCAGTTGAGACATGCTTCTCCCTTGTTGGTCTCTGATCGAGCTGTTGTCGACCCGTCCGTGGTCGGCCACCCGCCTGGGCACCCTCCGACGCCCGGGATCGGACTTGTTGCCGCCCTTCGCACACGACCATAGGCGCCCGAGTCACTCAGAAGCCAGGGCGCCGGCGATCGCGTACAAGGCAACGGCCAGGAGGAATGCGAGAGCAGTCATGAGACCGGGACCCCAGAAACCGGGGAGCCGAGTGAGAAGGTCTCCACCGACGGCGCCCGCGATGGTGGCACCCAGGTACATCGCCGTATTGGATAGCGAGGAGACGGTTCCTCGCGCCTGGCCGGCGTGGGCCTGCAGCTGCCCCATGAGGACCGGCAGGAGGAAACCGGCGACCACCAGGGCCGCGGCGAAGGCGATGACGGCACCCCACATGGTGTGCGCAATGAGCGGCATCGCAGCGGCCAGGAGGTAGAACGCGCCCTGGATGAGGATGCCGGCCCACAGCGACCGCCGCTCACCGATCCTTGCAACGAGCCGTGGACCGAGAAGCGATCCCAGCGCAGTCCCCAGACCGATCATCATCATGGCCTCCCCGATGGCGGTCTGCGAGGCGCCGAAGTCCTTGGCCAGCCAGGAGCCGATGAAGGAGAACGAGGCGTAGTTACCGGTCTGGAACACGAGGTAGGCGAGGAGCGACCACCTCAGCACCCGAGAGCCGAGAACCCTTCGGTAGGAGCCGACGACGTCAGCAGGCTCCCCCACCGGCCGCACATGGGGGAACGAGAGGAAGAGGAGTCCCCACAGGACGACGCTGACCGCCGCGACCACGAAGAACGGCAGCTGCCACCCTCTGACTGACAGGTAGGAGCCGACCGGTACGCCGGCCACCTGTGCAACCGCCAGTCCCGCAGTCGCGTAGCCCATGACCTTGATGATGGATGGCCGGGGCACCGTCACCGGGATGGAGGCCCAGATCTGGGAGCTGACGAAGGCGGCGCTCACGCCGGCCAGGAACCGCGCGGCGACCATGCTCCAGAAGCTCCAGGCCAGACCGCACGCGCAGGTGAAGACGGCGAAGGCCGCCAGGCCGGAGAGGATGACTCGGCGTCGGTCGTGGCGGTCCGAGACAGGACCGGCCACGAGGGCGAACAGCGCGTACCCCAGGGCGTAGGCGGAGACCAGCCAGCCGGCCCGGGCCAGGGGGACGTCGAGCTCGCGCTGGAGCAGGGGCAGCAGAGGCGCGACGAGGAAGGTGTCGGTCCCGATGGCGAACATGGTGAAGAAGGACAGCCAGCCCATGGTCGAGACGCGAGCGCCTTTCGACGGCGTGCTCTCGTCATCCACGGACACATGCGTTGAGACACGAGCTTCTTCAGTCATCTCAAACCTCCTTAGTTCGATGTTTGACGTACTAAGAATTGTACGAGACGCTATCCTTTGTCAACCTCGTCCGCACGACGCCGAGGCGAGGACTGAGACAGAGAGGCGGGGACGAACCGTGAAGGACAGGGAGCTCTTCCACCCCGAGGCGGGCGACATCTCCCTGGACGCGATCCTGGGCGCCCTGTCCGACCCCATCCGCCGTGACGTCCTGCGTCGGATCGCCGATGAGGGCGCCCTGTACTGCGGGGACCTGAGCTACGACGTCGTCAAGTCCACGATGTCGCACCACTTCCGGGTGCTGCGCGAGTCTGGGCTCATGCATACCGAGCGCGAGGGCAAGCACCGGCGCATCACCCGGCGCGACGACGTCATCGAGCAGCGCTTTCCGGGACTGCTGGCCGCCGTCGGCCTGCCCGCCGGCAAGGGGCAGTGGCCGGACTGACGACCACCCGAGCAAGTACCCTGACGACTCGAGGACGAGCCGCCGGCAACCTGCGAGGTGAGAGATGGCCAGGCCGCGCAAGCCGATCGACCCGACCCGACGTCGTCGCTTGATGCGGACGGCACGCACGATGTTTGCGCTCCGCGGGTACAACGGCACCGCGTTGAGCGACATCCTCTCCGCCGCGGAGTTCCCTCGCAGCTCCTTCTACCACTTCTTCACCGACAAGGCGGCGCTCTTCAACGCGGCATTCTCCGACGGGCTGACCCTGCTCGCCGAGCGGGTGAGCCCGCCCGATCCTGCGGCGCTGACCGCTGAGTCCTTCTGGCCCGAGATCTTCACCTTCTTCGACGAGCTGGCGGCAGCCGGCGACGACGAGGACGTGGCGACAATCGCGATGCTCTTCCACATGCGGGACGCTCCGCCGAGCGCCTCACGCACCGATTTCGAGGGGGCCACCCGGGCGTGGTGCCAGCAGACCGTGCACGCGGGTCGCGAGCAGGGCGTGCTCGACCAGGAGATCCCGGAGGACCTGCATGTCGAGCTCGTGTGGAGCGTTGCCGTCGCACTCGATCGGTGGTTGGCCTCACAGGCCGGCAAGGGAGCGGATGCTCGACAGCTGGCGCACACCCTCCTGACGCGGCTGTTCGGGGCGCCATAACAGATCCCTCCCCGCTTGACCGCGGCCACGGGAACCGACAGCCTGCTTATTTGTGGACATATCTGTCCACAAATGACTACCGTAGCCGTCACCAACCGTTCGCTGCCACAACGAGGTTCAGGAGGAATGCGAGATGGCGAGCGTTCTTGTCGCCGGGGCGACCGGATACCTCGGCCGGTACGTGGTCGCCGAGCTTCACAGCCGCGGGCACCTCGTGAGGGCCGTGGTGCGGGACCGGGATCGCGCCCGCAGGGAAGGGCCCTGGGGCTCACCGTCATTGGACGGCCTGGTGGACGAGTGGGCTCTCGGGAGCGTCACCGATCCTCGCTTCACCCGGGATCTCGCAGCCGACGTCGAGCATGTTGTCTCGGCTCTGGGGGTGACGCGCCAGAAGGCCGACCCGTGGCAGATCGACAACCTCGCCAACCTGGCGATCCTGGACTCGGCGCTGAAGCACGCCGGCTCCTTCACCTACATCAATGCCCTGGGTGGCGATCGTTGCCCCGCCCGGCTGACGCGAGCGAAGTCGGCATTCGCGCAGACGCTCTCGGTGGCGGAGATCTGTTCTCAGATCATCAATCCGCCGGCCTACTTCTCCGACATGACGGAGGTACTAACGATGGCCAGGCGCGGCCTGGTGACGGTGCTCCGCCCGACGGCGCGGATCAATCCGATCCACGGGGCGGATCTGGCGGTCTACGTCGTTGACCGGATGGAGGAGAGGACTTCCGGCACGTGGGACATCGGCGGACCGAACGTGCTCACCTGGAGACAGGTAGCCCAGCTGGCATTCCGCGCCGTCGGCGCACAGCCGCGCATCGCCACAGTGCCCGCCTGGGTGCTGCCACCGGCACTGAGGCTGACGGCGCTGTTCAGCCCCCGTCTGGCCGACGTCGCCCAATTCATGACCTGGAACATGATGCGCGACTGCGTCGCCCCGACGACGGGCACCCACCACCTCGCGGACTTCTACCGCACAGTTCTTGAGAATCAGAAGTAGTAGGCACGTCACTGCGAGGTGACCTCGACCTGCTGGCGGGTGTTCCACCCCATCTTGCCGCTGGTGACCATCCCCCAGACCCGTAGAGGTCGCAGGATCAGCGCGGACCACAGCGTCGCCATCGGAGACAGGATGAGGCTGGTGAGCCTCTCGGAGCCGGTGGTGTCCGAACGCCACACGGTGATGTACCGCGAACCCTGCGCCAGCCCGATCGCAAGAGGCACCAGCACCACCGTCGGGGGAATGCCATGACCGGCGACAAGCGGGCGCCAGAGCACCAGATAGACGAAGACCGAGATCACCAGCCAGATCTGGATCCAGCCGGTTGCCTGGCGCCACCACCCCCATGAGAGAACCGGCAGGAAGCGGATGCGCCAGAGCCCACGAATGAAGGAGCCGCGGAACCATCGTTCCTGCTGCCGGTAATGATGGCTCCACCGGTCGGGCATCCACGCGAAGGCGAAGGCCGAGGGCTGCTGGACGGTCCTGCCGTGAAGCAGCGCGAAGAGGGTCAGCATGGAGTCGTCCGAGAACTCCACATGCCGCCCCAGGTAGCTCTCATTCATGTAGGTATCGATGTTCTCAGCCAGGATGGAGCACCGGTAGGCGGCCAGACCACCGGAGTTGACCATCACCGAGCCGAGCTGCGACATGAAGGAGCGGTCGATGAGCTGCTGTCCGACGAAGATCACGTCGGTGACGCGTGCCAGCAGATTCTCCCGGTTGTTGATCGCCAGGATGACGCCTGCGACCGACATGACCCGGGGGTCGCTGAAGGGCTGGACGATCTCATGGAGGGCCTCGGCGTCGAGCATGGAGTCGGAGTCGACGGTCACGAACAGGTCGGCGTCGCGAATCTTCCTGAAACCATGGATCTGAGCATGACGCTTGCCCTCATTGGCAGTCCGTTGCCATGTGGCGTAGATGCGGGCCATCGCCGCCCGACGGATGAACCAGTCCCGCTCTTCCAGATAGGCGCCCTGGGTGGAGCCGTCGTCGACGACGTGGATCTCGGCCGGCGGAGAGCTCTGATGCAGCAGGGCGGAGAGCATCCGAACCACGACGTCGGGATCCTCGTTGTAGAGCGGGACGAGCACGGCGACCCGGTACGTCTCGCCGCGACCGACCACGCGCCCCTCGAAGCCGGCCACGACCAGCTGCACGGCGACGATCACGAAGAGGACATCGAAGCTCCATACGACCCATGTGTCCAGGACATGGTGACGACTCACCAGCACGCGCCAGCACAGCCACCCCACCACACCGAGGACCACCAGGACGGCGGGCATGAGCCCGCCGTCCCTCATGAGCGCCCGGGGCAGCCCGGTCGCATCAGCCGATCGCTGAGCCTCATCCGTCGTCGTCACCGCAGTGCGCACAGTGGTCACCCGACCGCGGCCCTTGGCGCGGACCCGCACCGACCTGAACCGCATCCCGCGCTTGAACAACGTCTTGACCGCCCCGCAAGCCAGAAGGATGAGAAGGCAGACGAGCATGACGAAGAATCCGAATGACCAAGGCAAGCGTCCGTCTTTCCGTATCGGAGGACCTACTCGGAGTGGGCGCGACGACGCCTCAGCCCGGCGCCGGGGCGAGCGCCTGGCTGCGCATGACCTCCGGAACGGTCTTGACGGGCAGGCCGGAGTCCGCCACCTGCTTCATGAACCGTTTGAAGCTGGCCGCCTTCACCGACTCGGGAGCGCCGTCGGGGTCCTTGTCGACGCGATGGAAGACCATGTGGGTCCAGCAACGGTGCTCCCGGCACCGGGCCAGGGTTCGCTCAACCTGAGACTCGGTGGTGTAGGAGCCGCAGTAGAAGACGCGGAGCCGGTACGGGTCCCCCGGCGCGAGGGTCTCCGGGGCGACGTCGATGGTGCGCAGTGAGCTGAAATAGCTCTGCGAGGTGCGCAGCACGAGGTCGTTGTACCGCCCCATGGGCAGGGCGAAGTGGGCAGCACCCTCGGGGTAGCCGTGCTCGAGGAGGAAGGACCTGATCGTCTCGAACTCCTTGCGCACCCCCGCCTCGTCGAGCGTGGTGAGGTCGGTGGAGGCGTGGGCGGCGATGTCCCAGCCGTGAACCTCTCGCATCTCAGCGAGCTGGTCAGCACTCATGCGGCCCGGCAGCCCGACCTTGTCGGCAATGACGTAGGAGGTTGCCGCAGGGATGCCGTAGCCCTGCATGATCCCCAAGGCCGTCTTGTAGTCGCTGTCGTAGCCGTCGTCGAAGGAGATGGAGACGATACCGCTGTCGGCCGAGGGCAGGGTCGCCAGGTAGCCGACCCACAGCCGGCTCGGTGCCGAGTCGGAGGCGGGGACAACCTTCAGGCGCACCCTGGTCACCCGATCCAGCTGGGGGCGACCGACGACGGCGCGCTCGGCGGCCCGGTTGACGGTCACCCGGCACCAGGTACCGGTGCGCAGCGTTCGCATATCGGGAGCAACGTCCAGGCGCAGACAGTCCTCGCCCTCCCCGCCGAGCTCGAGCAGGATGCTCGCGACCTGCCGGTAGTTCTCGGCACGGAGCCACAGGTCCCACTGGCAGTCGGTCATGTCGACACCCGAGAGCGTCAGGTCGGCGCAGGTGGGTCGATCGGGGTCGCCGGTGGTGGTGATCTCCAGCGACTGGGTTCCGTGGGAGTAGGTGGAGGTGTCCGGCCGTACGGAGCCGGCCTCGGAGGAAAGTCGCCAGGCCCTGGGATCCTGCATGTCCGACAGCACCTCTGAGGGCGCCGCGGGAGGACCGGCGGCCGGCGCCGGGAGGACAGGGGAGGCATGGGCCGCCACCTGTAGCCCATGTAGAAGAGTGCCCGAGGCAGCCAAGGCGAGACCGCCCCTGAGAAAGTTCCGGCGCCCCATCCGATCATGCTGCAGCAAGGTGCTTCTCCAGTTAATAGTCTATTCGGTCAGTTTCCCTTCCAGGATACGCACGAAATAGCCTCCAGCGCAGACAAAAGTCTGCGCATACCCCCTCAAGCTCCTGCCATATCGTGCCGCCAGTCCGCGAAGTCCCCGCAAATCCGCGCACCTCCGCCAACCACCACCGGTCATACGTGAGTGAGATCACTGCACTACCGTCAGGGAATGCGCCCCCACGGCGGCCACCTGGACCGTACAAGGTCGGGTCGTATTAGCCAGAGTTCACCATGCCGCACAAGACTCAGACCCTCGTGGAGCACACCAACACCCCACCCAGACCCCATGGAGCAAGCGCCTAGGGGCAGCGAACTGAGACCAGTCAGGCTCCGCAGTCCCTCCGCCAACATCGTCACCGGCGCGAGCACCACCCGACCCCGCCTACAGGAGTCACCTTGCAGACCGGGCATGTCTAGCCACTCGGACACGATTCCCACAAGCCGGCGAGCACCACTCGCGCCGAGGATGGGTCTTCTCGAAAAACAGAATGCACCCCGGAGCCTGGCAGGCACGTAATCGAGAGCGTCGTTCCGGACGTGCGTACTCTGCCGCAGCAGAGGCGACCTCACCCAGCGCAATCGCAAGCGGGTCGGCGACATGCCATCGACGACGAGCGACGAGGCTGTCAGCTTGCTGCAACTCTATGTAGTGAGCAGCCCCGACCGCCGCATCGTTCATGCGCACGAGGTCCTGCTGAGCTGGATTAGCGCCACCAGCGAGCGCCGTCAGGTAGCCACGGATCGCCCCCTTAGGAGAGTGGGATGACCACCACCTTGCAACACTGGCAGGGTCGAATCACGGCCGTAGCCTTCACCTCCTTGACCGGAGCGTTCGGATTGAATCTGGCGATCGGGCAGTTCATTGCGCCGCTCATGGACAGCCTTGCCTGGTCCTTAGCGGCAACGAGCACTGTGGTTGCAGTGAACACTCTGGCTTGGGGACTGTTCCAGCCGCTCGCCGGTCGACTGATTGACCGGATCGGCCCTCGTCAGGTGATGGCGGGAAGTGCATCGCTAATGGGACTGTCCTACGTCACGCTTGCAACCGTGACCGAGTACTGGCAGTTCTTAATCCTGTTCGGGGTTGTAGTTGCTGCAGGATTCGCCGGGTGCAGTTCAATGCCTTCCTCAGTCCTGGTAGCTCGATGGCACAACAAGAGCCGTCCTCGAGCGCTCGCTGTGAGTTCGATGGGTATCAATGCAGGCCAGCTGCTACTTCTCCCACTGGCCGGAGTATTTGTCACCATGCTCGGCTGGCGGGCCGCATTCCTTGCTCTTGGGACGATCATGCTCGCCCTTGTTGTGCCGGTGCTGTGGTTCGGGGCGCGCAACAGCCCCAGCGACGTCGGTATCCGATCCGACGGCACGCTCGAGCAGGCAGGAGTGCCTACCACATTGCGCGACGCACTGAGTGACCGTCAGTTCTGGACGATCAGCCTCAGTTTCGCCGGCTGCGGGTACTCGCTCTATGTTCACCACGCACATGCCGAAGCTTGCCCTGGAGCTCAGCGGTAGTCCCAGTACGGGCGGGTGGCTCATGGCACTGGTCGCCCTGTGCAGTGCGGCCTCTATGTGGTTGACCGGACAGTGGGCGGCCAAACGATGGGGCAAGCGAGTTACGCTCATTGTGCTTCACACCGCCAGGGCAGTGTCTTTCACGGTTCTCGCACTTGCACCAAGCCTCCCCGCCTTCATCCTCGGCGTGGTGATGTTCGGCCTCTCATCCTTCCCGGTGATTCCTTTGACTACCGGACTGGTGGCCGACCGCTTCGGCGGCACAGCGATGGGAGGGATCTTGGGATCATCCTGGCTCATCCACCAGATATTCGCCGCCCTGGGCGTCTTGCTGGGCGGGCTTCTGCGTGACGCTACCGGCAGCTACAGCGCATCCTTCGCCAGTGGAGCCGCTGTGCTCATTGCATCCACTGTGCTCACCTGGCTTATTTCGGAGAGACGATTCCAAGTCCGCCCGAGCCCGACTGCCGCGTAGCGAGGCTCTTCCGAAACCGCGACAGAAACACCCAAGCACAGGGCTTCAGATCCACGAAAGCCGACTCGGCACTCAGAAGTCACACAAGGCACGAAAGGGTCTGCCCCGCCAGTTTCCTGGCGGGGCAGACCCCTGAGGTGGTGGAGCTAACGGGAGAGGCAAACCACTTGAAAACGGGCGGTGACATCGCCGATCAGCAAATCCTCCTCGACGACGAGCTGGGTGACATTGAGGCGGTGGCGCAACGTAAGCACCGCGTTGGGGTAAGACATGGAACTCTACTGGGCTACGCGAAGAAGGGCTGGCTCACGCCAGCCCCGGGTGACGTATTGACAGTCAGGCTGCTGACCCTTGGGTACTCACCCATTTGGCAACGTCAGGTCCTAGAAGCTCTGCACCGCGCGGCGCGAGCAGCACCCCCTGAGCGAGCGCTGGCAGACCTGGGGCCGTGACAACGACAGGACGCAAATCCCCCTTAGCCTGCAGTAACTGTCGGGTCAGGTCAGGCAAATGTATCCGTTCAGGGCCAGCGATCTGTCGGTCACGGGCGGAGCCGCTAGACGCTTCGACCAAAACCCGGGCAACTTCGTCGACGGCGATAGGCTGGACAAGCCAGTCCTCGACGCGCACCTGATCGTCAGATTGGGTGACCGCGCCCGGGTTGAGGGCAAACTCCATCCACTGCGTCGAGCGCACCACCACGTGCTCGAGTGCGCAATCGGCCAGTACCTGCTCCTGGGCGCGCTTGGCAAGGTAGTAGTCGAATTCGTCGAAGGCGGGGTCGTCGATGTTGCAGATCGACAAGTGCACTAGTCGGTCAACGCCGGCGTGCTGGCAGGCCCGAACAACGCGAGCCGTGGCGTCACGGAAAGTAGCGACGAGGTCGGCGTCAGCGCTGACCGGGAAGGGGTTGGAGGTATCGATGGCTACGTCGGCACCGTCTAGGGCGCTGGTGAGACCTTCACCAGTGTGCAGATCTATACCGGTAGCACGAGACAGAGTAATGACGTCATATCCAGCCTGGCGAGCGGTCCGGGTGGCGGCGCGGCCAGCGGTACCGGTGGCGCCGATGATGGCGATCTTCACAAGGGGTCCTTAACGGGGTCGGGGTCCAGACCTGCGGCCTGGAGCATGCGGGTTCGGGTGGCGTTGTCGAGGCCGGCTGCTAGGTCGGCGATAGAGGTGCCAGCCAACGAGGCACGCCAAGCATCCTCGGCAAGGGACATAGCTCGGTTGATCGAGCACAGACCTGACGCGAGGATCCGCGATTTCTGGTCAACGAATGCACCCTGGCATCGGATCTCGTTGCACTGGAACAAAGGTGCCGCGCTACCTAATGCAGAAACCACGTCATCCAGGCTCACCCTTGCGGCTGGCTGGGACAAGCGGAACCCGCCCGAGGCGCCGGCCACCGACGCAACGATGCCCGCCGCCGCAAGTTTCTGCAGGTGCTTGTTCAGGTAGGTCGGCGACAGATCGAACACTCCCGCCAAGCCCGCACTCGAAACAACTCGGCCTCCAGCCACATCGAGCACGACCAGCGCGTGCGCAGCCCACTCCACTCCCTTCGGCAACTGCATATCAGGATACTAACTATCCATATATTAGATGTCTAGATTTGGTCACCTTGATCGGGTGCGCCGTACGTGGGTTGGTCGTCGATCACGCACTCAATCTGCCCAACTGGCAAGACGGCCCCCGATATAGGTGAACCCTCACTCGAACACGGAGGCGATCCGCGTCGCACACCGCGGCCGGGCCGGCCCCGCCGGCGCCCGAGGCGGGTGCTGGCCGCTCCTCACGGCCAACCGGGCCTGGCTGCGCGCCCACCATATCCGCGCCACGATCCCGGTCAAGGCCGACCAGGCGGTCCACCGTCGCACCAGAGGCTCACGCGGTGGACGCCCACCGACCTTCGACGCCGTAACGCACAAGAACCGCAACACCGTGGAACGCGGCTTCAGTCACCTCAAGCACCACCAAGCCCTGGCCACCCGCTACGACAAGCTCGCCGTGCGCTACCAGGCAACCATCCACGTCACCAGCATCAACCACTGGCTCAAACGACATACATAACAGGCCCTAAAGCGCCACGTTCACGCCGATAACCCGTTGATGAGCAGGTCGATAGGGAAAAGGTCTGCCCCGCCAGTTTCCTGGCGGGGCAGACCTCTGAGGTGGTGGAGCTAGGGGGATTCGAACCCCCGACCTTCTCATTGCGAACGAGACGCGCTACCAACTGCGCCATAGCCCCAAGTGCTGACCGATCCTAGCATCGTCGCCGGACGTCCTGGCAAGTTCGGTGGCGGTGAGCCCGCCCACCGCACCGGAACCGCACTACGACCGAGACGAGGATCATCGCCCGCCCTACTCTCCGGCCGCGCGACGCCCCTCGAGGATGGCGTCGAGGTCGATGGGGTGGAAGAGCTCCTCCTCATCGTCCTCCACCGGAGCGGGAATATAGGAACGGGCCGTCTGCGGGCGCGCGGGCACCGGCGCCGAGGTACCCGGATCGACCACCGGGTCGGCGTAGGAGCGCCGGGGCGCCCGGGCCGCCAACGTGTAGGTCGGTGCGGGCACATGGACCGGACGCCAGCCCTGGGGCGGGGTCGACGTCGTTGCCTCCTCCTTGGCCGTCTCCTCCGCCTCAGCGGGCGCTGTGGCCACGGGGGCCTGCGGGCGCGCAGCCGGACGAACCGATTCAGAGGCGGCTGGGGAGGAGACCGGGGCAGCAGTCTGCTGGGGACATGCGGGAGCCTCGGGGACCGACGTCGCGGCCTCCTGAGCCTGCGCCTCCTGCTCAATGGCGCTCGCCTCAGCGAAGAGTTTGCCCCAGCCGGTCAGGCGGCGGGGGGACTGCGTCGACAAGGAGGTGACGAAGTCCTTAGTGCTCGGCGAGCTCGCCTCATCACCGTCGCGCGAGACCGCGTCACGCACGTCTCGGGAGACCTTGCCGGCGTGTCGGGAGGGCATGTACAACGAGGCTCGCCGGGTGGCCTCGCGCTCGGCAGCCACGGCCGCGGCGGTCTCGGCATCCAGATCGGCGTCGAGCTCGGCGAGGCGGTCAGCCTCGGAACCAGCAGTGTGGGAGCGCTGAGCCTCGGCAGCCTCAGTCGCCTCAGCCCTCTCGGCGACCGGAGTGACGGCGGGAGCCACCGGGGCGGCATCCGTAGCGGAGCCGGCGGAGGCGGCATCTGCAGTCTCCTGAACCGACGTCGTCGGGCGGGCGGCCCGCTGCTGGGTGCTCTCCCGAGCGAGTCGCTCCATGAAGGAGTTCTGCGTCGCGCTGGACTCGCTGACCGGTGCGGCCGGCGAGGCGGCGCTGACGCTACCGGCACCACTGGAGGCGCTGCGTGTGCCGTCGACGACGGAGCGGGGCGCGGCCACGACCGAGGCCGGGGAGCGTCGACCGGTCAGGGTCACCAGGGTCTGCTCGAGCTCGGCGATACGGCGGCGCTCACGGTGGTCGGCCGCGGTGGAGGCCAGGGCGGCCCGACGTCCGGCCACCATCGAGGCCCCGAGCAGCGCCGTGGGCAGCAGGGCAGGCCACCACGGCAGGGCCGTCACAAGACCCAGCACCCAGGCGCCGAGCGAAACTCCGAGCAGGACGCCGGCGACGATCCCGCGGTGCGAGGCGGCTACCCGACGACGCTCGCGCCCCTGGGCGTGAACCTGACGGGCATGGTCGAGCTCGCGCTCGGTGCGCAGGGCACGCACATTCCTCACGGCGGGCCTGTTCATCACCCTCACCTCCGGTCGACGTCGAAAGAGCTCCGCATGCCCACTGCTCGCACAGGTGTCGTCACGCTCGACGGCGGCCGCACCCGTGGCCAGGACGCGCAGCTCGGCCGAGTAGCGGTCCTGGACATTGGAGCGCCGCGCCATCTCACGGCGCCCCACCAAATACGGAAGGAGGTACACGGAGAGAACCGTGATGAGGGCGATGACTGCCCAGATCTCGATTCCCACACTGCAACCGTAGGCGTGAGCACCCCCGTCCCCGCGCAGGAACACTCCGGTTTTCCTGCGAAATACCTGGGATTCAAGATGTCACACTGTCAGCGGCACATCCCTGTCGCCACACCAGTCACATACGTTTCTTCCGTACCGATCCCCCGTCTCGACCATCTGTCCGACAGCACCACTGACGCACCCTCAACCACTCCGTGAGCACACTCGGCCGACATCCCCGACCCCACACAGGCCGTGAAGAACTACGACCCGCGAGTGAGGCGCTCCTGGAAGCCGGTGCCGTCGGGTCCGTGGACCTCCTCGGCCAGGGCGGCGAAGGAGACGTGGTCGGCCCAGGACCCGTTGATGTGCATGTAACCGCGCCGCAGCCCCTCCTCGCGCAGCCCGAGCCCGCGACACAGAGCCAGGCTCCGCTCGTTCTCGGGACGCACGTTGATCTCCACACGGTGCAACCCAACAGGCCCCAGGAGGTGATCGAGAACCAGGGCCACCGACAGACGCATGATTCCGCGCCCCTGCCAGGTGCTCCCGATCCAGTAGCCCACCTGGGCGCTGCGGGTGGCACCCCAGGTGATCGGGTCGACGGCGACCTGACCCGCGAGGGCACCGTCGACCTCGACGACGAACGGCATCGCCTCCCCCAGCCGGGCCCGGCGGGCCTGACGGCGCACGAAGACGGGGAAGGCGCTGAGAACCTCTCCCCCGCCGACCGGCAAGGTGGCCTCCCAGGGGGCGAGCCGGTCATTCTCCGCCTGTCGTAGCGCCCTCCAGGCATCCTCGTCGTCGGCCCTCAGCTCGCGCACGACGACGGAAGGGCGAGCCGCTGGACTCACCGAGCCTCTACGCGCCGGCTCTCCTCGCACTGGTTCGGGCTCCAGGCGCACTGGCCAGGTGAAGCGTGCAGACGATCCCCCTCCGAGGAGCAGTCCAGCGGCCGCCCGACGCAGCCGCCCGTTGCAGGGACCGGCGGGCGCCGTCGAGGCCGGGGACGGCTGCGCCGCGCCGTCGTCAGCCATCAGGCGTCCAGCAGCAGGCAGTGGAGGGTGTCGCCGGCCACCACGGTGCTCGTGTCCTCGGGCACGACGGCGATGGCGTTGGCCTCGGACAGGCCGTGCAGCCGGACGGTGCCCGGCGGCGTCGTCGGCTCGGCGCGGTAGCCACGGGCGGGCGAGCCGCTGACGTGCACGGGGACGAACTCGCGCTTGCCGGACGGGGAGTGCCAGCCCTCGGAGATGGTGGCCGGCAGACTGGATCGGTGCAGGGAGGCGCGTCCGGCGATCTGGCGCAGGACCGGGCGAACGAAGGTCTCGAAGGCGACCTGGGCGCTGACCGGGTCGCCGGGCAGGCAGAAGATCGGGGTGCCCTCGACCGTGCCCACACCGAGCTGGCGGCCCGGGGACATGGCAACGGCATCGAATCGCACGGACCCCAGGGGGGCGAGGACCTCCTTGACCGTGTCCCCCTGGCCGACGCTCAGGCCCCCGGTGGTGATGAGGACGTCGGCGCGCACGAGCTGGTCCTCGATGGTGTCGGCCAGGGCGCGCAGCTCGTCGGGGACGGCGGCCACCCGGAAGGCCTGGCCACCGGCGTCGGTGACCGCACAGGCCAGAGCGTGGCCGTTGGCGTCGAAGACGTCCCCGGCCTCGCGGGACTGACCGGGCTCGACCAGCTCGTCCCCGATGGAGACCACGACGACGCGCGGAGCGGGGTGCACCCGCACCCGGTGCAGCCCGAGCCCGGCCAGGAGGGCGACCTGGCGGGCGCTGACCCTCGAGCCCCGCTTGAGGACAGTGGTCCCGGACCTCACGTCCTCGGCGCGACGACGCACATTGTCTCCGGGCGCGACGGCTCGGTGGATGCTGACGCGGGCCTCGCCACGGTCGGTGTCGGCCCAGGGGATGACGGCGTCGGCCCCCAGCGGCATGGGGGCGCCGGAGTCGATGAGGACGGCGGCCCCGGGCACGAGGTGGCAGGGGCGCATGTCACCGGCGCGCACCGCGTCGACGACGTCGAGCACGATCGGGCTGCTGTCGGCGGCCTCGGCGACGTCCCCGGCGATGACGGCGTAGCCGTCCTGGCCGGCCAGGTCCACGGCGGGCAGGTCGATTCCGGCGACGACGTCCTGGGCCAGGACGCATCCGACGGCGTCGGGGAGGACGACGTCGAGGGGTGCTGCCGCCCGGGCGATCTCCAGGCAGGCGGCCAGATGTTCGGCCACTGTTCTCATGGCGCTCAGGCTACCGTCAGGTTAGCGACACGCGTTGTGCCCCGCCGGGACGAACGGTTCAGACACAGGGCGCCATCACCTGCGAGGATGGGTCTATGACGACCGGCGCGCTGGACCTTCCCGATACGAGCCGACTCGAGGTCGACGACGCCAAGGAGGAGCTGCGCAAGGTACTGCGCTCGCACCGTCGCGCTCATCACCAGCACCCCTCGTCGGGGCACACGGCGGCCTGCGAGGCCCTGACCGAGCACGCACTGGAGGCGGTGGCCGGCGCGGCGAACGTGGCGACCTTCGTGTCGGTGGGGGCGGAGCCCTGCACCCGGCTGCTGCTGGAGCGACTCCACGAGACCGGTGTCAAGGTGCTGCTGCCGGTGCTCGGACCGCACCTGGCGCGCTGCTGGGGTCTGTTCCAAGGAAGTGAGGACCTGGCGGAACGGGCGCCCAGGCGCCCTCCGGAGCCCAGCGGCCCCACGCTGCCGGCCGAGGCGGTGCGTCACGTCGACGCCCTCCTCATTCCGGCGCTCGCCGTGGACTGCGACGGGCGCCGTCTGGGGCAGGGCGGCGGATGGTATGACCGGATGCTGCCGCTGCGGGCCTCGGGCACCCATACCTTCGCCATCATCCATCCCGAGGAGCTGGTGACCGGACCGCTGCCCGTGGAGGAGCACGACGAGCCCGTGGACGCCGTCATCACGGCCCAGGAGTGGTTCCTACTGGCCACAGGCTCGCCGGCGCAGACCAGATCCCCTGAGCCCTGAGAGTCCCCGGCCCTCAGAGACGGGCACAGGGCCGCGCCCGGGGGCCACAGACCCGCTTGTGCAACTCCTGTCCACAGAGCCGGGGACCGTGGCATGCCGAGCCGCGGCAGAGGCTCGACCCTGGTCGCATGAGCCTTCACCACCGTCTGTCCCGTCGTTCGCCGCGCAGTGAGTCCCACAGGGATCCCGCGCACTCGTCCCCCGAGTCGCCGTGCTCATCGCCGCCTCAGCCTCACTCGTCCAGCAACAGCCGACGGGCCGTGCGGCGCCCCTCTCTCCTGCTGTGGCGGCATCGCCACCTGGTGGTGGCGGTCTGCCTGGGAACTGCGGTCCTGGTGGCCCTCAGCGTGCTGCGCCCAGGCCCCGAACAGGGGCGGCAGGTGCTCGTCGCCGCTCGCCAGGTCAGCGCCGGGACGCTCATCACCGAGCAGGACGTCACGACAAGCAGGCTTCCAGCATCGTCGCTCCCCCAGTCCGGCCTGGCCTCCTCGGAGCAGGTGGTGGGAACCCGGGCCGCCATCACCCTGGAGCCGGGCACCGTTCTCACCTCCTCGATGACCAGCGGTCACGAGGCTGAGCAGCTGGGCCCCGACGAGCGGCTGGTCCAGGTGCCGGTCGACGTCGGTGCCGAGCTCGCCCACCCCGGGACACGGGTTGACGTCATCGGGCAGGCCCCGGAGGGCTGGACACCGCAGACGCAGGACGAGTCCTCGGACGGCGCAGCGGCGAAGGAATCCGACGCGCAGAGCAAGGAGCCCGCCGATCAGGACATTCCGAAAAACATCCCGACAATGGAGTCCTCTTCCACTCCCAGCACGCCCTTGTCATCACCCGACCAGAAATCACCAGGATTTCAGAAGTCTTCTCAAAGCAATTCCCAAGGAATGTCGATCGGACCATTCGGAACACGCAGCACGGTGCTCTGTTCCGGAGCCCGAGTCGTCATGATTCAACAGGCAGGAGAAGGAAGTCGCTGGACAGGAAACAAGAAAGTAACACTTATCACACTGGCTATTCCTGCGGGTAGCGCTATTCTGGTAGTTGGCGCGGCTACGAATAGCACGCTCGGCATTGCGCTGAGCCCGTAATGCCGCTGCGGCGTCTTACACGGATGATAAGACGCTACCACTTTCAGTCCCCGATGGCGCACCCCCGGCAGACGTCTGCCTGCGCCGCTAGAAAGGATCGCCATGATCAAGGGATTCAAGGAGTTCATCGCGCAGGGCAACGCCCTCGAGCTCGCCGTCGCCGTCATCATCGGTGCTGCCTTCAAGCCGATCGTCGATGCCATCACGAAGGTCATCATGACCATCATCGGGCAGCTCATCGGCCAGCCCAACTTCGACTCCCTGGGAGCATTCTCCCTCTACCAGAACGGCAGCTACACCTTCCACGTGGCCACTGCTCAGGAGCTTGCCGCCAACCCTGACGGCTACGTGATGCCCGGCACGATCGTCATCACAGTGATCAACTTCTTCCTGATTGCCGTCGCCGTCTACTTCGCCATTGTCATGCCGATGAACACGATCAAGGAGCGCATGGCAAAGCAGAAGGCCGAGGAGGAGGCCAAGGAGGTCACCGACGTCGAGCTCCTCACCGAGATCCGCGACCTGCTCTCCGCCAACGCCGCCAGGCAGTGAGTCCCGCATCGATCTAATATCGCGTCAGGTCCCCGCCGATCCTCATGATCGGTGGGGACCTCCGCATTTCCATCGATCGACGTCAGAAGCTCCTTCCCGGCATTTCGACGCGCGGCTACTCGATACCTCCGCGCTCAGCCCCAGTGCGGAGGGACATCACGTTTGAGGCGAGAGTCATTGGAACCGGCAGCACCGGTCTCGGGCGCATCGAGCCCGCCCCCTTGGCCGCTGAGGGCGTCATGCTCATAGTCGGCCCGGGCCAGGTCCTCGGGGTTGTCACCACGGGCCACACGCTCCTGGTCCCGGGCGGACAGGGCCACCACCCGACGACGGCGCCGTGTGCTCCCACGCTCGGGCGTGACAGCAGCGGATGACGCAGGCTCCGCGTCTGGCCCCCGGGAACGGTCCGAATCACCTGCCATTGCCGCGTCACTCACGGCGCCGCTGTCACGCACTGTGCTGCTCAGGATCGCTCAGACGGCTCAGCGTGTGCGCCGCACGGCGTTGGCCAGGACGGCATCGATCCCCGAGCCGCGGCGGCGCAGTGCCAGGGCGGACCTCAGCTCCTCGACCTCCCGGGCCTCGGAGCGGCCCACGCCGTCGGAGCGGATCCAGGCCATGAGGTCGTCGAGCTGGTCATCGGAGTAGGCCTGCAGCGGCAGCCCTTGGGCGATACGGGGGCGCTCGGTGCGCTCATGGGCCTCGCCGGACTCGGGCTCGGGCGTCTCGGGGACGGCGCGCGCCGAGTCGTCGACGCGGTCGGGTACCGCCTCCATGGGCGGGGCCGCGTTGCCCTGGCGCTCCACGAGGACGGCAAGGACGAGCTCCTCAACGGCCTTGGCCTCGGCCTCCGGGTCCACGAAGACTCCGGCGGAGAAGGCCATGTGGACGTGCCAGCCGCGCCTCTCAAGGCGCTCGACGCGGTGCCGGTCACGCCGACGCAGGCTGGGCTCGGAGATGTAGTCGACGTCGTCGGTCAGGACCGCCACGAGCAGCTCATCGGGGTAGTCGGGGTGGCCGATGGCCAGCGGGATTCGCACCCCGCCGTCGGTCCCGTAGCGGGGAACGACGGACAGGCCCTTGCGCCACAGGTGCTCGGCCAGGTCCACCAGGAGCCTGTCAGGGACCTTGCCCGCTGAGTTGCCGGTCTGGGAGGCGTCCTCGGCGCGGGCCAGGACCTCCCGCAGCAGGCGTGCACCGGGGGCGCGCAGGCGGTCGCGGTCGATGTCGCCGGCGGCCAGGCAGGAGACCACCTGGGTGCTGCCTCGGGAGGCGCACAGGGCCTCGACGAGTCCCACCATGCCGCTGTGGTCGGAGACGGGTCCGAAGTTGTGGATGGTGCGCCCGTGCGGGGTCTTGGCGTAGCCCACCGAGATGATGATGTGGTCGCGCCGCAGGGCGCGGGCCTCGGCCAGCTCGACGACCGTGAAGGGCTCGGCGGCGCCGGGGGCGAAGAACTCCTCGAGGGCCGGGGCACCGGCAGCCGCCCGGGTGATGGCCGAGCGCAGGGCGTCGGCGTGCAGGCGGTTGAGGGCGATGACACCCAGGGACTCATCGGGCCGGGTCAGAGCCCGGTCGATGACCATGTCGACGACGCGGGAGACCTCGGCCTCCACGGTCTCGACCGCTGTCTGCCCGGGGGCCGGCATCCCCCGTCCGTCCACGAGCTCCAGGGACAGGTAGGCCTCCCCCGGCGGGGAGGGCACGGCCTCGACAACCCCCTCGTAGCCGTTGGCCGCCAGGAACGAGGCGATACCGGCGTCGAGGCTGTTGCGTGCCGTCGGCAGGGTACGGGCCGGCAGGAGCGGGCCGAGCTCGGCGGCCAGGCCCGTCGTCGCGCGCCGGGAGTCTCCGACGACGAGCACCTGCTCGGCGCGCACGAAGGCGGGCAGCACCTGCGGGACCGGCATGGGCGTGGAGGCGTCCAGGACGGCCAGGTCCACCACCGCGGTGGGCGAGAAGATCTGGGGAACGAGCGTCGGCGGAACGATCCAGATCGGCCGGGCCAGCAGGGCCATGGGGTGGGCGTCGATGATCTCGCGCAGGGGCACGCCGTCCTCACGGGCCAGCGAGATGTACAGGGCGCGGGCGTCGGCCTTGTCCTGCTCGACGGCGGCGCGTACCCGACGGGCGCAGGCCTGGGCCACGGGGCCGGACAGGGAGCGGGTGTGGGCGGCGTCGAGCTCTCGCAGCGAGACGGCCATCTGGGACAGGGCACGAGCGTCGAGGCCGCCGAGGTCGGGGTCGGCGGCGAGGGTCTGGGCCAGCAGGGAGGACCACCAGCAGTAGGTGAGCTCGGGCTCGAGCTGCTCATCCGCGATGCTCCGGGCGGCCATGTCCGCCACGAAGTCGCTCAGCCCCATGGCCTCGAGGTCGGTACGGATGCGGTTGACCTCGGGGAGCCTCTGGGCGGTGAGGTCGTCGGCAGCCAGGGACCGGGCGAGCTCCAGGAGGTCCTCCAGAGGCATCTCCATGAGGACCGGAGAGTCCTGGGCGCGTCCCAGCAACGGCTGGACCTCGGAGACCGCGCCGCGCGCCCGGCCGGCGGAGCGCCGCATCTCGTCCAGGCCCTGGGGCAGACGGGGCCAGCCGCCGTCGGGGTCGTGGCGGCGCCAGACCTCGCGGCGGCGCTGGACCTTGACCAGCTCGTCGTGCAGGTCGTCGACGACGCGGCCCGGCCGCACGAGGTCATTGGCCTGGCGCGTGAATCGCCGGCGCCGCGAGCCGTCCATGTGGATGCCCCGCTCGTCGCGCCAGCGCTTGGAGGCGGTGGCGATGACCATGTCGGCGGCGGAGCGCTCGAAGACCTCGGGCAGGAAGACGTCCAGGGACTCGCGCACGCCGTCGAACATGTCGAGCTGCTCGATCCACTGGCCGAGGTTGCGGGCCCGGCTCAGGCCGGTGGCGCGCGAGACCGTGGCCGTGTGCTCCTGGATGGTGGGCAGCAGGTCGTTGGCCAAAGCCCGCAGGTGGATGAGCGCGTCGGTGGCCTCATCCATGTCCTCCACCGGGATCCCGTTCCAGGCGCTGGAGGAGACCTCGGGGGTGAACAGGCCCAGGGTGTGCCCGCGGTGCAGAAGCGCCAGGGCCCGCTCCCTGCCGTCCTCGTCGAGGCGGCCCAGGTGCTCGGCGTCGATGCGGGCCCGGGTGGTGGCGCGGTCACGGCGACTGGTGAGCTCGGCGAGCTTCTGGAGGGCCTCGTAGGCGGAGACCGACCAGGGCTCGCGGGGCCGGTGCAGGGCCCGCACATAGCGGTCCAGGCGGGAGCGGACCGTGGTGAGGCGGTCGCGCAGGGAGATGATCTCGGAGACGTCGAGCTGGGGCGGCTGGACGCCCAGGCTCTCGCGGATGCCCTCGGAGGCGTGCTGACGCCAGGCGGCGTCCTCGGTGAGGTCCAGGACCATGGATCCCAGGCCCTCCTCGCGCAGGGCGGCCGCGACGGCGTGCCCGTCGGCGCTGGTGGCGGGCACGTGCAGCACGGTGCGTCCGGAGGCGGCGGCGTCGGCGAAGACGGCCGCCAGGGCACCGGCGACGTCGGAGCCGGGAGGCGCGTCGATGAGGAAGCTCGCCCCGGTGCCCACGGCCTCGATGACGTCGAGCTGGGAGGGCTCCAGGTCGCCCACGCCGCGCTCGGCACCAGGGACCCGGTCGGTGGGGACAGCCGGGGGCAGCTCGACGCTGAGGGCCTCACGGGCCCCCTCGTCCCCGGCGATGGCCGCGACCAGGGCGGAGGTGCGCGAGCGCTCCAGGACGGCGTCGAAGTCCTCCACCAGAGCCTGGCCGGGGTGGACGAAGGCGCCGACGACGAGGCGCTCGTGGATCTCGAAGCCGGGCAGGTACTGGCGCCCCAGGGCGCCGATGCGGGCCAGGGCCGATCGCGGCGTGAAACCCGCTGAGGACAGGGCGGCGCGGGCGATGTCTCCGATGTCGGTGGTGCACTGGTAGCGCCGCAGGGCGCGGGTGAGGACCGGGTTGACCTCGATCGTGGGGTCGAGGGTGAGGGTGGCGTCCGCGGTGGCGCTGGTCAGGCGCACGGGGCGCAGCAGGACGGGGGCGTTGACGGTGCGCACGCGCGGGCCGGACGGGACCTCCGGGACGGTCAGGCCGGCGGCGGCCAGCGCGTTGCGGGCGGCGTGCTCGGCGGCGATGCGCTCGACGTGCGGGATCTGGGCGGTCAGGTCCGCCTCCGGCGATGCGCCGTCGGCCGGGTTGGCCACGTCCTCCTCACCGTCCTCGGGGACCGTCTCGTTCCAGGTGGCCACCCCGATGGCCAGGTAGACCGGCGCGACGCCGAACTGGCGGGCGAGGACGTCGGTGCGGGCGGAGACCTCCCGCAGGGACTGGCGGGCCTCGCCCAGGGCGTTGCGCTCGCGCACGATGCTGGACAGGTGGGTGGGGCGGCCGGCGTAGAGCTGGGCCAGGCCCGAGGGGTGCGCGGCGGTGAGGTCGACGACGCCGTCGAGCAGGGTGATGTCATCCAGGCTGGCCACGCCTCCCAGGTCCACGAGCTGGCTGCGCCAGGTGGACAGGGCCCTGTCGATGCGCTCGCGCCGCTCGACGTCCGCCTCGCTCAGGGGCGGTGCGGGTGCGGGGCGCACGGGGGCGGGAGGCGCCGGTTCGGGGGCGGGCTCAGGCTTGCTCGGCGCTGCGGCCAGTGCCCCCAGGTCTGCGGCGAAACGCCGTCGGCTCGCGGTCTGTTCCGATCCGACCGAGGCTCCGGCACCCTTGCGCTCATCCTCCCGGAGGGCAGCATCGCGCCGCTTGCGGCCGAAGGAGAAGAACGAAGGCGTCATACGCTCAAGATATAGGCCGATCGGCCCTTGGGCGTGGAGACGCACCGGGGCGTGGCTCGCCGGTGGACCGGCGACCGCCACAACTCCGGCAAGCGTCTGCCGTCCCCCTGCGTGCACCCCCGACCAAGGTCTAGCGGCACTCGCCCGACGTCGACCGGAACTGCCCGGCGCCGACGGGGAGCGGCCGGCGTCCGCGCCCTCGATTGGATTCGAACCAACGACACCCGCTTTAGGAGAGCGGTGCTCTATCCCCTGAGCTACGAGGGCCTGCGCGGAAGACTACCAGTGAATCGGTCCGCCCATGACCAGTCGGGCCCCGGGGTGGCGCCGCGGCGAGCAGGCACCGGCCCGCCGCGGCAGAACGACCCTCAGGCGCGACCCCACGGGGTGGAGGTGCGCGAGGTGCGCCGCTCACCCTTGGCATGGTGCGAGGGCGCCACCAGGACCGGGCACGAGGCGTGGGACAGGACGGCCTGACTGGTGGAGCCCAGCAGCAGCCCGGAGAAGCCGCCGCGGCCACGCGAGCCGACGACGACGAGGTCCACGGCGGTGGAGAACTCCGCCAGGAGCTCGGCCGGGTTGCCGTCCAGGGCGTGCCGGCGCACGGTGACCCCCTCGTGGCCCTCAAGAGCCTCGTTGATGGCACGGTCCAGGCCGGAGCGGACGTCGGCGAGGACCTGCTCGCGGTCGACGGCGGCCGGCAGCCAGGCGAGCGCACCGGCACCGGAGGCCATCGGCACGGCGGCGATGGCGGTGAGCTCGGCATCCCACGCCTCCGCCTCGGTCACGGCCCACGTGAGGGCCTTGCGGGCCGAGGAGGAGCCGTCCACGCCGACGACGATGCGCCGCACCGGCGTGTAGTCGGCGCCCTCGGTGCGCTGGGGCACGACGACGGCCGGGCAGTGGCTGTGAGCGGGCAGGGCGGAGGAAACCGTCCCCAGGAGGCGGTCTGTGAAACCACCGCCCCCGCGAGTGCCGACGACAGTCAGCGTCGCCTCCTCGGAGAGGTCGACGAGCACGCCGGCCGGGTCCCCGGTCTCCAGCGAGGAGGTGACCGCCACGCCGGACTTCTTGACACGTTCGACGGCCTCGTCAATGACGGCCTGGGCGCCGGACCTGACGGCGGAGTCGTCGAGTGCTGCGTAGCCGCCGTCAAGGGACGCCGTGGTGAAGGAGGGCAGGGAGTAGGCGCACAGGATGTGGACGCGCCAGCCCTGGCGCTCGGCACGCGCAACAGCCCAGTCCACTGCGGCCAGGGACTCGGGTGAACCATCGACTCCGACGAGGACGACGTTGTCATCAGTCATGGGATCTGCCCTTTCTCGAGATACGGTCTGCGACCCAAGGAACATTCTGCCCCGAAAAGGGGTGTGGGGACCACCACATGGCGAGGTTGTGTCAGTTTTCCCCACCTGGACACCGCGCTGACCGCCGTCCGACCACCCGGCAGAGCGCCGTGAGGGGCGAGCACCTCACGGCGCTCGCCCCTCACGGGAAAGAAGAGTGACGTCTGCGATCAGCCGACGCGGACGAAGCTGGGGGAGCCCCACAGCTCGCGGTAGACCACACCGGTGGACTCGTCACCGGCATCGATGACCATGCCGTTACCGGCGTAGATGCCGACGTGGCCGGGCCAGGTGACCAGGTCGCCGGGCTGAGCCTCGGAAGCGGACACCTGGGTGCCGGCTCCGGCCTGGGCGCCGGAGGTACGGGGCAGGCTGATGCCGACCTGGGCGTAGACGTAGGAGGTGAAGCCGGAGCAGTCGAAGGCGCTCGGGCCGGAGGCGCCCCACACGTAGGGCGAGCCGATGTACTGCATGGCGATGGCCACGACGGACGAGGTGGAGGCGGCCGGCGCGGAGGCGGGGGTCGCCTGGGTGTCCGCAGCGGCGGCGTCGGTGCCCTGGTCGGCGGAGGCGGCAGCCGCAGCG
>NZ_GL882529.1 GCF_000195595.1 Actinomyces sp. oral taxon 170 str. F0386
ATTCCACTGAAAGGAAATCCAACACTATGATTGATCCTACTGTTCTAGAAGTGCTTTTTATGGGATTCGAAGGGGAAACGAGCGCTTTTGAGGCATTCAATGCAGTACGAAAAATGGAGAACCTCGACACCAACTCGGCTACCATAAGAACCCGCGAAATCCTAACTCAACTAACCGCGCTCAACTGGATTAACCTATGGCTAGGAAATCCCTACACAAGGGCCCCAGAGCCTCATCCTGGCGACCCAAACGGGACCGACATAGTCACCAGCGAGAGAGTGCGTTCCATGGACGACCCAGATGGCCGCATGCTGGTGTATGACATTACTGCTGACGGCGAAGTTATCATTGGAGAAGAAATGGGCGTTAAACGCAGCCGCACAACCCTCTCCGAATAAACCGTCTTTTAGGTTGACAATTTAACGGAAAGGGATTTTTCGACACGGACCGCCATCCCGAAAAGCTTCACTCACTCCAATTCACCTTCATCCGTTGGCTTTGCCGCTCCTTGATTCACCTTTCGACACCGATTCACTCGGCACCGCCTCAGTGGTCGTACTCGCGGTGGACGCCGCCTCCGACGCTGGCCGCCAGGATGCCGCGGCCACGGGCCAGCAGCCGGGCCCCCTTGGCAGCGTGCCTGGGGCTGCCGATGAGGGTTCCACCGGCTGTTCGCAGGCCGCCCAGGACGATCCGCACCAGGCCACCGGCCGCGGCCCGGGCCCGGATCGCAGGCTGCACACCGCCTCCTGCCAGGGCCAGCTCGACTCGCACCGAGGTGGCGGCGTGGGAGCGCTGCCGGCGCAGGATCCAGGGCCGGGTGAGTCGGGAGGCCGGGACGTGATCGCGCACGCGCGCCTCGTCGCACCACCGGATGACACCCCCGGCGGCGCTCAGCCGACGGGTGAAGAGCGTGTCCTCTCCCCCGGTAGCGCCGAAGGCCTCATCAAAACGCAGCCCGGCCCGGCGCACGAAGCCCAGGTCCAGCAGCAGGCAGTTGGAGGCCGCCACCGGGCGAACAGTGCCCGTGGGCCAGGTCCTGCGCACGAAAAACTCCCCCTGACGCACCCACTCCTCCGGCTCAACCTCGTAGACCGGGATGACGGGCCCGGCCACCGCCTGGCAGCCGGTGGAGGCCCACAGCCCCACGAGCGCGGCGAGCCAGCCGGGCTCGGGATCCTCATCGTCGTCGATGAAGATGAGCAGGTCGCGCTCAGCGGTCTCATCGAGCGCGCGGTTACGCACCGCCGCCACTCCAGGCCGCTCCTCGACGACGTAGCGCACGCTCATGCCCCCCGACTCCACCGACGCATCCGCTGGGAAGCGCACCGGCACGCCGGCATCCGCAGCCGCGGCGAGGGCGGCCTCGCGCCCGGAGCCCTGCGCGTCGTTGTCGATGACGAGGACCTCGATGTCGGAGACGTCCTCACCGGCGCCACCTTTCGCATCCGTCGCGCCCGCCGCGTCGTCCTCAGTACCGGCCTCGGCATCGGTCCGGGGACCGGACGCCTCCGTGGTCGGGCCGGCGGCCAGCTCACTGGCCTGTTCCAGGACCCCGCCAACGGCTCGCTTCAGGTCCTCAGGGCGCCTGAAAGTGGGGATGGCGATCGTCAGCCGGCTCATGCGCTCTTCCTTCCAGCCTGCGCCCTACTCCGTCGACTGCGAGGGCGGCCGTACTCGCGCACATGCACGCCCAGCGCCCCCACGACCATGCCCAGTCCTCCGCGCGAGGAGACCTCGTAGCGGGCCTGCGCGGGCACATCACCGCGGATGCGGGCCACACCGGCGCGAGCCCCGTCGACGCCGGCCTTGGCCAGTCCCTTGGCGCCGTAGCCCAGGCGCAGCCTCAGACGCGCCCACATCCCGGACGCGCCGTCGTCAGCAGGCCCGGCCGTGTCGATACGCACCCGGGCCCAGGACGAGCCCGAGCGCAACGAGCGCTCCAGCACCCAGGCACGCCTGGCACGGGCGGCGGGCACGCGCTTGGTGACAACCGCCCCGGCCGCGAAGCGGATGGCCTCACCGGCCCGGGTGAGCTGGCGGGTGAACAGGGAGTCCTCGCCGCCGGTGAGCCCGTAGCGCGGGTCGAAGCGCAGTCCCAGGCGCTCGACGACGCCCAGGTCCAGGAGCAGGTTGCCGGTGTCGGCGCTGCGCACCTGGGCTCCGTCGGCGGCCTCCCAGGAGTCGAAGGCGCCAGAGGCGGTCACCCACGGCGAGGGGGCGACCTCGAAGGTCGGTGGCGTGGGGCCGGTGACCGCGGCACAGCCCTGGGCCTGCCAGGTGCCCACCAGGGCGGCCAGCCAGCCCGGTGAGGGGATCTCGTCGTCGTCGATGAAGACGAGGGCGTCGGAGCCGTGGGCCTCGCTCAGGGCGCGGTTGCGTCCGGCCACGATCCCCGGCTCGGGCTCGTGGACGTAGACCAGCCTCGACGTCGCAGCCGCGCCCGCCGAGTCATCCCGCCCGGAGAGCTCCGACGACTCCGGTTGCTCACCGCCCAGCGCCACCCGAGCCGCCTCGACAACAGCCCGCGCGCCGGCCTGCGGGTCGTTGTCCACGATGAGGACGCTCACCATCGTCTCCGGCCCGGAGACGTCGTCGGCCTGTTCCAGCAGCTGAGGGATGACCTGCGCCAGGTACTCGTTGCGGCGGTAGGTGAGCATCGCGATGGTCAGGTGCACGTCCAGCCCCGTCCTTCCTCCCGCCTGCCGGCGGCTCACGGCGTGATATCAAGGACTAACGGTACTATCACGAGCCGGGCGCGCCCGACGGTGAGAGTACCCGCCCGACATCGTCACACCGCCGAACCTGTCGGGGGTATCGCGCTCGCAACGCCACATCGCATGGAATACCTTGAGACTCCGTGAGTCATCGTTTCTGCTCCAGATCTCGTCCGCACCCGGAAGGCCCCTGTTCCCATGACCGCCACCCCCGAGCCCGACCAGCGCACCGACACCGCTGAGGCCACCGAGCCGACCGCTCCCCAAGCCGACGAGAGCAATAACGCCACTGCCGGGCTCTCCGGCCGTGAGCTGCTCTCCCGCACGGCAGTCGTCGTCGTCAGCTATGACTCGGCGGCGCTGCTGGAGCGCACGCTGGCGCGGGTGGCCGAGGACTCCCCCGAGGCCCGCATCGTCGTCGTGGACAACTACTCCACGCCCGCCGCCCGCGAGGAGCTGGTGGCGCTGGCCTCCTCGTGCGGCTGGGAGGCGGTGCTGCCGGAGACGAACACGGGCTTCGGCGGTGGCATGAACCTGGGTGCGGCCCGGGCCCGCGAGCTCGGCGCCGACCTGCTCGTCCTGCTCAATCCCGACGCCGTCATCGGTCGGGCCGACCTCATCCGGTTGGCGGCCCGGGCGCACGCGGACCGGCTGGCGCTGGTGGCGCCGGTGCTCAAGGACTCCAGCGGCCGCATCGTCTCCGACGGGATCGTCGTGTGCCTGGCCGACGGCTCGATGCGCTCGCGCCGCTCACCGCGCCTGATCCCCCCGGGCGGCACCCAGCCGTGGCTCTCGGGGGCCTGCCTGGCCCTGTCGGCGGAGCTGTTCGAGGCCGTCGGTGGCTTCGACGCGCGCTACTTCCTCTACTGGGAGGACGTGGACTTCTCAGCCCGGGTGCTCGCGGCCGGCGGCAGCCTGGACCTGGCGCGCGATGCCGTCGCCGTCCACGACGAGGGCGGCACCCACTCCGAGAGCGACCAGTCCGATCGGGCCAAGTCGGACATCTACTACTACTACAACGTGCGCAACCGGCTGCTGTACGCGGGGCTGCACCTGGACCGGGCCACGCAGCGCCGCTGGGTGGCCACCGCCGGCCGAGCCGCCCGCGAGATCGTCCTGCGCGGCGGCAAGCGCCAGCTCCTGAGCACCCGACGCCCGCTCGTCACGGCGGCGCAGGGCACACGCGACGGCCTGAAGCTGCTCCGGGCGGCTCGTCGCGGCGAGCTGCCCGACGTCGACGCCCCTATCGCCCGCAACTGATTCTGCCGAACTCCCCGCGTCCCGCCGCCACCGGCTCGGCCTTCGGCGGCGGGACGCCTCCCACCGGTCTGCGTGCCTTAGAGGTAGTGGGCGCGCAGGTCCTCGGGAGCCGTGGCGGACAGGTCAGCGAGCGTCACGTCGAAGACGGTGCGCGCGCCGGACTCACCTCGAGCAGCCAGCCTCGCCACCGCGCGCGCCATAGCGGCCACGACCGAGCCGGTGAACTCCGGGTTGGAGCCGAGCTGCAGCTCGAAGCTCACGGTCTCGGCCACGCCGTCGGAGGTGTGCCCGCGGCGGATGACGGAGCCGCCGTGCGGGATCCCGGCGTGCTCGGCGGCCAGCTCCTCGGCGCTGATGAAGGTGACGGTGGTGTCGTAGTTGGCGAAGTAGTTGGGCATCTCCACGATCTCCCGCTCGATGCGGGCCAGGTCGGCACCCTCCTCGGCCACGACGTAGCAGTCGCGCGTGTGCATGGAGCGGGTGGTCAGCTCGACGTCGTCGCCGGCCTTGATCGCAGCGACGGTCGCCTCCACCGGGCGGGTGTACTGCTTGGCGTCCACGACGCCGTCGATGCGGCGCAGGGCATCGGAGTGCCCCTGGGAGACGCCGGGTCCCCAGAACGTGGTGGTGGCGCCGTCTGGCAGGACGGCCTCACCCAGGACCCGCAACATGGAGAACAGGCCGGGGTCCCAGCCGGTGGAGATCAGGGCGACGCGCCCGGAGGCCTTGGCAGCGGCGTCGACGGCGGCGAAGTGCTCGGGAATACGGGCGTGGGTGTCGAAGGAGTCGACAGTGTTGAACAGGGCCGCGGCAGCCGGGGTCTGCTCGATCAGGTCGGTGGCCGATCCTCCGCAGTTCAGGCAGACATCGACTTTGTCCGCCCAGGCGGGCATGTCGTCCACGTGGGCGACGGGAGCCCCCTGAGTGGTGACTGTGGCCGGGTCGCGCCTGGTGAAGACGACGACGGTCTCCATGTCCGCGTTCTTGGTGATGGCCTGCTCGGCGCCGCGGCCGAGGTTGCCGTATCCGTTGATCGCTACCCTGATCATGGTTCCTCCTGGTGGGGTCTCACTACAGGGCGATCCTAGGGACGGACCGTGTTGCCGCCGTGTGACGTATCGGGGAGTGACCGGGTCCTGAGAGGTGGGGCTATAGACGCCCGGCAGGGTCCATGCGTTGGTGGTGAATACGGATCACATCAACACCACCACTCACGACATCCTTGCAGCCTTGGCAGCGATGAAGGCGTCGAAGTGGTCATCAAGACTGACGGAGATGTTCACTGACACGCCCATGTCCTACCAATTGTTGGTATCAACCTAGCGGTATCACACCCTGCCGAGAGCTGTTCACAGCACGTACCGAAACGGGTCGGGCCGGGAAGAAACGCGTCTTCCCGGCCCGACCCGCATGAGCGCTACGCCCGACGGCGTCAGTGCTGCTTGATGGTGACCTTGTCGACCGACAGGGTGACGGTCTCCGGCCCGGCCGAACCGGACATGTAGGTGGTCAGCCCCACGGTTCCGGCCTCGTTGAGAGTCTTGTCGTTGTCGACGACCTCGATCCCCCACTCGGTGGGCTCGGTGTCACCGGCCCAGAACTTGGTCTGGATGTTGGTCGACTCCGCGCCGTCAACCACCATGCGCAGGTGGAGGGGCTGGCCGGCCGTGTAGGGCTGCGGCAGCACGTAGGTGCCCAGGGCGGTCTCCCGTCCCTTGACCACGCGCGAGACCGTGACCACCGGGTTGCCGGCGCTGCCGATGCGGACCGTGGCCTGGTACTGGCCGGCCTTGGTGGTGCGCGCCGCGTAGGAGATGAACGCGCCGTTGCCGGAGGGCACCGCATCCAGCGAGAAGTCCACGACGGCGTCGGTCGATGTCGACTTGACCTGCTCGGAGACGATCGAGGCCGCCGAGCGCGGACCGGCCATGGCGACCCGGCCGCTGGTGCCGTCCGCGGAGAAGGCCGCGGCGTTCCAGGCGGTCTTCCACTCACCACCGGCGTTGGCCTTGCCCCAGCCGCCGTTCACACTGCGCTCGAAGGAGTCCTCCAGCAGAGCCTTGCCCTCCTCGGGCTTGCCCTTGCCGTCCTTACCATCCTTGCCGTTCTTGTTGTCCTTGCCGGCGTCACCCTGACCGCCGTTGTTGTCACCCTGATCGGCGGGCTGGACCTCCTTGCCGGTGGCGGCGGTGTAGTGCTCGGCGATCTGGCGGGCGGACAGCGGCGTGCTGTAGACAGCGGCCTCGTCGATGTCGGCCTGGATGTTGGTACTGGACGGCTGACCGTTGACGCCGTGGAGCGCGTCCCCACCGATGCGCCAGTAGCCGGAGTAGCTCTGGCCGGAGGTCATGGAGGCGTCGAAGGCCGCCACATTGCCGTCCACGTAGAGCATCGCGCCGGCGGTCGGGCTCATGGAGGCCACGATGTGGTGCCACTGACCGTCGTTGTAGCTCTTGGGCGTCGTGATCGTGGTCAGCCTGCCCGGGTAGAGCATGAAGCTGAGCGTGCCGTCATTGCGCATGTACACCATGCGGTCACGGCTCCACGACTGGTTGGTCGCGGAGGACCCATAGCCCATGATCTCCCCACCCGAGGTCGTGGTGGTGCGGACCCATGCCTCCATGGAGAAGGCGGAGGGGGCCTGGGAGGCCACTCGCGTGGCGGCGTGCGACTTGTTGTTGCCGTCCGAGGTCATGGCCAGCGACGCGCCGGACCCCAGAACGGACTCACCGCCGCGCTTGTAGGCCTTGCCGCGGATCGTCATGTTGCGCTGGGCCACGAAGTCCTCGGCCTTGTCACCGTCGGTCTCGTCGAAGGACCAGTAGTGGGCGGCGCCGTCGGCCAGGACACGGGCTCCGTACTTGCTCAGGCCCTGACCCTCACCGGCCTTGACAGTCACCCAGTCCGAGACCGTGGAGGCACCCCACTGGTCCGTCACCTGAACCCGGTACCGGTGAGTGCTTCCGGGGTCGACGACGTCGGTGGCGCTGAGGTCGGAGCGCTCCCAGAACCCGGCGGTCACCGACTGGCTGGAGACCGGCTGACCATTCATGGAGTCACGGAAGACGTTGTAGGTCAGGGTCTTGTCGTCACGGTCCCAGTTGGCCTTGAAGGACAGGGAGACGACGCCGGCGCGCGGGGAGGAGCCGGTGACCTTGAAGGCACCGCCCTTCTCCATGGGACCCTGCTTGTTGGGAGCGATGTCACGGCGGGCGAAGCGCACCAGACCCTGCTGGGCGGTGCCGTTGACGGCCAGGAACTCACCGCCGTAGACGATGTACTTGTCGTTGCCTTCAACGGTCCAGGTGGCCTGGGTGGCGCCGGAGATCTTACCCGGCGTGAAGTCGGGGTAGAAGTTGAGGTTGGTGGTGGCCGCCTGGCCCTCGTAGCTCTGGTAGCTGTTGTGGTGGGTCGCCTCGACCGTCCCGGTGGGGGCGTTCGTGTAGGCCACCGCATTGTGGTACTGGTTGGTGACGTCGGGGAAGCCCCCGATGTTGGAGCAGTCGTGGGAGTGGCTGGCGGCATAGACGACGTCACCGGCGGGCAGCACGTCGTAGGAGTCTCCGTGGCAGTCGGCCATGTAGTCGATGTTCCCGGTGGTCCAGTTCAGGCGCATGACGCCCTCGAAGGAGCCGGTCTGGGAGTAGCTCGCGGTGTACAGACCCTGCTCATCGGCCTTGACGCTCATGACCGAGGCCCAGGCGCCGGCTCCGCGGACCACGCTGGAGGCATTGTTGTGACGCAGGCTGCCGTCGTTCTCCAGGATCGCGAGGCCGTATCCGGGCTTGTCGCTGCCCTCGACGGACTCGAAGGCCCCGCCGATGGCCACGGCTGAACCGTCCGAGGCTCCGACGATGCTGCGGACGTAGTAGTTGTCCACCTTCGGTGCGAAGCCCGTCAGCTGCTGGGTATTCAGGTTGATCGCGGCGGCGCGCTGGCGGGCCGAGGAGTTGATCTGGGTGAAGGCGCCGCCGATGTAGAGGGTCTGACCGTCAGCGGAGACGCTGAGGGCCTTGACACTGCCGTTGGCCGCAGCCCCCAGACGTGCGCGCTGACCGTCGGCCGCCCTGACTGCACCAACGCGCCACGCGGTCTGGTCGTTCAGCGTCGTGAACTCCCCACCCAGGTAGAGCGTCTGGCCGTCGGCGGAGGCGGCGATCGTGTTGATGGTGCCGTTGGTGGTGGGCGCCCAGTCGAGGATCTCGCCGGTATTGATGTTGTAGGCCATCGCGTTGCCGCGCGGTGACTCATTCTGGCCGGCCGGCGAGCCCGCCGGCCTGACAGAGGAGAACTTACCAACGGCGTAGACGATGTCACCCACCACGACCTGGTCCCAGACGATGCCGTTGATCTGGGCAGTGGGCAGGGCGTCGGCGGAAACAGTGCTGGGCGTGCCGCCAGCACCGGCAGGGGCCGGATCGGCGGCCGCAGGTGCTGTGGGGGACAGCGTAACGGCACCTAGGGGAACAAGAGCCGCGGCTAGCAAGCCGCTCAGGAGTCGGCGGGGGAGCTTCACAGGTATTCCATTCAGAACATACTCAGATCACGGACACGCAACCTTACGAATGGCTGGTATTCCGCACCCGACCAGGGTCGACGGGCTGGCTTATCGTACACCGACGACAACTCGTTTGCCGACCCTTTAGCGAACACCACAGTGCCGACCACCCCTGCATGAAACCAACCTTTTGCTCAAATACCAGCAAAAACAAGCCATTTCAAAGATTCCACCGCTCCCATAGGACTCAACCATCAGAATCGTCTGTTCATGTAGACGTCACTCAGGTTGACCCCAGAGCTGGTTCAGGCAATGTCACAGCAGGACAACATGGCCGCCCCCTGCCCGAGCAGTTCACCCGCCTCCACGCACACCGAGGCGCCGCCCGCACTCGCTTGGGCGAGTAGCGGGCGGCGCCTGAGCTGGATGAGGTCGGGGACGACCCCCGGGGAGGCTCGGGATCAGCCGGCCGAACCCCGGAAGGTGGCAGCACCATGGCCGGCCCCCAGGTCGACGACGACCTTGACACTCCCGCGCCCCTCGGCCGGGATGACGAAGGCGCGATTGACGGTCACCGTCTGACCGGCGGCGAGCGTGGCCGGCGCTGCGTCCGAGGCCGAGATGATCTCACTGGCCGGCGTCCCACCGCCCTCGCCGTAGTTGACCGTCGTGGACAGCACACTGGCGAGAGCAACATCCTGGCCGGAGTTGTTCGTCACCGTCACCGGCACCATGACTCCGGGACCACCGACCTCACCGGGCCCACTGGCGAAGTCCTGCGCCTGCAGCTGTCCCAGGGAGATGACCACGTCCCCGTCGATACGGACAGACTTGTCCAGCGGTACCTCGGGGTACTCGTCCTTCGACAGGTCACCGTTCTCGACAGCATTGGGGTCGATCGAGGAGGCGTCCGGAGTGGCGACGTTGCTGTCCTCCGACGGCGACGGAGGCGCCGCCGTGGGCTGGGCGGTCTGGACCGTCGGGGTGGCGGCGGCCGACGCCGCAGGAGCGGAGGCCGAGCCACTGGCGGACACAGGGGCGGAGGCGGAGGAGCTGGCGGCGCTGTTGGACTTCCCGCCTCCGCAGGCGGCCAGTCCCAGCCCCAGAACCAGAACAGTGGGCAGGATCAGTATGCGAGTTCGTGACACGTGCCGAAGCGTACGACCTCCACCGCGCACAGCGGCACCCTCAGGGGCCACTGAGTTCGGGAGCACACTGTGAGCAGCCATAGAACCGGATGACTCAGCGGATAAACCGCGGCGGGCTGACCCGACGGGACTCATGGTCACCACCACCACCAGCCGCCACCCTGGTTGTTGTCATCGGCATCCTGGTCCCAACCGTCCTGGTTGTCCCAGTCGTCCTGCTTGTTCTTGCCCTTCTTGTTCTTCTTGTCCTTCTTCTTGTCCTTGCCTTTGTCGTTGTCGCCGTTATTGCCGTCGTCACCATTGTTGCCGTTGTTGCCATCGTCGCCCTGAGCGTTGGGGTTGCCCCCGCTCATGGAGAAGCGAACGAGACCCTGCTGGGAGGCGCCGTTGACGGCCACGAACTCGCCGCCGTAGACGAGGTACTGGCTGTTACCCTCGACGGTCCACACCGCCTGACTCAGGCCGGTGTAGTTGCCGTTCTCAAAACCGGGCAGGAAGCCGTTGTACTGGGTGGGGGCGGGCAGCCCCGCGTAGTCGCTGTAACCACTGGCCGTGTTGGATCCCACGGTGCCCGTCGCCGTGCTGGAGAAACCGACGGCGTGGTGGTAGACGCCTTCGTTCGAACGATCGGCGAAGCCTCCGATGTTACTGCAGTCGTGAGCGTGACTGGCGACGTAGATGACGTCGTTGGTGGGCAGCACGTCATAGGTGTCACCGTGGCAGTCGGCCATGAGGTCGATGTCCCCCGTGGTCCAGCTGGCACGGAACGTCCCCTCGAAGGTCCCCTCCTGGGAGTATCCGGTGCCGTAGAGACCCTTGGAGTCCGACTTCAGGCTCATGATCCCGGAGTTGGTTCCGGCATTTCGGATGACGCTGGCGATATTGGTATGCCGTAGGGACCCGTCCTTCTCCAGGATGGCGATGCCGTAGGCGTCGGAGGACCCTCCCACCGAGGTGAAGGAGCCTCCGATCGCCACCGCGGAGTTGTCAGCCGCCACCGTGATTGAGCGCACGATGGAGTCGTCAACTGAGGGGGCGAAGCTGTTGACCGTATGGGTCTTAAGGTCCACGGCACCCGCGCGCTGACGGGCCGAGGAGTTGATCTGCGTGAAGGTGCCCGCCATGTACAGGGTGGAGCCGTCGGGCGAGAGCTCCAGGTCCATGACGGCCCCGTTGGCCGAGGCGCCCAGCGGCTTGCGCGCACCCGCAGCATCCACAGCGGCCACCCGGTAGACGGTCTCGTCGTTGACGGAGGTGAAGTTGCCACCGAGGTAGATGGTGGATCCATCGGCCGAGGCCTCGACCGCGTTGATCTTGCCGTTGACCTTGGGCGCCCAGTCCAGCAGCGCACCGGTGGTGATGTCGAAGGCCATGGCGTTGTAGCGAGGAGACTCGTTCTCACCAGCAGCGGCGCCGGCAGGACGAGCGTTCTTGAACTCCCCGACGACGTAGACCGTGTTGCCCACGACCGCCTGATCCTGGACGACGCCGTCGATCTGAGCGGTGGGGAGGGCCTGCGGGGAGGCGAGGTTCACCTGCCCCTGTGCAGCAGCGGCCGGAGGTGCGGCAGTAGGGGCGACGAGCGCGCCGAGAGCGAGAGGGAGGGCGGTGAGGACCGCCCCCACGCTGGAGACAGCACGGGAAGGATGCACGAGTGCTCCGTTCTTAAGACGTGAGGGAACTTGGGTGGTGGCGCAGTATGACGGGGCGGCCCCGCCACAGGCCCGAGCGGCAAGCGGCGAGGCCGGCGCCACCTACGAGGCTATTACAGAGGTAACGCTTTGATAACGGTTCAAGGAAAGATTGTTTCGCCTCCCATTGTGCAATCAATCACTCATAGCATAAGGAGCGCACCCCTATCCACTTTTCTCACAGATAGCCTCTCATTAAACAGCGCCATCTTCCACACCTGATTCTTGACTGGAATATCCAGCCCTCACTCAGGTGGAGTAGACCACTCGTCCTGGCACTCGACCGGCCTGTGGATCTGCGGCCCGGACGAGCTCGAACAGCCCACTGGTGCCGTCCCACCACGCTCCTGCGCCTGAGGTACTCCACGGGATCGGTGCTCGTTTCGGGCGCACCGGACCCCGTCTGCCTCTAGACTCCCACTGGGTGCGCCGAGCGTGCCGGGTGCAGGCCGTGCAACCGGCCCAGTCCACCGGGCGCCGGCGGCCTCGCGGGCGAGAGCCCGGACTCCTCGCTTACTCCTCGTTGCCGCCGACTCATCCATCACCCTTCTCACCCCTTCTCGGTGCTCCCCCGCCACTGCCGTGCTTGGCGGCCGCCCGACCAGGATCACCGGTTCCCACTTCTTCCCGGCCTCTACCGGCTCCGTCTCCCCCCGAAAGGACTCCGTTGACTGCTGTGAATCCGGACAGGCTCCGCATCGCCATGATCGGGACGCGAGGCGTCCCCGCCCGGTACGGAGGTTTCGAGACCGCCATCGAGGAGGTGGGCCGGCGCCTGGCCGACCGAGGTCACCAGGTCCTCGTCTACTGCCGCAACCCTGAGCCGGAGACCCCGCTCCCCAGCACCTACCTGGGGATGCGACTGGTCGAGCTGCCCTCGGTGAAGAACCGCAGCCTGGAGACCCTGTCGCACACGGCCCTGTCAGTGGTCCACCTGCTGCGCCGCACTCATCCGGATGCGGCCTTCGTCTTCAACGCGGCCAACTCCCCCTTCCTGCCCGCGCTGCGCGCCGCCCGTGTCCCGGTGGCCACCCACGTCGACGGGCTGGAGTGGCGCCGTGGCAAGTGGGGGCCCACCGGCAAGCGCTACTACCGCGCAGCCGAGGCCCTGGCCGTGCGCTACTCCGACGCGCTCATCGCCGATGCCCAGGGCATCGCCGACTATTACACCGACGAGTTCAACGCCCCCACCGACCTCATCTCCTACGGGGCGCCCCGTATCACGGCGGATACCTCGCGCCTGTCCGAGCTGGACCTGACCCCCAAGAGCTTCCACCTGGTCGTCGCCCGCTTCGAGGTGGAGAACCACGTCGACGTCATCGTAGAGGGCTACGTGCGCTCCGGTGCCACGCTGCCGCTGGTCGTCGTCGGTTCGGCGCCCTACGCGGACGAGTACACCGCCCGCATCCAGTCACTGGCTGACGACCGGGTCCGTCTGCTCGGCGGCCTGTGGGACCAGGAGCTGCTCGACGCCCTCTACGCCGGCGCCCTGGTCTACTACCACGGTCACTCCGTGGGCGGCACGAACCCGTCCCTCCTACGCGCCATCGGCGCCGGGGCCGCGGTGGACGCCTTCGATGTCTCCTTCAACCGCGAGGTTCTGGGCGAGGCCGGCCGCTACTGGACCTCTCCCGACGACGTGGCCGCCCTGGTCACCTCCGCCGAGTCCGATGTCGAGGCCCAGGACGCGCGCGGCGGGGAGTCCCGCGAGCGCGCCGCTCTCTACGACTGGGACGAGGTTGCCTCCGGCTACGAGGCCCTGGCCCGCCGCCTGGCGCTGGAGGGTCCCACACGTCACCGCCCCTCCGGGCGCCGCACCGGGAAGATGAGCCTGTGAGCCGGGGGGAAGCGGGCGGCATGCGCACGGCCTCCCGGATCCTTGTGGCCCACCCCTCCCCCGACCTCTACGGCTCGGACTGGCAGCTCGTTGAGACGATCCACGGACTCATCGAGGCCGGCCACGAGGTTGTCGTGGCCCTGCCCCTGGACGGCCCCCTGGTCGAGGTACTACGCGACGCCGGTGCCCGTGTGGCCGTCATGCCCTTCACGGTGCTGCGCAAGGCTCTGCTGAGCCCCACAGGACTGGCGAGGCTGTCTGCCCAGGCCGCCCCGGAGATCGCGCGTCTGCGCGCGGTCATCCGCGCCAGCCGGGCCGAGGCGGTGCTCACCAACACGGTGACGATCCCGTGGTGGCCGGTGGCCGCCAGTGCGGCCGGAGTCCCGGTGCTGGCGCACGTGCACGAGGCCGAGGACACCCAGCGCCGGATCATCCGGGCCGGACTCAACGCCCCGCTGCTCGCGGCCTCTCGAATCGTGGCGAACTCCGGGGCCGCCCGTGACGCGCTCCTGGACGTTCAGCCGCGCCTGGCCCCACGCACGGAGGTCGTCCATAACGGGGTCGCCGGTCCAGACCAGCCTCTGGAGCCCCTGCGCCACCGCCGGCCCGGCGACCCGTTCCGGATCGCCATGGTCGGGCGCCTCTCCCCGCGCAAGGGCGTGGACGTGGCTCTCGACGCCGTCGGGCTGCTGCGCCGCTCGGGGGTGGATGCCTCCTTGAGCGTGTGCGGATCGGTCTTCCCCGGCTACGAGTGGTACGAGGCCGAGCTGCGCGAGCGCGCCGGCCGGCGGGACCTGGACGGGCACGTCGAGCTGCTCGGCTACGTCCGCCCCACCTGGCCGGTGCTGGAGGCCGCCGACGCCGTCGTCGTGCCCTCGAGGGCCGAGCCCTTCGGCAATACGGCAGTCGAGGCGATGCACGCCGCCAGGCCGCTCGTGGCCTCACGGGTCCAGGGCCTGGCGGAGGTCGTCACCGACGCGGTCACCGGCCTGCTCGTGCCCGCCGATGACGCCGCGGCCTTGGCCGAGGCCCTCGGGGCCCTGGCGACGGACCCCGACCTGGCCGGTCGGCTGGCCGAGCAGGGTAGGCGCGAGGCGGCCGAGCGGTTCTCCGTGTCCGGCTACCGCGCCACCATGGCCCGGATCGTCGGCGAGATCCTCGAGCGCTAGCCCACCGAGACCGACACATTTCGCGTAGCCCTACCGTATTTTGCAGGGCTACGCGAAAGGGGCCCGGTTCGGCGAGAGGCGGCGGGAGATTGCGAGGCGTCAGCGCCGGGCGGGGCGCAGGGGATCCTCGGCCAGCCCCAGGGACAGGCTGAACTCGTCCTCGAGAGGCTGGTCAGGCCGCTCGAAGGGGACGACGCCGTCGCACAGGAAGACGGCCATCTCCACGAAGCTGGAGAAGGAGGCCCCGATGAGGTGCTGGGAGCTGGCCAGCAGGTAGAGGTCGACCAGGCCCGAGCGCACGCCCTTGGTGGTGTTGTAGCCGCCCTTGTCGGTCAGGAAGACGCAGCCGTCGAACTCACCGGCCAGCTGGGCCTGGGCCTCGGGGGTATCGCAGGACAGGAAGAACGGGACGTCGGGGTGGTCGGCGCGAATCTGACGCATCCGGTTGGCGAACCACTCCACCGGCGAGGACTCGATGGTCTTGGCGTGAGAGACCGCATGGGTGCGCACCTGGATGCCGACGTAGGGGCGTCCGCGCAGGTGGGTGTCGTAGATGGATCGGACCTGGTCGGCGATCTCATCGACGGGGGTGAGCTCGCGCAGGCGCTCGGTCCAGGGGCGCGGCCCGATGCGGGCGCCTCCTTCCTCAGACCCATCCCTCCAGGCAGGGTCCTCCCAGGTGACGGGCAGGCCGTGGGAGTGGATCTGCCACAGGTGTGCGCGGCGCAGCGCAGGCGTGATCCGAACCCCCTTGGGCTGGCGGTACCGGGCCAGGGGAATGAGCGCCCGGGAGGTCAGCCGCGATACCGCGGTGCCCTCGTCGAAGTGCCAGAGCTCATCCATCCGGGGGCCGAAGTACTGGTCGGTGCTCCACACGTAGTAGAGGTCGCGGTCCTCGACCCGGGCGAGCTCCTGGGCGGACAGCAGCGCGCGCACGCGGTTACCCAGTCCGTCCTTACGTCCTGTATAGACCAGTAGCGCCTTGCGGCCGGTAATCAGAGTCATAAGAATCCTTAACAGAAGATTGCGGAAAAGGTTGTCGGGGACAGCGGATGCGCCGGTGAGCGACCCACCGTCTCCTCCGCTGTCGGGCCGGGAACCTGTCCGGCCGCGGGGAGGTCGACGACCTACTGGAGGTCGCTGCGCAGGTCGCGGTACCACTTGGGCAGAGCCAGGGCCACGTAGCCCGCGTAGCCCAGAAGCATGACGCCGTAGATCCACAGGAAGACCGTGGGGGCGAAGCGGGTCATGAGCACGAAGCACATGAGCCCGTAGTCCGTGGGAGCCGACAGGACCGACTTGATGATGCCCGGACGGGACTCGTCCTTGGCCAGAGGCGTACCACCCTGATAACGCAGCTGGTAAGTGAGAATGTAACTGAAGAAGTGGATATTCTGAATCGCTCCGAAAGCGAGCGGAATAAGCAGGACCGAGGCTGGAAGATCCGCGAACCGGAAAAGGGAGATGGCAATGGCGCCATGAATTGTTGAGAGCTTGATAACGTCAGCGACATGGTCAAGCCATTCACCGGCCTTTGAACCACCGTTGCGCAATCGTGCCAGCTGTCCGTCAGCGGCGTCGAGGGCATAACCGAACATGAGCAGCAGAGCAGTCACCACGGTGGACACGACTGTAGGACGCCACAGGGCAATGAGAGCGATGCCACTGTAGGTGCACAGCGCGGAGAACACCGTCACCTGATCCGGGGTCGCACCCATCCGGTGGGCGACCGCGGCCAGGACCCGGCCTGCGGGGCGGTTGATGATGCGGGAGTAGAGGGGGGCACCGGCCTTGGACTTCTGGGCACGAGACAGGGCCCTGATGTTCTCGGCGATGGTGGGGGAACCGGTAGGGGAGCTCATGAGGCATCTCCTTGAATGGGGCCCGTGGAGCCGGGCCGGGATGATGGACGGCGAGGAACGCTGAGGAGGGGAGTCAGGGAGGGACGGGGATCAGGCGAGCGGGTCAGGGCGGCGCAGGTGCACAGGTGGCACCGGCGGGCTCGGAGTCGTCGGCGGCGAGGCTACTCATCGCCCCGCCTCCTGCACCTGCGGCTGGGCCAGCTCACGACGGCGTCGGGCGACGTCCCGGCGCACCCACCAGGCGTACGGGATGATCTGGCACAGGACCACCGAGATCACCGAGCCCAGGATAGGCCCGGCGGCGTCGAAGGGCCCAATGAGGACCCAGGAGACGGCGAGGTTCATCGGCACCAGGACGAGAACCGGGATCACCTGGAACTGCAGCCCGCGCGGATCGGTCATGTACATGCCCAAAGGCTGCTTGCCGGCCTCGACGGCGACGTAGACGGCGAAGGCCCACACGAGAGCGACCGGCAGGACGATCTTGCCGTGGGACATGACCCGGGCGGCCCAGGGAGTGACAGCCACCAGGGCGAGCGCCAGGAGGAAGCCGCCACCACTGAAGATCATCGCCGGCTTGAAGGGGTTCTCGATGCGCTTGTCAGCGCGGGCGCGAGCGAACATGGGCCACATGGCGACGCCGGCCGCCATGACGGTCTGGGTCAGCATGTTGAACAGGTTGTTGGCCAGGTTGTACTCGGCCAGGGCCTGCGACTGGCCCAGGTGGGACAGGAGGAGCCGGTCGGTCTGGAAGGCGATCGGGATGGCCAGGGACTGGAGGAGCTGGGGGCCCGCGGTGTTGACAATGCGCACCCCTCGCACGCTGCGCAGACGGGGCACGTCCTTGAGGGCGCCCCGGAACAGGGGACGGGTGGCGCGCCACGCGACGACGATGCAGATGACCGAGACCAGCGCGTTGGCGATGTAGGAGTAGATGGACACGGCGTTGCCGCGCCCCAGGCCAGTGACGATGGCCAGCAGCAGGAAGCAGGACATGGCCGGGGAGACGACCCCCTGGCTGATGACCTGCATGGCCGAGCGACCCAGGCCGATGATGACGCGCTGCCCCACGGACAGCGGCAGGGCCGCGGCGTAGATGATGAGGCAGACGGTGGCAGTGAGCCCGCCACCGTCCATGAGCTTGCTCCCCAACAGCCAGGGCCAGGCCCCCAGCAGCATGATGACGATGCCGACGGTGCTGATGACCAGCGCGGAGCCGAGCAGCACCCGGACGGCGGTGGTGATCGTGCGCCGCACAGTCGAGTCATGGGAGGGATCGGTCGAGCTCGCCACCGTGTTGAGAATGACTGCACCGATCCCCAGGTCGGTGAAGGGCATGAGGGTGGGGAAGGTGGCCAGCAGACCGTACTGGGCGAAGGCGTCGGCACCGAAGTGCCTGATGATGAGACTGGTGTTGACCAGCCCGAAGACACCCGAGATCCCCATGACCACAACCTTGGCCACGGCTGTGGTTCCCACAGACGACCAGCTGGCGCCCGACGACGCCCCCCGCCGGAGCGCCCCGCCCAGCCGCTGCAGCGGCGAGAGCCGAGCGGCCAGGGTCGGCGCCGTCCCGGCACCCCTGTCAACCGCTGAAGGGGTTGCGGCGCCTGCCGTATCCGGTGGGCGCCGACGGTGGACGGCGCCCACCGGGTCGTCGCCCACCGAAGAGGACGGCACGGGCGCCGAAGAACTCGACTGGGTCACATCGCACTCCTGATGTTGTAGGAAGGTCACAATCCGGCATCGGGGGGATACCTGAGGACAGGCACGAGAGTAGACGCATCATGATCGGCGACCTGCTATCTTTTGTTTATCGACTTGTGACATTGACCGACCCCTACCCACCCCCCTTGGCACAACCCCAGAAAACTGGCTCTGACCAGCCAGAACACCCCCCTCTGGGAGAATCCTGAAAGGTCCCTCATAAGTGTATTGGCATCTCCGTATCGTTGCGCGCCTGTAACATACAGTCACCTCAGAAACATCTCGACTCCTCACCCTGACCCTGCGATCTTGGCCACTTCCCACAAATAACGCCCGCAAGAGTTAGTAGCATTCTAAAACTGCTGCTGTTCACGACATCCCGTCAGCACTAGCCGACCAGTTATTGCCCACCCTCGATCATCCCTGCGGAGTCCACCTTGTCTAGTTCGACCCTGACACTGCCTCAGCGCGAGCAGCACCGGCGTCCCTCGACAGCAGCAGCCGACGCCACCTCCCCCACCGCTCCGCGCAGTCCTTGGGCACGCACGCGCCACGACCTCGTCATCTGGCTCGTCCTGTCCGACCTCTTCGCCGTGGCCCTCCCCATCTGGCTCGCCCTCCTGACCGGCCACCTGCCACTGGTCTGGTCCGCAGCCACCGTGGGCACCACGATGATGCTCATCGCCTGGTTCCTGGGAGCTCTCGGCATCGACGCCGTCGAGCAGGCCGGTCCCGGCACGGGTCGTTTCGTCGCCGCGGCCGCCGTGAGCGTCCCGGTGGCCCTGCTGCTGGCCGACCTGTCCGGAGTCGCCCGGACCACCCTCCTGGTGGCCCTGGCCGTCCAGCTCCTCCTGGCCATCACCGGGCGCTCCATCGAGTCCGGCTGGCTGCGCCGTCGTCGCCTCGAGGGCCACGCGCTGCGCCGCACCCTCATCGTCATGGGCTCGGGCGCCCAGCCCATGCTCACCCAGCTGCGCCGCCACCCCATGGACGGCTTCCTCATCGTGGGCTACCTGTCCTCGGGACAGGACCGCGCCTTCCACTCGGCCGAGCCCGTGCGCAGCCCCCAGCACATCGCCCAGACCCTGCACGCCGAGCGCATCGACGCCGTCATGACGGTCGGCTCCGTCACGCCGGAGGACCTGGTCACCCTCATGCGCGGCCTGGAGAACACCCAGGTGAGGCTCGTCGTCGCCCCCGGCCTGCAGGACGTCGTGCCCGGGCGCATGCGGGCCCTGACCGTCACCCACGGCTGGACCGGCCTCATCGCCATCAGGACCCGCCGTACCCGCGCGCTGGGCAAGGCCCTGTTCGATCGCCTCGTCGGCGCCGCCGGACTGGCCCTCATCTCGCCGCTGCTGGCGGCCACGGCGGTCGCGATCCGCATCGACTCCCCCGGACCGGTCTTCTACACCCAGACCCGTGTGGGTCAGGACGGCAAGCCCTTCACCATGTGGAAGTTCCGTTCGATGTACATCGACTCCGACGCCCGCCGCGCGTCAGTGGTCAAGGCCGGCGGCGACGCCGGCAACGAGGTCATGTTCAAGGACCGACAGGACCCGCGCATCACCCGCGTGGGCCGGTGGATCCGCCGCCTGTCGATCGATGAGCTGCCCCAGCTCATCAACGTCGTGCGCGGGGACATGAGCCTGGTGGGCCCCCGCCCCGCCCTTCCCGTCGAGGTCGCCAAGTACGACGCCGAGGCACTGCGTCGTCTCCTGGTCAAGCCCGGGCTGACCGGCCTGTGGCAGATCTCCGGGCGCTCGGACCTGTCCTGGGCCTCGACCGTGGCCCTGGACCGCCACTACGTGGAGAACCGGGGCGGAGCCCTGGACGCGAAGATCTTCGCCGGAACGCTGCGCGCGGTTATCGGCGGAAAGGGAGCCTACTGATGATCACCGGCTACGTCCCCGGCGGCTTTGACATGCTGCACGTGGGGCACCTCAACATCCTCACCGAGGCGGCCAAGCGCTGCGACCGCCTCATCGCGGGGGTCGCCACCGACGAGTCGCTGGAGCGGATGAAGGGGCGCGGCCCCATCGTGCCCCTGGCCGAGCGCATGGCCATGGTGGCCGCCCTGCGCATGGTGGACTCCGTGGTCCCCGACTACGACCAGGACAAGCGCCTGGCCTGGAAGCGCTCCCCCTTCGACGTGCTGTTCAAGGGCACCGACTGGGAGGGCACGGACAAGGGCAGCCGCCTCGAGGCCGAGATGGCTGAAGTCGGCGCCTCGGTGATCTACCTGCCCTACACACCCACCACCTCCTCGACGATGCTGCGGCGCACCCTCGTCCAGGAGGTCGCATCCCGCAGTCCCCAAGGGGCCCAGTGACCACTCCACGCAACGACTTCGAGGCGCCCGACAACCAGTCGAGCAGCATCGACTCCTCCGCAGCCGCCTCCGGTGCCGGCGACGGCGGAAGCGACCGATCCAGCTCCAGCACCGCTCAGACCGAGCACCCCGCCACGGATCGTCCCGGTCTCCTCGCTCGTGCCGCGGGCGCCCTGCGTCCCCGGCGGCGGGCCACGGCCTCCGCCTCCGATGATGAGGCGCAGGACATGAGGTCGGGACTCACCTCCGGAACCACCACCTCCCGCCTGGCCGCGACCTTCCGCATCCCCCAGTCGCGCGCTCAGCGCCAGCGGCTGCGCAAGCGCCTGTCCTCCGTGGCGGCGGTCGTGTGCGTGGCCGCCCTGGGAACGGCCGCCTGGCTCCACGAGGGCGTGGCCCAGGCCGACCTGCACCTCAACGACGGCGGCGTGTGGGTCACCTCCACGTCCAAGCACCTGGTGGCCCGCCTCAACTACCCCTCCCGCGAGGTCGACGGCACGATCCGCACCTCCTCGTCATCCTTCGACGTCACCCAGAACGCCGAGGACGTCCTGGTCCCCGACTCCGGCGACGCCTCCGTCTCCTCGGTCGATCCCTCCCAGGTCTCCTTCTCCGGACGCACCCAGCTCACCAAGGGCATGACGATCGCCCAGGGCGGCGACCGGGTCATCGCCATCGACAAGGTCCAGGGCACCATCCGGGCCACCAAGACCAAGACGGCCGGCTCCCTGACCGCCGCCGCCCCGGTGGTCACCGGCATGCCCGACGTCGTGGCCGCCGTCGGCCAGGACGGCGCCATCCACGCCGCCTCGGCCACCAGCAAGTCCCTGGTGTCCCTGGAGGCCGACAACAAGGGCTGGAAGGAGGCTACCAACACCTCCTTGAAACTGACCTCCGGCACCGACCTGGCCATCACCGCCGTCGGCGACAAGCCCGTGGTCCTCGAGCGCAGCACCGGCATCCTTCACCTGCCCGAAGGCAAGTCCGTCAACCTGGATGTCGCCGGCCTGGCCCTCCAGCAGCCCGGCCCCGATGCCGACTCGGTCCTGGTCGCCTCCCGTAACGAGCTCATCTCCGTCCCGTTGGACGGGGGCAAGGTCACCAAGACGCCGTCGTCCAAGGAGGACACGGCCCCTGAGGGCGTGCCCGCCCAGCCGGTGCGCCTGGGCAAGTGCGTCTACGCGGCCTGGTCCGGATCGGGGCAGTTCGTGCGCAGCTGCTCCGGCCTGTTCAGCGGCGACACCGAGACCCTCCACGACGACAAGCTCGCCTCGTCCTCCGCCCCCATCTTCCGGGTCAACCGCGACGCCATCGTGCTCAACGACCTGGAGACGGGTTCGGTGTGGCTGCCCAACAACGACCTCGTCCTCATCGACGACTGGACGGACAAGACCGCCCAGACCGACGACAACGCCGATCAGAAGGACGACTCCGCCAACACCTCGGAGTCCCAGACGCCACCGGAGCGCACCGAGGAGAACCACGCCCCCAAGGCGGTCGACGACAGCTTCGGCGTGCGCCCGGGCCGCTCCGCGCTCCTGCCCGTCCTGGCCAACGACTCCGACCCCGACGGCGACGTCCTCACCGCCGCCCCGCAGGACAACGGCGGGTCGCTGGCGGCCACCAAGGCGCAGGGCGGACTGGCGCTGCGCATGGACATTCCGGAGAACGCCACCGGCAGCTACTCCGTGCCCTACACGGCCGACGACGGCCGCGGCATGAGCGACTCCGCCGTCGCCACCGTTGACGTCCACGGCTGGGACGTCAACGGCGCCCCGAACCAGATCACCACCCCGACCCTCACCGTCGCCGAGGGGGCCTCCGGGTCCCTGGACGTGCTGGGCCACTGGCTGGACCCCGACGGGGACGACCTCTACCTGGTCTCCGCCCAGGGCGAGGGGCTGGACACCAAGGTCTCCAACGAGGGCACCGTCACCGTGCACGAGCTGGGCGCCGGCACCGGCACCCGTGACCTGACCGTCACCGTCTCCGACGGTCGGGAGACCACCTCCGGCGTGGTCAAGGTCGATGTGCAGCCGGCTCAGTCGGCCAAGCCGGTCGCCAACGCCGACCACGTGCGCGTCGTCGCCGGCACCAAGGCCGTCGTCTCACCCCTGGAGAACGACACCTCCCCCTCCGGGGGAACCCTGCGCCTGGCCGCGGTCCAGGAGGCCCCGGCCGGGACCTCGATCGACGTCGACCAGCAGGCGGGCGTCTTCACCTTCTCCACCGACGCAGGCGCCCAGGCCCAGACCTACTACCTCACCTACGACGTCATGGACGGGGCCAACACGGCCCAGGGGATCGTGCGCGTGGACGTCACTCCCAAGGCCGACGCGACGGTACCGCCTGAGGCCGAGAACGACACCGCCCTGCTGCGCAACGGCGGCTCGACGACCATCGCCCCGCTCAACAACGACTTCGACCCCTCCGGAGGCATCCTGGTCCTGCAGTCGGTGAACGCCCCGCCGGACTCCGGGGTCACCGTCACGGTCGTGGACCACTCCCTGCTGCAGATCACCGCGGCCGGCACCGTCCCGGCCAACCTCACGGTCGACTACACCGTCACCAACGGCACCTCCAGCGCAACCGGGAAGGTCGCGATCGTCCCGGTGACGCAGTCCCAGCCCCAACCGCCGGTGGTCACCGACGACACCGCCGTCGTACGGGCGGGCGACGTCGTCACCGCCTCCGTCCTGGACAACGACTCCTCCCCCTCGGGCCTCAACCTGTCGGTGGACTCCCAGGTCAGCCTCGTGGGCGACGAGCTGGGCACCGCATGGGTCAGCGAGGACACCGTCCGCTTCCGCGCCGGCAGCCAGCCGGGACGCACCTCCTACGCCTACACGGTCAAGGACGATCAGGGGCAGACCGCCTCGGGGGTCCTCACCGTGGAGGTACGCGCGCAGGACGCCGAGCACAACTCCGCGCCCTCGCCGCGCAACCTGGAGGCCCGCACCCTGGCCGGCTCGGCCACGAACATCACCGTGCCCCTGGACGGCATCGACCCCGACGGCGACTCGGTGAGCCTCGTGGGCCTCAACCAGGCCCCCTCCCTGGGCTCGGTGGAGGTCAACTCCTCGTGGCTGACCTACAAGCCCGCCGAGGGCGCCACCGGCACCGACACCTTCACCTACGTCGTCGAGGACCGCTTCGGGACCCAGTCCACCGGTACGGTCCGCGTGGGCGTCGCCCAGGCCTCCCCGGTCAACGTGGCCCCGGTGGCCACCGACGACCTGGTCGTGGCCAAGCCCGGACGCACCGTGGCCGTGGACGTCCTGTCCAACGACCTGGACACCGACGGCGACTCCCTGTCCCTGGAGGGCGACCCCGTCGCCAGCGACTCCTCGCTGGGCGTGTCCACCCGCGCCGGCCGCCTGGTGCTCAATCTGCCGGACAAGGAGGGCAACCACTCGGTCACCTACACCGTCTCCGACGGGCGCGGCGGCACCGACACGGGCACCGTCACCGTCCAGGTCTCCAACGACGCCCCCCTGGCCAACCCGGTGGGAGTGGACGACTACGTCACCGTCGACCAGGTCGACGCCAACGGCCGGGTGACCATCCCGGTCCTGGACAACGACAAGGACACCGACGGCTCGCCGTGGGACCTCAAGCTGTCCTCCTCCGACCCCGACGTCGAGGTGGGCAAGGACTCCCTGAGCCTCACGGTGGGCGAGACCCAGAGGCTCGTGCTCTACACGATCACCGACGCCGACGGGCTGACCGGCCACGCCGTCGTCGTGGTGCCGGCCAGGTCCGCCCTGCGCCCCAGGATCAACCCCTCGGCCGTGCCCGCCCACGTGCTGGCGGACAAGACCACGGACATCAACCTGTCCTCCTACATCCTCACCCGTGAGGGCACCAAACCCGTCATCACGGACACCTCCTCGATCCACATGGCCAAGGGCACCAAGGACGCCAAGACCGCCTCGAGCGGGACGGCGCTGTCCTTCACGCCCGAGTCGGGCTTCACCGGCCAGACCTCGGTGACCTTCACCGTTGCCGACGGCACCGGCTCGGACGCCCTGAGTTCCACGCTCACGCTGCCGATCGTCGTGGACTCCTCGACCAACAAGCCGCCGACCTTCACCCCCACCGAGGTGACGGTGGCCCCCGGCGAGGGGGCCGTGACGGCCAACCTGGCGGCCATGACCACCGACCCGGACCCGAGCGACAAGCTCTCCTTCCAGGCCGGTCCCGCCCCCATGGGCTTCGACATCTCCCTGAGCGGCTCGTCCCTGTCGGTCAAGGCGTCCGACAAGGCCACCGAGGGCACCACGGGCTCCATCCCGATCACCGTCTCCGACGGCGTCAACCCGCCGGTGAGCGCTTCTCTGCCCGTACGGGTGAGCGCCTCCAACAAGCCGCTCATGACAACGGCCCCGATCAACCTGGAGTCCCGCAACGGCGAGGCGGTGAGCGCCGACGTGTCCACGGCGGTGAGCAACCCCTTCCCGGACAAGCCGATCACCTTGTCCGGCACTCCGACGATCACCTCCGGCCAGGGCACCGTCACCACCTCCGGCACCAATGTCACCATCACCCCGGCGGCCGGCTTCCACGGCACCATCACGGCGCAGTACAAGGTACTGGACTCCACCGGCTCCGAGTCGCGGGCCGTCACCGGGACGATCACCGTGCAGGTCGGCGGTGTGGCGCCCACAGCCCCCTCCGGGGTGAACGTGGCACCCGTCGACGCCGACTCGGCACGGGTGTCCTGGACCGACGCCTCCGCCAACGGCTCCCCCGTCACCGGCTACAAGGTGAACGTCAACGGCAGCGAGCAGACCTGCACGACCTCGAACTGCCTCATCAACAACCTGGTGCCCGGTCAGACCTACACCGTTCAGGTGGTGGCCACCAACAAGTACGGCGACTCCGAGGCCACGACGGTGCCCTACCAGCACAACGCCACGGCCAAGACACCGGCCGCCCCCTCGCTGGCGGCCGGCTCCGGAAAGGTCACCGTCGGCTGGACCGAGGTGGACGACCCCTTCGGGGGCGCGACGACCTACGACGTGCGACTGTCGGACGGAACGGTGCTCACGGGCCTCACCGGAGGATCGGCGTCCTTCGACGTCACCCCGGGACGCGCCTACACCGCTCAGGTGCGCGCCCGGTCGAGCCAGGGAACGGTCTCGGACTGGTCCTCCCCGTCCAACCCGGTGACGCCCTACGGTGAGCCCGGTGCCCCCGGCACCCCCGTCATCACCCCCAACGGGGACACGGTCACCGTCGGCTGGCAGGCGGCCAACGGCAACGGCAGCCCCGTGAGCTACACACTGCACTACTCCAACGGGAACACGAGCGACTCCAAGGACGTCGGAGGCGCCACCTCCACCACGGTCTCGATCTCCCGCGGGACCTGGACCTTCTGGGTCGAGGCCGACAACGGTCACGGCACCAAGACCTCGGCCCAGGCCAGCTACAGCTACAAGCCGGCCCCGCTGTCCCCCTCGACCCCGGCGGTCAAGGCCACCGGCAACAGCGGCGAGCTGTCCGTGAACGCCTCGCCGCGGGCCGGCAACGGCTGGAGCGTGGGCGACCTGACGGTGGAGTACTCCGTCGACCAGGTCAACTGGACCAGCTCCTCGACCATCCGGGGCCTGACCGACGGGCGGGCCTACACGGTCTACGCCCGGGTCAACGGCGGCGGGCAGTACTCCGACGTCGTCGCCTCCTCTCCGGTGGCGCCCTATGGTCCGCCCTCGGCACCGTCAGTCAGCTGCGAGCTCGGTGGCAAGAAGCAGAAGCACGCCGTGTGCTCCTGGTCCCCCGGCGCCAACAACGGCGCGGGCACCAGCTACGAGCAGACCGACGACGGCGGTGGGACCGTGGAGGACATCGAGGTGGGCGACACCTACGAAGGAAAGCTCAAGCGCGGCGAGTCGGTCACCTGGTGCGTGCGCGCCAGGACCAACGCCGGAACCTCGGAGTGGGGCTGCGACACCGTCACCAGGCCGTCCAAGCAGGGCGACGATGATGACGACGATGACCATCAGCAGGCCGTCCCAGTCGGCACCCAGCAGCAGTTCGCCGTGGACTACACGCAGCGATGCCGTCCCTTCGGCCCCTGGGGCACCTGCTACCAGATGGTCTTCGACATCACCGGCAATCCCAACAGCACCATGTCCTGCGGCTACTGGTACTGGGACACCTGGAACTGGCAGCCCGCCTGGAACGAGGAGGAGGTATCTCTCGATAAGAACGGGTACGCCCGGCACAAGTTCCCCCACCGGACACCGAACTGGAACCAGACCATCACCTGCACCCAGCAGTAACCGGATCATTAACCGGATCGATGCCCAGTGCGCAACAACTCACACACTCACATCTCTCCACCCGAAGGATCATTGATTCCATGCCGATGACCCCCGAGAACGCGACATGGTTCGCTGACGCCTTCTCCACCATTGTCAACAACGTCGGTCAGGCGCTGCTGGACAAGGAGGACGTGATCAAGCTGGCCCTGACCACCATGCTCTCCGAGGGGCACCTCCTGCTCGAGGACGCCCCCGGAACCGGTAAGACCGCCCTGGCCCGGGCCCTGGCGGCCTCGGTGCAGGGGACGCACTCGCGCATCCAGTTCACCCCCGACCTGCTGCCCAGTGACATCACGGGTGTGACGATCTACGACCAGAAGACCGGCTCGTGGGACTTCCACGCCGGCCCGATCTTCTCCTCGATCGTCCTGGCCGACGAGATCAACCGGGCCAGTCCCAAGACCCAGTCGGCCCTTCTGGAGGTCATGGAGGAGTCCCAGGTGACGGTCGACGGCGTGCGGCACACGACCGAGCGGCCCTTCATGGTCATCGCCACCCAGAACCCCATCGAGCAGGCCGGCACCTACCGCCTGCCCGAGGCCCAGCTGGACCGCTTCCTCATGAAGGCATCCGTGGGCTACCCCAACCGGGAGGCGCTCACCCGGATCCTGTCCAGCTCGGCCCACCCGGACCGCTCCAAGAGCCTGTCCGCGGTCGTGGCCTCCTCCGTCGTGGCCTCCATGGCGGACCTGGCGGCCTCCAACCACATCGAGAACTCGGTGCTGGACTACATCGGCGCCCTGGTCGAGGCCACGCGCGCCGCCGAGGAGACCCGCATGGGCGTGTCGACCCGTGGCGCCATCGGTATGGCTCGGGCCGCCCGCGTGTGGGCCGCCGCCCAGGGCCGCAGCTTCGTCCTGCCCGACGACGTCAAGGACCTCGCCGAGGTCGTGTGGGCCCACCGCCTGGTCATGGACCCCGACGCCGAGTTCACCGGCGCCACCGCCTCCGGCGTCATCACCGCCGCCCTGGCCCAGGTCCCCGCACCGACGACCCGCGATTGAGCCGTATGCCGCCTCAGACGACGTCGCAGAGCTCTGCCCGCCAGGACCGCCCGGGGTCCGCGGGCCGGGCCGGCGCATCCGTCCCCTCCGCAGCAACGCCCTCGGGATCCTCGGGAGCAGCGGCGCCCGCGGCATCCCCGACGTCCGCGGCCTCCGCGAAGGCCTCGGCGTCCGCTGCGTCGTCGGCGTCCGCGAGCACGGCCCTGACCGCCCGGCCGGCGAGGTCCCGGCTGACTGACGCCGTCGCCACGGCGCTGCGGCCGCTGCGCTGGCTGCTGCAAACGATCACCCCGATCGGATGGGGCTGCCTGGTGCTGCTCGTGGCCTGCGGGCTGACCGGGGCCGTCATGGGCTGGCAGGAGGCGTGGAGCGCCGCCATCGTCGTCGGCATCGTCGTCGTGAGCGCCTGGCTGTGGCTCATCCCCCGCGGCGGATACTCGGTCAACCACAACCTGCTCGAGCCGCGCGTCACCGTGGGCGACCACGCGCTCATCCGTCTGACCGTCACCAATCCTCGCCCGAGGCCGCTGCTGCCCTCGCGCATGGAGATGCCCGTGGGGCCGGGGAGCGCCGTCTTCGTCGTCCCCACCCTGACTCCCCGGGCCGTCCACGAGCGCGGCTTCGTCCTACCCACGCAGCGCCGCGGCATCGTCACCGTGGGCCCGGTCCTGGCGGTTCAGCGCGACCCGGTGGGGCTGCTCCAGCACGAGCGCTCCCTGACCACGCCGCAGCACATCCACATCCACCCGCGCACCCTGCGCCTGGGCACGGTGCTGCACGGCGTCCTGCGCGACATCGAGGGCGCCGTCACCCAGGACCTGTCCAGCTCCGACGTCGCCTTCCACGCCCTGCGCGACTACGTCCCCGGCGACGACCGGCGCAACGTCCACTGGCGCACCACCGCGCGCACCGGCCGGCTCATGGTGCGTCAGTTCGAGGAGACGCGCCGCTCCAGCCTGCTGGTCCTGCTGTCCACCCGCCAGGACGACTACGCCGGTGAGGAGGACTTCGAGACCGCGGTGTCCATTGCCTGCTCCCTGACCATGGACGCGATCCAGGACGGGCGCGAGGTCCGCTTCATCACCCAGATCGGCGCCCTGCCCACCTCCTCCGCCCTGCGGATGCTGGACACGTCCTGCCTGCTGAGCACCGGTGAGGACGACGTCAGCTGCGACCTGCTGGTGCGGCACGCCTGTACGGCGCACCCCGAGGCCTCTATCGTCGTCCTTGTCACCGGTCAGCAGGTCGACCGTGCCACCCTGGCCCGGGCCCGCGGCCTCGCCCCCCTGTCCATGGTGGCCGTGACCCTGCGCGCAGGGCAGCAGGGTCTGTCGCGCCACCACGCCGGCACGATGCCGGTGGTGGACATGGACCGTCTTGAGCAGCTTCCCACCGCCCTGAGGCGAGCACTATGACCCCGACGACCTCCACCGCCGTCCCCCCGCGCACCGCGGACTCTCCGCTCTCCGGCTCCCCCGCCGGTGCACCGTCCCCCGCCGAGTCCTCCTCGCAGGCGGGGCGGCCCTCCGCGCGCTCGCCCGAGTCGGCCTCCTCCTGGTCGACGGCGACGTCGTCGCGTACGCGCAGCCTCTACAGCACTGAGACGACCCGGCCCGCCCGGTCGATCACCGGCGCCGGACCGCTCCTGTCGCGTCCGTCCCGGCCGGCGCTGTCGGCCCGTCGGTTCCTGCCCCCCAGGCGCGGCGCCAAGCCGCCCGTACCGGCGGTCGCCGCCCTGGAGATGGCTCTGGCGGCTGGGATCATCGCCGTCGGCGCGATCCCGTTCCTGCCGGTCTTCGCCTCCGTGGTCGGCTGCCTCGCCGTCGGCTACGGGGCTCTGATCGGAGCGCTGACCTCGTTGGTCTGCTCGCGCCTGCGCCTGTCGGTGCTGCCGAGCATGGCCGCCCTGGCGCTCGTGCACGTCCTGGTGGCCCCGTGGCTGCTGACCGACGTCGGCTCCGGGCTCACGGCCGTCAAGACCGTTCTGGCCTCCACGGTCACCGTGTGGCGCGACGCCCTGACCGTCCCGATGCCGCTGAGCTCCTTCAGTGGTATGACGGTGCTGCCGTGGCTGACCGGGCTGATCGTATCGGCGCTGGCCACCCGCCTCATTCTGGCGGGCCGTGAGGTTCTGGCCGGTCTGAGCCTGGTCCTGTTGCCCGTCGTCGGCATCGGCTGGGGCGGTCAGGAGGCCGTGCGCCCCACTGCGCTGGGCATCCTGTTCATCGTCGGCATCCTGGCCCTGTGGACCTGCGGCTCCCTGCGGCAGCGACGCAGCCACGTCATCGAGGCCCTGGACCTGAGCTCCTTCTCCACGACCTCGGGGACCACCAGCGCCCGCTCCACCGGTGACCTCGGCCGGGCGGCCCTGCGAGGGGCGGTCATCGCGGCCGTCCTGCTCATCGTCACCTCCCTGGCCGCCATGGCCTTCACCCCCGCCGCCCCCGCCTCCCGGACAGTGGTGCGCGACCTCTTCCAGCCGCCCCTGGACCTGACCGAGTACGCCAGTCCGCTGTCCCTGGTGCGCACTCTGGAGACCGACAAGGCCCACACCCGGCTCATGAAGCCCACCAACCTGCCCTCGGGCGGGCGCATCCGCATCGCCGCCATGGACTCCTACGACGGCCTGTCGGCCCACATCGGGCAGAACGAGAACGGCCAGTCGCGCTTCGAGCGCATCGGCGACAAGACCCAGCTGACGGCCAGCCGGCTCGACGGGCACAAGCAGACCTCCTCCCTGACGATCGAGGACTACAGCTTCCCCTGGGTCCCCACCATGCCCGAGACGATCCGCATCGAGTCCTCCGGCCCGCGTCAGTCCGCCCTGCGCGAGGGCATGTACTACGACAAGTTCTCCTCCACCGGCATCGCCACCAGTGGCCTGGCCGAGGGCGACGTCCTCACCGAGCGGGTCGCCCCCTACACCGCGCCCTCCGAGGCCACCCTCAACAAGGCGTCCCTGGCCCAGACCGCGCTGGGACCGATCGAGCAGGTGCCGTCGTCGGTGGCCTCCCTGGCCAAGGAGATCGTCGGGGCGGAGTCCAACCCCATCGCCCAGGTCCGTGCGCTCCAGCAGCGCCTGCGCACGAGCTACTACTCCGACGGCACCAAGAGCCCCTCGCAGCCGGGGCACGGGGCCGCCCGCATCGCCTCGATGGTCGAGGCCGACTCCCTCATCGGCGACGACGAGCAGTACTCGGTCCTCATGATGCTCATGTGCCGTTCGCTCAACATCCCGGCCCGCGTGGTCATGGGCTTCGACCCGGCCACCGATGGCGATGCCAAGACCGTCACGGGTGAGGACGTCAAGGCCTGGGTGGAGATCCCCTTCGAGGGTCTGGGGTGGGTCTCCTTCGACGTGACCCCGGACCGCGACCAGATCCCCCAGCAGCAGACCACCCAGAAGGTCTCCAACCCCGAGCCCAACGTCCTCCAGCCCCCTCTGCCCAACGAGGACCCGGCCCAGCTGCCCCCCAACTACGAGGACCCCCAGCGCGACGACCCCCAGGACGATGACAAGGGAGGTCTGCCGACCGCGGTCATCGTCGTCGGCGGCTCCATCCTGGCCATCGCGGCGGTCGTGGGCTCGGTCCTGGGCTGGAAGGCCTGGCGACGCAGCCGACGGCGCGGACGCCTCGGCGTCGGCAACGCCCTGGGAGCCTGGGAGGAGATCCTCGACCGTGCCCGCGACCTGGGACGCGTCCCCGGGTGGGGAGCCACACGGCGCGAGGCGGCCGAACAGCTGGCCCTGCACTTCCCGCAGGCCGATCTGCCCCGCTTCGCCGGAGCAGTTGACACTCAGGTCTTCAGCTCCGGGGAGCCCGCGTCGTACGCTCTAGGGGAGTTGTGGGAATCCTCAGATACGATCGTCCGTTCCATGGGAGCGGAACGCTCGCGCCTGGGGCGGGCCATGGCCCGCCTGTCCCCACGCTCTCTCATCCACCCCGCCGGGAGGCGGTCACGTCGACCCAGGAGGTTGCGGTCATGACGATCACGGCTGACACCCGTAGCAGCGCCCCGACCGCTTCAGGGCCGCCGGGGTCCGCTCACTCCTCCGGCGTTGTGTCACAGGCCGAGATCGAGAGCCCGTACGGCATGATGCCGGGCGCACCTGCCCGAAGCGGTACCGGGGAGCGTCCCTGGGCACAGGACACGGAGCCGACGGCGTCGACCACCTCGTCTCACAAGCCGCATCCGCCCCGTCGTCGGCTCTCCCCGGCCCCGGTCAGGGCGCGTGTCGTCGCCGGGGTCATCGACCTCGTCGTCGGGTCGCTTCTGGGCACGGGCCTGACCGCCCTCATCTGGCAGGTGGGAGGCCGTCCGGTCATGACCAGCGCTCTGATCGCCTTCGGGGTGGTTGTCGGGCTGCGGTGGCTCGCCATCGCAGCCACCGGCTGGTCCCTGGGCGGCATCCTGCTCAGGATCCGCATGCTGGGGGCCCGCAACCAGACCCCCTCACCGTTGGGTTCCTTCCTCCACGCGGACCTCATCCTGGCCGTCAGCATCACTACGCTCGGTCTGGGCACCATCGCGCTCATGCGCACGGCGGCCGCCGACCCCGAGGGGCGCGGCTGGCACGACAAGCTCTCCGGGATGGCCCTGCTGCATGCCAGAAAGACCAACCGGCCGGGCCGGGACAATGCCGCAGCATCCGCCCCCACGGGATACCCCGCAGGCCGTCCGGCGCCGGCCTCCGTACCGACCGACACCGCCGGCGCCCCGCGCGCACCCGGGCGGGACGGTGCTCCGAACTCCGCCCAGGCCTCGCCCGCGGCCACCGGTTCGCCGACAGGATCCACGACGGGACCGGTCACCGGCGGCACCGGCGACGCCACACGCACAGCCCTCCCCACCCAGCCCACCGAGGAGCCCGCATCCGCGGCCGTCTCAGCCCACCTCTCCCCCGGCCTCGAGTCGGAGGCCGCTCCCAGATCCCGTCGTCGGCGCGATCAGAAGGCCGAGAAGAAGGCGGAGAAGGCCTTGCGACGCGCGTCCCGGGCGGGCTCGGCGAGCCCCGCGGCCGGCACCGGGCCCACTGCCGGAACCGCCGAGGCCACCGTGGGAGCCCAGAGCGCCACCGAGGCGGGTGTCGACACCTCCCCCGGCGGAACCGCGCACCCGACGACGTCGGACCCGGTCTCCTCCTCGATCCGCCGGCCCCGACCGGCCCGCCCGGGTCAGCCCGCGCGCCACGC
>NZ_GL882530.1:0-20401 GCF_000195595.1 Actinomyces sp. oral taxon 170 str. F0386
GTGGAAGACATCCGGTTCACCGGACCATGTCTACCGGATCAACGACTCGAGTGCCTGCACCGTCATGAAGCAGCCGTCTCAGCCGTGGGCTTGTCCGCCTCCGGGGAGGTCGACTCGCCGGCGGTCGCGGCCTGGGACGGGACGCTGCTGGTTCCTGCGCTGGATCCGGTCCCGGTGCTCGCACCGGCAGTGGCGCTACCGGGCGCCCCGAAGCCGTGCTTGGCCAGGATCTCCTGGCCCGTCTTGCCGGTGACGGCGTCGATGAAGACCTTGGCGCCCGCGGCGTTCTCGGGGGTGGCGGTCTGTGCGATCGGGTAGTGGTTGACGACGCCGCCGTCGGGGATGTCGATCTTGTCCACCTTGTCCTTGGCAGCGGTTGCGTCGGTGGTGTAGACGATGCCGGCGTCGGCCTCACCGGATTCGACCTTGCCACGTACGTCGGTCACCTTCTGCTCCTCGGAGGCCGGGTTGAGGGTGACACCCTGGGCGTCGGCGAGCTTCTTGGTGGCCTCGCCGCAAGGCACCTCCGGGGCGCAGATGACCAGGTTGGCGCCCTCGAGCGAGGAGTCCAGTCCGGTGATGCCCTTCGGGTTGCCCTTGGGGACGATGAGGGTCAGGACGTTGGTGGCGAACTCCGTCTGGGAGCCGACCAGCTTCTGGTCCGCGGCTTCCTTCATCGTGGAGTTGTTGGCGGTGGCCAGGACGTCGGCGCTGTTGCCACCCGACAATGAGGTCACCAGGTCCTGGGAGCCCTGGAAGTCGAAGGAGACGTCCATGCCGGGGTTGTCCTTCTCCACGGACTTCTCGATCTCCTCGAAGGCATCCTGGAGAGAGGCTGCGGCCAGGACCGTGACCTTGCCGGTGGCCTTCTCGGCGCCGGCAGAGGCGGCGCCCGAAGCGGCGCCGGTGGAGCTGTTGGATGCGCCGCCCCCGCAGGCTGCGAGCGAGACGACGGAGAGCAGGCTGACGGCGGCGACGGCCGCACGGCGGGAGATACCCATGTGTGTGTCCTTTCGCGAAGGTAGGGGTGGCCGGTTCAGGCGCCCTGGGACGGGGTGACGTCGTTGACCCCCTGGTTGCCGGTGCCCTGGGTCCTTACCGGGGTCCAGCCACGTGAGGTCCGGGCAGTGGAGGTGGCCCCTTCGCGTGAGCGGTAGACCACGTAGGGGCGGGTCACGTAGCCCACGGGCGCGGAGACCGCGTGGACCAGGCGGGTGAAGGGCCAGATCGCCAGGAGCAGGAAGCCCGCGATGATGTGAAGCTTGAAGGAGACCGGTACGTCGGTCATGAGCTCGGGGCGTGGCTGGAGAACCAGTACTGACCGCAGCCAGGGGCTGATCGTCTCGCGGTAGTCGTAGCCATGGGCGTCGGTGAGCTGGTTGAGGACCGTCGCGGCCGAGCCCAGCAGGACCGGGACAATGAGGAAGCAGTACATGACCAGATCGTTGCGGGTGGTGGCCAGTCGCACGCTCTTGACGACGACGCGCCGGTAGATGAGTCCGGCCATGCCCAGGATCGTCATAATGGCCGCGAAGGTGCCCATGTAGGTGGCGCCCAGGTGGTACATGTGTTGGGAGACGCCCAGCATCTCGGTGACGTCCTTGGGCACCAGGAGCCCGACGACGTGACCGCCCATCACCATGAGGAAGCCCAGGTGGAACAGAGGGGAGGCCAGGCGCAGGATGCGCGACTCGTTCCACTGCGAGGAGCGCGAGGTCCACCCGAACTGGTCGGTGCGCCACCGCCAGATCATACCTGCCACCAGCAGCACCAGGCTGGCGTAGGGCAGGGCCACCCACAGGAGGTTCTGCTGAATCGGGCTCATGTCATACTCTCCTGGCTGCTCGTGAGGGGGACGTGTCGGCGACCGGTACAGGGTCCGGCAGGGTGGGTGAACCAGACAGGCTCGGGTTGCGTACGGGAACGGTGGGGAAGGGCAGGGTGTCGGTGACACCGACGGTCTCGGTGGGCGGGCCGGCCGCCACGAGGGCGCGCACTCGCTCGGCGGTGGCCTCGTCGATCCGCGGCAGGGTCATTGAGACGGCCTCCACCAGTCCCGCGTAGGGGGAGGCGGCGTCGGCCAGGGCGCTGCGCAGCACCTCGATGCCCTCGCGGTGGGAGGACAGGAGCGCGCCGGCCACCTCGTCGCCGCTGCGCGCGGACAGCTCGAGGACCACCGGCAGGTAGTCGGGTAGCTCATCGGCGGCCATCTCGTAGCCGGCTGCCGCCAGCGCCTGTTTGAAGGCCAGCAGCGCAGCGCCCCGGTGCCGGGTGTCTCCCACCGTGTAGTACGTCAGGTACAGGCAGCAGCGCCGACGCCGGTCGAAGACCTCCACATAGTGCTCGGCCATGGCCCGCTCGCCGCAGCGCCGGGCCTGAGCGATGAACTCCTCCAGGAGGACGGCCACCTCCGGCGGTAGCGTGGCCAGCTCGGCCTCGACGGCATCCAGACGCGTCTCCAGACCGCCCTCGGCCGGGTAGTCCAGCAGCAGCGAGGCCGCCATATGCACGGTGGCTCGCTGAGAGGAGTCCAGGGGCACCTCGGGGGGCGCCTCAAGGACCCGGGGAGCGCGGACGAAGGAGACCATCTCAGAGGTCCCTGGGGGCGGCGACCGCGGGGCCGGTCGAACCGGTCCGTGAGGGGCCATCGGCCTCCTGCGCCCGCCCCACCGGCTGGGGCACGCCGATCTCCGACATTCCCGGGCCGGCGGCCGGCACCGGCTCTCGGCGCACGGTCGGCAGCGGCAGGCTCACCGGGCCGTTGCCCACGCCGCCCTGCCCGTGGAAGGAGGCGACGTCGGGGTGGCAGCCGGCCGGCGCCCCCTCGCCCAGGAGGGTCTTGACATCGTTGCCCATGGACTCCATACCGCGCGGGACCTCGGGCTTGGTGGTGGGGATGACGTAGCGGTCGTCGTACTTGGCGATGGCCAGCAGCCGGTACATGGCCTCCAGCTTCTCGGCGCTCAGGCCCACGGCGGCGGCGATGGCTGGGTCGGGCTCGCGGCCCAGGCGCACGTCGCGCATGTGGGAGCGCATCGCGGCCAGACGCCGCAGCACGAGCTCCACCGTGTTGGTCTCACCGGCCGTGAACAGACCCGCCAGGTACTCCAGCGGGATGCGCATCTCGGAGACGGCCGTGAGCAGCACCTTGTGGTCCTCACCGTCCAGCCCGGCGGCCGCCACCTCGTCGACGACCGGGGAGAGCGGCGGGATGTACCAGACCATCGGCATGGTGCGGTACTCGGGGTGCAGGGGCAGGGCCACCTCATAGGTGTCGATGAGGTCCCAGATGGGGGAGGCCTGGGCCGCCTCGATCCAGTTGTCCGGGACGCCCTCGGCGCGCGCCCCGGCCACGACCTCGGGGTCGTGGGGGTTGAGCAGGATCTCGCGCTGGGCCATGTACAGGTCCTGCGGGTCCTTGACTGCGGCGGCCTGCGAGACCCGGTCGGCGTCGTAGAGGAGGACGCCCAGGTAGCGCAGGCGGCCCACGCATGTTTCCGAGCACACAGTGGGCTCGCCGACCTCCAGGCGCGGGTAGCACAGGGTGCACTTCTCGGCCTTGCCGGTGGTGTGGTTGAAGTAGACCTTCTTGTAGGGGCAGGCCGACACGCACATGCGCCAGCCGCGGCAGGCGTCCTGGTCCACCAGGACGATGCCGTCCTCGGTGCGCTTGTACATGGCACCCGACGGGCAGGCGGACACGCAGGTGGGGTTGAGGCAGTGCTCGCAGATGCGCGGCAGGTAGAACATGAAGGCCGACTCGATGTCAGTGCGCACCTTCGTGCTCATGGCCTCGACGATCGGGTCCTGCTGAAGGGTCTCCATGGAGCCGCCGAGGTCGTCGTCCCAGTTGGGGCCCCACTGGATGGTGGACATGTACTCGCCGGTCAACTGGCTCTTGGCGCGGGCCACAGGCAGCGCTGAGGAGTCCTTGGGGGCCGAGAGCAGACGGTCGTACTCGTAGGTCCACGGCTCGTAGTAGTCCTCGACCGTGGGCATCTCCGGGTTGGCGAAGATGTTGACCAGGCGGCGCAGCCGGCCGCCAGAGCGGGGCCGCAGGCGGCCCGACGCCGTGCGCTCCCAGCCACCGCGCCAGGTGTCCTGGTCCTCCCACCCCTTGGGGTAGCCGACACCGGGACGGGTCTCAACGTTGTTGAACCACATGTACTCGGTGCCCTCGCGGTTGGTCCAGGCCTGCTTACAGGTCACTGAACAGGTATGGCAGCCGATGCACTTGTCGAGGTTCATCACCATTGCGATCTGGGCCATGACCTTCATCAGAACGTCACCTCCTGGTTGCTGCGGCGACGGATGAGCGTGACCTCGTCGCGGTTGTTGCCCGTGGGGCCGATGTAGTTGAAGGCGTAGGACAGCTGCGCGTAGCCGCCGGCGAAGTGGCTGGGTTTGAGCACGATCCGGGTCAGTGAGTTGTGCGTCCCGCCGCGCCGCCCGCTGGACTCGGTCAGCGGGGTGTTCATGGTGCGCTCCTGGGCGTGGTGCATGAAGACCATGCCCTCGGGGATGCGGTGGGAGACGATGGCGCGTGCCGCCACGATGCCGTTGCGGTTGTAGGCCTCGACCCACTCGTTGTCCTTGACGCCGATCTTGTCCGCGTCCTGGGGACTCATCCAGATGGTCTGGCCCCCGCGACCCAGCGTGAGCATGTGCAGGTTGTCGAAGTACTGGGAGTGGATCGCCCACTTGTTGTGCGCGGTGATGTAGCGCACCGCGACCTCGGCCGTGCCCGCCTGGCTCGTGGACACCGAGCCGGGGGCCGTCTCCCCGTACAGGGCGTGGAAGTCCAGCGGCGGCCGGAAGATCGGCATGGCCTCACCCATGTCCCGCATCCAGTCGTGGTCCAGGTAGTAGTGCATGCGCCCGGTCAGGGTGTGCCAGGGCTTGGCGTGCTCTACGTTGACCACGAAGGCCGAGTAGCGCCGTCCGCCGTGCTCCGAGCCGGACCACTCCGGGGAGGTGATGACTCCCTGGGGCTTGACCTGGGTGTCGGCGAAGGAGATGAGCTTGCCGGCCTCCTCCTCGCTGAGCTCGACGAGCTTGGTGCCGGTGCGCTTGGACAGCGTGTCCCAGCCCTCGGTGGAGATGCGCCCGTTGGTGGTTCCCGACAGTGTGAAGATCGCGTCGGCGGCGCGGATATCGGTGTCGATCAGCGGCCGACCGGCGGCCTCGCCGTCGGAGGAGACCCCGTGGTTGCGGGCCAGGCGCTCCACCTCCGGCCCGGGCTTGAGCATGATGCCCTTGCAGGGCAGCCCGAGCTTCTCGGCCAGGGGACCCAGGGCGTCGAACTTGGCCCGGATCTGGGTGTAGTCGCGCTGGGTGGGCACCAGCTTGGGCATCGTCACCCCCGGCACCCACTCCTGGGGCAGGGTCGAGACGTCGCCGTGCGCCATCGTCATGGCGTCGGGGGTGTCGTGGGTGAGGGGCGCGGCGACGACGTCGGTCTGGGTGCCCAGGTAGCGCGGCGCCCAGGCGGAGATGAGACCGGCCAGGGTCTGGAAGACCTGGAAGTCGGTGCGCGCCTCCCAGGGCGGGTCGATGGCCGCGTTGAAGGAGTGCACGAAGGGGTGCATGTCGGTCGACGAGATGTCGTGCTTCTCGTACCAGGTGGCCGCGGGCAGAACGACGTCGGAGTGCAGGGTGGTGGAGGTGTTGCGGAAGTCCGCGGTCCACATGAGATCGAGCTTGCCGACGGGGGCCTCGTCGCGCCACGTCACCGAGGCGGGCCGTTGCTCGGGCGGGGTCTCGACGGCGTTGACGTCGTTGTCCGCGCCCACCATGTGGCGCAGGAAGAACTCCGTGCCCTTGGCCGAGCTGCCCAGCAGGTTCGTGCGCCACGAGCACAGGATGCGCGGGAAGTTCTCGGGGGCGTCGGGGTCCTCGCAGGCGAAGCGCAGCTCACCGGAGCGCAGCTGCTCGACGACGTAGTCCTTGGGGTCCATGCCCGCCTCAGCGGCCTGCTGGCCCAGGAGCAGTGGGCTGCGGTTGAAGGTCGGGTAGGAGGGCGTCCACCCGCGCTTCATGGCCTCGACCATCGTGTCGGTCGTCGTCTTGCCCGCCAGGCTCCCCGGCCCCAGCGGTGAGGCCAGGCGCTCGGCGGAGGTGGTGTCGTAGCGCCACTGGTCGGTGGTGATGTACCAGAAGCCGGTGGCGATCATCTGGCGGGCCGGGCGGTGCCAGTCCAGGGCGAAGGAGTACTGCTGGAAGCCGCTGAGCGGGCGGACCTTCTCCTGGCCCACGTAATGGGCCCAGCCACCGCCGTTGACCCCCTGGGTGGCGCACATGGAGGTCAGCGCCAGGATCGTCCGGTAGATCTGGTCGGCGTGGTAGTAGTGGTTGATGCCCGCGCCCATGACGATCTGGGAGCGGCCGCCGGACTCCACGGCGTTGAGGGCGAAGTCTCGTGCCACCCGGATGATGGCGGGGCCCGGCACGCCGGTGATCTCGCTGGCCCAGGCGGGTGTGCCCGGGACGGTGGCGTCCTGGTAGTCCGTGGGCCACTCGCCGGGCATGGAGGGGCGCTCGACGGCGTACTGGGCCAGGAGCAGGTCGTAGACGGTGGTGACCAGGCGGTCACCGATTCGGGTGACCGGTACGCCGCGGCGCACGACGCCTGCGCCGACGGACCCCTCGGGGGTGGCCGATCCGGGCAGGTCGAAGCGGGGCAGGAGGACCTCAGCGGCCTGGACCCGGGGGCCCTCGCCGTGCAGGTCCAGGATGCTCATGACCGGGTCGAGGCCCTCCATGAGCAGGTTCCACTTGCCCTCGCCCTCGGGGGTGAAGCGGTCGGCCAAGGTGCCGCCGGGGTCGGCCGGGCCGCGCTGTCGGTCCCACACGAGGGGGCGGAACTCGTTCTTCGGGGCGCCGGCGGCGACGCCGTCGACGTCGGAGGCCGTCACGAAGCGGCCGGGCACGTAGCCGGTGCCGTCGGGCGAGGGCTCCAGACCGATGAGGAAGGGGGAGTCGGTGTGGCGGCGCATGTAGTCCAGGAAGAAGGACTCATGGCGATTGACGTGGAACTCGGTCAGGATGACGTGCCCCATCGCCTGGGCCAGGGCGCCGTCGGTACCGGGGGCCACGCGCAGCCACTGGTCGGCGAACTTGGTGTTGTCGGCGTAGTCGGGGGAGACGGCCACGACCTTCTGCCCGTGGTAGCGGGCCTCGGTCATGAAGTGTGCGTCCGGGGTGCGGGTCAGCGGCAGGTTGGAGCCCCACATCATGAGGTACTGGGAGTTGTACCAGTCGCCGGCCTCGGGAACGTCGGTCTGGTCGCCGAAGACCTGCGGCGAGGCCGGAGGCAGGTCGGCGTACCAGTCGTAGAAGGAGAGCATCGTGCCGCCGATGAGCTCGTGGAGGCGGCCGCCGGCTCCGTAGGAGACCTGAGACATGGCCGGGATGACGGAGAACCCGGCGATCCTGTCCGGACCCCAGGTCCGGATGGTGTGGACGTAGGCGGCCGCGACGATCTCCATGGCCTCGTCCCAGCCCACGCGCACCATCCCGCCCTTGCCTCGGGCCGACTTGTAGGCCTTGGCGGTGTCGGGGTCGCCGGTGACCTGCGCCCAGGCGGCCACTGGGTCGCCGTCGTTGGCGGACCTCGCGGCGCGGAAGGCGTCCAGCAGCACCGAGCGCACGTAGGGGTAGCGGATGCGCGTGGGGGAGTAGGTGTACCAGGAGAAGGCCGCACCGCGCGGGCAGCCGCGGGGCTCGTACTCGGGCATGTCCGGCCCCGTTGTGGGGTAGTCGGTGATCTGCTTCTCCCAGGTGATGATGCCGTCGGAGACGTAGACCTCCCAGGCGCATGAGCCGGTGCAGTTGACCCCGTGGGTGGAGTGGACCATCTTGTCGTGGCTCCACCGGTGCCGGTAGAAGGTGTCCGCCTCGCGCCCGCCGGTCAGGAACAGGCGGCGGGCGTCGGCGGAGGCCTGTCCTCGGCGCAGGTACGAGCCCAGCGTGAGCAGTCCGGGGGCGTTCTCGACCTGCTGGTCGGGTCCGGGGACGATCCCGGGGCCGGTGGGCTGGGAGCCGGTGGTGCTCATCAATGGTCCTTTGGTCCGTGAGGCTGGTGGTTGGTTGGTGGCGTGCTTGTGATTCGCATTGTTCGTCGGTGCTGGCCCGAAGCGGTTCAGCGGTCGGTGGGAGCCGGGCGCGCTGAGCCCCTCTGGCTGGCTCGGACGCTCTGCTGAGACCTCAGCGGCCGCGTCATCGAGCCGGTCAGTCGGTTGCGGGCGGGCCGGGCCGACGACGGGTGCGGGGTCTCAGCCCGGGAACGGGGCTCCCGGACGGGCGTAGCGCAGCCAGCAGATGACCGCGCACAGGGCGCAGTAGGCGACCGAGATCCAGAACCAGGTGGTGGCGCCCAAGGAGGCGATGGCGACACCGACGATGAAGGGGCCCAGGCTGGCTATGGCGGCCGTGAAGCCGATGGCGCCGCCGGCCTGCCGCTTGGGCATGATCATCGGCATCTGCTTGAAGGTGCCGGCATTGCCCAGGCCGGAGAAGAAGAACATCGCCAGCATGGACCACAGGAACCCGGGGAACTGCGCCGGATCGGTCGGGTGGAGGTAGAAGGTGGTGATGGCCAGCGTGACGCCCATTCCGACCACGGAGATGAAGGTCCAGATGGCCCCACCGAAGCGGTCGCACAGGGGACCCCACAGCATCCGGACGACCGACCCGATGAGTGGCCCCAGGAAGGCGTAGGTCGCGCCCAGGGGCAGCAGGGACTTGTCGAAGTGCTCAGCCAGGACCGACTGCGGCCCGTAGGTGTTCTTGATGAGGAGCCCGAACTGCGCGGCGAACCCTGAGAACAGGCCGAAGGTCGCCACGTACATGAGTGTCATGTACCAGGTGTCCGGGTTGGAGAAGATGTCGATCTGCTGGCGGATGTTGGCCTTGACCGGGACGTCCTTGAGCAGGGCGAAGGCGAGGATCGCGGCCACGATGGTCCACGGGATGAAGAAGACGGCCGCGTTGTGGACCCAGACCTGGCCGTTGCCGGCGTGCTGAGGAGCGATCCAGGTGATGCCCAGCAGGCCGAAGCCCATGAGCCAGGGGCTCAGCAGCTGGATGATGCTCATTCCCAGGTTTCCGATGCCCGCCTGGATCCCCAGGGCGGTACCGGAGAGCCGCTTGGGGAAGAAGTACCCGGTCGAGGGCATGTAACCCGAGAACGAGCCGCCCCCGATCCCGCAGGCGAAGGCCAGGGCGAGCAGGACCCCGAAGCTCGTCTCGTTGCTCTGCACCGCGAAGAACCACCCGAGCATCGGCAGCGCGTAGAGCAGGGACGACCACGCGACGAGCTTGCGCGTGCCGACGATCGGCGGCAGGAACATGTAGACGAGGCGGATGAGCCCGCAGGACAGGCCGGGCATGGCGGCGAGCCAGTAGAGCTGACCGTCGGTGAGCTGGAAGCCGATCTCGGTGAGCTTGGGGGCGATCGCGCTGGGGAGGAACCAGACGCAGAAGGCCAGGATCATCGAGTAGGTCGAGACGGTCAGGGTGGTCCAGGCGATCTTCGCGGACCACTTCTCCGGCTCCTCGGGGTTCCACCCTGTGAGGACGCGACCGGAGGTGTCGAGCGTGGACATAGGGCTCCTGCTGTGTGTGGGGCTCGGTCTGGTGGGCGACGGCGCCGTGGACCTGAGACTGTCGTGAAGATGTCGGTGGGGGCGTGCGGGCACGCACCGCCCCTATGATGCATGTCCGCGGCAGGACCTTTAGGCAAGGGACGAATGTCCGAGCAATGCGGGGCGAAACTGGGGTCCTGACCGTACTCGAGGACAACGAATTAAGTTAAATGTAAGTTCTCTAATTATTGTGGGGGCGGGACAGAACCCTGTGAACCCTCCGCGTCCGGCGGAGGCTGGAGGTACCTGAGCAGGGACCGCGCGGACTACGGTGGGCCCATGAGTGAGACCCCCATCGTCCAGAAGGGCCTGGCTGCCCTGCCCGCGCCCGTCAAGGGCGCCGTCATCACCGTCTCCGACCGCTGTGCCAGCGGGGATCGCGAGGACCTCTCCGGCCCCCTGGCGCAGCGACTCCTGGCCGAGCACGACGTCGTGGTCGACACGGTGGACCTTGTGCCCGACGGCGTCGAGTCGGTGCGCGAGGCGATCAGGCGGGCGGTGTCCGCCGGCGCCCGGGTGGTCCTGACCACGGGCGGCACCGGGGTCACCCCCCGCGACCTCACCCCCGAGGCCACAGCACCGCTGCTTGAGACCCGCATCGAGGGCATCGAGGCCCAGATCCGCGCCCACGGGCTGACCAAGACGCCGCTGGCGGGACTGTCCCGCGGCCTGGTGGGAGTGACCTCCCGCGGTGACGACGGCGCCCTGGTCGTCAACGCCCCCGGCTCACGCGGCGGGGTCAAGGACACCGTCGCCGTCGTCGGCCCCCTGGTGCCCCACGTCCTGGAGCAGCTCGGCGGCGGCGACCACTGAGGGGCCCGCGAAAGGGGGCCCTCGCTCGTCACTCGGGCAGGTCGGTGTCCCATGCTCGGACCTCGGCCCAGGTGTCCAGGTCCCTCACGATCCCGTGAGGGAGGGCGAGCGTTGCGACGCGGAGGCTCCCGAGGACCCGACGCACGGCTACGTCTCGCAGGGGAGTGCCTCCCGGGGTCGTGGCCGCGGCCAGCGCCCGGCGGTGGTAGAGACCCAGCAGGTACTGGGTGTGGTCGCCGTCGCGGGTGCAGACGCCTTCCAGGTCCCGTCCGGCGCCCAGCAGCGCCCGGTGCAGAGCCGGCAGCGCCCGCCAGGAGGCTGGGGCGTCACAGGTGAGGATCCCGGTCAGCTCCGCTGTCGGCCGGTTCTGTTCCAGGATCGTCAGCCCTGCCGCGATCCCGGCGACCGGCCCGCCCAGGGGCGGGTCCTCCAGTGCCCGCAGGACGCCTTCGGGCAGCGCCACCCGCTCGGGGGCGACGACGCACACGCGCCCCAGTGGAAGGCCCTGTTCCCGCAACTGCTCCAGTCCGGCTAGGACATGGTCGAGCAGGCGCGCTCCGCGGGCGACGACGTCGGGCTTGGAGGCACCGTCGAGCCGCCGGCCGGTTCCGCCGGCCAGGACGACGACGTCGACCGGGCCTGTGGCGTTCACCTCGGGGCCGTCGGCCCGGTCAGGCGCCGTCACCGCGCACCCAGTCCCCTGAGCGGCCCCCGGACTTGGCCACCACCTTGGCCTCGCGCAGCTCGACGCCCCGGTCCACACCCTTGACCATGTCGACGATCGCCAGTCCGGCCACGGTGGCGGCCGTGAGGGCCTCCATCTCCACCCCCGTGCGGTCGGCCGTGCGCACGGTCGTCTCGATGCGTACGCCGCCGTCGACGACCTCCAGGTCCACGCGTGCGCCGTGCACGCCGATGACGTGCGCCAGCGGCAGCAGGTCGGGGACCTTCTTGGTGGCCGCGATCCCGGCCACGCGGGCCACTGCGAGCACGTCGCCCTTGGGGACGGCGCCCTCGCGCAGGGCGGTCACGATCGCCTCCGAGCAGGCCACGAAGGCGGTGGCCCGCGCCTCGCGCACACTCTGCATCTTGGCGGTGACGTCCACCATGTAGGCGGCGCCCGCCTCGTCCAGGTGGGTGAGGGTGATATCGGGACGGGTAGTCATGAGGGGCTCCTTCAGCGGGTTGGGGAATCGGGTGTCGCGGACGCACCTCCGCTCTCGACGGCGGGCCCTCGGGGACCGTCCGCGAGCTCTACCGTGCGTACCGGAGGCGACGGGGACAGCGAGTCGGACAGCGCGATGAGGGGGAGTTCGTCGCCGACCTCGACGGCCTCGACCTCGGCGGCCACGACCGCCAGCGCCTGCGCGGCAGGCAGTGAGGCCACCAGGTGTGAGCCCGAGCCCAGGCGGTGGGTGGGTGTCACCCACGGCAGGCACGCATGCTCCTCGGCGCCGCCCTCGGCATGGTTTCCGTGCTTGTCCGCCTCAGCGGCGGCGGGATGAGCGGGCGGTCCGGTGAAGCGCACCGGCACGTGCTGGCGCCGCCCCGGCGGGGTCCGCCAGGCCACAGCCGCGCGAGCCGTCGGCCGGGGGCGCCCCGGGAGCATCCCGTCGCTGCTGTCGCTGGTGTCCTGCCCGGCCAGGCGGGCCAGGGCCGGGGCCACGATCGTGGTGAAGGAGACCAGGACGCTCACCGGGTTGCCCGGCAGGCAGATGATCGGCACCCGTCGACCATCGTCGGCGCGCACCCAGCCGTGCCCCTGGGGCTTGCCCGGTTGCATGGCCACCTTGACGAAGTCCAGACGCACCGCTGCGCCCCCGCCCCGATTCGCCTCGGCCAGCATCGTCAGAGGATCGAAGGCCCCCGCCGACACGCCCCCGGAGGTGACGATGAGATCGGCGCCGGACGCGGCCCGCCGCAGCACCTCGGCCAGGTCCTCGGCCGTGTCGCCGCTGCGGGACACGCTCGCGCACACCGCACCGTGCTCGGCCACCAGCCCGGCCAGCAGCAGGGAGTTGGAGTCCGGGATCGTGCCGGGCTTCAGCACATGACCGGCGTCACGCAGCTCGGCCCCGGTGGAGACCACGGCCACGCGCACCCGTGCCGCCACCCGCACCGATCCGAGCCCCACGGAGGCCAGGGCGGAGACGGCCGCCGCGGACAGCCTCGTCCCAGCCGCCATGACCGGATCCCCTGCGCCCAGGTCCTCCCCGGCGCGGCGGATGCTGAGACCGGGCCGAACCGCTGCGCGGATCTCAACCCGGTCCGGAAGTGGGTGGGGGCCGGGAACCTGGTCGGTGTCCTCTACCTTGACCACGGCATCGGCGCCCTCGGGCAGCATCGCCCCGGTCATGATTCGCTGAGTGGTTCCCGCAACGAGGGGCTGCGGCGCGGCACCGGCTGGAACGTCTCCGCTCACCGGCAGAACCACGGGGGTCTGCGGCGAGGCGCCGGTCGTGTCCTCGGCGCGCACCGCGTAGCCGTCCATCGCCGAGTTCGTCCACGGCGGCACCGGGACGGCGGCGGTCACGTCCTCGGCCAGTACCCGGCCGTGAGCGTCTCCCAGCGCCAGCCGGCTGGCCTCCAGGGGGGAGAGGGGCTCAAGCACCCGGGTGACGTAGTCCTCCAGGGGAATCATCTGCGCCATAGCGGTCCTTTCTCGACGGGTCGTCCTCGGGGGCAGCAGCGCGGCTAGTCATCGGCGGGGCGACGGGATGTCGTGGGCCTATCATGCCTGTTCAGCCGGACGTGCCCACGTGGGTATGCTCGCGGCCGACCATCCGATGATGCCCATTACGGCGCCCAGGGCGAGGAGACTCCCGTGACGTTCATCCCCGATCAGCTCAGCAGGCCGCTCCCGGCCCACGTGGCCCGTGTGGTGCGCGCCGAGGTCACCGAGGCCCCCGTCAGCGTCTCCGAGCTCGCCGACGCCGTCCAGGACGCGGCCGCCGGCGCCGTCGTCACCTTCGAGGGTGTGGTCCGCAACCACGACGCCGACCGCGCCGTCACCGGCATCGGCTACTCGTGCCACCCCACGGCCGGCCGGATCGTCGAGCAGATCGCCCGCGACGTCGCCGAGCGCGGACAGGTGCGGGCTCTCGGCGTCGTCCACCGCGTCGGAGACCTGAGCGTCGGGGAGGCGGCGCTCGCGGTCGCGGTCAGCTCCGACCATCGCGCCGAGGCCTTCGCCGTGTGCGGCGAGATCGTCGAGGAGGTCAAGAAGCGCCTGCCCGTGTGGAAGCGCCAGACCTTCACGGACGGCTCGGCCCAGTGGAGCAACCTCGCCTGATCGCCTTCTCCCCTTTCCATCGATCCGGGTCTTCTTCGCGTATCCGGGCGGAAAAACGGTAGGGCTACGCGAGAAGTGCCCGGCTCGATGCGGGTTCCTCACCCGCCGGCGAAGGGCGGGAGCACGTCGACAGCGTCGCCATCGGCCAGAGGCGTGAGCGAGTCCGCCGGGGTGGAGACCGAGTTGACCAGGAAGCTGCAGATCGGAACCACCCGTGCCATCTCCAGCCCTCGTCCGGCCAGCTGCTCGCGCAGGCCCGCCAGCGTCGTGCCCGCGGGCAGGTCGAGGCGCTCCTCGGGGCGGCCGGCGGCCTCAGCGGCCGCGGCGAAGTAGCGCAGAGTCACTGAGGCCTGCCTCGGGCTCGTCTGTGCGCTCGCCTCCGAGGACAGCTCTGGTGAGGGACTCATAGCGGGGCTCCTTACGGGGTGGGGGTGTCAGCCGCCGATGGCCGACATGGTGCGGTGCGGGCGTGCGAAGCCGTCGCTCTCGGTCTGGGGAGCGTCCGAGCCGTGGGCGCGGGGCTTGCCCCAGGTGGCCCTGGCCCAGATGCGGATGAGCTCGTCGTCGTCGGCCCCGGCGCGCATGGGACCGCGCAGGTCGGTCTCGGTGCTGGAGAAGAGGCAGGTCATGAGGCGCCCGTCGGCCGTGATGCGGGTGCGGTCGCAGTCCGAGCAGAAGGGAGCGGTGACCGAGGCGATGACGCCCACCGTCCCGGCCGGGTGCTTCTCACCCGACGCGCTGCCGGCGGCCACCCGCCACAGGGCGGCCGGGCGACGGTCGGGACGACCCACCTCGGTGAGGATGAAGCCGGCCGCTCGCAGCGTCCCCAGGATATGGTCGACACCGACGACGTCCTGGCTGCGCCAGGTCTCGCGCGGTCCCAGCGGCATGTGCTCGATGAACCGCAGCTGCCAGCCACGGCGCAGGCACTCGAGCAGCAGACGTGGCGCACGCTCCTCCACGGTGGCGGGCATGGCCACGGCGTTGACCTTGATGGGATCCAGACCGGCCTCCTGGGCGCCGGTGATCCCAGCCAGGACGTCGGCGAGCCGGTCCCGGCGAGTGATGGCGGCGTAGTCCTGCGGGTCCAGTGAGTCGATGGAGATGTTGACGCGGTCCAGCCCCGCCTCGCGCAGACCGGTGGCCCGCCTCTCCAGCCCCAGACCGTTCGTGGTCAGGGCGATGTCCGGTTTGATGCCCGACGACGTCCGCAGCGTGGACAGCGAGGCGACGATCTCCTCCAGGTCCCGTCGCAGCAGCGGTTCGCCGCCGGTCAGGCGGATGCGCTCCACTCCCAGGCGCTCGACGGCGATGCGCCCCAGGCGGGTGAGCTCGGCGGTGGTCAGCAGTGCCGGGGTGGGGAGCCACTGGAGTCCCTGCGCGGGCATGCAGTAGGTGCAGCGCAGGTTGCAGCGGTCCGTGATGGACAGGCGCAGGTCGCGCACGGTGCGCCCGTGGCGGTCGGTCAGCCGCTGCGGGACATCGTCGGCGATGGCCGCCAGCTCCGGGATCGACTCGGCCGGGAGGACCGACTCCGGTGAGCCCGGCCGCCCGGATGGCTCGGGCAGCACCGGCCGGGTCGTCGGCATGGGCAGGTCCGTGGAGTTGCCACAGGTCCTGCTCGGGCCGACGACCGCGGCATCGAGCGGTGCTGGCGTCATACGTCGAGCATATCGGGAGCGTGCCGGCGGTGTGGAGTGCGGACCTGAGCTCGTGGTCAGGGGCGAGGTCTCACCCCCTGGACGCCTTCCGCCAGCCGGTCGCGACGAGATGTGGATCAGGCGGTGCGCAGGATCTCGACGCGCGCGAAGCCCTCCGACTGCTCCAGCAGCGTGTGCTGGAAGGTGAAGGGCAGCTGGTCGATCTGGGCCAGCAGCGGGGTGGGCACGTGCGGGGCCACCAGGTCGAAGCCCTCACCTGGGTTCAGGGAGGAGGCTGCACCGATGACCGCGGCGTGGCGCAGACGGTGCGGGATGGCGCGCGCGTCCAGGGTGAGGCGCTCGTCGCTGTGTTCGTGGCAGCCGCAGCTGGACTTCTTCTCGGTGACGGGCAGCAGCTCGGGGCTCTCGCTCATAGGGCTCTCCTTCAGAGTGTTCGTACTGGTCAGAGTGACTTTACTACCATCACGGGCCGGCGGGAACGGCCGTCCGCCCTCACCGGCACAACCTTCACCCCGACCGACCGAGACCTCATGGATGACGTGGAGCCGTGTCGTCCGTGAATGCTCTGCCGCTGTGCGTGCGGGTGTTTCCGGCGCTGTTGGATACGGTTGGGCCGTGGAGACGGACAAGCCGGCAGCGGCAGACGCACAGGTCAAGGCGCCCACCGCCGACGACGCGACCGGCCGCCTCAGCCGGGCGCTGACCACCCGGGTGGCGCCGCGCCTGGTGGCCCTGGCCCTGGGCGCCGCCTGCATCCTCATGGGACTCGACGCCGCCCTCCTGCGCCTCAACCTGCCGGCCCCCATCGACGGGACCAGGCTGGCGGCGCTCCACGGTCCCCTCATGCTCATCGGCTTCCTGGGGACCGTCATCGCCCTGGAGCGGGCGGTCGCCGCCCGCGCCCCCTGGGCCTTCCTCGCCCCGCTGGGCAACGCTGCGGGCTGCCTGGCCCTCCTGGCCGGCGCGCCCGACGTCGTCGGCCGGGGGCTCATGACCATCGCCACATGCATCCTGTGCGCCATCTACCTGCGGGTTCACCGGCGCGCCCCCAGCGCCGCCGTCGACGTCGAGGCCATGGGCGCAGCCGCACTCCTGCTGGGCGACATCCTGTGGATGGGAGGCCGTGGCATCGAGGACGTCGTCGCGCTGTGGCTGCTCTTCCCCACGCTCACCATCGTCGGCGAGCGCCTGGAGCTGGCCCGGATCGCCTTCCTCGACGAGTTGGTCGAGACCGTTGTCGAGGCGCTGTCCGGTGCGGCGGTCCTGGGTGCCTGTCTGCTGCTGGTCGCTCAGGGCTCCCACCTCGTGGTCGGCCCGGCCCTGCTGGGGCTGGCCGTCGTCATGGCGTACTACGACGTCGCCCGGCGCACGGTCCGAGCCGGCGGCGGGGTGCGCTTCATGGCGGCCTCCATGCTCGCCGGCTACGTGTGGCTCGCCGTCGCCGGGGCGGTCTGGTCGCTGTGGGGCCTCCAGGGCCTGCGAGGATCCGCCTACGAGATCGTCATCCACTGCATCACGGTGGGCTTCGCCTTCTCCATGATCCTGGCCCACGCCCCGGTCATCATCCCCGCGATCGTCCACCGAGCGCTGCCCTACCACCGGCTCATGTGGCTGCCCTACCTCCTGCTGCACGCCGGCCTGGCGGTGCGCGTCGTGGGCCTGCTGGCGGGAGCCTCCGTGGCCTGGCAGGTCGGCGGCGCCGTCGGGGTGGCGGCGATTGTCGTCTTCATGGTCCTCACCGTGGGACGCGTCCTGACCTCCGGCAGTATCCGGACATCGGTCCGAGTGAAACGGCCGGCTGCGGCCGCAGCAGCCGGATCAACGACGCAGGCAGGCGGGAGTCCCGCATGAGCCTGTCCATCGGTTCTCCCGGCCCCAGGCCCGGCCCCCGTTCTGCTTCGCCTTCCGGTGCCGGACCATCGCGGGGACCGGGCGGCCGACCCGCCAAGAAGCCCTCCCGGCGCACCACTCAGGTGCGCCGCAACGCCCTCGTCATGGCCTGGATGCTCACCGCTGCGGTCCTGGCGGGCCTCACGATCGTGGGCCCCCTGGTCTCCTGGGGCACCTGGCTGCCCCTGCACGCCCTGCTCCTGGGCGGGATCGGCAGCGCCATCACCATCTGGTCCGCCCACTTCGCCGACACTCTCCTGCACCGACCCGCCCTGGGCGGCGCCGCCCTCCTGGACGTGCGCCTCTACGCTCACAGTCTCGGCACGGTCGTCGTGCTCACCGGCATCACCATGGGCCACCAGGTGCTGGCGCTGACCGGGGCGGGAATTGTCATGGCCCAGGCCATCGCCGGCGTGGTGGCCATCACCGTGCAGTACCGGCGGGCTATCGCCCCGCGTCTGGCGTCCCTGGCCATCCACTACGCCGTCGCCCTCGTCCTGCTGGCCACCGGAGCGCTCCTGGGGTTCCTCATCTCCTGGTCCAATGCCCGCGGACGCTCCGGCCTGGCCGATGTCCTCTACCTGGCCCACACCACCACCATGCTGCTGGGCTTCGTGGGCACCACGGTCCTGGGGACCCTGACGGTCCTGTGGCCCACGATGCTGCGCACCCCCATGGAGCCCCTGGCGCCGCGCTGGACCACCCGCGGCCTGCCCTACCTCGTGGGCGGCACCGGACTCGTGGCCGCCTCCGGGGTGTGGCTGCCCCTGGCCGGCCTGGGCGTCCTGGTCTACCTCGGTGGTGCCTGCGGGGTCCTCGTTCCCGCCTACAGGACCGCCCGCCGGGTCCCGCCGACCTCCTTCGCCACGGCCTCGGCCACGGCCTCGGTGTCCTGGTTCGTCGGCTGCGTCGCCGTGCTGGGCGCCCGCATGGCCCTGGCCGACGACGTCGGCGCCGCCCGTGACGTCATCCACGCTCTGCGCCTGCCCCTGGCGGCGGGCTTCGCCCTCCAGATCCTCGTGGCGGCCCTGAGCTACCTCGCCCCGGTGATGCTCGGCGGCGGGCCCGCGGCCACCCGGGCCACCAATGCGATCATGGACCGCTGCGCCGCCTACCGCGTCACCACCGCCAACGCCTGCCTCCTGCTGGCGGTGAGCCCGGGAGTGCCCTGGCAGGTGCGCGTTGTCGCCGGGGCGCTGGCCGCGCTGGTGACCTCCTACCTGCTTGCGGGCATGATCCTCTGCCTGCGCGAGCTCTCCCGACGCAAGCGCGCGCCGCGCACCTCAGCCGGCGGCGACGCCGTCCCCACCTCCGACCCCGCGGGCCGCCGGTCCGCCCAGCCCTGAAGGGGAACCCGATGACGAAGACGCCCGATGCGCAGGCCCCGTCTCCGGACGAGGCCACCGCCACCTCCGAGAACGCCGCTGCAGGCGCTACCGAGGACAGTGTCGCTCAGGCTGCCAGTGGGGCCGTTGCCGGCGACGCCGTGACGAGCTCCGACAAGCCCGGCGCCGCCCACCGTCGGGCGGTGACGGCCGGCACGGCCCCCGCCATCGACCGCAACCGTCGCCCCCTGTCGAGCAAAGCCGACTCCACGGCGCAGGCCGGCGCGACGGCATCTGCCGCGTCAGCGTCGTCGGGCGGCCTGCTGCACTCCGCCGACCGCCGCGGCATCCTCATGGGGCTGCTCACCGCCGGAGCGGCCGTCGTCGTCGGCAGCATCATCGGCAACCGCGGTCAGGGCGGGGCCACCCAGGACATTGAGGCCACCGGTAACACCGTCAACGCCACCATCAAGGTGGAGGGTCTGCGGTTCGTGCCGGACACGGTCGACGTCACCCCCGGCGACCGGCTCGTCATCACCTTGGACAACACCGCCGACCAGGTCCACGATCTCGTCCTGGCCACTGGCCAGACCACCGGCCGTGTGGCCGCCAGAGCCAAGGGCACGCTCGACGCCGGAGTGGTGACCGGGCCGGTCGAGGGCTGGTGCTCCATCGCCGGCCACCGTGCCCAGGGCATGGTCTTCCACGTCACCGCAGGCGGGACGGGGGCCGGCGGCCACCAGCACGGCGGCGGCCAAGGCAGGCAGACCGGTTCGGGCAACGACGCGGTGCCCGACTACTCCGCCCGGCTGCCCGCTGACTTCAAGGCCTTCGATGCCGCTCTGCCGCCCGCCCCGAGCAGCCCCGACGGCGGACCGATGACCAACCGGCACACCTTCACCGTCAAGGAGCAGGTCATGCCGGTCGGTGGCGGTGTCACCCAGCGGCGCATGACCTTCAACGGCCAGGTCCCCGGCCCCGTCCTGCGCGGCAAGGTGGGGGACACCTTCGAGATCACCCTGGTCAACGACGGCACCATGAGCCACTCGATCGACTTCCACGCCGGGATCACCCCGCCCGATGAGGCGATGCGCTCGATCAACCCCGGTGAGTCCCTCGTCTACACCTTCACGGCCCAGCACTCGGGGATCTGGCTCTACCACTGCTCCACCTCACCGATGAGCCTGCACCTGGCCGCGGGCATGCACGGGGCCGTCATCATCGACCCGCCGGGCCTGCCCTCCGTTGATCGCGAGTACGCCATCGTCGCCTCCGAGGTCTACCTCGGCCCCGAGGGCGGTGAGCCCAGCACGGACAAGATCGCCGCCAAGACCCCCGACCTCATGACCTTCAACGGGGTGGCCTTCCAGTACCACCAGCAGCCGCTCAAGGCCAAGGTGGGGGAGCGCGTGCGCTTCTGGGTTATGGCCGCGGGTCCCTCCCTGCCGACGTCGTTCCACGTCGTTGGTCTGCAGTTCGACCAGGTCTTCTTCGAGGGGGCCTGGACCCTCGGCGGCCCGAGTCAGATCGGGGCTGCCTGGTCCGGCGGGTCTCAGGCTCTTGGCCTGCACCCGGCCCAGGGCGGCTTCGTCGAGTGCGTCGCCTCCGAGCCGGGCCACTACGTGTTCGTGTCCCACTCCTTCGCCGACATGGAGAAGGGTGCTCATGGTGTCCTGGAGGTCGCTTCCTGAGCCGATACCGCATCAGGTGACCCTGCCCTTCTCCGGGTGTGGCTGCGAGCACGGCTTCGGCCCCGGGCGCCTGTGCCCGGGGCCG